>DATIZQ010000141.1:0-5011 GCA_035517015.1 Candidatus Acidiferrum sp. | reverse complement strand
ATGCAACTCTCAGCGCCGAATCAGACTGCCGGCCGAGTCACCTACGAATTGCTTCCTTACGGTGTGGGAGCCGACATTCATCAACTGATCGAAGAGATGTTGAATCAGAACAATTGCCGCCTCGAAGATCTCCGCGTCGAGCAAGTGAAGATGAAGGTAGTCTTCAATCACGGGCGACCACGACCGAAGATGGCGACGTTCACGATCTCACCGAGTTCCTGCACGCTCAAGGATCACGTGCCCGAGCACGCGACGATCAAGAACTGCTTCAAACGATGGGGGATAGAGAGTGAGTGACGCGCTCCAATCGCTTTGGCGTAGGTCAGACATCAGGGGGCATGCAATCGAGGACACCGAGCTGCGGACCTGGCCTCAGTCGCACCTCCGAGTAATTCTCGCCCAGAGGTTGATCCGACGGATCGGCGATGCCCATTCGATCGTCTGCGATGACTGCGGACCCCCTCATTCCGTCGATGTGATCCGAGATCCCAGGCGGCGAGGCCGTTTCCACTATTTCTGCCCTTCGATTGGGCGAATCAGCGTCCCGGCTGAAAGCCTGAAACGGTGGGAAGTCGCGTTCGACTCGTTGGGTCGTGCGCTGCACGCCGGGATGTCCTTGGAGGGGGACCTGGCTGAGATCGCGCCAACCCGAGTCTGGTTTCTGGGTCGGCATCGAAACCGAAGGACAACGACGGAGGTCTTCTTGCTTCGGGGCATCTGGTGGCCTGATGCCAACGATCTCCTCGACTCGTGCGTGCGCTTACAACAGTCGCCTGATCCAATCATTTTGATACCGAGACGATACCCTACACAAGCAGTCTGGGCAGGGAGAAAAGGAAGCCTACACGCATTGGCCGAGATCGTCGAACTTACGGATTCCGGGCTTAACGTACGGATCGATCTGATCGAGGCCCTTCGCCGTCGAGTGGCGACACCAAGCGTTGCGGACGGTGCATCTTCGGAACCTGCAAGCCGCGCTAAGATCCCGCGATCCATCGGAAGCCCTGAAGCTGTGCAAGCCGTGCTGAACTTCATCCAGTTGCACGTGCTCGACCACGATCAATTCGGCGGGAAGTTCAACACCAGCGGTCGCGCCATTCGTAACTTCCTGAGCACCGGTAAGATCCGCCGGTCGAATTTCAGAGACATGGCCGCGTACCTCAAACTCTCGGTGGAAGAACTGCTGCGCGGCGAAGCAGCGCGAAGGACAGCTTAAACAGGCTGTCCGGTTCCTTCGAAGCCTCCTCTTTTTTTCCCTGAATCTTCCGCGTAGCCGCAGCGAAACACTGGCAATCTCGATGTAGCCAAGGCGATACAAGCCGGGCAGGACACATCGATATGTTGCCAGCACCATCCCAGCGACTCCTCAACGAACACGAGGTAGCTCACACGTGCGCGATCAGCGTCGCCACGCTGCGGAAGTGGCGGACGCTCCGTCGCGGACCCAGGTTCCTAAAGATCGGAAGTTTGGTTCGGTATCGGCTGGAGGACGTTACGGCCTGGATCGATCACCAGGCTGCCGTCCCTTGCGAGCAAGTGGAGGCAGCACGATGACGCCCCTCACCTCTACGCGAGACCTCCTGGCGTCAGAGCGGCGCTTCCTCACCGCCATGGTGGACCTCGGGTTCGGGCGCTTCGAATTTCTGCGCATTGAGCGCGGCGAACTGGTGCTTGATCCGTGGCCCACGACCGTGCGCGGAATCAAGTTCGGCTCCGAGGAACGTCCTGGGCGAAAGACCACGGACGAGTTCGACCTAAAGCAGCAGGTCGTTGAACTCTTCGAATACGTGCGCCAGGTTGACGCAGGCGAGATCCGGTGCCTCGAAGTGCGGCACGGTCTGCCATTCTCGATGGAAATCGAACACCGCCACGACGCAGACGGAGGCCGGCGTGATTGATCCATCCTTCGAGCAGTCTTTCTCGACGGCCAAGCAACTGGCGCAGGTGCGCGCAGCGACAGTGGTGGCTCGGTTCGGGCTGCCAAAGGACGCCAAACGCGATCTGGAACAGGAAGCATTGCTCGAACTATGGCGCAAACGCCCCGCATATGATGCGCAGCGCGGGAGTTGGCGCACCTTCTGTGAGCGCGTTGTTGCCAATCGAATGATCTCGCTTGTCCGAAATCTGTATTCGGAGCGTAGCGGTCACTTTAGGGAAGACCCGCTTGAGGACGTAGCAGGGAGCGCCGCCACACGGTTTCCGGTGGAGCTGCAGGCAGATGTTTCTCGGATTCTGAGCGGAGCTTCGCCGTTCGACCAGCGCGTGGCAGCTTGCCTGATCGGTCATTCCGCCATCGAGACGAGCGCGAAGCTGGGCGTCTCCCGCGCGACGGTCTACCGATCCATTGGGCGTCTCAAGGCGGCGTTTATCGAAGCTGGCTTATCTCCGCAGGGACGCGATTATGAGTGCGACATGGAACACGCCAGCAAGGGCGAGTGATGGAACCGGAACCGCCCTGACCGATGCGGATCTCGGGAATCTGGCGCGCCGCTGGATCGACAAGGGACTGGCACAGTTCGCAGGAATCCGCCGCGTTGATTCCAGCACAGGCCGGACTCTTGTCGGACGGCGCGACCATTCGTCCTACGAGGGATTGGCGATCCCGTACTTTCTGCCAGGCGAGTCCCGCGTTCGCGAGTGGCGCCTCCGGCGCGATCAGCCCGACATCGAGTACAAGGACGGCAAGCCCAAGGAGCGGGGGAAGTACTTGTCGCCGCCGGGACGAAGGAACATGATCTACTTCGTCCCCGATCTCGCCCCCGAGCTTCTCAAGGACGTCTCGACCCCGGTGGTTGTGACTGAAGGCGAATTCAAGACGCTGGCGCTCTGGCGTCTCGCCCACCACGACTCCACAACCCCTCGATTCCTGCCGCTCGGATTGGGCGGCGTTTGGAACTGGAGGGGTACCGTAGGGAAGACCACGGGTCCGAACGGCGGGCGGCGCGACGTCAAGGGCGCAATCCCGGATCTCGAGTTGGTGGCGTGGGACGGCCGCCGCGTCATCATCGCATTCGATGCCGACGCCGAGAAGAATGAACACGTCGAGATCGCCAAGAACATGCTGGCCCGCGAATTACGGATGCGCGGGGCAGAAGTTGCGGCTGTCAGTTGGGACATCGCCCAGGGCAAGGGCATTGATGACTTGCTTGCGACGGTCGGGCCGGATAAAGTCCTGGAACTGTTGGAGGCCGCCGATTTTGAAAGCCAAGACGGCGACGACGGCGTTAGCGTTCACCAGCTCGCTGAAGCAATTACGGGCCAGCATCGCTTCGCCCAAGACGCCGGAGGGCGGCTTTACATTTTCCGCGGCGGGACGTATCACTCAGACGGCGCTTCCTTCGTGCGCCAGCAGGTTAAGCAGTTGATGGAGCGAATGCATTTGGCCTCGAAGTGGACCAGCCACAAGGCGGAAGAGGTGGTGAAGTACATCGAGGTGGATGCGCCAGCGCTGTGGGATCGACCGAAGAGCGACGTGGTCAATGTGCTGAACGGCCTGCTGGAAGTGGCAACGCGAGCGCTCAAACCGCACTCAGCGGATTTCCTGTCGCCGGTGCAGATCCCCGTGAAGTTCGATCCGAACGCCCGCTGTCCGAATTGGGACAAGTTCATTGCGGATGTCTTTCCAGGCGACTCCGAGGCGATCGCTTGGGAAATCCCGGCATGGCTGATGACGCCGGACACTTCGATTCAGAAGGCGATTCTGCTCACGGGCGACGGCGCGAACGGGAAGTCCACCTATCTCCGGGCGGTGCTCGCGTTCATTGGGCGTCAGAACGTTGCAGCGATCAGCCTACATCGGCTCGAAAACGACCGCTTTTCGGTCGCGCGCCTTGTGGGCCGGCTCGCGAACATCTGCCCCGACCTGCCCAGCGAGGACCTATCGAGCACATCCGTCTTCAAGGCGATCACCGGCGGCGACGCGCTGCTCGCGGAGAGGAAGTTCGAGGAATCATTCGAGTTCGTTCCGTTCACCCGCCTCATCTTCTCGGCCAATCACCCGCCCAAGAGTCAGGATGCGTCTTCGGCGTTCTTTCGGCGGTGGGTCGTCGTTCCCTTCGAGAGGACATTCCATGCAGGCGATCCGGGCACACTCCCTCGCGACCAATTGGACGCGATGTTGGCCGACCCGGACGAACTCAGCGGCGTGCTGAATAAGGCGTTGGAAGCCCACTCGGCCATTCGCGCTCACGGGCTTTCGGAAAGCGAATCCACACGACGTGCGATGGAGGAATTCCGGCAAACAACCGATCCGCTCGCTGTCTGGCTCGACCGGCACACGTTACTCGAACCCGAAGCGTTGATCCCGGCGGATCGGCTCTGGCAGGATTACAACCAAGATTGCGTGGCAAAAGGGCGGCCCACCGTTAGCAAGACAGCGCTCGGCAGGGCCATCGCACAGGTGCGGCCCACGGTTGAGAAGCGTCAGCGGACGATAAACGGAAGGCTCTCATGGTGTTACGTGGGGCTTGGCGCAATCGTGGACGAGCACGAGTAGCTTCATGGAGTTCACGGGGTTCACGCGGTTGCCTCTATTTTGTATTCACGCGCGAGAATCCTTCTTCGGAAGAGGTCGCGGAATCCGAAAACAAATTAGGGCTAACCGCGTGAACTCCGTGAATCGCGTGATGTAGTGGACCCGCGTGAGACAAAAGCGGTGCAGCGTGCGTATATAGTATCGCAGCCGTTCGGCAACCCAGCGCGAAGCGCACCTTCCGAAGGTCTCACTGAAGTCGAGAGACGGGACTCTCGCTAAACTCCTTCCCTTCACCTGCCGCACCCGAAGTGTCTTCAAACAACAAACCGATCCCGCTGTATTCCGCCGACGGGCGCTGTGTGGGCTGGCGCTCCCTTGAAGCCGCCCACAAGATGATCGCCGCAGGCTTCTGGAAACCGTCTTACGGGCGCAAGGGACATCTGAAAGCCGTTTGGCTGGGGCGGGACGATGGGAGCACTCCCGTCGAGACTAACTCGCGAGCGGGTACGCGGTACAGCTTTGTCCAGAAACTGGACA
>DATIZQ010000140.1:0-25244 GCA_035517015.1 Candidatus Acidiferrum sp. | reverse complement strand
AGATGGTGATGCCGGGAGACAACGTGTCGGCGGAGATCAGTTTGATCACGCCGGTGGCGCTGGAGAAGGGGCTGCGGTTCGCGATTCGCGAAGGCGGCCACACCGTCGGAGCCGGCGCCGTCGCCGAGATCATCGAGTAGAAAGGGAGCCGGACGCCCTTCGTTCGCTGGGGCGAACTCAGGGTAAACCGTCGCGGAGTCATCGAGTAGACGATCATGCGCGAAATCATCACGCTGCAGTGCAACGAGTGCAAGAACCGCAACTACACGACCACGAAGAACCGGAAGAAGCATCCGGATCGCTTGGAGACGCAGAAGTTTTGCAATACGTGCCGGAAGCATACCGCGCACAAAGAAGTGAGATGAGCGTGGTGCATCGTGGCGGCAGATGCAGCGTGGTTTTGCTACATGGTCCGGTGCAAGGACGACTCGCTGTACGTGGGAATTGCGACCGACGTCGAAGCGCGGGTCAAGCGGCATAACTGGGGCGTTGGACCTGAGTTCACTTCGAAGCGCCGGCCCGTGAAACTGTTGTGGAGCGAGATGTGCGGTGATTCCAATGCCGCACGCCGGCGCGAGAGAGAAATTAAGGGCTGGAGCAGGAGCAAGAAACTGGCTCTGGTTCCTGGCAGCAAGCGAACGATTGAGTAGACCGGCTTGCCCTGAGACCTCGATGGAGTCGAGGTCGAAGGGTCGACAGAGTTTTTGGGAAGGGCCGCCCTGCGGAGGGGTTAGGGTAAACCGTTAAACCCGCCGTCAGGGTAAAGCCTTCGGACCCGTTGGCGGAGTTAGGGTAACCCTTCGAACCCGCCGTTGGCGGGTAGGGTAAACCCTTCGAACCCGCCGTTGGCGGGTTCTCAGGGTAAAGGGGAGTAGGTTCAACGGTAGACCGCCGGTCTCCAAAACCGGATGTGGGGGTTCGAATCCCTCCTCCCCTGCCAGTCTTGCTGCGGCAGGGGCTGGCGGGCGGAGCGAGTTGAGGGGCACGGGGCGAAGGCGGTCAGGCAGATGGCACAGGCGGCAAAGTTGAACAACGAAGAAACAGGCGCGGGGGCATCATTTTCGGTTCCGGGGCCGATCAGCAAGCTGGCGGAATACCCGAAGAGGCTGCGGCAGTTCATGCACGACGTGCGCGTCGAGATGAGGCAGGTGAACTGGCCGTCGCGGCAGGATGTTTGGTCGACAACGATCGTCGTGACGATTACGGTGGCGTTCTTTGGGCTTTATTTCGCGATCACGGACTGGGCCTTTAGCAAGGCATCGATCTGGGTGCTGAACTACTTCAAGAAATGACGGAAACGCAAATGGCAAAGCAGTGGTACATCGTGCACACGTACTCGGGGTTTGAAAAGAAGGTGAAGGAAAGCCTCGAAGGCCGGGTCGCCGCGTTCGGCCTCGCTGAGAAAATCGGGCAGATCGTGATCCCGACCGAATCCGTGATTGAAGTGCGCGGCGGCAAAAAGGTGATTTCGCCGCGCATGTGCTACCCGGGATATGTGCTGGTCGAGATGGATATGGACGACTACACGTGGCACGTGGTCCGTTCAACGCCGCGCGTCACCGGGTTCGTAGGTTCGGGGCAGACGCCTTCGCCGCTAACCGACGAGGAAGTGCAGAACATCCTGAACCGCGCGACGACGACAGCCGAGAAGCCGAAACCGAAGCTGTCCTTCGACCGCGGCGAGAAAGTCCGCATCGGGGAAGGTCCGTTCGCGAACTTCACGGGTATCGTCGAGGAAGTGAACGCGGACCGCAGCACGTTGAAAGTATCGGTGACGATCTTCGGACGGTCGACGCCGGTGGAATTGGATTTCGCGCAGGTCGAGAAGGTCGCGTAGTGGCGTCCAGCTTCGCGAGTGGCGAGAAGGTTCGAATACTTGACGGGGTCTTCGCGAATTTCACGGGCGTCGTGACCGACGTGGACGCGGAGCGGCGAAGTTTAAAGATTGTGCTGACCGTTTTCAGCCGCGAGCTGACGATCGAACTGCGCTTTACGCAGGTTCAGAAGGCGGCATAGGGCTTTGCAGAACAGGCGCGGCGAATGAGCCTCGCGAAGGACAACGGAAATGGCGAAGAAAGTACAAGCAATGGTGAAGCTGCAGTTGCCGGCCGCAAAGGCGACGCCGGCTCCGCCGGTGGGCACGGCTCTCGGCCCGCACGGGCTGAACATCATGGATTTCTGCAAGCAGTTCAATGCGAAGACGTCCAAAGAGCCGGACGGCATGATTATTCCAGTGCTCGTGACGGTGTACAGCGACCGGAGCTTCACGTTCATTCTGAAAACGCCGCCGGCATCGGAGCTTTTAAAGCGCGCGGCTGGAATCGTTAAAGGGTCGCCCGAACCGAATCGAAACAAGGTCGCCAAGGTCACGCGCAAGCAGGTGGCGGAGATCGCCAAGACGAAACTGCCGGACCTGAATACGACGAACCTCGAATCGGCGATGCGCTCGATCATGGGCACGGCCCGCAACATGGGCATCGAAGTCACCGACTAGAAGCAGGAGACACACGCGATGGGCCGCAGCGCAAAAGTGGGTGGAAAGAACATCGATCGCGCCCGGAAACTGGTGGAGGCGCGTCCGTACAAGCTCGAGGAGGCCGCGGAAGTTCTGCGCAAGGCGCACTTCGTCAAGTTCGACGAGACGGTCGAGCTGGTGCTGAATCTCGGCGTGGACCCGAAGCAGTCGGACCAGATGGTTCGCGGCACCGTGGTTCTGCCGCACGGGCTTGGGAAATCGAAGCGCGTGCTCGTGATCGCGAGCGGCGAAAAAGTCCGGGAAGCGCAGGAAGCCGGGGCGGACTTCGTGGGCGGCGAGGATATGGTCCAGAAGATTCAGGAAGGCTGGACCGATTACGAGGCGGTGATTGCGACGCCGGACATGATGAAATCCGCGGGGCGGCTCGGCAAGGTGCTTGGCCCGCGAGGCCTGATGCCGAATCCGAAGACCGGCACGGTGACCTTCGACATCGCGCGCGCCGTGAAGGAAATCAAGGCGGGCAAAGTGGAGTTCCGGCTCGACAAAACGGGGCTGATCCATTCGCCCATCGGCAAGATCAGCTTTGCCGCAAAGAATCTCGCTGAAAACGCGCAGGCGCTGCTGAGCGCGATCATCAAGGCCAAGCCGGCGGCGGCGAAGGGCAAGTACATCAAGAAAATCACGCTGACTTCGACGATGGGGCCCGGCATCCTGATTGACCACGCCGAAGCGGACGCGGCGGTCGCAGTCGCGGCGTAGTCCGGGGCAAGAGGAGCGTTCGGAATGAAGAAGAAGGCTGAAAAGAAAACAAAGGCGGAGGAGCTTCGCACGCAACTGGCGAGCGTGTCGACGGTGATTCTGTCGACCTTCCAGGGCATCACCGTCGAGCAGGACACGAAGCTGCGCCGGCAAGTCGAGGCGGCGGGCGGCCACTACGAGGTGGTGAAGAATACCGTTGCCGAACGCGCCGCCCAGGGCACGCCGACCGAGCCGCTGCTCAAGAACCTGAAAGGCACGAACTCGATTGCGTTCACGAAGACCGATCCGGTTGCGCTGGCGAAGATTCTGACGAAGGTTGCCAAGGACGTTCCGGCATTCCAGTTTCGCGCGGGATGGGTGGAAGGACGCGTCGTTTCGATTCAGGAAATCAACCAGCTCGCGCAGCTTCCGAGCAAGGAAGAGCTGATCAGCAAGATCATGTTCATGCTGAACGCGCCCGCGCAGCGGGTGGCGTCGGCACTGGCGGCGCTGCCGCGCAACATCGCGGTGGTCACCAGCGAAGCGGTGAAGGCAAACAAATTCGGGGCGGGCGGCGGCACGCCGGCGCCTGAAACGGCTCAGTAGTTCGAGTTTCTCAATTCCGAGGAGGATAGGAAACGCAATGGCTAGCAAAGTGGAGACGATCCTGGAAGAACTGAAGGGCCTGACGTTGCTCGAAGCTTCCGATCTGGTGAAGAAGATGGAAGAAGCTTTCGGCGTGTCGGCGGCCGCGGCTGCGCCGGTGGTGATGGCGGGGGGCGCGGCGGCCGGTGGTGCGGCGGCTCCGGCGGAGGAGAAGACGGAATTCACCGTCGTTCTCACCGAAGTCGGCGCCAACAAGATCAACGTCATCAAGGCGGTTCGTGAAGTCACCAGCCTCGGCCTGAAGGAGGCCAAGGACCTGGTGGACGGCGCCCCGAAGACGGTGAAAGAGGGCGTCAACAAGGACGAAGCCGCCACGATCAAGAAGAAGTTTGAAGAGGCCGGAGCCAAGGTCGAGATCAAGTAGTGGCAGCGGCGGCCACCTGGGCTGCAAACGGGGATTCGCGTACGCGCGCGCTCCTTTGGAAATCAGAATCTCAAACAATGTCCTTCCCGGACCGGCGGGGCGGGTGTCTACCCGTGCCGCCGCTTTCCGGCGTGACTCCGAAGAGGATTCTCAATGAGCACTCGTAATGGTAACCGCGTCGTTCGGGAACGAGAACGGCTGGACTTTGCCAAAATCAAGACAACCGTCCAGATTCCGAACCTGATCGACGTTCAAAAGAAGTCGTATCAACGCTTCCTGCAGATGGATCTGCTGCCGAGCGAGCGCGAAGATACGGGCCTGCAGTCCGTGTTCACCTCGGTGTTTCCGATTCAGGATTTTCGCGGGCTTTCGCAGCTCGATTTCGTCGACTACGCCATCGGCAACTGGGAGTGCAAGTGCGGCCATTTGCGCGGCCTGCACCACTTGCGCGCGACGTGCCGGAATTGCGGCGCGTCTGTGGTCACGAATCCGTACAAGACGGGCGACGTGATTTGCGCGAAGTGCGGCACGTTCAACAAGAACACGCCGACGTTCTGCAACAAGTGCGGCGATCCGGTCACGCTGCAACTGAAGTACGACGTGAACGAATGCCAGGAGCGCGGGATGACGTACTCCGCGCCGTTGAAAGTCACCATTCGCCTCACGATTTACGACAAGGATCCGGACACAGGCTCGAAGTCCATCCGTGACATCAAGGAGCAGGAAGTTTTCTTCGGCGATATTCCGCTGATGACGGAGAACGGCACGTTCATCATCAACGGCACCGAGCGCGTGATCGTCAGCCAGTTGCACCGTTCGCCGGGCGTGTTTTTCGAAACCGCCAACAATCGCAGCTATTTTCTCGGCAAGATCATTCCCTATCGTGGCTCGTGGGTGGAGTTCGAATACGACACGAAAAATATCCTGTACGTTCGCATCGACCGCAAGCGGAAGTTCCTGGGCTCGATCTTCCTGCGCGCCCTGGGAATGAAGACGAACGAAGACATTTTGCGGACGTTCTATCAGGTCGAGCGCATTTCACTGCACGACAACGGCCTGTACTGGAACGTTTCGGAAGGATTGGTCGACCGCAAGCTCACGCGCGAAATCAAGCACCCCAAGTCGGGAGAGGTGCTGGTGGGCGCGCACAAGCGCATTTCCGAGGCGCTGTACAAGGAACTGGTGAAGGCGCGCGTGACTCAGGTGGAAGTGGGAGCGGGCGATCTCGAGGGTGCGCTTACAGTCGGCGAGCTGGTGAACCGCCAAACGGGCGAAGTGCTGCTCGAAGCGAACAAGCCGCTAACCGGCGAGATTTGGACCACGATCGCGGAAGCGGGCATCACGGAGGTCGACGTTTGCTTCCCGGAGCGCGACGAGGTCGGGATCATCGTTTCGCGCACGCTCGATAAGGACACGATTCGGACCCCGAAAGAGGCGTTGATCGAAATCTACCGGAAGCTGCGTCCCGGCGATCCTCCGACGCTGGAGACCGCTACTGCGCTCTTCAACGGGATGTTCTTCGACGCGCGCAAATACGACTTCAGCAAGGTCGGACGGCTGAAGTTCAACATCAAGCTCGGGCTGGAGACTCCGCTCGACAAGCGCACGCTCGATCCCGCCGATTTTGTTGCGGCGATCAAGTACCTGCTGAAGCTGCGCCGCAACGTCGGGACGGTGGACGACATCGATCACCTCGGCAATCGCCGCGTCCGCGCGGTGGGCGAGCTGCTCGAAAACCAGTTCCGCATCGGCCTGGTCCGCATGGAGCGCGCGATCAAGGAAAAGATGTCGGTGTACCAGGAAATGTCGACGGCGATGCCGCACGACCTGGTGAACGCAAAGCCTGTGATGGCGGCGATCCGCGAGTTTTTCGGGAGTTCGCAGCTTTCGCAGTTCATGGATCAGACGAACCCGCTCAGCGAAATCACGCACAAGCGGCGTCTGTCGGCGCTTGGTCCGGGAGGCCTGTCGCGCGAGCGCGCGGGATTCGAAGTCCGCGACGTTCACCCGACGCACTACGGACGCATTTGCCCGATCGAAACGCCGGAAGGCCCGAACATCGGCCTGATCAGCTCGCTTTCCTGCTACGCGCGGATCAACGAATTCGGCTTCATCGAGTCTCCCTATCGAAAGGTGAAGGGCGGCCGCGTGATCGATTTCGTGCAGATCATCAACGCGGGCGACAGCGAGTTCAAAGCTGGCGAGATTGTGGAGCGCGAGAAAGTCGAAGAGACCAACGAAGAGCTGAAGCGGCGGCGCGTGGTGGTTGAGCCGCACTGCTTCTATCTGTCGGCGTGGGAGGAAGACCGGTACGTCGTAGCGCAGGCGAACGCGTCGCTGGACGAGAAGGGCAAGATCACGACCGAGCTCGTCAACTGCCGTCAGGCGGGCAACTTCGTGCTCAAGAGCCGCGACGAGGTGGATTATATCGACGTTTCGCCGAAGCAGCTCGTGTCGGTTGCCGCGAGCTTGATCCCGTTCCTCGAGAACGACGACGCAAACCGCGCGCTGATGGGCTCGAACATGCAGCGACAGGCCGTGCCGCTCATCCGTGGCGAGGCTCCTCTGGTCGGCACGGGCATGGAGCGCGTGACGGCGCGCGATTCCGGCGCGGTGATTGTTTGCCGCCGCGACGGGATCGTCGATCAAGTCGACTCCGAACGCGTCATCGTGCGCGTCGAATCGGACCAATCCGGCGTGCTGAGCCGCGAAGTGGGCTCCGACATTTACCTGCTGACGAAGTTCAAGCGCTCGAACCAGAACACGTGCATCAGCCAGAAACCGCTGGTTCGCGCGGGCGACCGCGTGAAGCAGGGCCAGGTGCTGGCGGACGGGCCGTGCACCGATCGCGGCGAACTGGCGCTCGGGCGCAACGTGCTCGTCGCGTTCGTGCCGTGGCGCGGGTACAACTTCGAAGACGCCATCCTCGTCAGCGAAAAGCTGGTCGAGGAGGATTACTACACTTCGATTCACATCGAAGAGTACGAAATCGAAGCGCGCGACACGAAACTGGGCCCCGAGGAAATCACGCGCGACATTCCCAACATCAACGAGAGCTTCCTGCGGAATCTCGATGAAAGCGGCGTGATTCGAATCGGCGCCACCGTGAAGCCCGGCGACATCCTGGTGGGCAAGGTGACTCCGAAGGGCGAAACCACGCTCACGCCGGAAGAAAAGCTGCTTCGCGCGATCTTCGGTGAGAAGGCCGGCGACGTCCGCGACGCGTCCCTCTATTGCCCGCCCGGCATCGAGGGCACGATCGTCGACGTGAAGATCTTCTGCCGCAAGGGTGCGGAGAAGGACGAGCGCCACAAGGCCATCGAAGGTGCGCAGGTCGCGAAGCTCGAGAAGAACCTTGCCGATGAGATTCGCATTCTCACCGACGAGCGCTTGAAGCGTTTGAACGACCTTCTGGGCGGGCAGAAGCTGGTCGCCGACTTGCACGACGAGCGAACCAACAAGCGCCTGCTCACGAAGGGAACCGAGCTCACGCGCGACATCCTAGAAAAGATTTCGACGCGCAACCTGAAGCGCCTGCGCCTCAACGACAAGGACCCGCTGCTCATCGAAAAGATCGACGAGGTCGAGGAAATGACCTCGCGCCAGATCGACGTGCTGCGGAAGATCACCGACGAGCGCATCTCGAAGCTCAAGAAGGGCGACGAGCTGCCTCCCGGCGTGATCAAGCTGGTCAAAGCGTACATCGCGATGAAGCGCAAGCTCTCGGTCGGCGACAAGATGGCCGGGCGCCACGGCAACAAGGGCGTCATAGCGCGCATCGTTCCGAAGGAAGACATGCCCTACATGCCGGACGGCACTCCGGTTGAGATCGTGCTGAATCCGCTCGGCGTGCCTTCGCGCATGAACGTCGGCCAGATTCTTGAAACGCATCTGGGCTGGGCTTCGAAGGAACTCGGAGCGCGTGTCGCCAAGGTTCTCGACGACACCGATTCGCGCGCCGAAGCGGCCCGCAAGTGGTTCAAGGACGCGTTCGGTCCCACGTCCGTTTGGAAAACCATTTCGGAGCTCGACGACGAAGCGATTCTCGATCTGGCATACAGCTTCCGCGACGGTGTTCCGGTGGCGACGCCGGTATTCGACGGCGCGCGCGAAGCCGACATCCGTCACCTGCTCGAATTCACGGAGCTGCCGGAGAGCGGCAAGATCACGCTCTACGACGGCATGACCGGCGACGCGTTCGCGCAGAATGTCACGGTCGGTTACATCTACATGCTGAAACTGTCGCACCTCGTGGACGACAAGATCCACGCGCGTTCCATTGGTCCGTACTCACTCATCACGCAGCAGCCGCTCGGCGGAAAAGCGCAGTTCGGCGGCCAGCGCTTCGGCGAAATGGAAGTTTGGGCGCTCGAAGCGTATGGTGCCGCACACATTCTGCAGGAGCTGCTCACGGCAAAGTCCGACGACGTGTATGGCCGCGCCAAGATTTACGAGGCCATCGTCAAGGGCGAACCAGGAATCGAGCCCGGCGTGCCCGAGTCGTTCAATGTACTTGTTCGCGAGTTGCAGTCGCTCTGCCTGGATGTCGAGCTGATGAAACGCCAGAAGCCGCAGTTGGAGAAGGCCGAGGCAGCGGACTAACGCATCGCGCGCCTGCAAGCCCGCCCTGAGCCAGACAGCTTGCGGCGCGCGCCACAAAGTTTTGAAGAGTTCTTAACCCCGGCTGTGCCGGGGAGGGAGGCAGCCCTTGTATCGTTCGAGCCCTTATGATCGCGCGAGCCAGATTGCGGATTTCGATTCGATCCGCATCAGCCTCGCGAGCCCTGAAAAAATCCGGTCGTGGTCGCACGGTGAAGTGACCAAGCCGGAGACCATCAATTACCGCACCTTCAAGCCCGAGCGCGACGGCCTGTTCTGCGCCAAGATTTTCGGCCCCGTCACGGACTGGGAGTGCCTGTGCGGAAAATACAAGCGGATGAAGCATCGCGGCGTCATCTGCGATAAGTGCGGCGTCGAAGTCACGCTTAGCAAGGTGCGCCGCGAACGCCTCGGCCACATCGAGCTTGCGTCTCCTTGTTCCCACGTGTGGTTCTTCAAGGGATTGCCGAGCCGCATCGGATACCTGCTCGACATCACGATGCGCGATCTGGAGCACATCCTCTATTTCGAGACCTTCGTCTGCATCGATCCCGGCGAAGCGCCTGGAATCAAGGAGAAGGACATTCTCCCCGAGGAGAAGTTCCGCGAGCTGCAGCGCGAGTTCGCGGGGCGTTTCACGGCCGGAATGGGCGCTGAGGCGATCAAGGAACTCCTCCGCCGCGTCGACGTCGAAACGCTTTCGGAAGAGCTCCGCGAAAAAATGAAGGTCGATCCGAGCCTGCAGAAGCGCATCAAGTACGCCAAGCGGCTGAAGGTCCTCGAAGCGTTCCGCAAGAGCGGCAACAAGCCCGAGTGGATGATCCTGGACGTGATTCCGGTCCTTCCGCCCGAGCTGCGCCCGCTGGTGCCTCTCGATGGCGGGCGCTTCGCCACGTCCGACCTGAACGATCTCTATCGCCGCGTGATCAACCGCAACAACCGGTTGAAGAAGCTGATGGAGTTGCACGCGCCCGACGTGATCGTCCGCAACGAGAAGCGCATGCTGCAGGAGGCTGTCGACGCGCTGTTCGACAACGGCCGCCGCGGCCGCGTCCTGCGCGGAACGAACAACCGCCCGCTCAAGTCGCTCTCCGACACGCTCAAGGGCAAGCAGGGCCGATTCCGCCAGAACCTTCTCGGCAAGCGCGTGGACTATTCGGGTCGCTCGGTCATCGTCGTTGGCCCGGAGCTGAAGCTCCACCAGTGCGGTTTGCCGAAGAAGATGGCGCTCGAGCTTTTCAAACCGTTCATCTATCACCGGCTCGAAGCCGCCGGCCACTGCACCACGATCAAGCAGGCCAAGGAATTGGTCGAGGCGCAGGAATCGATCGTCTGGGACATTCTCGAGGACGTGATCCGCGAGCATCCGGTGCTTCTCAACCGCGCGCCCACGCTTCACCGTCTCGGCATCCAGGCGTTCGAGCCGACGCTCGTCGAAGGCAAAGCGATTCGCATCCATCCGCTCGTCTGCACCGCGTTCAACGCGGACTTTGACGGCGACCAGATGGCCGTGCACATCCCGCTTTCCCCGGAGGCGCAGGTCGAAGCTTCGGTGCTGATGCTCAGCTCGCACAACATCCTCTCGCCCGCCAACGGCTATCCGCTCGCGGTTCCGACGCAGGACATGGTGCTCGGCATCTACTACATGACCAAGGCCAAGCCGCAGGCGAAGGGCGAAGGCCGCGCGTTCGGCTCTGTCGAGGAAGTCATCATGGCGCTCGACGCGGGCGAAGTGGAACTGCTCACGCCGATCCGCCTCCGCTACACGGGTGAAGTGATCGACCTCACGAACGCGTACGACGATCAGGACGTCTCGCACACGGAGCCCGTGCACCTGAACAGGCAATTTCTGCACACCACGGTGGGCCGCGTGATCTTCAACGATCACCTGCCTTCAGACATGCCGTTCATCAACGGCTTGCTCAAGAAGAAGGGCGTGCAGGCCCTGGTGCAATACGGCTATCTCCGCTTCGGGCTCGAGAAGACCGTCGTCATGCTCGATCGGCTGAAGGAGCTCGGCTTCCTCTACGCGACGAAGGCCGGCGTCTCCATCGGCATCAGCGACATGGTCATCCCGAGCGTGAAGTACAAGCTCGTCGATGCAGCCGAACACGAAGTGTTCAAGGTCCAGCAGCAATATCTCGACGGCGCGATCACCAACGGCGAACGCTACAACAAGGTCATCGCCATCTGGTCGGACGTCACGGAGAAAGTTGCGGACGAGATGTTCAAGGCGCTCGAAGAGCAGGATAAGCAGGGCGTCATCAATCCGATTTACGTCATGGCGGACTCCGGCGCTCGCGGTTCGAAGCAGCAGATCCGGCAGCTCTCCGGCATGCGCGGGTTGATGGCCAAGCCTTCCGGCGAAGTCATCGAGCAGCCCATCACGTCGAACTTCCGCGAAGGGCTGGCGGTGCTCGAATACTTCATCTCGACGCACGGCGCTCGCAAAGGTCTGGCGGATACGGCGCTCAAGACCGCCGATTCCGGCTACCTCACGCGGCGTCTCGTGGACGTGGCGCAGGACGTAATCATCAACGAGTTCGACTGTGGCACGGCCGACGGCATCTTCGTCGAGCCGATTCTCGAGGCTGGCGTCGAAGTCGAGCCGTTGCGCGACCGCGTTGTGGGCCGCGTTTCGCTTGAAAAGATCAAGGACTACGAAGGCAACGTGATCGTCGAGATCAACCAGGAAATCACCGAGGAGCTCGCCAACGCGATTCAGGCGGCGGGCATCGAGCGCGTGAAGATTCGCTCGGTGCTCACGTGCGAGTCCCGGCGAGGCGTTTGCGCGCGCTGCTACGGCCGCAACCTGGCAACCGGACGCTTCGTCGAGATGGGCGAAGCCGTGGGCGTCATCGCCGCGCAGTCGATCGGCGAACCCGGCACCCAGCTCACGATGCGCACGTTCCACATCGGCGGCACGGCAACCCGCGTTACCGAGCAATCGAAGGTCGAAGCCCGCAACAACGGGTTCGTGAAGTTCATCGACCTGAAGGTTGTCGAAGGCCGCGGGAAAACTCTGATTTCCATGAACCGCTCCGGCCTGATTGCCGTCGTCGACGAAAAGGGCCGCGAGAAGGAGCGCCACCACGTCGTGTACGGCGCCCGGTTGCGCGTCGAAGACGGCCAGCCGGTCACGCTCGGCCAGACCATGGTTGAGTGGGATCCGTACACGTTCTCGATTCTCACGGAGTCGGGCGGCACGATCCAGTTCAAGGATTTGCAGCCCGGTTTCACGATTGAAGAGCAGGTCGACGAAGTCACCGGTCTTTCGCAGCTCGTTGTGACGCTGCCGCCGGGTGACGAAAAGCACCAGCCGACGATCATGGTCAAGGATTCGGCCGGCCGCGTCCGGAAAAAGTACCTCATGCCGTCGCGCGCTCACTTGATGGTCGCTGATGGGGACGAGGTGCAACCGGGTGACGTCCTCGCGAAGATTCCGCGCGAGACCACCAAGACCAAGGACATCACGGGCGGTCTGCCGCGCGTCGTCGAACTCTTCGAAACGCGCAAGCCGAAGGATCCCGCGGTCATCAGCGAAATCGACGGCGTCGTGAAGTACGGCGAAATCGCGAAGGGCCAGCGCAAGATCTACGTCGAGAGCGAGGATGGAAAGACGGTGAAGGAATACTCCATCCCGCGCGGCGTCCACATCAACGTTCAGGAAGGCGAGCATGTGCGCGCCGGCGAGCCGCTCATTGACGGCCCGCTGAACCCGCACGACTTGCTGGCGGTCCTCGGCGAAAAGTACACGCAGGCGTATCTCGTGAACTCGATTCAGGAGGTCTACCGCCTGCAGGGCGTCAACATCAACGACAAGCACATCGAAACGATCGTGCGTCAGATGATGCGCTGGGTGAAAGTCGAAGACGTCGGTGACACTTCGTTCCTTCTCGAAGAGCAAGTGGACAAGTTCCGCTTCCGCGAGGAAAACGACCACGTCATCCACGACGGTGGCCGCCCGGCGACCGGACGTCCGCTGCTCCTTGGCATCACCAAGGCGTCGCTCTCGACCGATTCCTTCATCTCCGCCGCAAGCTTCCAGGAAACCACCCGCGTCCTCACCGAGGCGGCCATTTCCGGAAAGGTCGATTATCTCCGCGGGCTGAAGGAGAATGTGATCATGGGCCGCTTGATTCCCGCGGGCACGGGACTCGAGCGGTACCGCAACATTCAGCTTCTCACCGAACTGCCGAAGGAGGAGCCGCAGGTCGCAGAGCCTGAGCTGACTCCTGAGGAGGCGGCGGCACTCGATTTCCTGCGCAAGGATACCGACGCAGTCGCGGAGAGCTGATTTTCAGTTCAACCTGTCTTTCAAGGGGCGAGCCCGAACCGGTCGGCTCGCCCTTTCTTGTTTCGTTTGGCGGTGCCCCGCCAGCGCGGGTTTTCGATTCTTATCGATTGATAAAACAGGCATAGAGCCCAGCTTTCTTTCTCTCCTGCCTCGGTTCCCTCTGTAAAATCCTATATGGGCTATTTCTGCCCGGACGAGTCTGTCCGGCGGACAGGAGCTCGGCCGAATCATGTCCAAGAACCCTCCGAACGAGCGCGGGCAGTTTGGTTCCGCGCCGTCTTCGGAACAAATTGAGAAGCTCGTCGAGGTCATCTCCCGTTCGCAGCACAACTACCGTGAACTGATCGACAATCTCGACCAGGCGGTCTTCACCCTCTCGGCAACGGGCGAGATTCGCGTGGCCAATCTTCGTTTGTCTCAGATTCTGGGAGTTTCCTTCCCCGACCTGATTGGGCACTCCTTCAGCGAATTCATTGAGTCCCCGACGATGGCCGATCTCAAGCGTGCCGTCGCCAATATCGCGGTGGCGAACCACTGGCAGGGCGTTGCCGCGGTCCAGTTGAAGGGAGATAAGCAGCTTCGGCATTTCGCCTGTTGGGTGCAGGCGGTTGTCGACGATGCGAAAGGCACTTCGATCATCGGCTGGGCGCGCGACGTCACCGGCGAACGCGAATCCGAGATTCGCTTCTCCGAGTTTTTCGAGTCGTTGCGAGAGGGAATCTTCTTTACGACTCCGGACGGGACCCTTCTCGATGCCAACCCGGCGCTGATTCGGATGCTCGGGTACGAATGCAAAGAGGACCTGCAGCGGAAGAACTTCCGCGAGGTTTACGAAAACCCGTCCGATCGCGACGCGTTGATCCGGGAGCTCGACCAGAGAGGCTCGGTTCAGGACCGCGAGATCGTCCTCCGCCGTAAGGACGACACTCCGATCCACTGTCTCGCCTCAGGTTTCGCCATTCGGGACGCTTCAGGGCACATTGTTCGGGTCCAGGGAACGCTGGTGGATGTCACGGATCGCCTCGAGATCCAGCGCCGCCTGCATCAGGAGCAGGAGTTCGTGCGCCGGCTCGTCGCCTGCTTTCCGGACATCATCGCCGTACTCGATCGGGAGGGCCACTACACCTACGTCAGCCAGCGAATCCAGGACGTCCTCGGACGGCCGCCCGTAACCTATATCGGTGAGCGGTTGGGTGCCCGCGCCCATCCCGAGGACCGCGCAAAGCTAGGCGCACAGTTGCGCAGGGTGCTCGCGGGCGAAGCCTTGCAGGTCCAGATCGAGTTCCGCACCGAAGCGAGCGACGGAAGCTGGCGGACTCTGAGAGCCAGTGCCGGGCCCCTCTACGATGACGCCGGCCAGATCAGCGGAGCAGTGGCGTCGGCCCGCGACGTCACGGAATCGAAGCGGTTCGAGGACCAACATGCGCAGAACGAAAGATTTGCGGCCATGGGGCAGATGTTGGCCGGAGTCGCGCACGAACTCAATAACCCGCTCACTGCCATTCTCGGAGTTGGCGACTTGATGCGCGAACGAGCCAACGACGATGCGGCCCGCCGCCACGCCGAGATTGTGTTGAAGCAAGCGCGTCGCGCGGCGGAGATTGTTCAGAACCTTCTCGCGTTCTCTCGGCCCATAGCGCAGGGCCGATCGAAGATTCGGCTGAACGAAGTTCTCCGGCAGGTCGTGCAGCTCCAGAAGGAAACCCTGGAACAGAAGAACATCGTGGTGAACCTGCGGCTGCCCGAAAACGTGCCGGTGATCGAGGGAGATCCCAAGCTTCTCACGCAGGCTTTTCTCAACATCGTCATGAACGCCCAGCAGGCAATTTCGTCGGCAGGGAACCAAGGAAAGATCGACGTCTCGGTTGCAGTGGACCGCGAACGAGTCATCGTGGCGTTCTCCGATGATGGTCCCGGCATTCCTGCGGAGAACATCCAGAAAATCTTCGATCCGTTTTTTACCACGAAGCGTCCCGGCGGAGGATCGGGCCTCGGACTCCCTATCTCCCTTGCCGTCGTGAAGGAGCACGGCGGGACGATCGACGTTCAGTCCGAGAAGGGATCCGGAGCGACTTTCCGCGTCTCGTTGCCGGTCGCGGCGGAAGAGCCCGTCCCGGAGGCCCAGCCATCTGGCGCGAGACGGTCGGATGCCGGCGACGGCGCGCTGCGAGGACATTCCGTCCTCGTGGTGGACGATGAAGAGAGCATCCGCGAGATCGTCCAGGAAGGGCTCTCCGCGCGCGGCGTCAGGGTCGATTGCGCCGTCAGCGCCGAGGAAGCATTGTCTCTCACTGCCGTTAACGAGTACGAGTTTGTGCTCTGCGATTTCAATCTGCCGGGTCTGCACGGCCAGCAGCTTTTCGAGCGGCTGCACGCCAAGAAATCCCATTCGGCGCCGCGCTTCGTCTTCATGACGGGCGACTTGGTGGAGTCCAGTACGATCGCCGAGTTTCGTGAGAAGGGGGTTTGCATCCTGCAGAAGCCCTTTCACGTCTCGGCCCTCGCGACCCTTCTATCCGAGCTCGTGCATACCGAGCCCTCGGGGAGATAGGCGTCGACCCAAAACGCGGCCGCGTCAATTCGCCGGGTGGGCCGCTGAATGATTCGGACGATCGACTCCGAAATCCCAAACCAGGATGTTCAGTTGATCGAGATCCGTTTTCGCCTTGATGACTTCCACTAGCGCGTACTCGCCAGGCTCGAGTGTTTGGCCGAGCGTGTAGCGATAGACTCCCTTCGCTACCTCCCACTGTTGCATCAGCAGCGGGTGTGCGAACACTTGTTGCTCTCTGAAGAGATCGTCGATGTGAGCAATCTGCCGGGCGGATCCATGGACTTGTGCCGGGACGAGCTGCAAGTCCGGATCTCCTTCCTGGGTTGTGCGCATGTAGAATTCCGGCTGGCCCGTGGTCAGGCGGAGCTTCGCGCGGGCGCCCTGGATCAAGACGAAATGGCGAGTCGATACGATCGGGATCGGCGACAGCACCTTCTCCAGTTCGCGTTTCTTGCTCGTCTTGAAGCCAGGTTCGGCCGGCGCGATCGAAAGTACGGCCTTTCCGTCAAACGCAAAGACGCCCTCACCGGGCGGGAGAAACACGCCGGGCGCGGCCTCCAAGCTTGCGTCGATGTCGAGCGGCTGGACGCGTTGGGCCTCTTCCTGTTTGTGCACCTTGGTGAGGAGCGACGCGTCCTGCTTCGCTTCCTCGGTCTCGATTGCCTGCGTCTTGTCCCAGTCGACCATTGCGGCCGGCATTTCCTCCCATTGCGAGGTGTCTAGGCTGTAGTAGCGCACGCGGTCGCCCTCTACCTTGTACTCCCGCACGAGCTGAAAGCTCCCGTCTTTCAGCATGAGCTTCTTGCCGCGGGGCAACGACTCGGACTGTGTTTGGGAGGTCTGCGCAGCGGAGGTTGTTTTCGAAGCTTGGCTCGAGGTGGTCTGCGCGGGGGTCGGTGATGTTACCGTCTGAAGCGATAGTGCCGCGAGCGCAAGCGCGGCAAGGAGCAGGTTGCGAGGATGGTTACGCGCCATACGGTAGAGGATAGTCCTACGAGGGGCGCGCGACAACCGCGTTTCAAAAGCAAGAACGGCCTCCCGGTGGGTCGGGAGGCCGCGCAGTTTCGCCCCTGAATTGAGGGAAAGAAAATCAGTGTTCGCAGCGCGGGTGGAGAAGCGTCAAGATCATCAGGTCCGAATGGGTGAACAGCCACTTCTCGGCTTCCGCGCCGGCGGCTTCGGCGGCGCGAGCCAACGTGCCGAGGTGGCGGTTACGGGCCATGCCGCGCAGGTGATCCAGGCAAATGCCCGTCAGGTGTGCGACCTCATCCTCAGTGAAGAACTTCTGGCTTGATTTAACCCGGACCATCGGTTCTCCTCACACTTCGTGAGATGCTGAAAGCAGAGTAAACGCTGCTGTGTTCGGCCTGCAATAGTCGTTCCGTACCATTTGGACTGGGACTTTGCGGTGACGCGCGATGCGAAAGCGTTTGCATTCTGCAGGTTGGCCGCGTAGCGGACGGCCAGCCCCCCCGAGTCGTGTGGAAAGCTGAATTCTCGAAAACGGAAAATGGGAGGCTAACATCGGAACGTTTCTGCGGCTTGAAGGAGCTTTTTTTCGAGGAAAACGCTGAATCCGAGGCGATGCATTCGCAACCGTATGGGGCCGGGAGGCGCATACGGGGGCGCATGGTGCGATTGCCCGGAGCCATCAGAGGGAGAAACCGCCCTCTTTCTCGAAGGCATGCGCCAAATGCAGAATGCGCCCTTCGTCGAAGTGGCGTCCGAAGATCTGCATCCCGATCGGCAGGCCAGCCTTCGTCTTCCCGCAAGGCACTGAGATTCCTGGAACACCGGCGAGAGAACCTGTAACTGTATATATATCAGCAAGATACATCTGCAATGGATCGGCCGTCTTTTCGCCGAGGCGAAACGCGGGGGTTGGCGCGGTGGGCGTAATGATGGCGTCAACTTTCTGGAAGGCATCGGCGAAGTCGCGGGCGATAAGCGAGCGCACCTTCTGGGCGCGCAGATAGTAGGCGTCGTAATAGCCGGCGGAAAGGGCGTATGTTCCGAGAACGATTCGCCGCTTCACCTCCGCACCGAATCCGCGCTCGCGAGTTTGGCGGTACATGTCGATCAGGGTCGCGCCGGGGACGCGAAGCCCGTACCGTACGCCGTCGTATCGCGCCAGGTTGGAGCTGGCCTCGGCAGTCGCGATGATGTAGTAGGTGGCAATTGCGTAGTCGGTGTGAGGCATTTGCAGCGGAATCCGGCGACAGCCGAGGCGCTCAAGGAGCGCGATCCCCGCCTGTACCTTCTCCTTCACTTCGCCGTCGAGCCCCTCGCCAAAGTAGTCCTCAGGAACGCCGATCCGAATGCCTTGAAGCGGCTTGGCGAGTTCTGCCGCGTAATCGCCGACGGGCACGGCCGCGGAGGTGGAATCGTTCGGATCGCGACCCGCAATCACCGACATGACAGCCGCTGCGTCCGCGGAGGTGGTGGCAAACGGGCCAATGCGGTCGAGCGAGGAGGCAAAGGCTATCAGGCCGTATCGCGATACGCGGCCGTATGTCGGCATCATGGCGGGAATTCCGCAGCAGGCACCCGGCTGGCGGATTGAGCCGCCCGTGTCCGTACCGAGCGCCACGACCGCGAGGCCTGCGGCGACAGCAGCCGCCGAGCCACCGCTCGAGCCACCGGGGACGCGATCCAATGCGACGGGGTTCCGTACGGGCCCGTATGCGGAGTTTTCGTTCGAACTCCCCATGGCGAACTCGTCGCAGTTGGTCTTCCCGAGGATGACGGCGCCCGCTTGTTCGAGTCGCTCGACGGCGGTGGCATCATACGGCGGCGTATAGTACTCGAGAATCCTGGAGCCGCATGTGGTGCGGACGCCCTTGGTGCTGATGACGTCCTTGACCGCGACGGGAACGCCGGCGAGCGCGGGGAGGCGTTCGCCCTTGGCGATTGCGGCGTCGATCTTATCGGCCTGGGCGTAGGCCCGATCGGGAGAGAGAGCCAAGAACGCGTTCAGTTCGGGGTTTCGTTTCCCGATTCGGGCGTGGAATTCGGTTGCCAGCTCGCGGGCGGAGACCTTCCTGGCCTCGAGGGCGGAGCGGACGGCGGGGATCGTCCAAGTGGTGGAAGCGCTCATCGGTTGGCTCCCAACCCTGCCTCAGGGGTTAAAACCCGTGTTAGAGACAAAGGCGTCATGTCGGAGCTCAAGCTCCGACCCCCTAAAGTGCGCGCACCGCGGCGGATGACGGGGGCGCTCATCGGTCGATCTCCAACGACCTCATCGGTCGATCACCTTGGGGACGCGGAAGAAGGGTTTTGCCGCGTCCGGGGCCTGGGCGAGGACGGCAGGAGCCACATCGCAAGCGATGGGGACGTCGTCGCGGAGTTCGGGATGTTCGTCGCCGACAGGCGTGAGGAGGACCTGAGCCATGGGCTCGACCGAGGTGACGTCAAGCTCTTCGAGCTTTGCGACATAGGTGAGAATCTCGTCGAGCTGGCCGCGGTAGGTTTCGACCTCCTCGGGCGAGAGCTCGAGATGCGCGAGTTCGGCGACGCGAAGAACATCCTCTCGGGTAATCTTCATCGGCAGCCTCGCGCGAACGTATATCTTCGAGAGCCGGGTGAGGGATAGATTAGAACCATGCCCGGTCCTTTGTTTTCACTGACTTAGAAGCACTTCTAATCTTCAGCGGACAGATTAGAAGAAGATCAGGCGTGAGCAGGGCTTCAGCCGAAGTCCTGAGGGACCGAGTGGCTTGAAAGGCCGCGGCGGAGAGGCAGCTACCGTATATTAGAACCATACTCGACCCTTTGTTTTCAACGAGATACGACGATTTCTAATCCCCGTACCGTATATTAGAGGGCCGCGACCTGCGAGCCGCGCTCCGCGACCCGTGGAAGATCGGCGAAAGGTGCAGGTCCCTCGGCTCGCGGTGCCTGCTGCACTCGACTGCATTCGGGGCAGGCGGGACGAGGGTGCTTCGCCACAGCATCGATTTCGCGGATTTTGGCGATTAGAGCGGGGTGCCGTCGTTTGTTTTGAATGACTTAGAGGTGATTCTAATATTCGAATTTGGCGATTAGAAAAGAGGGGGGGAGGAGTGCGGGGCGAGGGGCGAGCGGCGATGCGTCCGGGGGCCGGACGGCTAGCCCCGGGGGTCGTGGTCCGTGTTCGAGTTTTCGTCTTCATATATCTGGATTACGCTAGCGCAAAGAGGGTCGCGAGGGCAACGAAAAGTCATCGAACGGTCGAAGATCGCGGTTGGACGGTTGTGGATGGAAGCGAACGGGAAGGGACTAGAACTACGTTGTGTGCGAGGAAGGCGGCACGCTAAGGTCCGTCCACGGTTGCCGCCCCGAGTTGCGGTTAGGGGTTGGCATTGGCCTGCTTTGAACTACGTCGGAGCGAACCATCGATCGGTTTCGGCGGCCTTTGCGACGGGAACGATTTTGGTTGCAACATCCGCCCTGCATCGTTCCTCCGCCAGAGCTACGAGAAAGCCGGGATACTGATCCGGGTGGGCCGCGACTTGCGTCGCAATCCGGAGGGGTATGTCGGCAGATGTTGCCCGGTTGGCGCGGCCGAGGAATCCCCAGGGTGGGATGTCCTCTCCAAGCTTGTAGCATTGCCGAACTAGGTCTAGGTTTGGTGCCCAGGCCTCCGTGCCGACTCTGCTTGGGTCCAAGGCGTCGCCGAGGGCCAATTCGGGGACAATGGGGTCTTCGTTAATGGACGAGGCGAGGTGCTTCTCATAAATGGCATGGGCCGTTCTGGGGTCGCTGCGCGTTGTCAGGATAACTGCCGACCGGACGGACATCGTGGGCGGCAGGTGGCGTGGGTCCACGAGGTCCCGTTCATCCTCGCGTCGGACGGTTGAGGCCGCGCGCTGGACCGCGTAAAAGAGACGAATCCACTCGGGACTGGGGAGTGCGCTGAGCGCGGAGCCCATCTCGTCCAGAATCGCGACAAGGGTGGTGGACGTGGCCCAGGTGAGGGCTATAAGGCAGACCAACTCCTTGTCTTGAGTCGATTCCGCCAACTCAAGCTGGCTCTTCCACCAGGAGCACGAGCCGGACCTAAGCCGCGCGTAACGTGCACGACGGGCGAGAGGGCGAGAGGTGTCCAGTAGGTCGGGGCAGTCGGTGCACTTTTCTGCACTGGAACGGATCCCTCCGGAAATATTTGCCAGAGAAAAGAAGACGCGCTGCTCGCCCCAGAGTCTCCGACCGGCCTCGATCAACCGATTCCATGGGTCTATTTCTGTGGCCCATTCTACGCACGGGCGCTTTGATTCTTGGTCGGCCGTTCGGGCGAGCTCGATGCAGGCCCCATGATTCGTGTAGGATTCGGTGCTTGTTGTCAGTCGTGGGTTCCATCTCAGGCTCCCAGGCCGATTGTATCTGTCGAGCACGACGGTCAGTGGGACGGGCTGTCGGTTTCGGAATGAGAGGGCGTAGCGCTGGGGGTCGAGCGCGCCGGTCAGGGCCTGAAGCGGCGATTCGAGCGCGTCTTTGGGACTGCCGGCGTTTGTGAGGCCGCCATCCAAGATGGCGGCGAGGACGTAGTCGAAGAGCGCCTCGGATTGCTGGAGGTAGTCCATGCGTCCAGCCCTGAACAGCACCCTTAGGATCGGGCGCTTGGGAAGTGCTTCTGGGATGATTCTCCGAATGTCCGCAATGTCTATCTTGGATAGGACATCGAGGCGCCGGCCGTGTTCCAGCCAGAGCGTGCGCTCTCGCTCTCCCTTCTGCTTAGAGATGATGTCGATCCACGGAGGCAACAAGTCGTTAACCGAGTCTACGGTAGTACGCAGGAATCGGAGCACCTCGTCGGCGAAATCGTCAGGCGGTTCATTAAGAAGGATTCCGAAGCACCGGCGGATCGTTTCGTCGCGGCCACATTTGGCCGGTAGTGGCGAAATGCTGGCCGCAGACCGATTCCTGGAGTTCAGCGACGCGGTCAGAAACCGGAAGCCGGGCACTTTGGTCGCTAGGTCTACCACCTGCTGCACGGATCGAGGGTTTTGGGCGAACACCCAGTCGGACAGCAAGGTGATTGCTAGCATCTGCGGGTAGCTGGTCGTTCGGAAGCCGTTTGCGCTCGCCAGTTCCTCAAGACGTTCGACGAGCGATGGGAGTTCGCCCTTGCTGTAGCATCCGGCGTAGAACCGCGTAACATTGAGCCAATAGAAATTGCGCGCGATGGCGTCGAACCGGTCAGGCTTGGAGCCCGGTCTCTCTTTGCCGGGGGAGGACTGGGGCGCTGTGTAGTAGAGGTGGCACGCGGCAAAGTACTCGCGTAAGGGCTGAACCTCAAATTCGAAGGTCCCCTCAACTCGGGATACGAGGGCAACGACCCGCTCGACCATGCCTGTGAACAAATCCCGCGCTAAAGACTGGTCGTGTCCTTCCTTGGAGAGATAGTCCGCGACAACCTGCTGGAGTCGTTCCTGCGGGATGCTGGCGCGAGCGTCTGTCGTTTCAGCCTCAGAGTGTAACAGCCACGCGAGATAGCGGTGGATGTCGATTAACAATTCCCTGTGGTTCCGCACGATCAAGCTCTTTTCAGCCTCGCGGCTAACGAAGAGGTCGATGTAGTAGTCGTAGAGTGCGGTGCGCTTGTCCGGTAGCGAGGCACCCCGAGTGAGGACTAGGCTCAGCAGAATGGCGAGCTGCATTGGATTACGGGCGAGATCCCTGAGGTGAGGTTGCTCGAGCTTGTCCCGGAGGATGCGTCGGAACTCAGCGCTTTGCTTGCCATCGAAGTGACGCGCTCGAAGCCATCGTTCAGCGTAGAGCATGATTAGCTCTTGAGTCAGTGAGACGAGATGGAGGTGAGGGTACTTTTCGTGTGGCATGCCAGGGGAATTGGCGAAGGCCGCAGGTCGGCTGGTGACGACGACTTGCAGCGAGGCGGCGTTTTCCTCGAGCCGTTGGACGCCCTTAACGATCTCCTCGACAATCTCGGATCGCCGCGCGATGTCGGCCACCTCATCCAAACCGTCGAACACGAGTAAGACGGAGCTGATTCTAAACACTGCGAGTAGATCATCCGTGTTGAACTGTGTCCCTCCGGACTGATGGCTTACGAGGGCTGCAAGGAACGACTCGAGCGATTTGTGCCAGCCTCGCGGTGGGGTGGTAGGATCGTCAACATTGAAGGGATCTCTTCTCGCCATCCAGGCGGCTAGGTCGCGGAGGTCCACCTTAAGGGGAAGACGAACGGGCGCTGTCCGGTGCTCCTGGGAGACGGATGAGAGCGCTTCTGCCTCGAGTAGGAGTCGCATCCGGTGCACTTGGCATACATATTGAGCGATGGTCGATTTCCCTTGGCCCGGGGCTCCCTCGATGACAATTCGCGGAAGGGCGGATTGTATCGCGGGGCTGAGTAGCATGGTTGCCGCCCCGACTCCTTCTTGGGCCGGATTATGCCACGTGAATTCCGGCTCGTCGTCTTCCTCGTCGAAGTTGGGAATGAGAGAATAAAAGGCGTGGAGTTGTCTGCGGTCAGCGCGTGCGTCCCGGAACGTGAGCGGAACGTCTATGAAGAGGTCGACAAGTTTATTCTGTAGTTCGACCTGCTTGAAGCGAACTTCCTCGTCCATAGCATACTGGGCGCGGAGGAACGCGCGGATCGAGCCGGACCTTCGCTCTCGATGCTCGGATAGCCCAGTTTCGACGATTGCTCGCAGGAAGTCGGGTCCTGTCATGAGTTCTGGGTAGGCCCATTTCAAGGACCAAGCGTCATCGAGCCGTCGGTTTAGGTCGTCGCGCCACCAACAGGTTGACGGCAGTTTGAGGACGGTTGAGATTGCCTGGTTGAGCTTGTCGATTGACCCCGCGTCTAGGTGAGCGGTTCCCGATACGTTTGTAATGATGAAGTACTCGGTGGCGCCGCGCGGGATGAGGCCCTTGACCTTTTCCATCTCTTCCTCAACCACGGCGACCAGCCACTTGTGAGGCTCCGTCTCGGCTTGGGGTTTTCGCGCGTACTTGACTTGAAATACGATAAAGCCGCCGCCCGAGTCGTGTGCAAAGTATGAGACAGCGTCCCTGCCGCCGTCGGGTTGAGCTATCGGAAAGCACTGTACGCGGGGGAACTCGCGGACTAGGAGAGCTTGACAGAGCTGCTGGAAGCGCTCCGGACCAAGATTTTCTAGCGGATAGTCCAATTTCCGTCTCCCCCACTTGGTCTACTAGTTCGTCAAGGCCAACAGAAATATCCTAAATGGAACCGATAGGCAAGAGTGAAAGGTCGTCGGCGCAAGAAAGCCGGCCAATCGGGAGATTGGCGCTCCCGGGCGGCGGAGATGCGCGCCGATAAGAGCGGGGCGAGAAAGAGAAAAGGAGAAAAAGAGCCGGCGAGACGCCAGCGCTACGACAGCATTTTCCGGAGTGAGTCAAAGGCCAGAGCGGCAAGGCTGCCGCTCTGAAGGCGGGAAAGCGAGCCAATCGGGAGATTGGCGCTCCCGGGCGGCGGAGATGCCGCGCCGATAAGAGCGGGGCGAGAAAGAGAAGAGGAGAAAAAGAGCCGGCGAGACGCCAGCGCTACGACAGCATTTTCCGGAGTGAGTCAAAGGCCGGAACGGCAAGGCTGCCGCTCTGAAGGCCGCCCTTCGGCGGGCTCCCCTCGCGCTGGCTCGGGGCAAGCGGGGCAGGCCCTTCGGCTGTTGCCTCAGGGCAAGGCGGCGCTACAGAGGCCGCGCCGAGAAGATCGGGCGAGAAAGAGAAAAGGAGAAAAAGAGCCGGCGAGACGCCAGCGCTACGACACCATTTTTCGGAGTGAGTCAAAGGCCAGCGCGGCAAGGCTGCCGCGCTGAAGGCGGGGAAAGCGAGCCAATCGGGAGATTGGCGCTCCCGGGCGGCGGAGATGCCGCGCCGATGAGATCGGGGCGAGAAAGAGAAGAGGAGAAAAGAGCCGGCGAGACGCCAGCGGTACAAAGCCATTTCCCGGGGTGAGTCAAAGGCCAGAGCGGCAAGGCTGCCGCTCTGAAGGCCGCCCTTCGGCGGGCTCCCCTCGCGCTGGCTCGGGGCAAGCAGGGCAAGCCCTTCGGCTGTTGCCTCAGGGCAAGGCGGCGCTACAGAGGCCGCGCCGGTAAGAGCGGGGCGAGAAAGAGAACGACCAAGACGGAAAGCCGGGCACGGCCCTCCTACGGCGGATCTGCGACATGCCGTGCCCCTACGGGGAAAAAGCGGGGCGAAAAGAGCCGTGAGAGTGCTGGTAGGATTTCGCGGGGCGGGAGCGCAATGGAATATTTTCTGAGGACGGCGCGGCTGGGATTCCGGTGCTGGCGCGATGATGATTTGGCGCTGGCGATGGAATTGTGGGGCGATCCGGAGGTGACGGCGCTGATCGGCGGGCCGTTCAGCGAAGAGACGGTGCGCGCGCGGTTGGCGAAGGAAATCGCGCAGATGCGGGAATACGGGATGCAGTACTGGCCGATATTTTTGCTGGATGGCGGGGAGCACGTGGGATGTGCGGGGCTGCGTCCGTATCGCGTGGAGGAGCGAGTGTTCGAGCTGGGGTTTCATCTGCGGCGGGCGTTCTGGGGGCAGGGTCTGGCGACAGAGGCGGCGCGCGCGGCGATCG
>DATIZQ010000139.1:0-42200 GCA_035517015.1 Candidatus Acidiferrum sp. | reverse complement strand
AGGGCTTCGACCTTCGCCAAGCGGCGTCCCTTTTGCGTGTTGCCAATTTTCATAAACATAAAAACGAGCCACGGTAGCACGAAACGGATCGGATGGGTAGGTTCAAAATTGCAGTAGTAGTCCTATAACCAGGGTAAGGGGAAAGGACACAGGCAGCAACGTCCTCAAATGTTGGCGGATGTGCTGCAGCGGGCCCGAAATTGTTCGGACGGCGTATAATGAAGTGACATCCCATGGAGGAGGGCGTCGCGCAGGCCCGCCGAGAAGATGAAAGTCACGATAAAAGTACCCGACCAGTTGGCTGCAGAGGCTCGCGCGCGCGGAGTGTCGCTGGAGGTCTATGTGCAGGAGATACTGGCACGGCAGACGCTTGATGCCACAGACGAACAGCGTCTTGAGTCGGCTCGCGCCGCCGTCGGACGAATCCTCGAGTTGCGCAAGGGGAAGAAGCTCGCAGGTCTCCGCACGAAGGACCTCATTCACGAAGGCCACAAATACTGATGGCCATTTTCGTGGTGGACGCGTCGGTGGCCTTGGCTTGGTGCTTTGAGGACGAAGCCAGCAGTTGGACCGACGGGCTTCTAGAGCGATTGCGGCAGGGCGATCAAGTCATGGTTCCCGCCCACTGGCCCACCGAAATCCTAAACGGCCTCCTGGTTGCTTCCCGCAGGAAACGCATCAAGGCAGGTCAGCCCGCTCTGTTTTGGGACGAGCTCGCATGCTTGCCCATCGAAGTGGAGCCGGCGCTTACCGCGATCCAGGCAAAAACGGTACTGGCGCTGGGCGAAAAACATAGATTAACGGTGTACGACGCGGCGTACTTGGAGTTGGCTCAGCGCCGTCAATTGCCTCTTGGGACTCTGGACACAGACCTGAGAAAAGCAGCGCAAGCAGAGGATGTAATTCTGCTTTAGGGATCGAGGCCGGTCTCCGGCAACGAGATTCATCAGGCCTCTGAACGAACTCCGTGGTGTATCCTCCAGCTCAGACCGCGATGCCAGTGAACCGACAAGATGTGGAAAGCATTGTTGTGGCCGTTCCGGGTTTTCGGAGCAGCTTCCAAGAGTTCCTTCAAGAGTGGGCGCCGGACGGTCCATTGCCGTGGTACGTGGCTATGAGCGAACTAGCGCATTACGTCGTCGAGAGCTACGGGCGTGGAATCACGGCCGAGTTCCCGGACTTGTTTGCAACAGTTGAAGCTCTCCTCAGCCAGGCTGATCCGGAACTTGAAAATCTCATCGCCGTGGGGCTTTTCGAAGACATACAGAACATTGCGAGCCATCGAGATTTTGGGGCGCAGCCCTTTCGAAAGTGGCTCGGGTCTCGGAGTTTAGTCGTGTGGGATGAGGTCGATGCTTTTGCGGAGCGCGTCGCCGCTTGGGCCGCACAGCAGAGGCCTCGATGGTGGCAATTCTGGCGGCGTCGCAGTGGCTTTGACTCAACGAAGGCGTTGAGGCAGGTTGAAAGTCCAGAACTTCGAAAGATAATCGAGGCCGATTACCGAAGGAGAAAGTGAACGCGGCAATCGGAAACTGACCCGTTGAGCTCGCATGACTAATCAGGAGTCGGCTTTTCCGATCGTGCATACCGAAATGTTCCAGTGTTTGCGGATGCCGGTTAGGCTGCGTTGCCAATCCTACGAGACTTAGCCACTTCGGCGGTCGCCAGGCGCGGCATCTTCCGATCGCTGCATCCAGCGCGTCATCGCCTGGCACTGGATGCAATACAACAGAACACCATGCGCCAGTTCGAAGTCCGCGAGTTTAGACTCGCCGAGTTGAACGGCTTCACGTTTTCCGCAACAGCCGCAGACGAGGAAAGCGAGGTCTTCCGTTTCATCGGGGTCGGGTGTCGAGGGGAATTCGGTCTCCCACAGATTCGCTTGCAGGTCCACAAACTCGACTGAGTAGACGTAACCTTCGGCCCGGTCCCCAATCCTTCCCGCGACGCGGACTCTCGCTTCCTTGCCCGTGTCCAAACGGCGGATGGTCATCTGCTGGTTCGGCATCAACTTCCGTTTCGACAGGATGGAAGCCCCGTGCTGACTGAGCGTCAATGTCTGGGAGTTCTCCGTGAACTCCTGGCCTGTTTCGGAGGCTCCGGCTAACTGAACCGGTATCTGAGCGGGCAAGCGCTCACTTCTACGGCGAGGACCCCGGCGTAACTTTCGCTCTGGCATGGAGGCCTCTATATTTGAGCAGTAACGCCCGCGAAGCAAGCGTTTGTCATTCGCCGGTTTATCTCACCGGGGAGACTTCACTAACGTTTGCAATAAAGGGGGACTTTCCGCGAACCGGGGGTTAGCGGAAGTTGCTGATGAGGACGACGTCGCTAGTCTGTTCGCCCTTGGCCAGGAGCAACTGTTTGCCGTCGCGGGACCAGGCGAAATCGAAAATATGGCCGGAGGTGAAGGTGGTGACCGGGTGGGGCGCGCCGCCCGAGAGCGGCTGCTCCCAGACATTCGTAGCGCCGTTGCGAGTCAAGAGATACTCGATGCCTTTCTGATCGGGCGCCCAATGGAGTTTGTCGGCGCCGAAGGGCTGCGTGAAGGTATGGACGGGCGCGCCTCCCGCCGCGGGAATCACGCCGTATTTTTGAGTGGGCGCGTGGTCAAACTCCTCGTAACCGCAGGCAATCCATTTTCCGTCCGGCGAGATCACGCCACCGACGGCACCCTGGGCCGAGGTGAAGAGCGCAGTGCGCTCTCCTCCATCGACGGGAATGCGATACAGCTTGTTGTCGGAATCAAAGAGGACCCACGTGCCGTCGGGGGAACACTCCGAACTCACAACGCTGTCGCTCAGCTCGAGGCGGTTGGAGCCGTCGACGGCGGTGCGCAACAAGCGGAGTCCGTTATTCTCGTTGGCATCGAACACCAGATAGCGGTCGCCGCACGCCGACATCGAAATGTAGTTGGCAAGGCTGGGAATCACAGCGGAGCGTCCGGTCCCATCCGGATTCAACAGAGCCATGTCGCTGCCGTGGCTGCGCACGAGAAGTTTGCCGTCCGGACCCGGTGCGACGCCATCGTCGGGAGTCTCTCCGAAGGTGACTTGCTTCGCTTCGTTCGTGCGCCCGCCGGAGAGCATCCAGATGTGAGAGCTCTCGGCACTCTCGACGGCGACGAGGTTCTCGCCATCGCGAGTCAATTCCAGAGACTGGCCGTAATCCAGGAGATCGTTCGAGAAACGGCGCTTCTGGCCATCGGGAAACGACACGAGCCATAGTTGCGAGCCGCTGCCGCGCGATGGCCGGATGGAAACGAGGAACGAATTGCCGTCAGGCAGCCAAGCCGGCCTTCCGAACTGGTCGGGACCAGAAAGCAGTTCTTTGATTGAACCGTCGGCCACGTTCACGGCACCCACAAACCACCTGGCCCCGGCCTTCCCGAATTCCAGCCAAGGCGCCAGGACCGCCTTTCCATCGGGCGACCAAGCCGCTCCGTACATGAAGGCCGGCCAAGCGGGCAAGTTCGCAAGGAGATGATCGCCGCTACCATCCCCATCGGCGACCCGAAGCTCGATCGTGTTTTTCGAGGGCACGCCTCTCATGTAGGCGAACTGCTTGCCGTCCGGCGAGAAGCTTAGAGGAGTATCGATATCGCGAATCAATTGACGCGGTGTACCGCCGAGAACGGGCATGACGTACAAGTATCTGAAATTGGCGGTGGATTTATCGGAGCGCACGAAGTAGACGTAATTGCCGTCCGGGGAAAAACTGAGTCCAGCGAACTGCACGGCGTCGGGCTGGAGAACCTGGACGTCGCTCTTGGTGGCGACGTTGCGGACCCAGAGGCTCTGCTGCTCGCCATTCGTGAGGACATAGACGATGTAGCGGCCGTCGGGAGAGATGGCAACTCCGGTTGCCTTGCCGCTGTCGGTGAGCTTGGCGATCTGCATGTTTTGCAGATTCAAGGCCTGGGGGCGAGTGAGGAGTTTATATCCGGCGAAGGCGAGACCGGCGAGGACGATGACGGCAGCGGCGGCAATCGCCTTCCACGGAGCGCGGTTTGCGGGGACGACTGCCGGCGTGGAAGCCGAACTGGGTGGAGACGCCATCCGGCCGCTCGATCCCGGCTCCTGCGCGGAAGCCACGGAGCCACTCGTCAAGCTGACGCGTCCGGAGCCGGTGTCGCGTTTCAGGCGTTTCAAATCCGCGCGCATTTCCGCGGCGCTCTGGTAGCGCAAGTCGCGGTCCTTCTCCATCGCCTTCGCGATCACTTGCTCGAACTCGGCGGGCAGGGCGTTGTTGAGGCGAACCGGCGCGACCGGATTCTTGTGGAGAATCGCGTCGAAAATCGCGCCGGAGCTTTCGCCCTGGAACGGAAGCGAGCCGGTGGCGACTTCATAGAGAACAATTCCGAACGAGAAGAGGTCTGTGCGCGCGTCGAGGTCCTTGCCGAGAACCTGCTCCGGCGACATATAGGCGACCGTGCCGAGCGAAGTGCCCGGGCTCGTGAGCTGCGCTGTGTCAGCGCCAACGGTGACGGCGGAGGTGCCCGCCCGGCTGGCTACTCTTTCGTTCGTCACGCGGGCGAGGCCGAAGTCCAGGATTTTCGCGTGGCCGCGCTTCGTCACGAAGATGTTGGCGGGCTTGATGTCGCGGTGAACGATGCCTTCGCTGTGAGCGGCGTCCAGCGCGTCCGCTACTTGAATCGCGATGTCGAGGATCGTTTCCAGTTCGACGGACCGGCCGGTAACGAAGTGCTTGAGCGTCTGGCCATCGAGAAACTCCATGGCGATAAAGGCCTTCCCGTCCGCTTCGCCGATATCGTAAATCGTGCAGATATTGGGATGGTTCAGGGCCGAGGCGGCCTGCGCCTCCCGCTGAAAACGCGCGAGCGCTTGCGGGTCCTTGGCCACGTTGTCGGGCAGGAATTTCAACGCGACGAAGCGATGAAGGCGGATGTCCTCGGCTTTGTAAACGACGCCCATGCCTCCGCCGCCGAGGCGTTCGAGGATGCGGTAATGCGAAAATATCTGATCGGCTGACGGGTCGCTGGTGGGCATGCGCTGCACATATTAGGGTGCGAGAAAAGGCAAGTCAACGAAGACGACGCGCGCACCGGCGCGGAGGGAGGAAATGCGTTTCTGAAGCACCGGATGCCTGCCGAAATGCCTACCGAAGTTACCTGGGTGGATCCGCGGGTTTAGCGGGCTCGGAAGGTTTCGCGTCCTTCGACTTGGCCAGGAAGTCATCGACGCGCTTTTTGAAATCATCGCGGTCGTTGTGCTCGAATCCGCTATAGTTCGATACGACTTGCATCTCGCAGCCGGTGCCTTTGGGAACCAAGGTGACGCGGTTGGTCCGCTGCAGGACAGCGCCGGTAATGGTGACATGGACGGCGTGCTTCACTTTGTAGGAAGCAGTCATCTTGGCGTCGTCGTTCTCCTCGACGCTGTAGTTGTCGGCATTGCTGAGGGTGTCTTTGACCGCGCCCCACAAATCGCCGCAAGGAACGGGATAGGTACTCTTGTAGGTCTTGCCGAATAGCGGCAAGGCTAGAACAAGCGAAATTAAAGCCACAATCACAAATCTCGCCTTCATGATGGCATGCCTCCCCGGCGGCCGGGCCGGTATCCGCGCGTCACAAGCCAACTTGAAGATAGCCGCTCGACACATTTTGTCAGTGCGCCAAGTCACCTGAGCCGGTGACCAGCGTCCATGCCCGTTTCGTTGACATTTGCAATCACCGGCGCATACACTGCCGCGCGAACGCAGAGGAGATGCGATGGCTCACCCCGTGGTTCATTTCGAAATCGGATGCAAAGACAGCAAAGCGACGCAGGAGTTCTACGCCGGCCTGTTCGGCTGGAAGATAAACGAGGCGGGCCCTGCGGCGATGATCGACACGGGCGGACCCGTGACGGGACACATCACGGCGCTCGGACACGAGCCGTTCCACTACACAATTTTCTACGTCGAAGTGGAGGACGTGCAGGCGTATCTCGACAAGGCAAAATCGCTGGGCGGGAAGATGCTGGTTCCTCCGATCCAGATTCCCACCGGAACGTTTGCGTGGATGTCGGATCCCGAGGGGAACATGGTGGGGCTCTGGAAAACGGCGAAGTAGGGCTGAAGCGTGCCCTGACGAACAGAATTCGATGACGGCAACGCGAGAAGAGGAGAAGCCATGCGACGAATCGCGCTCGTGTGCGGATTGATCATTTCTGTCGCTGTCCTTTGCCAAGTGGCGACACTTCGGGCCCAGCAGGCGTCGACGGAGAAGGCGGCAGCCCCGGCGGCGATGCAAGAGCCGAAGCCCAGCCCGGAAATGGACCGCATGAAATTTCTAGTCGGAACGTGGGACCTCGAAGGCGAATACCTAAAGACTCCGCTCACCGGCGAAGGCGGCAAGCAAACGGGTTGGTATAAGGCGCAGGTGGGCCCAGGAGGTTTTTCGATCATCGCCGATTTTGAGGCGGACAGTCCGATCGGCAAGGAGATCGGGCACCAATTGTTTGCATGGGACCCGAACACGGGGACGTACACGACGGTGACGATCGGAAATTTTCCGGGATTGCTCATAGGAAAAGCACACTGGGAAGGTGAAAACCTGGTTACGGAGGTTGACTTCAAGATGGGAGACGCCGCAATCCACAACCGCGCGGTCTATTCGCACACGACCAACAAGAATATTCAGATCGAGGAGTCGTATCAGATGGGCGATGCGCCGATGCAGCTGATGTGGAAGGCGACGGCAACAAGGAAGTAGACCGCGCGGAGGCAACAGCGCTTACTCGCCAGCTGCCCGGCGACGTGGCGATGGCGCCTGCAGGAATCTGCTGAGGCGCAGGAGCGAGAAACATGTTTGCACGACTCATGGGCTTGAAAACAATTTCACCGGCTGCCCTGCATCAGCTTGCGCAGAACGCCGAGCCTGTGTCTGTGATCGACGTCAATTCCCGGCAGAGCTGGATGAAAGCTCGCGTTCCCGGCGCCAAGAATCTCGACCCTGTGGCCTACGAGGCCAGCGACCTCCCGCCGGACAAGAACACGTCCGTAGTGTTCTATTGCTCCAATCCGATGTGCAGGAAAGCTCCCAATGCGGCGCGTCGAGCCGAGAAGATGGGCTACAGCAACGTGAAGGTGATGTCAGCAGGCATCAGCGGCTGGCTTGCCGCGAAGCTGCCGACTGAAAGCGGAGAATGAGCTTCGAGCGGGCTAGGCGGCGCGCTCGAAGATTCCGGCGGCGCCCATGCCGCCTCCGACGCACATGGTAACGAGACCGTAGCGCGCGTTGCGGCGCTCGAGTTCACGCAGAATCGTGGCGGTGAGCTTGGCGCCAGTGCAACCGAGCGGATGGCCGAGGGCGATCGCGCCGCCGTTGACATTGACCCGCGCGGGATCGAGGCCGGCGAGCTTGATGACGCTCAGCGACTGCGCGGCGAAAGCTTCATTCAGTTCGATCACGTCAATCTGATCAAGTTTCAGCCCGGCAATCTTCAGCGCCTTCGGAATCGCGTACACGGGTCCGACACCCATCTCCTCCGGCGGGCAGCCTGCGGTGGCGAAAGCAACGAACCGCGCCAGAGGCTTCAGACCAAGCGCGCGGGCGCGTTCCGCGCTCATGACGACGGCGGCGGCGGCGCCGTCGCTCGTCTGCGAGCTGTTGCCTGCCGTGACCGTTCCGCGCGCGTGAAAAGCGGGCTTGAGTTTCGCGAGCGCTTCGAGCGAGGTGTCGGCGCGCGGCCCCTCGTCGGTATCAAAGGTGAGCTTCACGGTCCTGGGCCGCGATCCATTCGCGGCTCCACTTGCACCGTTCGCGCCGTTTTCGAGGACGGCATAGGTCACCTCGACCGGAACAATTTCATCCTTGAATTTTCCGGCTGCGATCGCGGCGAGAGCCTTCTGGTGGCTGGCGAACGAGAACTCGTCGGACTGCTCGCGCGTGATTCCGTATTTCACGGCGAGATTTTCGGCTGTGAGCCCCATGCCGACGTAAGCGTCCGGGTAGTGGTCTATCAGCCAGGGATTCGGCGCGATCTTGTTTCCGCCCATGGGCACCATGCTCATGGATTCTGTGCCGCCAGCAACAGCAACGTCTCCCTGTCCGGCGATGATACGTTCAGCAGCCAACGCGATGGCCTGCAGACCGGAAGAGCAAAAGCGGTTGATGGTCATCGCGGCAGATTCAACCGGCAGTCCAGCGCGCAGCGATGCGATGCGGGCGACATTCATTCCCTGCTCGGCTTCGGGCATCGCGCAGCCGAGGATCACGTCCTCGACTTCGCGGGGATCGAGGCCTTTGGCGCGGGCGACGGCGTCCTGAATCACGGCAGCGCCGAGATCGTCGGGACGCGTGGTTCGCAGCGTTCCCTTGGGAGCTTTTCCGACGGCGGTACGCACGGAGGTTACGATGACTGCTTCTCGCATGGGTCACCTCGACTGCGCTGGTTCGCAACGAAAGGGCGGAACAGCGGTGGATCGAATCTATTGGATGCCAGTGCGCGGAAAAAAGCAACAGGGCGTGGCAGGGGGGAGTCGAAAGCAGTGGCGTGCAGAGTCTGTGCGACAACCGTTTCGAAGGCTAGAGCACCGGACAGGCTTGGCGGATTTAGGTCGCGTGCAAAGCCGTGACCCGCAGAGCTACAGGCGAAACTTGATCGTGACCAGCATATCGATCGAGACCGGCTGGCCATCAAGGGTCGAGGGCTCGTACTTCCACCGGCGAAGCGCGTCGAGCGCGGCCTGCCGCAGGACCATCGGACCGGACACCACCTTCATGTGCGCGACTTTGCCCGTCTTGTCGATTTGCGTGTCGACCACGACGTCGCCCTCAACGCGGGCTTGCCTTGCGGCCCCGGGGTAGACAGGGAGGACCTTGGAAATCAGTTTCGGCTCCTTCACGTTGCCGCCGACGGAGACCGGGGCTTCGGGCGCAGGCGGCGGAGGAGCGACCGACGAGGAACCAATGCCTGGGAGCTCGCCGGGCTCGCTCGACGTCGCGGCGGAGTTCAGCGAGGGAGCCGCTTCGTCCTGGGAAAGTGTGCGCTGCGACGATACCGGGTGCGCATTCAGAGTCGAGGCTAGCATCTCTGGGGCCACGCCGGGCGCGGCCGGCTTGTCGGGAGAAGCGGCTGGCTGCGAATCTTGCTTAGTTGGCTCGGGCTTGTTTGCCTTCGCGGCGTTGGCGGAGAGATTCGCGACCGTGTTGGTTGGAGTGGCACTCGGAGGCGCTGCGTGCGCGGATGCGGCGCGCGCGTTGTCGACGGAACGCGTCTCTATGGGCGCCGTTTGAGCGGGCTGAGAAGTGAGATCCCGCGTCGCGCCCGACGGCACCGTCTGGCGGGCCGGGGCGGAATCTGCAGCGGCAATTTGCGTGTTCGCGGGCTTCGGTCGGAAATAGAGAATGCCGCCGCCCACCGCCACGAATACGACTGCGATGCACGCAGCGATGAGAATCCAGTTCTGCCGTGGCTCCGAACTGCTGGCATCACTTCCGCCTAATCCGGCTTCCAGGCGGGCGCCAAAGGCTTCCGTCGCTGCAGCATGGTCGCCAGCGGTGAGCACCGCTTGCCCGAAGCTTCCGAAGACGCGAGTCCCGGCAGCGGCGGCCTCCGTGCCAGACGCCGAAGAGTTTTCGGCGGCGGATTCCACAGCGGCGGCAACCGACTGAGAAAACGTTGCGTCGCTGACGCCCAGCATCTCTTCGAGCGCGTGGGCCGACGGCGCCGCGAGCGGCTCCGGGGGAGGAACGTGCACGCTGGCGCTCGGTGGTGTCCTTGTCTCGGCCGTGGCCGAGGCTGTCGTCTGAATTTTCTCCTGGGTCCCGATGGACACAAACGGCGAAGCAGGCTTCGGCGCGGGTGCGCCCAGCGGCTTCACGTGCTTGGAATAGGTCGGCGTTGGAACGGGATCCTGCTGCGGCGGCGCGGCCGGCGCGGGCGCCCAGGAAACCTCCAGCTCGTGCTTCGGCTTCGCTTCAAGCGGCGCAGCAGGCGGGGGCGGCGCGACCTTGTGAGCGTTTGCCGGGGCTTCCGACGGAAAGTAGACGCCCCAGTATCCCGACTGCGGATGCGTGAATTCGACCTCGACGTAGCCCTGCATGTTCGGAAAGCTGCGCACCTTGACGACACGGCAAATCGCGTCCTGGCGCGACTTCGAATTTGTGAGGACGAGCATCTGGCCCACGTTGACGTTCGTCGCCATCTTGACGACGCCGCCCTGCGGAAACACGATCATCGTGGAAGTTTGCTCTTCAAACTTTTCCGTGCGGGGCGCGGCGGCGTGGGCGTCGATGACGCGCGAGCCGTGGACTTTGACCGGAACTTCGAGAGAAACTGCGTCGGCATGCAGATGGCCCGACGCGGGCTTCGCGTGCTGGGATTTACCTTGCGAAACGGCGGTTTCTTGCGGCGTACTTCCCGCTTCGACCGTATCCTTCGTTGGTAGCGCCATCAGCGATACACGGCAATACGCCGCGTCCCCTCAATCTCAGTTGATTTGGCCGTTACTATTCGATTTTCAAGAGGGCCGGGAGGGGTAGCAATAGTACCTTCGTACTTGCTGTTAACGCTTTGTGTGGAAAACGAAGGGGTTGCCGGGGACGGCGCGCGGGCGATCTTCGCAAGCTATTCGCCCTTGCGGGGGATGAAGAGCGGCACAGGAGGGGTGATTTTGTATTTCTTGGAGAAGTCGCGCTCGTTCAAGGCAATCCCGACACGCCCGCGGGAATCGATGTAGATGAGCGGCTCGCCGACAGGAACGTCCATGAACGTTCGGGCGTAGGGAATCGTGAAGTAGCTCTTGTCGATCTTCGCCTGGATTCGGTCGCCGAAAACGTAGCCGAGCGACTTGAAATCGTTGCCCTGAATGTCCGTGATCAGGCTGCCGAAGGGATCATCCAGGCCGATCACCGCGCCGGTGATGCCCTTCTGCTCGACGGTGGCCACGCGCGGGCTCAGGCGCACCAACTGTTTCACATCGGGGCCGGCCATGGTCCAGTCTTCGCCTTCGGCGAGGTGCGCGGCCGCAGGCGAAAAAACGTCGCGGCCATGAAACGTAGAAGAGACGTTGTCGCCGAGCATCCACGCCGTGTTCGTGATCTCGCGAGCGCCCTCGATACCGTCGCGGTCCGCGACAGGTGTGATCAGGCCATTGTCCGGCAGCACGAAGAACTGGCCCTTCTTCGATTTCACGATCACGGCTTTGCGAGATGTGCCTACCCCTGGATCGACCACGACGAGGAAGATCGTGCCGGTGGGATAATACGGAGTGACGCCTGCCAGAAACCGCGCGCCTTCTTCGATCGAATACGGGGTCACCTGGTGCGTGACGTCCGTCAAGCGCACGTCCGGAGCGATGCCGAGAATCACGCCTTTGCAGATCGCCACAGAGTCGTTCGCGGTGCCGAAGTCCGACATGAAGACGATCGTGGGACGCTCCGACCCCACTTTCCTCGCAGTATCTTCCTCGGGAGGATGGCCGGCGCAGTGCGAGAGGCACACCAGAACCGCGAGCAGAAAGGGGACGTACCAGAGGCGAGACGATCGGAAGCGCATGCGATTTCCTGAATGAGAATACACCTCATGTGAGTTGCAACCTCGCGGGAATTCGCGCGGGGTTGCCGATTTTCAAACGGAAAGGACAGCAGATGCGAAGAGGGGCGCAGTGCTTGGGCGCAGCGGCCCTCGCGCTATGCCAGCCGCCGCTCTCCGGATTCAGGCGGCTACTTCGGCGGCTCGGGTCGCTTCTTGTATTCCTCGTACAAGTCGCGGTGGCGATTGTCGGTGCTCGTGAGCCGACCCTTGATGAAGAGGTAGCGGACCTCCGTCTTGATTTCGAGCGGATCGCCGTTCGTGACGATCACATTTGCCAACTTGCCCGGCTCGATCGTACCGAGCTGATCCGCGAGGCCGAACATCTGAGCGGCATTGAGGGTCACGGCTTTCAGGGCCTCATCGTGCGGCAAGCCGTAAGCGACGGCAACCCCCGCGTACTGCGAAAGGCGGCGGGAGAACGAGACGTCGAAGCTCGAGAACGCGATCGGGATCCCGGCGGAAAACAGCTCCGACGGCTGCGCCATGGCCTGATCGTACCGCATATCTTCTTCCTCCGGCGGCCGCAACGTGGGACCGAGAATCACGGGAATCTTCTTTTCCTTGAGGAGATCCTTCACCCTCCACGCCTCCGACCCTCCGGCCAGAATCATCTTCAGATTTTGCTTCCCGCAGAACTCGACCGCGGCGCGAATGTCGCGAGCCTTTCCCGCAACGACGAGAACGGGCAATTTCCCCTCGACTACCGGAACGAGGGCTTCGAGCTTCAAATCGCGTTCGAAGTTCGCCGGCGAGCCTTTTTCCTCCGCTTGGGCGTAATGCCGGGCGCGGTCGAGCCAGTCGCTAATCTCGTCGATTTTCTTATCGTAGTCCTTCTTGACCTCGGCGTACGGCTTTTCCTGAATCGAGAACGTCGAGAAGTCGAACGAACGGGTTTCAAGCGTCGGCCAGTTGACGACCATTGCGACCGAGCGCTTGATCTGCATTTCGTCCATCGTCCATCCCGCGAGATTAAAAGCTGAAGCTTGCCCGGAGATGACTCCTCCTCCCGCGGAATCGAATCCGCCCGTGCCCGGTGCGGCAATCACGTGCGTAATTCCGCTGGCCCGCGTAACGGCGATATGGGCGCTCGCGGGATTCACGGCGGTGGCCGCGACGACGTCGGGATTGTAGTCGCCGAGTTCGGTGACATCGACGGTGGCCCTGACCGCATTCACTTCGTCCAGCCCCATCTGCGTGATGGGATCGAACATGCCCGGATAGACTTCGAGGCCAGTGGCGTCAACTACGTGCGCTCCGGCGGGAATATCTACATTCGCGCCGACGGCCGCGATCTTTCCGTCGCGAATGACAACTGTGCCGTTTTCGATGGGCGGCCCCGCGAGAGTGTGGACCTTCGCGCCTTTGATGGCGTAGGTATCCGATGAAGTCTGAGCCACGAGAGGAGCAGCGATGGACGCAGCCAGCGCGACAGAGGCGACTAATGGCATGATCGAGGCACGCGCGATTTCGACGACCCGTGCGATTCTCACAGCGCACCTCCTTCAGCGGTCCCAGTTTCGCCCGCGTCCGGCTTGCCCGGCTTCTTCTTGCGCTCGGGCTTGGCGGCGGGCTTCTCCTCCGACTTCTTTTCCGGCTCTGCGGCCTTCTTCTCCTTGTCGAGCAGTTCCTGCTTTTCCTTTTCGAGCGCCGGGCGCAGAGCAATGTCGCGCTGCCGATCAAAATAGACCTGCCCGTCGATGAGCATCTTCTGGACCACTGCGTATACGCTCAGCGGATCGTGATTGTAAATCGCCAGATCGGCATCCTTCCCGACGTCGATCGAGCCGACCCGGTTGTCGATCCCGAGCTGAATCGCGGGATTGAGCGTGACGAGTTTCAGCGCGTCGTTTGACGACAGGCCGCCGTATTTCATGCTCTTCGCAGCTTCCTGATTGAGGTGCGTCGCCTCCTCGGCATCGTCCGAATTGATTGAAACCACGACGCCGCGCTCTGTCATCAACGTGGCGTTGTAAGGAATCGCGTCGTAGGCCTCCATCTTGTAGGCCCACCAGTCGGAGAATGTCGAGGCGCCAACGCCCGCTGCGGCGAGCTCGTCCGCGATCTTGTAGCCTTCGAGGACGTGTTGGAAGGTGCGAACCTTGAAGCCGAATTCTTTGGCCACGCGGAGCAACATGAGGATTTCGTCCGCGCGATAGCAGTGCGCGTGCACGTATCGCTTGCCCTCGAGGACCTCGACGAGCGGGTCAAGCGTGACGTTGCGCCGGGGCGGAATCAGGTTCGGCTCGCCCGCGGCTTTGCGGCGGTCATAGTCGTCCCACTCTTTCTTGTACTCGCGCGCTTCGGTGAACGCCTGGCGGATGGTTTCCTCGACGCCAAGGCGCGTCACAGGATATCGCTGCGGGACTCCGGGCGGAGGCGTGAACCCCGAGCGCTTCGGATTTTCGCCGAGAGCAAACTTGATTCCGGGCATCGCGCCCTGGAAAGGAAGATCTGCGGCCGGTTTGCCCCAGCGCAGCTTGATCACGACGGTCTGGCCGCCGATCGAGTTCGCGCTGCCATGAAGAATATTCGCTGTGGTGACGCCACCGGCAAGGTCGCGATAAATATCAATATCGTCGGGATTCAACACGTCCGGAATTCGCGCCATCGACGAGACAGACGGCCCGCCTTCGTTCACGCTGCCGTCGACGGCGATGTGCGAGTGGCAATCGATAATTCCCGGCATCACGAACTGGCCGGTGGCGTCGATCACCGTCGCGCCCTCGGGCGCCTTCACATCGGTGCCGACATCGGCGATTTTCCCGTCGCGAATCAGGATCGAGCCGCGCTCGATATTTCCGTGCGTGACAGTGAGAATCGTCGCGTTTTGAATAAGGATTACGTTCGAGTTCTGCGCGCGGGCCGGATTGCTCACCAGCGCGGCCAGCAGACCGAGAGCGAGGAGAAAGCGAGAGGTTTTCATCGGCTCACCCCCGAGCTGAGCGCGCCCGCTTGCGCTTCGTCTGCGCGCATGGGCTTCGGCTCGCCCCCGCCGTGCGGAGGCTTTTCGGGCGCCGCCTCCGGATGAATCTCGAAGAATCGCCCGTCGACGAAGACGTCCTTCACTTTGGTTTTTTCGTTGAAGATGTCGCCGTCGGTGACGACGAGATTCGCGATTTTCCCGGGTTCGACTGCGCCGAGCTGCTCTGAGACGCCGAGAATCTCCGCCGCGTCCTTGGTAAACGCGCGCAGTGCCGCGTCCGGCGCAAGGCCGGCATCCAGTGCTTTCTTCACGTTCTTGAGGATGTCCTTCGGGCCCGAGAGCCCGTCCGAGGAAAACGCGAACTTCACGCCAGCCTTTGCGAACGCGGCAGGCGTTCCGGGCGCGCGATCGCGAAAACGCAAATCGCGCAGAGATTGTTCGGCCTCTGGATCAACGTCCTTCGGACGCTCCGGCCATTTCAGGCTGACGATCACGGGCATTCTTTTTGCAGCGACGGCGTCAGCGACTGCGTAGCCCTGCTGGCCGCCAAAGAGAGCGGCGCTGATTTTCCATTCATCCGCAAGCCTCAGGGCGCGCAGAATCTGGACTGAATTGTTCGCGGGCAGCACAACGATTTCCTTGTTGGCGAGCGCCTCGCTGACGACCCGTTCCGCGCGATCGTAGGGAATACGCTGGTTCTTTGCCGGATTCGCGAGGTAGATCGATTCCGACTGCGCGTACCACGAAGCATCGTCCAGCACCTGGCGCACATAGGCGATGGTTCCCATCAAAGAATCGGGAAAGCCGAAGAATCCGCCCGCGGGCCGGAACGAAACCTGCAGCGTGGCCGCGGGCTTCACGACGAAATCGCCGGCGCGCTCACCCGCAAGGTCGACGACGCTTCCCTGCCCGGGAAAAATTCCGCCTTCGGGCGCGCTCAGGACCGTGGTGAAGCCGGCGTTCCGCCAACTCTCGATGCGCTTATCGTCCGGCTTGAACTCGTCCGCTGCGACGCGCCACGGCGTCGTGGCAGGGCGATCCTCGGGACCGCGCGCAATGGGGCCCGCGGGAGCGGCGCGACGCGCGCCACGGCCTCCGGCAGCCGGCGCCTGAGCTTCGCCCCCCTCCTGCTGCAAACCGATATTCGTTCCCGCGTCGATGAGGCCCGGATAAACCGTCAAGCCCTTGCCGTCGACCACCCAGGCTTCCGGCGGGATGGCGACATTCGTCCCGACGGCCTGAATCAATCCCTTGGCCACGACGACCGTGCCACTTTCAATCGGCGGCCCGGAAACCGGGATGATTCGCGCATTCGTAATTGCGAAATATGGCGGCTCACCGCCTTCGCCGCGCGCCCTGCCCGACCACATCACGCATGCAGCGGCGACAATCACGCTCAGGAACACGAAGAACGGCGCGCGATTCAGCATAAGACCCATCGGACACCCCCAGTCCCCACAATTGCGAGTACTTGCAGCAGCGGCGTCTGTAGTCCGCTTGCGAAACCGCAAGATGCTATCGGTGCGCCGCGCCAAAATCAAGCGCGCATGCCATCACGCTCCGGAGAGCGCGTGACGCGCCTTGTGTTTGTGGCTCTTGCTGCGAGAGTGGAACGTCCAGAGTGACGCGCAAGAGAGAGGATGGGTTACAGAAACTTCCTCGTGCTGGAGGGGCAGGAAAGAAAGGGGGCTCGACGCGCAGCGAGCCCCCACGCGAAAGAGGCAGGGTTAGAACTGCTTCAGCATCAGGCCGGTCATCACGCGCTGGCTGTCCGTCTCGATCATCACGACCGTGTTGCCGTCGACGACGTAATAGGCCACGGGAAACGACGCGCCGCCCGCCGCCGTAAAGGTAGCCGTCCCGCGCCCGTTCGAGTCCGTAGACGCGATGGTGCTCTTGCTGGTCGCGATGTTCAAACCCAGTTGCTGACCGTTGACCTCGAAGTTGTTGATGTCCATCGTGCCGGTGATCGTCGTTCCCGTAATGCCCAACTGAGCCAGGATGTCCTGCTCCGTCACGCTCGACATGGCAATTCCAGTTAGGTTCAGCCCGAAACTGCCGCCGGGCTGGCTGGTGGACGATTGCAAATAGCCCGTGCCGCTCGCGACTGCATTCTGATCTGTCTCCAACATGATCACCTGGACCGAATCGAGGTTCGTCGAGTCGACCGGCGCCGTGACGTAGCCGACCCAGTCGAACGTTCCTGCCTTCGTGGTCATAGAGCTCGTCATGCGGCCCGTTGTCGAATCGACGCCGTAGCTGGTTGAACTCAGCGACGCGTCGGTCTGGAAGTGGACACCGCCGTTGTTGTTGTCAAAGACACCACCCGTGATGTTTCCGCTCGACGAAGTATTGCTGGTTCCGCCGTCGGACGTGAAAACGCCGCCGGCAGCGTAGGGACTCCCTGTCGAGCCGCCGAGCGTGAACGCATAGTTGCCTTTCTGAAGGAGCGGGGCGAAGTACGATCCGCCTGTGGGAGCCGGAGCCGCATAGAGATCACCGCTCAGATAGGCGTTGCCGTCCGTTTCGATCAAGTGAATGTGGGTGGCATTCACTACATAGAAATCGAATGTTGCGGTGCCACCTGTGAGCGTAGTGAAGGTGGTGCTGTTGAGCTGAATGGTACCGGGGCTTCCGATTACGGGCGGCTCAAAAAAGACTCCCGTCAGGGTAGTGTCGTCACTGGTGACGGATCCGGCGTCGTTAATGTCCATCACGTTGGCGGGGGACGCCGCAAAGGTGCCGCTGCCCAAGCTGCTGAGAGAGCCGGCGATGCCCACAGGGACAAGGTTCGTGTCCAGCCCGGCGAGCTGAAATACGTATCGTCCCGCCGCGAGCGGCGTACCCGTCGTTGTTTCCAGGTCGATGAGGCCGCTTCCCGTCGCCGCTCCCGTGGTGCCAATTTCTCCGAAATTGATGATTACGGCATGTTGATTGGAGGCGAGTGCAAATTGCCACGTTTCACTGGTGCTGCCGATGGCCACCGTCCCGCGCCCGTCGGGCCCGACCAAATATGTTCCGCTGATAGCAACCGAGGTCGAAGCGGGCGGATTCAGGGCCAGCGACAGAACATCTTCGGTTCCCGTAATAGTGCCTGAGCCGGGAACAGCCGTGAAGTTGCCAGACACGGCAAGGAATCCGGAACTGTCATCGCCGGCATAGGAGAACGAATAGTCGCCGTTGAGCGAGGCGTTCGAGAAAACGACGGTCACGGTGGAAGTGCCGGAGGAGTTGTCCGCGGCAACAGCTGTGATGACAGTCGAGCCGCCGGGCGGTGGCGTGAGCGGCGCCGTGTAGTTGCCGCTTGCGTCGATCGTGCCGTGAACGGAGTCACCGCCTTGCGTGCCGTTCACCTCCCACTTCGATATGCTCGCCGCGGCCCCATTTTCGGTCGCTGAGAATGGCACCGTCGCTCCGGCCGCTATGGAAGCCGCTGCTGGGGTTACGGCGACACCCTGCGCCGCTGTGATCGTCACGACTGCCGTCGCCGAGAAATTGCTCGATTTCGCTGTGACAGCAACTTGCGCTGGACTCGGAACAGAAGTCGGCGCCGAGTACACGCCCGTGCTCGAGATCGAGCCGTTCGAGGAGCCGGTCACCGCCCACGTCACGGTTGCGGTGGGATCGCTGGGGACGTAGCCGGTGAAATCAACCTGACCGCCGACCGGAACATTCGCGGTCATGGGATAGATCGTAAGCCCGCTCGACGAAGGAGTCGGCGTGCCACCTCCCCCGCCACCGCCACCTGTGCCGCCGCTCGAACCGCCACCGCAGGCGGCGAGGCTGATCAACGCGGCAACCGCAATCAGGACGAGCGGACCAATCCGACGCGGCGAACGCATCAGAACGCTCCCTGCGAGCTGCCGCCCGTGAACCCAGAACCAAAGGAGGGCCGCGAGGTCATGCTCCCTCGTGGGACGCCCCGCACCGGAATGCCGTGCTCATTGCGCAGGACGAAAATGTGATTGGGCGTGGTCAGGATTCGAGCCATCAGGACGTTCGCGCCGCCGAAGTTCTGCATCATGCCGGTGACCGTCACACTCTGGCCTTGCGAAATGCCGAGACGCGCGGGCTTGGCGGCGGAGCCGAATCCCAGATGCGCGTCGACGACGCCCTGCGGCGTCTGAATCAAAATATGCGTGCCGATCGGGCCGGCCGTTCCCGAGGCGTCGATCTTCTGAATCGTGCCCTCGATCTTCACTTCCTTCGTGACGTCGTACGTGGGCACCATCGTGTTCGCTCTCGCGGAAGGCGCCGTCGAGGAATCGGCCTCTTGCGCCTTTGCCGGCGCGGCCGCAACAACAGCCAGCACCAGGGCGATTATGAGTACTCTCCAGCTTCGAATCATTATCGTCTCCAAGACTCGCAGCACGTCTTGTTTCTGAGGATTGCGTACTATATTGCGCGGAGGGCGGAACAAAGTTCCCTTGAGATTTGACCGCACCCCAGTGTCCCCGCGCTCACACACTTGGATTCGCCCAATCCGGCTCAGGTTTCTTCGATTATAGGAACCCGTTTCCAGACGAAAAGTTGCCCCGGCGAGCCCAGGCGTTTCGCACCTGATAAACGGGGCTAATTTCGCAGCGGTTTGCCGGTTTTCAAGGTGTGGGCGATTCGCTCCTGGGTCTTGCGTTCGCCGCAAAGGCTGACGAACGCCTCGCGCTCGAGGTCGAGAGCATATTGCTCGGGCACGGTTTGGGGCGCGGTGACGCCGCCGCCCGCGAGAATGTACGCCAGCTTGCGCGCGACGACCGCGTCATGTTCAGTGGCATAGGCGCCGCGAACCATCATGTGAATTGCGAGCTTGGCCGCGGCCAGAAATTCTTCGCCAAGCACCCTGATTTCCGCCGGCGGCGGCGGATGATACCCCGCGCGCGCCATCGCGAGCGCCGTCTGCTTCGCGTCGGCAACCTGCCGGTCGCGGTTCATCGCGATCAGGTCCGACGGCCGCAAATAGCCGAGCGAGCGCGCTTCTTCGCCGCTGGTCGAGACCTTGGCCATGGCGATGCTCTCGAAGACGGGCTTGAGCGCATGGAACAGGTCAAGGTCTTCGCCGCCGGCGGCATGCTCGTTCGCGCGAATCAGCATTTCCTTGGTGCCGCCGCCCGCCGGAATGAGCCCCACGCCGGTTTCGACAAGGCCGATGTACGCCTCCGCCGCCGCGTGAATCCTCGCGCCGTGCAAACTGATTTCGCATCCGCCGCCGAGCGCCATCCCTTGTGGCGCGATAACGACCGGACCCGGCGCATACTTGATCGCCATGTTGCACCGCTGGAACTGCCGGACAGCGAGATGGATGTCGTCCCACTCGCCCTCCTGCGCGCCGATCAGCAACAGCATCAAATTCGCGCCGACGGAAAAATTTACGGCCTGGTTCGCGATCACCATCGCGTCGAATTCCGAGCCGAGCCGGTTGACGCCCGCATGAATCATCGCGACGATGTCGCCGCCGATCGCGTTCATCTTCGCGTGAAATTCGCAGCAGACGACGCCGTCGCCCAAATCGACCAGGCTCGCGCCGGCATTTTCCTGCACTACGCGGGTGCGTTCTTTCAGCGATTTCAGGACGATGATTCCCGCGGGCTCGTCGAGCGGCTTCATCGCGCTGCCGGCCAGATCGAAGCAGCTCGTGCGGCCTTTTTCGGATTCGTAGAACGACTTCTGCGGCGACGCCAGAACCTTTTCGACGACCGGCGGAATCGCTTTGCCTTCGTTCGCCAGCGCCTTCGCCATGCGCTCGACGCCAATCGCGTCCCACACTTCGAACGGGCCGAGCTCCCAGGCAAATCCCCACCGCATCGCGCGATCGACGTCCACAATCGAGTTCGCGATTTCGGGAGCGCGGCGCGCGGCGTAGAGGCACGTTTCGCTCAACACCGACCACAGCAGCCGGTTCGCCTTGTCCCCGCCTTTTCCGTCGAGCGCGGGCGCAACGAGGGCGCGGAGCCGCTGCCGCGTGTCGTCGATTGCCTTGCCTGCCTCAATCGACCCGAACTTCGCCTTCTGGCGCGGGCGATACTCCATGCTGTGCCAGTCGAGGGTGAGAATCTCGGATTCTCCGCCTCTCTTGACACGCTTGTAGAATCCACCGCCCGTCTTTTCGCCGAGCCAGCCGCGTTTCATCATTTCTTCCACGAGCGGCGGCACGCGATACATCTCGCGCGATTCGTCGTCGGGAATGCTGTCATAGATGTTCCGCACGACGTGCACGAGCACGTCCAAGCCGACGATATCGGCGGTGCGGAACGTCGCGGATTTCGGCTGTCCGATCGCGGGTCCGGTGCAGGCGTCGATCTCCTCGATGGTCATGTCGAGCGCCACCATCTGGCGGATCACGTTGAGCACGGAAAACGTTCCGATGCGATTGGCGATGAAATTCGGCGTGTCCTTTGCGATCACCACGCCCTTGCCGAGCCGAAGGTCGCAGATTTCGTCGAGCGCTTCGAGCACGTCGGGGCGCGTCTTCGGGCCGGGAATCAGCTCGACCAGCTTCATGTAGCGTGGTGGATTGAAGAAGTGCGAGCCCGCCCAGTGCTGCTGAAAATCCTCTGAGCGGCCCTCCGCAATCAAATGGATCGGCAGGCCCGAGGTGTTCGACGTGACGATTGTCCCCGGCTTGCGCACGGTTTCGACGCGCTCGAACAGCTTTCGCTTGATCTCAAGATTCTCGGCGACCGCTTCGATGATCCAATCCGCCTGCGCGCACCATGCAAGGTTGTCTTCGAGGTTGCCGGGCGTGATCAGCCGTGCTGTTTCGGGCGTGAAGAACGCCGCAGGCCGTGACTTCTTCGCCGCTTCCAGGCCCGCCAGCACGATTCGGTTGCGTACTGCGGGGCTTTCGAGCGTCAGGCCCTTTTTCTTTTCTTCAGGCGTGAGTTCGGGCGGAACAATATCGAGCAGAAAACAAGGTATGCCGGCATTTGCAAGATGCGCGGCGATGCGCGCTCCCATCGTGCCGGCGCCGATAACTGCTGTTTTTTCGATTCGCTTTTTCGTCATTGTGTTTCACCAGCGGCACATCGTTACAAGACTGCTGCTGACGGGTCAACAGCGCCACAGGGTTCGCACTTGCAAACCCCCTTCACACTCGGAAACGCAGCTCAAGCGGAAGTGCGCTAAAGTGTTCTAAACGGGTGGCGCGGCTTGCGTTGGTCGATCCTGCGCTCACCCGAGGGGCGGGATGGGCACCGTATTCAAATGGATCGGCAGCGCCGTTAAGAGTTTACGCTCCTTTGCGTATTCCGGCGAGGAACATCGTCCTCGAGTCGGCGTCGCGCTGGGGGGCGGATTCGCGCGCGGGATCGCGCACATCGGCGTCCTGCGCGTGCTCCAGGAGAACGATATCTCCGTCGACTGCGTCGCCGGTACCAGCGTCGGCGCGCTGATTGCCGCGGCCTACGCCGGCGGAAGCACGCTCGAGGAGATGGAACGCCAGGGAACCGCCACGCGTTTCCGCGATTTCGGGCGCTGGACGATTTCGCGCATGGGCATGGCGTCCAACGAACGCCTCGAAGAATTTCTCCATCGCTTTACCCTGCTCAGCCGTTTCGACGAGATGAAAATCCCGCTCGGGATCGCCGCGACGGACATTGTCTCCGGCGAGACGGTGCACTTCACTCAGGGCGAGATCGGTCCCGCACTGCGTGCGTCTTGCGCCTATCCCGGATTGTTCCTTCCGGTGGAATACCAGGACCGCGTGCTGGTCGACGGATTCTTGACCGAAGCTGTCCCGGCGGTCTGCGTCCGCGAACTGGGCGCGCAGGTGGTGATCTCCGTGCATCTCGAACCTGGCTTGCTCGCCAGCCATCCCCGCAACACCATCGAAGTGATCAGCCGATCTTTTTCAATCATCCAGGCGACGGCGCACCAGCCGTGGCGCGACGCAACCGACGTCCTGATCGAGCCGGACGTCCACAGCATCCTGTGGGATGAATTTGCGAAGACGCCCGCGCTGATTGCGGCCGGCGCCGAGGCGACAAAAGCCGCCCTGCCGAGAATCCGAGCAGTTCTGGCGGCGCGACGCGCAGGGAACCACGGAGAGCGCGATGAGCCCGGCCTTCGTGATTCGCGGGGGCACCGGCGCTCGCACGAACGGGCCCATCGCTAGCCGTACAATTGCCGCCCTCTCACTGCGCCGCGAGCGCGTTCACGCCCTGCTAACAATCGCGCCGATCTCGCGTCGAAATGGGCGTGGAGAGCCGGGCCCCTTGCGATGACCGCTGCAACGCCCCAGTCATCCGCAGAGCAAGCCCGGCTCTTCTATCTTGCCGCGGAGTGTACTTCATTTCGTAACCTGCTCATCCGAAAATTGAGAGGGGTGCGTTCGAATCCGGTCAGTCTGCGGCGTGAGTTTCAACATTCACGGGCTGGCCGTTGCCCTTCCCTCGTTTCGTGAACCACTCGGCCATCGCCTGGGCCAGGCGCGCGGGATCGACTTGCAGGCCCGCCTCCAGGCGGCCATCGGACACCGGCAGCGTGTCGTCGAATTCCGCAGCGCCTGTGAAGTTACGCATGCAGAAACTATCGAGCCAATCGAGCGGCGCCGGACGCCGTTCGTCGCCGATCACAATCTCCACGAGCAGCTTTCTCGCGTACACCGGCCGAAGTATAGCACCGCGGCCCGCACCGCTGACTCGCGGTAGCGCCGCCTCACTTCAAAGGTCGCACGGCCACTTCCTTGAAGTACACCGTGTCGCTGTCCGAGTGATTCTGCAACCCGATGTAACCCATCTCCGGGCGCGGCCCGCGGTCCGGCTCGTAGCTCTTCACCTTCGGCGGCACGGGCTGGCCCTCGGTGAAATCCGTCACCTTCTCACCGTTCAGCGTCACCACCGTGTGCGGACCATCGAGCGTGATTTCCATCGTGTTCCACTCGCCCGTTTTTCCAGACCTGGCCATCGCCTTCGTCAGCGAATACAGCACGCCGGTGATGTGGTAGTCGTCCTGCGAATCGTCGATCTGCACCTCATAGCCGCGATTCACCGGCATCCACTCTTCGGTCGGCTTTTCCGGAATGCGGATGAACACGCCGGAGTTGTCGCTGTTCTTCGTCGTCTTGTATACGACGCGGATCTTGCAGTTCCCCAGTTTTTCGGGCGTGTACCAAAGCAACCCCATGCCGCCCTCGGACTTCAGCAGCCCATTTTCGATGACGAACCTTCCGGGCCCGACGTGCCGCCAGTCTGTGAAATCCTTGCCGTTCCAAAGCTGCTTCCAACCCGCGTCCTGAGCCTGCGCGCACAGGCCGCCCAGGAGACCCATCGCGAGGAGAATTCCCCACATCGCGTTCATCCGTTTCCCACTCATGGTGCGCTCCTTTCGACACCAAGGTCCTCGTTCGCGGGAACAGTATCCCGATTGCGGGTCGCGCTCAAGCACAACGCACAGATCGTTCGTGTGAACTCGCGCCCGGTGTGTTCGCAAGCGGACAGCCCCCAAACCGAATTCGAACGCGTGGCCCTCGGCGAATTTCAATGCCGCCAAATAAGTCCTTTGCCGCTACAGGCTGTAACTCTGGGCGTCTTGGCGGAACAATTGCCCGACAACAAGCGTCTATAGGTGTTAGAGACAAAGCTTCGGTGCGGTTGAGCGTCGAGGGCTTGCGGCGAACACTCCGCGGAACGAAGGATCCAAATGACGAATCTCTGGCGTGACCTCCAATTCGGCTTTCGGCTCTTGATCAAGAATCCAGGTTTCGCCTCCATCGCCGTCCTGGCGCTGGCCCTGGGAATCGGAGCCAACACCGCAATCTTCAGCGTCGTTTACGCCACGCTGCTTGCGCCCCTTCCGTATGCTCATCCCGAACAGCTGGTGATGGTCTGGTCGAAGATTCAGGGCAATCGCAATGTGACCGCCGCGGGCAATTTCCTCGATTGGCAGAGCGAGGCCACAGTTTTCCAAAGCATGGGCGCCTGGAGCGGCGCGAGCGTCAATCTCGCTACGTCGAACCGCCCTGAACGAGTCGAGGCGCAAACCGCAACGCCCGGCTTTCTCACGATGATGGGGCATCGCTTCCTTCTGGGCCGCGATTTCCTGCCTGAGGAAGGCCAGGTCGGCAAGGATCACGAAGCGATCCTCTCGAACAAGTTGTGGAAGAGCCGTTTCGGCGCCGATCCCAACATGGTTGGCAAGCAAGTCCAGATGAACGGCGAGCCTTACACGATTGTGGGCGTGCTCGCTCCTGGTCCCGCCGACCGCTTGCAGAACGTCATCGACCTGCCATTGGCATTCAAACCGGACCAGATCAATCACGATTTCCACTGGCTTCTCGTGATGGGGCGGCTGAAGCCCGGCGTCACGCTGGCGCAGGCAAACGCGGATATGGATCGCGTCACCCGCCACCTGGCTGAGGTCTACCCGAAGTCGGACAAGGGTTGGGGCGCGACCGTCGAGCCTCTGCAGAACGACTTTCTCAGCCGCGACGTGATCCGAGGCCTCTGGTTGCTCATGGGCGCGGTGGGATTCGTCCTGCTGATTGCGTGCGCCAACGTAGCAAATCTTCTGCTGGCGCGCGCCACCACGCGACAGAAAGAAGTTGCGGTGCGAGCGTCGCTGGGGGCCTCGCGCAGCCGGCTCTTCGGCCAGTTTCTGGCGGAGAGCCTCGCGCTGGCCACCGTCGGATGCGTAGTGGGCATCGGTCTCGCGTGGCTGCTGCTGAAGCTCATCGTCGCGATGATGCCGCCGTTCACGCTTCCGTCCGAAGCGGATATGCGGCTCAATGTGCCGGTGCTGCTGTTTACGGTGGCGGCGAGTTTGTTCGCCGGCGTGTTGTTCGGCTGCGCTCCGGCATGGCAAGCGGCGCGCATGAACTTGAACGAGGTTCTGAAAGAGGGCGGTCGCTCTTCCTCCGGCGCGGGCCGCCACGGTCTGCGGCGCGTGCTGGTGGTGGCAGAATTTGCGCTCGCCCTCAGCCTGCTCGCCGGAGGCGGGCTCGCGATTCACAGTTTGTGGAACGTGGCTCACGTGGACCTCGGCTTTCGCAGCGATCACCTGCTGACTTTCTTCCTGCCCGTGCCGGACGGCCGCCTGACGGAACCAAAGCAAATCACCGCTTTCTACCGCCAGTTGATCGAGAGAATCCAGGCGCTCCCCGGCGTTTCGTCGGCTTCGGCATCGGAAGGCATGCCGCTGCAAGGGGTGAATTTCGGCATGCCGTTTCAGATTGTCGGCAAGCTCGTCGACGATCCTTCGCAGCGTCCTGGCGCCGGCTTCAACATGGTCACACCGGAATATTTCCAAACCTTCGGCATTCGCATGGATCGCGGCCGCGCCATCACCGCGCAAGACATCGCCGGCGGAGTGCCGGTCGCCGTGGTGAACGAAACGTTCGTGAAGAAGCATTTCCCCGACATCGACCCGTTGACGCAACGGATTCGCGTCGAGCAGTTGATTCCCGGTGTCACCAAACTAGGGCCGGAAATCGAATGGCAGATTGTCGGCGTGTACCACAACGTCCGCAACGGGGGACCGCGAGGCGACGGTTTCCCGGAAATCGACGTTCCCTTCTGGCAGAGCCCTTGGCCGCAAGCCGCGATGGCAGTACGAGCGGTGGGCGACCCCGCCGCGCTGACCAAGAGCATCGCCGATATCGTTCAGTCGGTCGACCCCAACCTGCCGCTTGCCGACCCGAAGACGATGGATCAAATCATGGATGAGTCGATGGCCGGCGACCGCTTCGCAGCGTTTCTGTTCGGAGGATTTGCAGGAATTGCGCTGCTGCTTGCGGCGCTTGGAATCTACGGCGTGATGTCGTTCGCGGTCGCGCAGCGCACTCACGAGATCGGACTGCGCATGGCGCTCGGCGCCGGGACCGGCCGCGTCCTCTCACTCGTTCTGCGGGAGGGAATGATCCTTGCATCGATGGGCCTCGCGCTCGGCCTTGGCGGTGCTTATTTCGTCGGCCGCGCAATGCACTCCCTCTTCTACGACGTTGGCACAATCGACGCGACCGCATTCAGCGCCGTCGCGCTTTTGCTACTGCTCTCGGCGTTGCTCGCTTGCTACGTTCCCGCTCATCGAGCGACGCAGGTCGATCCCATGAAGGCGCTGCGGCAAGAATAGTTTTTCGAACCAATTTTGACGCGGCAATCTTGCAATTCCTTTCTGCGTGCCCTACACTTCCGCGCTGGGACGCTTCGATTACTTCAGGTCGCCCCGCGTCCAGGCTGCCGCGGCCGGGCGACGTCCCCGCGCGGACTTTCGGGAGGATGGGTGTCTACGCCGCTGGAAGCTTGGGTGGAAGAATCTGCGCGCCTGACCAGACCCGCTAGAATCCGGTGGTGCGACGGTTCCGACGCGGAGATCGAACACCTGACGGGTGAGATGCTCCGCGATGGCACGTTCATCGCGCTGAACGAAAAAACATACCCGAATTGTCATCTTCATCGCAGCAATCCCAACGACGTAGCCCGTACTGAAAACGTCACTTTCATCTGCACGCGCTCGAAAGACGAAGCCGGGCCAACGAACAACTGGATGGCGCCCGAAGAAGCGAAGGCCAGGGTCGGCCCGCTCTTCGACGGCGCGATGAAGGGCCGCACGATGTACGTCGTCCCGTACCTTATGGGCCCGGCGGCATCGCCGTACAGCCGGGTCGGCGTCGAAATCACGGACAGCCCGTACGTCGTCGCCAGTATGCGCATCATGTCGCGCATGGGCAAGATCGCGCTCGACCGCCTCGGATCTTCGGCCGATTTTGTTCCCGGCCTGCACTCGCTCGGCGATCTCGATCCATCGCGGCGCTTTATCCTCCATTTCCCGGAAGAGAGCCTGGTTTGGAGCATTGGCTCGGGCTACGGCGGGAATGCGCTGCTCGGGAAAAAATGCTTCGCGCTGCGCATCGCGAGCTGGATGGCTCACCGCGAAGGCTGGATGGCGGAGCACATGCTCATCCTCGGACTCGAAGCTCCCGGCGGGAAAGTGACCTATATGGCGGCCGCGTTTCCCAGCGCCTGCGGCAAGACGAATCTCGCCATGATGGTTTCCGCGCTGCGGGACCGCGGCTATCGCGTTTGGACCGTCGGCGACGACATCTCCTGGATGCACATCGCCGAAGACGGCACGCTGCGCGCCGTCAATCCGGAAGCGGGCTTTTTCGGCGTCGCACCCGGCACGAACGCCATCACGAATCCAAACGTGTGCGCCGCCGTGCATCGCGATTCGATTTTCACGAACACCGCGATGACCGCATCGCGCGAGCCGTGGTGGGAAGGCATCGACGGTCCGCCGCACGAAGAGATGGTCAATTGGAAGGGCGATCGATGGACGGCCGGCTCCGGACCCGCCGCACATCCGAATGCGCGCTACACGGTGCCCGCGCACCAATCGCAGTCGATTTCACCGCACTGGGACGATCCCGCCGGCGTCCCGATCTCGGCAATCATCTTCGGAGGACGCCGCGCGCGCGTGGCGCCGCTCGTCTACGAATCGCTCAATTGGCAGCACGGCGTTTTCGTCGGCGCGACGATGGCCTCGGAAACCACGGCAGCCTCCACAGGAGCCGTGGGAGTCACGCGGCGTGACCCGATGGCGATGCTTCCCTTCTGCGGCTACAACATGGCGGACTATTTCGGGCACTGGCTGGCAATGGGCCCGAAGATCAAACGGCAGCCGAAGATTTTCCATGTGAACTGGTTCCGCAAGGACGCCAACGGGAAATTCCTCTGGCCGGGCTACGGCGACAACGTGCGGGTGCTGAAGTGGATGCTCGAACGCATCGAGGGCAGCGCCGAAGCCGTGGAAGCGCCGATCGGCTTTGTGCCGACGCCGAAGTCGCTCACGCTCGACGGCATGCCGATTTCGCGCGCGAGCATCGACGAGCTGCTGCGCGTCGATCCCGCCGACTGGGCCGAAGAAACCCGGGCCACCGGCGAATTCCTTGCAATGTTCGGCGACCGGCTTCCCGCGGCGATCCGCTCCGAGCACCAAGCGCTCGCTTCGCGGCTCCAGCACAGCACCGCCGCCGTGAAGTAGTGTCGAGATTGAAAGGCTCAATTATCCAACCGTTGTCCCCAAGACTAATGCGCAAGGGCCCGTCGAGGATGAGGAGTTTGCATCGGGGGTTTCTGGTTCCATGTGCTGCGGTGCTGTTGCTCAGCGCTGCGGCAGTCGCAAAGCGGAATCCGCCCACGGTCACTCCAGTGATTTCCGATGGAATCCGATATTCCGCTGAGGGAGACGGAAAGGATCAGTTCGTCGTTGCGTCCGAGGCAGCGACAGGGCACGCCCTGTGGGAAGTGAAGATCTTTCACACCGACATCAAGAAGTTTTGGAAAGAAGAAGACAGTCAGTGGGTGTTCATCACCAACCTGAAGCTGGCGGACAAGTCGCTTTTTGTCAAGGATGAGAAGGCGCGCTGCTATTCGGTGGACCTGACGACGAAGCGCGTGAAGAAGCAGCGGTGCGGCAATACTTTTTCGCCGTAGCGTTACCGGGCGGCGCGGCGCTGAAATCTGCATTATTCCTCTCGCGTCGGCGGTGGCGGGGGCGGCGGCGCAAGCAGCGTCACCAGCGGGTTGAAAGAAAAGTCGGGATCGACGTCGACAGGAATGTCGGTGGCCTTTGCGAGAATCGCCGAGAGGTCGGGCGGCATCACCGCGTATTTCTTGAACCAGGCTTCGGTGCGCGCGCGATCTCCGGTGGCTTCCTCTTCCAATAATTCCTTGGCGAGTGACGCGATCGCGGCGGGCATCTTGTCGAAATCGATTTCATAGACGCCGCCGAGCCCCGGCGCGAGGCGAATCGCGCCCTGTTCGACCAGATAATTGAACTCCATCATCTCGCCGGCGCCGTGGGCCTCCGCAATGCCGAAACGGACCGTGCGGAAAATTCCCGCCACGTAGGACGCATCCACCATCTGTTCTTTTTCCTTCGGAATCGCGCCGTGGTCGATCAGCCACTTCAGGCAGAACATTCCGACGACGTCCGCCTTTGCTTCCTCGAGCGCGGAAAATTGGGGGCCAATCGCCTCGTTGATATCGACTTTCCCGGCGGCTGTGCGCGCATAGGCAGGCCCGAGGCCGTGCGCGATTTCGTGCATCATCGTATCGTCGAGATAGCCTTCGCCGGAGGCGAGCTCCGCCTGACTGGCGCGCATCACGCGCTTTGCGAGCGGCAGAATGATGTAGTTCACGCGGGCGTCCATGAAATTCTTCCAGAAGATTTTCTTCGAGCCTTTCTGCTCGTGAACGCGGGGGTCGTTGGGCAAATTGTCCGCAACCGCCTGGTAGCCGTGGAGCAGATCGCCGCCGCGATAAATCGCATCCATCACTTCCATCGGCGATTGCTTTCCGCGTTTCGACGGCAGGTCTTCCGCCGCCAGGGGCAGGGCCTCCTGCAAATCAGGAACGTACTTCTGAAAGACGGCGAGCTTCTGGCTTTCGGCATCGTCGCGAATCATCACCGCGGCGCCGTAGGAAGTCTTCACGCCGAGCAGCCCATCGAGGTAGGTTTCGTAGGGCGCGAGCACAATGTCGATTTTGGGGTTCTGCAGATCGAGCCAGGCGATGTCGCTCGCGAAATAATCGTCGTTGAGCAGCGCAGCGGCGCGCAGGCGGAGGAATTTTCCAAACGCGGGATCGTCCTCGCTCAGATCGGCAGCGTCGCGCAGGTCCTGCGCCATCAAGTCCAGGAAATCCTTGTACGCGATGTGATACGGGACCGTTTCGAGGAACGCGTCTTTCCGCTGGACCAGCGTGAACGGATCGAAGAGAAGCGCCTTCTGCGCGGGATGTTCGCCCAGGTACGCGTCGAATTGTGGGCGACTCAAATCCTCGGGAAAGAATCCGCGGCCGGGCGGCATGGGGGCGGCGCCGACGAAGGGTTTATCGCCGGCAATCAGATCGAAGCGGCTGCCGTTGATTTTCAGGTAGCGGCGCAGCAATTGATCCCGCGGATCTTTGCTCCGGTCGAGAGACACGTAGAGTTGCAACCCCTCGGGGTCGCTCTGGCGCCAGTAGATGCAATCGAGGAGGCCGGCGGCGTCGACGAGCTTGATGATCATCTTGCGCTGGGCATGCGTCAGGTCCATTGAGTGGAACGGCATCTTGACGCGCTGGAACCGGGCGACACGGTTGGCGAGGTCGGGGACGACCTCGGTCTTCGAGATCGTGAGGGGCGGGAGCGTCGGGAGGGTGGACACCGGCGGAGGCGGGCTCTGAGGCGATTTGGCCTTGGACTGGTTTGGCGCGGCGCCCAAGGCGGCCAGGGAGGTCATTGCCAAGGCCAAGCCTGCCGTGAAGAGAATACGCGACCTGTTGCTATTCCAATTAGTTATCATCGTTTGTTTTCAGCCAGTTACGGAGATTTCTAATCCTGGACTGTTGCGATTAGACTCCCTCTTGCCCGGTCGGAGGCCCGGCAAGCTGCCCTCCCTTCTGGCGCAGAACCCGCCATCGTAGTTCATAGCACAAGATTGTTACAGCATGATGAACGCGGGCCAACTATTCTCGGCGAAGGGCAAGGTCCGCGCATCTGCCGGCGAAGCAACGACACGCCATATTAACCCGCAAGGGGACGTTTTCAAGGGAAAGAGGGTGCCGCCCGTCGTTTGACCGGGCGCTTCGAGAACACGCGCCAGCCAACGAAGACCCAAAGGGCCAGCTCCGTCCAATAGAGGACAGGGTGATTCAGGTTGACCTGATATCCCTCCCCCAAGTGAAAGAGGAGGACAGTCCCATGCATCAGCGCGACAGCGAGCACGGATCGCGTCTAGATGTAGATCCATCCGAAGGCAACGCTGTAGACAATCAAGATCGCGATTTGGACGAGGAGTGAAGCCCCGGGGACCTTGGATAGGACCGGCATGAGCGACCAGTCGACCAAACCGAAGCTGAGGGGAAGAAGGCTCCACAGTAGAGCCGTGAGGAAAATTGACCGCTTGACCCCAAAGATCGATTCGAGTGTGGGTTGCAGATACCCCCGCAGCGCGAACTCCTCGAGAAGCGCGATCGCATAGACGATCAAGATCGATGGAAGAGGTTGTGGAACCAGCATTTCGCGCCAGCCGAATGGCGTCACGACAACACCGAAACCTTCAAGTAACTTAAAAAGGAGCCGAGGAACAAAGATCAAGGCCAGAGGGAGCGCAACAGCCAATCCAATACCGGCAAATGGTGCACGAATAGTCTGGTGGAGCAAACGCGTCCTGCCCTCCCCAGCGCACACGAACGCGACCACGGCGGCTGCGACGGCGCTCCCAAAAGCGGTCCCCCACTCGAAGACGGAAAAGGTTCCGGACAACACCTTCGGAGGACTCGACCTGAGCAGTTGAGGCAGAGCGATGGAATCCGCGACCGCCAGGGCTAGAACTGTGGTTGCGATTATAAAAATGAACACGCTGTGTCCGTCACCGGAGGTTTTTTCGGTGCCCGGTCCTTGGGCTTTCGCAGATCCGCGAAAGCGAACGGGCAGAGATACTTTGCCGCGCCGAACGAGGGCGAGAGAGACCGCCAAGACAATTAGGCCAGCTACGGTGAGATAGAACCCATAGCTGAGACCCGGAAACCAGTTGTGGGCGGGCACTGAAAGGTACAGAGAGTTCAGCAGGTCATCGACGGCGGCATTGCGTTGGCGGGCGGTCGCAATCATGTAGACAGGGAAAGCTACGAGAGCAAGGCAAGCTGGAAGGAAAACCCAGGCAGCAAATCTTGACGCCGCTTTGGGGATATTCAACACCCAGAGAATCAGGCTGGCAAGAAAAGCAAACTGCGCGAAATTTCGGGCGAGCAGGTCCGCTAGCCCAGCCCAGGCGGTGAGCGCATGGGTGAACCGTTGGAGGGCGTAGGGGTCAACCGGGAACCGTGGCGATTGCCGCAAGGCCTCCGAAACGCCCGGCAGTTGAAGCTCGTACCAAAAATGCGTTCCGCCGAGAAGAAGGAGGAAACTGCCCAGGGGGAACAAGAGCTGAAGACTTTGCTCGGGAAGAAAATCGCGCAGAAATATCCCGAGGCCGGCGAGCGGTGACCGGAACTGCGAAGTCCCCGACGATTCCATTACATCTGAAGTTAATGCGGCTCGACGGCGGGAACAAGCAGAGATTGGGGCGAGGCCAAGGCGGCCGCGGGACTCTGCTACGCTGCGTGCCGGGCCGGGCACAACCGCGCCTCCGATGCTCAGGGACGGATCTCAACGGAGCCACTTCAAATTTCAAATTTGAAATTTGAGAGCATGCAAGACCGCCTTCGGCGGCGTGAGTTTGGGACGGAAGGCGATTCACCGCAGAGGCGCAGAGTACGCAGAGAAACCCGCCTAAAGGATGGATTGGATGGCGGCGTCGATGGAGATGTGGGTCTGGGGGAAACCGTCAATGGTGTAGTTTTCGCCGTCAGCGTTGCGAAAGTGGAAAAAGCGGCCGATGTGGTAGTCCTCATCGAAGAGGCTGAAAGCGTCCTCGATCTCCTCCCGCGAAAAACCGAGCGAACCGAGCGCCACGTCGTGCCCGAAGCCGCCGGCCGCTGCGAGGTATTTTTCAACCACTTCGCGCAATTGGAGTTTTGATCCAGGCATACGCGCCCGCTTCGGCATCTCGCCCATAGGGAACTCCGGGGTGAGCAACGTGGTACAGCCTGACACCGTTCGGCTTCGGCCGAGCCCAAGACAGGGAAACGGTAAAAACCTGTGCCGCGCCCACCCCCTGCTGGGGGAGAGATTAGACCTGTCGCGGCTCGCGTTCAATACGCGAAATTCGAAGAAGGCTGAAGATTGGCCACAGAGACACAGAGGCACAGAGACACAGAGAACAAGGCAGAAGTTGGAAGGCAGAGGGCAGAAGTAAGAGTCAAGTCCATGCACACGCCCTCAAGGGCAAAGACGGAAGAGGCTGGACCATGAAGGACACAGAGGAAAAGCCGAGTGAACGGAGAGCGGGTGGGACCCACTCAGACACCGACGCGGCAGGTGAATCCCAAGGGAGGGGAGGTGCATCTATTCGTTTGAGCTTAAACGAACTTTCAGACTGAAGGCTTGGAAGGCCGCCGGAGGCGGACACGGAGGCTTGGCTAAGTAGCTGATTATTAAAGATATGCCGACACACTACCAAGGCTGCGAGACGTCAGTTCGGGCGCTCAACGCGTATATCAACCTGGTTCGGGCGTCGGACTCGGTGATGGACAAGCTGGCGGCGGACATCGAAAGCCACGGCCTGACGTTGGGCCAGTTCGCCGTGCTGGAGGCCGTCTACCATCTGGGGCCGATGTGCCAGAAGACGGTGGCGAAGAAGCTCCTGCGCAGCGGCGGAAACATCACACTGGTGGTGAACAACCTCGAAAAGCAGGGGTTGGTGCGGCGGGAACGGCAGGCAAACGACCGCCGGATGGTCCAGATCCATCTGACGGTGGAGGGGCGGGAGCGAATCTCGCGTGTATTCCCGAAGCACGTGGAAGCGATCGTCAAAGTGATGTCCGCGCTGAGCGATTCGGAACAAGAGGAGCTGCGCCGCATCTGCCGGAAGCTTGGAAAGGGCGGCGAGGAATTGTGCGAGGAAAGAAGGAAGAGGGAGGCAGAACATGCTGCAAATCAGACCGAGTGAAGAGCGAGGGCGCAACAAGCTTTCGTGGCTGGACACTCGATTCACATTTTCTTTCGATCAGTATTACGACCCGGAGCACGTGAACTTCCGCGCGCTGCGAGTGCTGAACGAGGATGTGGTCGCGCCGAAGCAAGGTTTCGGGATGCACCCGCATCGCGACATGGAGATTCTGACGTGGATCCTGGAGGGCGCGATCGAGCATCGCGACAGCACGGGTGGAAGCGGCGTGATTCGTCCGGGCGAGCTGCAGCACATGAGCGCGGGAACCGGCGTGATGCACAGCGAATTCAATCCGTCGCCGAAGGAGCCGGTACACCTGCTGCAAATCTGGATCCTGCCGGAACGGAAGGGATTGAAGCCGGAATACGACCAGCTTGCGTTTTCGGACGCGGAGCTGCGCGGGAAGTTCCATCACGTTGCGGGACCGAAGGCTACGGTGACGATTCATCAGGACGCGGACCTCTACATCGCGCGGCTCGACAAGGCCGGCGAGGCAAAACACGCGCTCGAAGCGGGACGGCACGCGTGGCTGCAGGTGGCGCGCGGGGCAGTTCGCGTGAACGGGAAGGAACTGAGGGCCGGGGATGGTGCGGCCTTCTCGAACGAACCGGAAGTGCGGGTGGAAGCGAAGGACTCGTCGGAAGTCTTGCTGTTCGACCTGGGGTAAGAAAACTTCTCAAGAGGAGATAGCGAAATGGCGAATTCTTCGGGTAGCGGCGTAGCGTTGATCGGACGTGTACTGCTGAGCGTGATTTTCATCGCGAGCGGTCTTTCCAAAGTCATGGCGTTTTCGATGATGGCCGGGTACGTGGCAGCGAAGGGATTTCCGATGCCGGCTGTCGCGTTGGGAATCGCAGCCGCGATCGAGATTTTGGGCGGCCTGACGATCCTGGCGGGTTTCCAGACGAAGCTGGCGTCGTGGATCCTGTTTGTTTTCCTGATTCCAACAACGCTCGCGTTCCACAATTTCTGGGCGATGCAGGGCATGGAGCGGATGGACAACCAGGGTCATTTCATGAAGAACCTGGCGATTATGGGCGGCTTACTTTTGCTCGCGGCGAATGGGGCCGGCGGCTACTCGGTGGATTCGAGCAAGGCGAAGGCAACGTAAGAAGAACAATGAGGCCGCGGGGCTCGGATCAAGGGCTCCGCTGCTGCATCGTTCAAATCGGGAGGAGTTATGAGCGGTCTGGAAAAGCGGGCGGAAACTTCCGCGCCGATTCACGAACTACTGAGCAAGCGGTGGAGTCCGAGGGCGTTTGATCCCAGGCCAGTCGAGCCGGAAAAGCTGAGGAGCCTGTTCGAGGCGGCGCGGTGGGCGGCGTCATCGTACAACGCGCAACCATGGTTTTTCATCGTGGCGACGAAGGACGACCGAAAGAGCTTCGATCGCGTTCTCGAGTGTTTCATCGAATTCAACCGCGCGTGGGCGAAGACGGCTCCGGTGATCGGGCTGAGCGCGGCACGGGTGAAGTTTGAGCACAGCGGCCAGGACAATCGCCACGCGTTTCACGACGTAGGACAAGCGGCGGCCAACCTTGCGGCGCAAGCATCCGCGATGGGTCTGCAGCTTCACCAGATGGCGGGAATTCTTCCGGACAAGGCGCGCGAGCTGCTGTCGATTCCGGAGGGATATGAGGCGGTGGCTGGATTCGCACTGGGCTATCCCGGCGATCCGGCGTCGTTGCCGAACGAATTGCGCGAGCGCGAAACGGCGCCGCGAGCACGGAAGCCACTCGAGTCGTTCGTGTTCGAAGGAAAGTGGGGCGAAACGGCGCCGTTCGTGAAGTGAATTGGTCTCGCTGAGGTTCAAACATCCCAGGGCTGAAGCCCATGACATTTTGTCGGGCTTCTTTCGGGCGGCCTCAAGGCCGTCCTCCCCCGACTGAAAGTCGGGGGCTCCCACCCAAAACATCCTCATGTCGTCCGTTCAGTGTCGAAAAGGGGGCGCAGCCCTGCGGTGGGCCGGCGACAGGCAGCGCGCCTACATCACGCGAAGCGCTTTTCGTAGGCGATAGGTTTCGCTGCTACACTACAACGCAGTCATGCCCCCACGTTATTGCGAGGTCGCGCTGCCGGTCCCTCTGCGCTCGACCTTCACGTACGTCCTTCCTGCATCACTAAACGGCGAATCGCTGATCGGGCGGCGGGTGGTGGTGCCGTTTCGCAACCGGGCGATGGTTGGCGTGGCGATCGGCGAGTCAGCGCGGCCGTCGGAGGCGGCAGCCGGCTCGCGCATCCGGGAAATCGCCGAGGTGATGGACCCGCGGCCCGCACTCTCGCCGAAACTCATCGAGCTTGGCCAGTGGATCAGCCGCTATTACGTGGCGCCGATTGGGGAGACGCTGCGCGCGATGCTGCCTCCCGAAATCGAGTTCCGGCACGACCGCGAATATTCGCTGACCGAGGCTGGCCGGGCGCATCTGGCGCAATTGGCGCTCGCGACAGGCGCCGCCGACATGGAGGCGCAGGATCTGGCGCTGCTGCGGCGATTCGAGGAAAAGGGCGAGCCGGCTTCGTCGGCGCGCGTAAGACGTTGGCCTGGAGGCGAAGCGGCGGTGGAGCGGCTGGTCCGTCGCGGGCTGCTGACCGCGCGCGAAGCGGCGCATCACCGGAAGGCGCGCGTGCACAAAATCATCGCGTGGAATGACGGAAATAAGGAACCCACGGCGACTCCCGTGGAAGAGCGGATTCGCGAGGTTCTGACGACGCGCGGGCCGCTTCCGCTCGGCATCCTGCTCGAAAAGGCGGACGCGTCACGCTCCGTGATTCAGAGGCTCGAAAAGGCGGGGCGGCTGCTCGCGTGGGAAGAGCCGCTCACAACGGAAGAGGATCCGTGGGATACGGATTTCACGCCGCCGGCGAACGTGCTGAATTCCGAACAGAAGGAGGCGCTCGGCGAGATTTGGCGATGGATCGTGGGCGGCAAGTTCATGGCGGGGCTGCTGCACGGCGTGACGGGCAGCGGCAAAACGGAAGTCTATCTCGGCGCGATCGACGCAGCGGTGTCGCGCGGGAAATCGGCGATCGTGTTGGTTCCTGAAATCGCGCTGACGCTGTGGATCGGACGGTTAGTCCGCGCACGGTTCGGCGCGAGCGTGGCGGTGCTGCACAGCGCGCTGCCGGACGTGGAGCGCGCGCGCGAGTGGTGGCGCGTGCGCAACAGAGAAGCGCGCGTGGTGGTGGGGACGCGGTCGGCCGTGTTCGCGCCGCTCGAGGATTTGGGCTTGATCATCGTGGACGAAGAGCAGGAAACCGCCTACAAACAAGAGGAGACGCCGCGGTACAACGGCCGCGACGTCGCGGTGTACCGCTCGCGAATCGAGGGCGCCGTGGCGCTGCTCGGTTCCGCGACGCCTTCGCTCGAGAGCTACCATAACGCTCGCGGGGGAAAGTATCGATTGCTCGAATTGACGCAGCGAGTGGCGAACCGACCGCTGGCGGACGTGCGTATCATCGACCTGCGCGAGGATTTTCGCCGCCAGCACAAGGCGACGCCGGTGTCCGAATCGCTGCGCGCGGCAATCGCGCTGCGGCTGGAAGAATCGACGCAGGCGATGGTGCTGATCAACCGGCGCGGCTACTCTTGGTCGCTGCTCTGCAGGAGCTGTGGCGCGGTGGTGCAGTGCCGGGATTGCAGCATTGCGCTGACGTACCACAAGAGCCGTCAGCGCATGGAATGCCACTATTGCGGCTTCTGGGTTCGGCCGCCGAAGCAATGCCCGAAGTGCAACGGCGAGTACATGTATTTCGTGGGCGACGGGGCCGAGCGCGTCGACGAATACTTGAGGCAGCAGTTTCCGCAGGCGCGCATCGCGCGGCTGGACCGCGATACGGTTCGGACGAAGCGCGAGTATCAGCAGGTTCTGGGCGCGTTTGCCGAGGGCGATCTCGATATTCTCGTGGGAACACAAATGGTGGCGAAAGGCCACGATTTTCAGCGCGTGACGCTGGTGGGAGTGGTCGCGACGGACTTGGCGCTGGGGCGCCCGGACTTTCGCGCGGCCGAGCGAACATTCCAATTGCTGACGCAAGTGGCAGGCCGCGCGGGGCGCGGAAACCTTTCGGGGGAAGTTCTGGTGGAGACGTACTATCCGGAACACTACGCGATTCAGTACGCCGCACAGCAGGACTACGTCTCGTTCTACGACAAGGAGGCGCATTTCCGGCGAATGCTGCACTACCCGCCATTTGCGGCGCTGGCGAGCGTCCTGATCCGGGACCGGAAAATCGAGAACGCGATCCGATGGTCGCGCGCGCTGGCGGGCTATTTCGCGCCATTCGAAGAGCGCGGCGTGAAGATTCTGGGGCCGGCGGCGGCTCCGCTGGCGCGGCTGCGGAAGGATTATCGCTTCCAGTTTGTGCTGAAGTCGCCGCAGCGGTCGGCGCTGGCACAAGCGCTGAGCGGAGCAGTGGATTTCTGCGCAGCGAAGGAGATTCCCGACACGGCGGTGATCGTCGATGTGGACCCAGCCACTCTGATGTGATGCGGGGACGGGCCGGCTATGGGTTCGTTGCCGGCCAGAGCGTGAAGCACAGGACAAAAATCACGAGAGCAGCGACGGCCCACGCGCGCCGCGTGGGGTCGAGGCGTTCCCAGGGGTCGTAGAGCGGCGGGTGCCGGAAGCGTAAGGACAGGCCCGCGAGCAGAACGCCCCACAAAATCCATCCGCGCCAATAATAAATTCCGAACGCAATGAGAGTGAGGGAGACGGCCAGCGAGATACGGCGATGAAATCCGCTTGCGAGGCTGTAGACGATGTGGCCGCCGTCGAGTTGCCACGCCGGGAGCAAGTTCAGCGCCGTCGCAAACAGACCCACCCATGCAGCGCGGCCGATCGGATTGAGCAACACCCATTGCGGGTTGATGCCGGGATGAAAGAGCGCGATCAGCCCGCGCATCAGGGGCGGAACACCGAAGAGAATGTTGGCGTTCTGCTCGACGTTAGGCGCGACTTTTGAAGTGGCCACAGCGAAAGCCATCGCAGGCGCCGCGAGAACGAAGCCCACGACGGGCCCGGCGAGGCCGACGTCGAACAAGGCGCGGCGCGTCGTGATGGGCGAACGGATGCGAATGAAAGCGCCGAACGTGCCGAACAACGTCGGGGCGGGAATGAAATAGGGGTAGCTGGCGTCGATGCCGTAGATCTTGCAGGCGAAATAGTGGCCGAGCTCGTGCGCCATCAAAATCGTAAGCAGGGTAAAAGAAAACGGAACGCCGAGGACGAGCAGGTCGGGATGTTTGAACGGCACCAGCATCATCGCAAAAGGATCGGCCGTGCCGGAAAAGGGTTCGCGGTTCTCAGCGTAGGAAATGGCAAATTCGGAGCCGACGGCGAGGGTTGAAACGACGGTCAGAAGAAAGAATATCAGCGCCGGCCAGAGAGGACGCTTGCGCGGGTGATAGGGAGGCGGCTCAGCGCGCGGCGGAAAGCGCATTTCGAGAACGTCGAGCGGGAGCCGGCCATGGCCGTTGCCGTTCGCGTCGCCCTGGGCGCTCATACGTACTCGTTGGATGCGCGGCCACAGCGCAGGGGTACGGCTTTCGAGATGGCCGATTTCGACGCGGCTGTCCTCAGGACTTCTCAGGCGGAAGCGATTGAAGTTCCTTGCCGGGCTTGAAGCGGACAGCTTTTCCGGGCGGGATGCTGACTTGCTGGCCGGTGCGAGGATTGCGTCCGATGCCGGTCTTGCGGCGCTTGACGTTGAAGACGCCGAAGCGGCGGAGCTCGATGCGGTGGCCACGGCCGAGGGCGTTTTTCATGGCCTCGAAGACGGTCTCCACCGCCTGCTCGGCCTTGGCGCGAGTGACGGTGGTCTTCTGGACGATTGCGTTCACGATGTCGAGCTTGATCACAATACCTCCCGCGAACCGGAAACCTATGCTAGACAGGGGGTTGCGGGTTGTCAAGCCGCTCCCGGTGTAATACACTGCGCAGCCTTATCCGCGCAACCGGCTGCAGCGGGTTTCAGAGGACGGCAATCTTTCACGAGAGAGGGGTTTGATGTCGGTCAAGTCTGACAAATGGATTCGGAGGATGGCTCTGGAGCACAAAATGATCGAGCCGTACGAGGACCGCCAGGTTCGCGACGGCGTGATCAGCTACGGAGTCTCGTCGTACGGGTACGATATGCGGGTGGCGGACGAGTTTCGGATTTTCACCAACGTTAATTCGTCGATCGTCGACCCGAAGCATTTCGACGCGAAGTCGTTCGTGGAGTTCAAGGGCCCGGTGTGCATCGTGCCGCCCAATTCGTTCGCGTTGGCGAGATCGGTGGAGTATTTCCGGATTCCGCGGAACGTGCTGACGATCTGCGTGGGAAAGTCAACGTACGCGCGGTGCGGGATCATCGTCAACGTGACGCCGTTCGAGCCGGAGTGGGAAGGATTCGTGACGCTGGAAATCAGCAACACGACTCCCCTGCCGGCGCGAATCTACGCGAACGAAGGTCTCTGCCAAGTCGTGTTTTTCGAGTCGGACGAACCCTGCGAGGTTTCCTACAAGGACAAGAAAGGCAAATACCAGGCACAGCAAGGGATCGTCCTGCCGAAGCTCTAACATTCCCGCCGCGGATACACTCCTGCAGGGGCGGTGCCCCAAAACCGCCCCTCCCGGTAAGCGAGGCGTGCAATGCTGGTTACCGCTGAATGTTGATCACGCCGCTTTCGTAGCCTTCGTCCCGCGCCGTTTTCTGGACGGCCGAGCGAAGCGTTTGCTCATCGGCGTCTTTCGGCATGCTGCAATGACGACGAATCACTTCTTCACCGCTCGCAATCCGAACGAGCCAACTTGCTTTTCCCTGATCCCAGGAGACGTCCACACGGTCTGCTTGCATATATCCTCCGTCTCACTGCGTTTGAGGATCTAACCCAGCCCTATAAACTAATTATAGGCTTTTGCGGCGGCGAGTGGAACTACCGGGTTGCCGACCGGCGAACCTCAGACCGCAGCTTCCATCAGCGCGGAAACCGGTTCCGGATGGCTGCGACCAACGCCCTGTCTGCGCGCGCGGACACCATTTCGAGCGGCGAATGCCCCGTGCGCCAAGCAAGACAGCGTGAGCAGGTCCGGAATCGCACCCAGCCCGTCGATATCAGGAACAACTCCCGCCAACGTGACGATCGCCCGGTCTTTGACGCCGAGAGCGGGAACCGTGTTCGCAACGGCCCACGCGGTTAGAAAATGTGTGATCGGATTCAAATTCGACCCCCATCACCTCGAGCGAGCCTCTAGAACTGCTCCTCGACGAGAAACTGCTCATAGTGTCCATCCGAAGTGAGATAGACCGTCACGATCAACGCCTTCTTTTCGAACTGCGCGCGATACAGGCGAAAAGCCATGCCGCCGCGCAAGGATTCGCGGGTCCGCGTTACGGATGTAAGGCGTCCGAGAGGCGAGAGCGACGATTGCATGTCGCGAAGGGCCACGTCGCTGAAGTAAAAGTTCGCGTTGCCCGTGAATAGCGCCCGATCGATCGTCCCCTGCTGCAAGCCTTCGAGGATGCCTCGGACCTGCTGTAGCTCCGCGGGCGAGGCTTGATCGCCGCTCGCGCGCTTCTCCGGCTCGAGAACCCAGCGGGAGACCTCCTCTCCAATCCGCCCGATCAAGCTGATGCCGTCCTGATTGGACAGCACGATCACGGCAGCGTTGCGCGTCGGGTAAACCCAATTGAGCGCGAGAAACCCGGAAACCTCGCCCCCATGAGCGATCCTCGGAATATTGTCGAACTGACCGATCTGAAGGCCCAGGGCGTAATGTGTGGCATCGCCGTTCGCGAGATAGACTTCGCGCGTGAATTCGCCATACGACTCGGCACTGAGTATCTGCTTATTCAAGAACGCGATGTCCCACTTCGCGAGGTCGGACGGCGTCATGCAGAGTTCTCCCGCGGCGAAATACCAGCCCGGTCCTTCGCGCAAGGCAGGACGCGCCGGGCCAAGGCCGTAGCGCGTATAGGCGACGGCATCTTCCGGGGTCTTATCCACGCTGCAATCGCCGGCCGTTTGCATGCCGAGCGGGTCAAAGATTTTTTCCCTGAGGAACGGCATCAGACCGGTGCCGGAGGCTTTCTCGAAAATGCGTCCCGCGAGGACGTAGTTGGTGTTGCTGTACTGCCACTTCGTGCCGGGGTCGAAATCGAGCGGCTTTTTCGCCCACTGGTCGAGGACTGCTTCCGGCGTCGTCGGCTTCGTCCATTCGGGGATGAT
>DATIZQ010000138.1:0-2387 GCA_035517015.1 Candidatus Acidiferrum sp. | reverse complement strand
TGGCGACGGACAGTTGGATATCGTGTTGGAAGGGGATGCCTACGAGAATCACTGGATTGAAGTCGTCACGATGAAGCATGGGGCGCCGCAGACAGTCTTCTCCGGCCTCGGCTATTACCTATAAACCCCGCTCGTATCGCTGGCGTGAAGTCATGTTTTGAGTTAGGCTCGGCGCCTAAAGATTTCACCCACTGTCTAAGATGCTGTTCAAGACTTTCAGCGCCGCGGTCTTTGGCATCGACGCATATCTCGTGGAAGTCGAGGTGGACGTCGGCCCAGGCCAGAGCGGAATTTTCAACGTCGTCGGCCTGCCGGACAACGCGGTCCGCGAGAGCCGCGAACGCGTCAGAGCTGCGCTGCGCAATTGCGGCTTCGATTACCCTTTCTATCAGACGGTCACCGTCAACCTAGCGCCGGCGGACATCCGCAAGGAAGGCTCCGCGTTCGATCTGCCGATGGCGCTGGGCTTGCTGGGCTGCGACGGAAAGTTTTTCGGCAAGATTCTCGATTCGTTTGTTTTCCTCGGCGAATTGTCGCTCGACGGCGGAGTGCGCTCAGTTCGCGGCGCTCTCTCGGCCGCGCTCGCTGCGCGAGAACGCGGCATCAAAAATGTCGTGGTGCCGGAGGTGAACGCCCGCGAAGCCGCAGTCGTCGAAGGCGTCAACGTTTTCCCCGTGAAAACGCTTCCGCAGGCTGCCGACCTGATCAACTCGCCCGAATCATTCAAGCCGATCGCGGTCGACACTTCGCAGATGCTCGCCGAAGCCAGCCAGTATGCGGTCGATCTCCGCGACGTGCGCGGACAGATGGCAGCCAAGCGCGCGCTCGAAGTGGCTTGCGCGGGCAGCCACAACATCCTGCTGATCGGCCCGCCCGGCGCCGGAAAGACGATGCTCGCCAAGCGCATTCCGACGATCCTGCCGCCAATGTCGCTCGAAGAGGCCATCGAGACGACGCGCATTCACAGCGTTGCCGGATTGCTCGAAGATTCGCGCGGACTCGTGGGCACGCGGCCATTCCGCTCGCCGCATCACACGATCAGTGACGCCGGCTTGATCGGCGGAGGCGCCATGCCGCGCCCCGGAGAAGTTTCGCTCGGCCACAACGGCGTGCTCTTTCTCGACGAACTGCCGGAATTTCAGCGCAATGTGCTCGAGGTGATGCGCCAACCGCTCGAGGACGGTTGCGTCACCATTGCACGAGCCGCGATCTCCGTCAGCTTCCCTTCGCGATTCATGCTCGCGGCCGCGATGAATCCCTGCCCGTGCGGGTTTTTCGGCGACGCGACCCGCGAGTGCCACTGCTCGCCGCCGCAGATTCAGCGCTACGTCTCGAAAATCTCCGGCCCGCTTCTCGACCGCATCGATATCCACATCGAAGTTCCAGCGGTGAAATACAAAGAACTTCGCGGCGATGTGGAGATCGAAAGCTCGGCGGCTGTCCGCGAACGCGTGTTGCGCGCACGGCAAATCCAGATCGACCGCTATCTGACCGAGAAGAACATTTACGCGAACGCGCAGATGCCCCCCAAGCTGATCCGCAAGCACTGCTCAATTTCAGCCGAAGGTGAAAAGCTGCTCGAATCCGCGATCCAGCGGCTAGGCCTTTCCGCGCGCGCGCACGACCGAATCCTCAAAGTTTCCCGCACGATTGCCGATCTCGACGGTGCAGCTTCGATCCAACCCAAGCACCTGAGCGAAGCGATTCAATACCGCACCCTCGACCGTACCTATTGGGCCTAGAATTCGGATTCGGAGGACTCTATGTCATCGCGCACAGTGTTTCTCAGCAGGCTGATCGGGCTGTACTGTTTTTTGGCCGCGCTTTCCATGATGATCCGGAAGGAAACAATCATTGAAACCGTGAAGGCACTTCTTCACGACTCGCCCCTGATGTTCATCGTCGGAATCCTGACGCTGGTCGGTGGGCTGGCGATGGTTATCGCGCACAACATCTGGTCGGGCGGCGCGCCGGCCGTGGTGGTCACGCTCGTCGGCTGGCTAACTTTGGCGAAGGGCCTGCTGTTCTTGTTCCTGCCGCCGGAAGCCGAAGCGGATTTGTTCCTCAGCAGGCTTCACTACGAGAAGCTTTTCTACGTCTATATGGCCATTTCGCTCGTCATCGGCATCTATTTGATTTACGAAGGGTTCAGGTCACGCTCGAGCTCGTGAGCGGGCTTCCTTTCCCGGCAATTGACGTGCGCGCGGGTGCTATGATACCCATACAAGGCCTTTTATCGGGGGGTCTCCCCGCATTTCCGATGGCGCCCGCAAACCAACGTCTTGAGGTCACGCTTGAAACCCAGCTTGAAAGCGTTGACCGCGCTGAGAGCATCGTCATGCGCGTTGCCGAAGCCGCCGGTTTCGGCGAGGACGATATTCACAAGC
>DATIZQ010000137.1:0-177910 GCA_035517015.1 Candidatus Acidiferrum sp. | reverse complement strand
GCACGGGCGCGGCGCAAAACAAGGCGGGTTCGGATGAAGTTCGGATGCGCAAAAGAAAAGGGCCGTCCCGACTTGCGTCGGGGCGGCCCCGTAATCCAGCTGGAGCTGGGAAGGGTTAGAAGTTGAGCCGGATGCCAAACTCCAGTTGCCGCGGAGTATTGGCCTGGGTCGACATGTCGCCCCACCCCGTTGTTCCATAACCCAAATCGAGGGGGTCGTTACCGGTTCCAGGCTGCATGTGGTTCAGGACGTTGATGAAGAGGAACTGGGTTTCGAGGCTGAAGCGCTCTGAGATCTTCGTCATCTTCTTGACCTCGAAATCCAGGTTCCAGTAGGGCAGCCCGCTATATTCGCCGTCGCCGTTGTCCCGAGTATCGAGACCCAGAATCGGGGCGCGAGCGGTTGCGGCGACAGCGTCAGGATTTGAATAGAGATTGATCGAAGTAGACGCCGGGTTTCCGCCGGAAGCAGGAGTAAACGTGTAGTGCGAGGTAGCCCTTGGCGGCGCCTGGCTGAAGATGCACTGTTCGTTGTTAAAGAAGTTGGCACCGTCGCCTCCGCCAAAGGACTGGGCATCCGTCAAAGTGTTGCAATACAGCGGATAGCCGCTGCCTGCCGTGAAGATTGGCGAGAAGCTCCAGCCACCGAGGACTCGTCCAAGCAATCCATTCTGTCCCTTGAAGACCGGAGGCTGGTAGACGATGAACATGTTGTACACGTCGGTGACGTCAAATCCCTGCCGACCATACATTATCTTCAGGTTGAAGGGATCGTTGGGAGTGTACTCGCTGGTGGCCTGGACAAAAGCACCGGTGCCCAGCGCCCTGCTGAAAGTGAAGTTCTGCTGGGACGTGATGCCATGCCAATCCGTCGTCCGGAAGGAGACGAATGCGCCGTTGTAATTGCCGAAACCGTTGCTGGCGTTGACGCCCACACCGCTGGAGAGCTGGCCGTTGCAACCGATCTCGGTGCCGGTCGGGCAGTTCAGCGGAGTGTTCATCATGCTACGGGGGAAGTTGAAGCCACCGTTGTCCAGACCGCTCCAGAGACTCCAGACTTTCTGGGTCTCCAGGTTGCCGATCTGTTTGATAGCCATTGCGGCCGTGCAGTTCGCGTATGCGACACCAGCATACGAGCCCGTGCAATAGCTGGGTTGCAACGCGTTCTCAAAGAACGCCTGAGAGGGAAGGGAGTTGAAGTAGCTAGTGTAGAGCGGGTTCGGTGAGAAAGTGGGCGTTGGCGTGGCGCAGTTCGCCGTGCACACTGTCTTGGCCGGGACGTTTGCACCGCAAGCCCCGAGGGATGTGGCACAACCGAGCGCCGTCTCGACGGCTGCGTAAGCGGCGTCAAATCTCTGCCCGCCCACGGTCATCATGTACGGCACCGCGTTGATGTTAATCGGCTGATACTCATGGGTGATCCGGCGCCCAACGTAGCCCAACTCCATGATCATCTTGGGCCCGAACTGGCGCTGAATCGTAAGGTCGAACGAGTCAATCACGTTCGGCCGGAAGTTGGGGTCGAGAGCCTCGCCAGCAGCCGCGGAAACGTCGTTGATGCCCGGAAAAACGGGCTGCGGAAGAGTGGCGGACGGCTGGGGAATCGGGGCAGTATTGCCATCGGTTCCAATGCGGAAAGCGGTGAGGCTGTCGGGCAAGGCCGGACCGCAATTGCCGGTCGAGAGAGCCGAGCGGCACTGAACGGGTTGAATCAGGCCCGTACCGAGCAAGGGAACGAGGACAAGGTCAACGCCATTGAGGCGGCCGTAGATGCGGTTATAGCCGCCACGAACGACCGTGTTGTTCTCACCAAAGATCTTGCTCATGAAACCGCCGGACTGAAACTGAGGATTCCAGGCAACCGCAACGCGCGGGCTGAAGGAGCCGTAGAAAGGATTATACGGATACTTCTGTCCGGGACCGGTGTTGCCCACGAGGGCGAAGCCGACTTCGGGGTTGAAGACCTGGCCCTGAAGAGCAGCGGCCTTGCGCTGGTTGAGATAGGACTGCAGGTCGAGTTGCTGGCCGCTGGAGTCGACAAGCTCGACCTGCCTGCCCTGCGCTTCTGTGGGCGGCATTTCGAGGGTCCAACCGAGGCCATACGTTACAGTCAGGGTTGGCCTGAGGTGCCAGCTATCGCTGAAGTAGACGTTATAGAACGGGATGGTGCTCTGGTCCTGGGCCGGGGTCAGGGGTTTAGTGTTCAACTGGAGGTTAGCACCAGACCGAGTATATGCGACCTGGGAATCCGTGACGATGCCCAGGACGGCGGCCAAGTCGCGATTCGCAGTCGTGGTGCTGGCCGTGCCGTTGCTAAACCCGTTGTTGTACAGTTGGGACATGTCGACCTGACCTGCACCGCTCGAATCGCCGAGCAGGTAGGTGAGAGTGAAGTTGATACCGCCACCGTTATCGGTGCGCTGGTGCCAATCCCAGTTCCGCTCGTAGGTGCCACCGAACTGGAAGAGGTGGTTGCCGTGGAGCACGGTGATGTCGTCACGCAGCATGTTGTCATGGCCGTCCCAGAAGCGGGTGCGGACGTTCTGCGCGTTGACGTTGTACGGTGTGAGGGCCGTGGTGGAATACTCGCCGAAAGGCTCAAGAACGCCAGCTGAATCGGTTCCCGGCTGCGGCGGCGCATTGCCCGTTTCCCAGGCCCAGAAGTCGCGGAGGTAGCTGTAATGGAAGTCGTTCGTGACGTTGGGAGTGATGTTGGTGGTCAAGCCCGCCACATAAAACCAAGGCTGCTGCGGGCGATTGGAGAGCGGGGTCGGAACGCCCAACTGGTCGCTTCCGAAGGCGCCGCCGATATCGACTTGAGAGTTCGTGGCACGAGTCAGCCTGTAGTAGCGATAGCTTGTGTTGAAATGCCACTTCGAGCCGAAGTCGTGGTCCATGCGGACGACGGCGAAGTTGTCGTCCTGAGGGAGGGACATGTTGCCGACGAAGCCAAACTCGTTGACACCGTCGCAACGAACACCAAAACCCACGCTGTTGCAGCCCTCAGAGGTTCCCGCGGGTTCGTACTTCTGCCACATCGCGCCGACGACCGGGTTGATACCGATTCCGCGAGGATCGATGCCGGTTCCGGGATAGGTTGTGCCGGGGACAAGAGCGCCGATGGCGGGCGCGCTGGACGGGTACGTCACGGCAGTTGGGTTGAGGTTGTAGACATTGCAGTTCGCTGCTGGTGGGGCACCCTTGGCAATCGTGCACCCGTTGCCGAATTGCAAGAGACCGAGCGCCATTCCGGGAGAGGGAACCGCGGCCGCGTAGCTAGAGCTGTTCGGCCAACGGAAGCCCTGGTAGTTGGCGAAGAAATAGGTCTTCCCGCCGAGAATCTCCTTGGGAACGATGGGCCCGCCCGCTCGAGCGCCGAAGCGGCTGTAATGGTAGCTGGGGAGCGCGTTGCCCACGTTATTGTTGTCGAAGCTGTTCGCGTCGAAATTGTTGTCCAGATAGTATTCGTAGGCGCTGCCGTGCCACTGGTTCGTGCCGCGGCGAGTGACCATTTCGACCTGAGCGCCGGCGGAACTATTGAAGTCAGCCGTCTGATTGGCGGTGTTGACTTTGAATTCCTCGACGCTATCAATGGGCGTCGGCATCACGCCAGTGGGCCCGCCGCCCGCAATTCCGCCCGTCGGGTCGTTGGCGAAGCTCGGCGTGTAGACGTTCATGCTGCCGTCCATGTCATTGGTGTTGTTGCCGCCGTCGAGCATGAAGGTGCTCTGATCAACGACTGCTCCAGCAACGCTGCCGTCAGGGCTGACGCCGGGTTGCAAGGTGATGAAGGTGGTGGCGTCACGGCCAACAGCCGGGAGGTTGTCGAGAGCAGTACCGCTAATCGTCTGGCCTACGGTGGCGTTCATGGTCTGCAATTCGGCGCCCGCGGTCTCCGTGACAGTCACGGTGGTAGCAATGGAGCCGAGCTTCATTTGCACGTTCTCAGTCAACTGGGTACCGACATTGACGGTAGCCTCAGTGACGTCCAGCTCCGCGAATCCCGCTTTCTTGAACTTGATGACGTAGGAGCCGGGATTGGCGTTCTGGAAAATGTAGTGACCCGTCTCGTTGGTCGTCGTGGAGCGCGTATCGCCCGTGGCCTTATCGACGATCGAGACGGTCGCGCCGACAACAACAGCACCGGTGTTGTCGGTGACAACGCCGGTAATCGTACCGGTCGAGGTCGCCTGGCCCCAAACGGGCAAGGCGCTGACCGCAAACACGCAGAGCAGAACTGCGCAAATCGAGAGCAAGCGGTTACGCAACATTCACCCCTCCTTAAGTTCTGTGGTGCCGAATATTGTTTGGTTCAGAGCGTGGTCCGAAATGCGATCAATGGCGGAAGACACAAATCGCGCGGTGCGCAGCGGGGATCCGACAAAAGAACTGCTGCTGCCCGCACTCCAAAATCGATAATCAAAGGAAAGGGAAAACGCCATTTGCACCCAGGAACCCCCCTCGACCCAACCCACAGCCCCACACACCCATGTGGTTGGCGGCGAGTCTCCATGAAGCAGAAGTTGATGTCAAGTGATTTTTCGTATTTTTCAGATACGAATCCATCGATTTTCCGAATCCGAGTTATAGGACTACTACAATGGTTCTAGAACTAGGATTTCCTCGAAAACTTGGGATTTTCCAGCAAATCGGTGTGGACGACATGGGAGCCGGGACCAGACGTACTGGGAGTGGTTTAGAACGAGAGAGGGAGACCTGCCAGGGCCAAAGCCCTTTCCTTTTTCGGCTGGTTACCGCGGGCCTGCCCTTCCGAGGTCAGGGTAAAAAGGCCGTGCTCCCCGGACTGAAGTCCGGGGCTTCCACCCCCAAACACAGGCCGATTTGAGATTGAAAATCTGAAATTTCAGAGAAAGGCAAGGACAACTGAGTGCGTTGGCCGGGGCGAAGAGAAGGAGGGAACTCCTGACTCCGTGAACGGTGAGGCGGGGCGGCGAAGGAGGAGGTCACGGAGAAAGCGAAGGCCCAGAAGGAGCAGGCCAAAATCGTGATAGCCTCGGTTGCTTCGCCAATGTCAGGCTTGGGTCAAAGTTTTCTGGTGAGAAGTCTGGGAGTTCTGCTTCTGCTCACGGCTGCGTTGCCGGTACGGGCGCAGTCCGAGCGGCATTTCGTGGGCGCAGAGGCGTGCGCAGAGTGCCACGCGAGCGTCAGCCGCGAGTGGGCGGAATCGCGGCACAGCAAAATGATGCAGCCCGCGACGCCGCAGAGCGTCCAGGGTGATTTTGCGCAAGGGAAGATCGTGTTGGGCGGCACGACCTTTTTGTTGGAGCATCGCGGCGGCAAGTATTACTTCACCGAGTCAGTTCTGACGGGCAAACCCTGGGAACACCAAATCGAGTACGCACTGGGCGAGCGGCACATCCAGCACTACCTGACCACGCTGCCGGACGGGGAAATCATCGTCATTCCCGCGACGTGGGACAACGTCCAGAAGAAGTGGATCGATCAGGCGGAGGCGCAGAATCCGGAAGAGGCCGCGGCCGGCGTCCAGGTGTGGAACAAGAGCTGCTATTCGTGCCACGTAAGCCGAGGAGAGAAGAATTTCGACCTGGAGAACCTTCGTTATCACACGAAATGGCAGAGCTTCGGGATCGATTGCGAGAGTTGCCATGGTCCCGGCAGCGAGCACGTGGCCAAGGCGAGCGCGAAGGTGCTGGACGCGAAGACCCGGGCGATGGTGAGGGAAACCATCGTCGATCTGTCACGGCTGGACGCGGCGCGCAACACGATGATCTGCGCGGAGTGCCACTCGTATCGCGACACGTATGCGGGAGGGTTCGAGGCCGGCGCGAATTACTACGATTATTTTCTGCCCGTAATGCAGTACCGGCTGCCGGCGTCGGACGACGCTCCGTATTGGGCCGACGGGCGGCCGAGGTGGTGGGCGAACGAGGCGCTCGGATTGTGGCAGAGCCAGTGTTTCCTGAAAGGGGGCGCGACGTGCGTGACGTGCCACGCGCAGGAGCACCAGATCAATGTTGAGCGAGACCCGCATTTGCGGGCTGGGAACAATGCTCTTTGCAGCGGGTGCCACAAGCAGATTGCGGCGAATATCCCGGCGCATACGCATCACGCGGCAAACGGCGCGGAGAGTTCGTGCGTCGAGTGCCACATGCCGGCGACGGTCCTGAGCGCGAGGGCGCGGATGCGCGATCATTCAATGAGCGTGCCGGCGCCGGAGAACACGATTCGGCACGGGATTCCGAATGCGTGCAACTTGTGCCACACGGACAAGGACGCGAAGTGGGCCGCACGGCAGGTGGTGGCGTGGTACGGCGACAAGGCGGGGCAGAAACTCGTGCGGCGAGCGAATGCGTTCAGCGAGGCGCAGAAGGGCGATGCGGCGGCGGTCCCGGTGCTGCTGGGGATATTGGCGGACGCGACGGAGGGTGCGTTGATTCGGGCGAACGCGGCGGGGTACCTGGGCGAATTCCCGAACGATCCATCGGCGTACGATGCGGTGCTGCGGGCGTTTGCCGATCGTGAGCCGCTGGTGCGGGCGACGGCGGCGTTCGCGATCAGGCCTCGGGCGGCACAGCGCGCGGCGGTGGCGCCGGAGCTGGTGTCGCTGCTGCGAGATCCGGTGGCGACGGTGCGAATGAGCGCGGCAGTAGCGCTGGTGGCGATGGGGGCGCGGCAGGTGCCGGATGAGGATGCGGAGGCGTTCGCGCAGGCGAAGGCGCTGTACCGCGCGCGAGCGGAACTCAGCCTGGATGATGCGCAGCAGCAGTTTGCGGCGGGCAAATTCTCGTTGTTGGCGGGAGACATGAGCGCAGCGGCGGCTGCGTTTCGAGCGGCGTTGAAGCTCGATCCAACGATTCCAGCGCAGTACGATCTGGCGCGGGCGTTGGCCGACACGGGCGAGTCCAAGGAGGCACGGCAGATACTGGAGGCGATACCGCGCGACGATCCGCAGTACAGCGTGGCGCAGCAGTTTCTCGCCGCGCTGGATCTGAAGGAGGCGGGCCAGGCCGCAACAACGGCGCCGAGCGGCGGCGCAGGCGAGGAAAACAGCGAAGCGCAGGCCGCGTTTCTCGACGGGCAACTTCTGTATCAGAGGGAAGACTACAGCGGCGCGCTGCCTCGGATTGAAAAGGCGCTGCAACTGGCGCCGCAGGCGAGTTGGGCGACGAAGGCGCAAGTCTATCGCGCGGTCTGCCTCGCGAAGCTGGCTCGGACGCAAGAGGCGGAGACCGCGATTCAGGCGCTGTTGGGGAATACGGAGGCGCGAGACGACGTCGACCTGCAGCTTGCGTACGCGGAGCTGCAATACGAAACGGGACGGGCGGAAGAAGCGTTGAAGACGGTTGACGGCGTGATCGCGCGGGATACGAAGACGCCGGTGGCGTATCTGTGGCGGGCCAAGGTGCTGCTGCAGCTTCAGCGCACCGACGACGCGGCGAAGGCCGCGGAGGAGTGCGTCCGGCTGCTGCCGGAGCTTCCCGCCGGACACAATCTGCTGCTCAGGATTTACCAGATGCAAGGCCGGACGAAGGAGGCGGCGGAACAGGCGCAATGGCTGCGCGACTATCAACGGCGCTTGGAATCGCGCTAATCGTGCTGCTGGCGGCGGCCGGGAGCGCGCCTCGAGGGCAGATTCGGTTCGAGGACATCGCCGCCAAGGCGGGGCTGAACTTCGAGTTGCGCAACGGCGCGGCCGGAGACTTTCGCCAACCGGAGCTGATGCTGGGCGGTGTCGCGGCCCTCGATTACAACAACGACGGCTGCATGGATATTTTTTTCACGAACGGCGCGGCGATGCCGTCGCTCAAGAAAACGGGTCCGGAATATTCCAATCGCCTTTTCCGCAACAATTGCGACGGGACGTTCACGGATGTGACGGAAAAGGCGGGTGTGGCGGGCGAAGGCTACTCGATGGGAGTGGCCGTCGGTGATTACGACAACGACGGGTATCCCGATATTTTCGTCGCGGGCGTGAACCGGAATTTCCTCTATCACAATCGCGGTGACGGGACATTTGAGGACGTGACCGAGAAGGCTCACCTCACCGGGGTCGAACCGAATTACGGCAAACTGTGGTCGGTGGCGGCGGCGTGGGTCGACGTCGACAACGACGGCTGGCTGGATCTGGTGGTCAGCAATTATGTCCAGTGGGATCCGAAGCTGGAGCCGGCGTGCGGCACGAAAGAGCAGCCGCTCTATTGCCGCCCGGACGCGTATCACGACACGCCGAACCTGCTCTTCCGCAACAATCATGACGGAACGTTTACGGACATCACGGAGTCTTCCGGGCTCGGCGCGCACCTCGGCAAGGGCATGGGACTGGCGGTGGCGGACTACGACGGAGACGGACTGATGGATATTTTCGTGGCCAACGATTCCGTTCCGAATTTTCTGTTCCACAACCTGGGCCATGGGAAGTTCGAAGAAGTGGCAATGCTTGCGGGGGTGGCGCTGAACGACAACGGCCGGCCGGTGGCGAGCATGGGCGCGGATTTTCGGGATTTCGACAATGACGGCCGCCCCGACCTGATCTTCACCGCCATGATCAACGATGCTTATTCGCTGTTTCGAAACACCGGCAAGTTGCCCACGTTCGACGACGACACGACGCCGTCGGGGCTGACGCTGGAGACGCGCACGCTGACGGGCTGGGGAGTCGGCCTGTACGATTTCGACAACGACGGATTCAAAGACGTGTTCACGGCGAACGCGCACTTTCCAGCGCTCGACCGGTTCCTGGGAACGGCGGCGGCGCTGCCAAACTCCGTGTTTCGCAATGAAGGGAATGGCCGCTTCGAAGATGTTTCCAAGACCGCCGGGGCCGATTTTCAGCAGGCGGGGCAACACCGGGGTGTTGCCTTCGCCGATTTCGACAATGACGGCCGCGTAGACGCGGTTGTTGCGAACGTGAACGGGCCGGCGCGGCTATTTCATAATGTTACGCCGAACGCGGGGCACTGGCTGGCGCTGAAGCTCACAGGCACACGCAGCAATCGCGACGGAATTGGAACGAAGGTGGAAGTGACACTGCCGGGCGGCAGGAAGCTCTATAACCACTGCACGACGAGCGTGGGGTATGCGTCGTCGAGCGAGCCGCTGGTGCGTTTCGGACTGGGCGAAGAAGCGGTTGCGAAGACGATTCAGATTCATTGGCCCAGCGGGCAGGTGCAAGAGCTTCACGACGTGAAGGCCGATCAGGTGCTGAAGGTTCGCGAGCCCTGAGCGAAGGTCTTCATGGGTGGTGGATTCCGCACAAGCTGCGTTGATCACTGGCACAAGCACCGCTGTATGAGCCCTCTGGCAAAGGGGCTGATCGACATCGTGCGCGAAACAAGGCAGGCCGGGAACTAACTAGCCGCATAACCGGTATCTGGCCTCACTCCGGTCCCTGAAAATAACCGCAACATCGCGCAAGGGTGGTTCGTTATATCGCCCAGCGGAAAGCGTGAGGGAGGTTCCCGTGCTGGCAGACCTATGGCTGGACGTGCGATATGGCGTTCGGATGTTGGCGAGGACGCCAGGGTTTACGGCGGTGGCGGTGCTGACGCTGGCCCTGGGGATCGCGGTGAACGGGGCAGTGTTCAGCTACGTCAACGCGCTGCTGCTGAGGCCGGCCCAGGGCGTTGTGGAAACGTCGAGGCTGGCGGAAGTATGGCTGCAGAACGAGAAGGCGGCGGGCCTCGAGCGATTCTTCCCACTGACATACCCTGACTACCTCTACTACCGGGACCACACGAAGATGTTTTCGGGGATGTTGGCCTTCGACGGAGATCCACAACCGGTGATTTGGAACCGCTCCGGAAGCGGGGAATTAGTTCAGGGACAAATCGTTTCCGGCAATTTCTTCGCAGTGCTGGGAGTGCGAGCGGCGCTGGGAAGAACTTTGTTGCCCGAAGATGACCAGTCTTCGGCGACGCCGACGGTGATTCTTTCGTACGCGTTCTGGCGCGGGCGGTTGGGAGGCGATCCCAATGTTCTCGGCAAGAGGCTCGTGCTGAATGGCACGGAATATGGCGTCGTGGGAATTGCGCCCGCAGGATTTGCGGGGCTTGAAATCGCGATGGAGCCGGACTTTTGGGCACCCCTGTCGATGGTCGGGAAAATCACGGGAGACACGGACAGGCTGGAAAGCCGGCAATCATACTGGCTCGAGGGAGTGGGAAGGCTGAGGCAGGGGGCTGGGATTGCGGAGGCTCGATCGGAAATTACGGTGTTGGCGCAACAGATCGCGCGGGAACATCCGGACACAAACAAAGATACGAGCGCGACGGTGTACCCATCGACGCTCGTGCCGGGACCCTATCGAGGGTACGTGGCCGCTTTCACAGGATTGCTGATGGCCGTGGTGGGGCTCGTGCTGTTGATCGCGTGCGTGAACGCGGCGAACCTGCTCTTGATGCGAGCTGTGGGACGGCGGCGCGAGATTGCGGTTCGGGCGGCGATGGGGGCGAGCCGGGCGCGGCTGGTGCGGCAAGTTCTGGTCGAGAGCACGCTACTCGCGGGACTGGCAGGTTGCGCGGGGCTAATGCTGGCGTATTGGACCGCGCCGCTGCTCATGAGCCTGAAGCCAGCAAGCCTGCCTATCAAGATTGAGGTGCCAACGGACTGGCGGGTGTTTGCGTTCACGCTGGTGGCGTCTCTGGCGAGCGGGATCGCTTTTGGCCTGGTTCCGGCTTTGCAAGGCACCAAGACGGACCTCACCGCCGCACTCAAGGCCGGCTCAACAGGGGGCGGCTACGAGAAGTCGCGGCTGCGAGCGGCTCTCGTGGTGGTTCAGGTGGCGACGTGCGTTGTGTTGCTGGTCGGGGCTGTGCTGTGCGTGAGGAGTTTGCTGAACGCACGGTCGATCGATCCCGGATTCGACACGCGGCATGTAGCCGTTGCGACGATCGACCCGGGACGCATTGGGTACAGCGAACAGGAAGGGCGGGAGTTTTACAGCCGCATGCTTGAAGGTGCGAAGAACCTGCCCGGAGTGAATGCGGCGAGCTGGGTGAGCCATCTTCCGCTGGGCACGGCGCGCGAGATGACATCTGTTTCTGCGGAGGGGCCGGGGCAAACGCCGGGCAAAGGCGGCCTAGGCGTCGATGTCCTGCAAGTGGGCACGGGCTATTTCGAGGCGATGAGCATTCCACTGCTGCGCGGCCGCGACTTTACGGTCGAGGAGACCCGCACTTCGGCGGGAGTCGCGATCGTCAACGAGACGATGGCACGGCGATTGTGGCCAGGCAGCGATCCGCTGGGGCAGCACTTCAGGATAGGACAGCACGGAGAAGCCAAAGTAATCGGGGTGGCGAAGACAGGGAAGTATCGGACGCTTGGCGAAGATGCTCTGCCCCTAGTCTACCGACCCATCGGATACCTGCCTTCGGAGACTCTTGTGGTGAAGACGATCAACGACCCGAGATCGCTGCTGGATCCGATCCGGCGCGCGATTCAAGAAGTCGACTCAAGTCTGGCGGCCACCGATCTCGAGACGATGGAGCAATACATGACGTTGCCGCTGTTTCCTGCGCGGGCGATCGGAATCCTGCTGGGCGTATTCGGAGCCCTGGCACTGGTGCTTGCGACCGGCGGGCTTTACGGCGTGATTGCCTATACGACCGCGCAGCGAACGAGAGAGATCGGAATCCGCGTGGCACTTGGCGCGCAGCAGAGAGACGTGGCAAGAATGGTGCTGAAGCATGGCGTTTCGATGGCCGCCCAGGGCATTGTGATTGGAGCGGTAGCGGGATTCGCAGTGACGCGGGTGCTATCGACACTGCTGTACGGTGTGCAGGCGGACGATCCATTCACGTTTCTGGTTGTTTCGGCCGTACTGATCGGTGTGACGCTGCTGGCGTGCTACGTGCCAGCGCGGCGGGCGATGAGCATCGATCCGATGGTGGCGCTGCGGTACGAATAAGCAGGAAATACCGGCCTAAAACAAGAAGGCCGAGCATCGCTGCCCGGCCTTCGATCACGTCCCAACGATTGTTGAGGTGCGAGGTCAGTTTCCGGCGCTCTGAGACTTCTGCGTCTGCATCATTTGTTGCATCTGAGCCATCATCTTGCGGATGGATTCGTTGGAGCCGGGATTCCGCTGTTCGCGCCAGCCTTCGAGGCGCCGACATTGTTCCTCAAGGTTGGCGAGGAATTTGGGGCTGTTGAACATCGCGCGCCAGGCGGCGAGGATGGGCTTCACCTGCTCGAAGACGACCCACTGTTCGCCGGTATTTTCGAAGAAGAAGTCCTCATCGATCAAACCGCGATTGACAATACTCGCCACCATCTCCCAGTAACTTACGACCATGCGCAGAAAGGCGTTCTCGCGGCTCCCCGGAGGAGCGATGCGCATGGCATCCTCGGGGGTTTTCGGATGGAAATTTGCGCCGAACCAATCGCGAGCCTCTCGCAGGCGCGGCTCGCGGCGCGTGTCGTAGAGGCGAAGCAGCAGGTTGACCTGTTCGTGTGTGACTTGTCCCATGTGTTCCTCCTTTGAGTCCAGTTCGATTGTATTCAGCTGGATGCCGACGCCGCCGAGGCGTCTCCGTGCAACTGAATCTTGTGCGATTGCGTGAGCGGAATGCGGGATTGCTCGAAGGCGATCTTGATGCGGCGTCGCAGTTCGCGCGCAACTTCGTCCTTGCGGTTGAGGACGGTGCGCGCCTGAAGCCGGAGGACCGTGCCGTCGAGCGAAAGCGATTCGATGCCGAGCACACGCGGGCCGTCGACGAGCGTGGCGGACCAATCGGGGTCGTTGCGGAAATCGCCGGAAACTTTCTCGAGGGTGGCAAGTGCGCGCCCCACCAGTTCATCACCGGACACGGTGACGTCCACGAAGGTTTGCGACCAATCGCGGCTGAGGTTGTCGACCTGGCCGATCAGGCCGTTCGGGATGGTCACGAGGGCGCCATTGGCGCTGCGGATCACGGTTCGCCGAAGCGTGAGGTATTCGACGCGGCCGGTTTCGCCGTTGACCTGAATGAGGTCGCCCACGACGAATTGGTCTTCAAAGACGATGAAGAGGCCGTTGATCAAGTCCTTTACCAGGCTTTGCGCGCCGAAGCCGAGAGCCAGGCTGCCGACGGCGGCGATGGCAGCGACGGGCGTGACGTTGAAGCCGAGCTCGGGAAGCATGGTGAGGACCGCGCCGCCGAGGATGACCGTGACGCCGACACTGTAAAGGACGCCAGCCATCGTGCGAGTCTGCTCCTCGCGCATCAACGCGACGCGCGTGGGGGATTTCGCCGACTGGACGAGGCGCTTCGTGATCGCCTTGAGAATGCGGATGAGAATGAAAGCGAGGAGGAAAATGACAAGGATGCGAAGGCCGTGCGAGGTCGCTGCTTCCGTCCATTTCGCGAAGGATGCCGGCATAAACAGAGGAGCGGGATTATACCACCGGCGCGGATGGAGCGCCCGCGGAACAGCCTCAGGAAATCGGCAAAACGATTTTCCAGGGTGGTTGCGGCGATTGCGGTTGACAACGATACCGGCCGGTGCCAGAGTTTTCGGGCCGGGGGAGCAGCACGCAAGAAAAGTCAAAATTCCTTTCGTGGATTGATCCAACATGAAAAAACTACGTTTTGTGATGGCGATGGGGTTGTTCTTCGCGTTGTTCGCGTCCGTCGCGGGCGCGCAGTGGAGTCCGCTGAATCCCGTGACGGGCGTTCAGAAGCAAGCGGACGGCGTGCTGCTGACGATGGGCACGGGCGTGCTGCGCGTGCAGGTATGCGCGGATTCGGTGATCCGCGTGACCTACGCGCCCGGGTCTTCCATTCCGGATGTGCCGCAGTACATCGTGACGAAAACGAATTGGCCGGCGGCGCAATGGAGCATGGATTCGACGGATCGGGCGGTCACGCTGATGACCGCGAGCATGAAAATCACAATCACGCGCAGGAACGGAGCAATCCTCTATTCGGATTCGGCGGGCAAGAAGTTGTTCGAAGACGGCACGAGAAGCCTGACGCCGGTGGTCGTCAACGGCGAAAAGACGTACCGATCGGAAATGTCTTCAGGCCTGTGGGATTCCACCGAGGCCTTTTATGGGCTCGGGCAGCATCAGGCCGGAGTGTGGAATTATCACGGCGAGGCTGTCGACCTGACGCAAACGAACACGAATATCTCCGTGCCGTTTTTCGTTTCGACGCGAGGGTACGGAATTTTGTGGAACAACACGTCCCGCAGCCTTTTCGACAACCGATTCCTGCACGCGCTCTACCTGACGAGCGATGTGGCGGACACGCTGGACTACTATTTTGTCTACGGTCCCGATTTCGATCACATCATCGCCTCGTACCGTGAGCTCACCGGCGCGGCGCCTCTTTTTGGCAAGTGGGCGTACGGGTTCTGGCAGTGCAAGAACCGCTACGCGTCGCAGGAAGAGCTGCTCAGCATCGCGCACAAATACCGCGACATGCACATCCCGCTCGACAACATCGTGCAGGACTGGTTCTGGTGGAACACGATGGGCGAGCCGGTGTTCAACAAGAACTATCCCGACCCGAAGGGCATGATTGCGGAGCTGCACGAGAATCACGTCCACATCATGTTTTCGTTCTGGCCGTATTTCAATCCGGGCTCGCCGGTGTACGACGACATGGAAAAGAGAGGATATTTCATCGACAAGATGGTCGTGGGAACGGGCGACGTTCACCCGGAGGGACAGGCGCTGTACGACACGTTCAATCCGGACGCGCGGAAGTATTACTGGGGACTGCTCGACAAGGTTTTTCAGCTTGGCGCGGATGCGTGGTGGCTCGATACGGACGAGCCCGAAACGGAAAATCGCGAGAAGAGCATTCTCGAGACAGAGAAGGTGGCGCTGGGCAACGGTGCGCGTTACGCGAATATGTTTCCGCTGATGCACACGGCCGGCGTTTACGAAGGGCAGCGGAGCGCGTCAGACCAGAAGCGCGTGTTCATTTTGTCGCGGTCGGCGTTTGCGGGGGCCCAGCGCAACTCGATTACGGCGTGGTCGGGCGACGTGGAGTCGAACTGGCTGAGTTTCGCGCGGCAGGTGCCGGCGGGACTGAACTTCGAGCTATCGGGGATTCCCTACTGGACCACGGACATCGGCGGCTTCATCATCGGCAATCCCGATGATCCTGCGTATCGCGAACTCTTTGTGCGCTGGTTCGAGTACGGAACGTTCTGCCCGATCTTCCGCGTTCACGGGACGCGAACGACGAACACGAACGAGGTATGGTCGTACGGCGCTGACGCGCAGCAGATTTTGACGAGCTTCGACCGGCTGCGCTATCGGCTCATGCCGTACATCTATTCGCTCGCGTGGAAGGTGACGAACGAGGGCTACACGCCGATGCGGCCGCTGGTGATGGATTTCCGCACCGACGTGCACGCCCAGAACGTGGGGGATCAGTTCATGTACGGGCCGGCGCTGCTGGTGAACCCAGTGACGGAGCCGGGGGCGACGTCGCGCCAACTGTATCTGCCGGATGCGAAGTGGTATGACTTCTGGAGCGGGCACGCAACCAGCGGGAACGCGACGGTGGACGCTCCGGCGCCGCTCGACCGGATTCCGCTCTACGCTCGCGCGGGGTCGATTCTGCCGATGGGGCCGGACATCCAGTATTCGACCGAGAAGTCGGCGGACCCGATCGAATTGCGCGTCTACGCCGGTGCGGACGCGAACTTCACGCTATACGAAGACGAGAACGACAACTACGACTACGAAAAGGGAGTGCATGCGACGATTCCCATCCACTGGGACGATGCGTCGCACACGCTGACGATCGGCGGGCGGCAGGGGCAGTTTCCCGGCATGCTGCAATCGCGGACGTTTCAGATCGTTTTCGTCGGGGACGGCCATGGAATCGGCATCGCGCCGACGCCGAAGGCCGACAAGACGGTGCAATACTTCGGGAAACAGGTTGTCGTCACGCCGTAACAGGGGCGCAGCGCGGAGTGCGGGTGCGCCCCATTTGCTTGCGGCTGAACCGTCTCGCTATTCCTCGCGGCTCATCAGAACTCCAACCGCAACGACACTTGTCCCGTGCGATTGCCGCTGTTCTCGGCGGTTTGCACGCTGGTAAGAACGCCGAACGTGGAAGGCGAGGTCACGTCCGTTGCCGGCGGGGCAAAGTTCGGATGATTCAACAGATTCGTGAAGGTGCCTTCAAAACGGATGCGGAGGCGTTCTCCCACCTGGAAATTCTTCGACATGCCTGCGGCAACGGCGGTGGTTCCCGGGCCGAGAAGACTGCCCACGCCACAATTGCCGACCGGCCCGGCAGGAATCGGGTTGAAGGCAGCGAGGTTGAACAGGCTCCCGTTCGTCGAGAAGTTCGGATTCCCGGTGCAGTCGGGACGCTGTAAGGCGCCGCGGTAAACCAGGTTCAAATTGCCGGGATCGTAGCTGGAGCTTGTGACCGGAGTGAGATACGGACCGGTCTCCCACAGCGTCACGGTGCTGAAGGACCAACCGCCGAGGGCTGCCTCGGAGAGCCGACCCATGTGGGATAGGAACCTGCGGTTTCTGCCGAAGGGCAGATCGTAGAGTGCGGTGACAAGGAAACGATCGCGGCGCGTTTGGGCAATGTTGCCGCGGTTGGCGGCCAGGTCGAAGCGATTCGCCACCGGCGTTCCGTAAATGACCTCCGGAGTGAAGGCCGTCGGGGCGTCGCCTCCCACGTTGCCGAGACTCTTGGCCCACACGTGGCTGGCTTGCAAGGTGAGCCCGCTGCGCGAGCGCACGTTCAGCTCGGATTGCAGGCCCTCGTAATTGACGTCGCCTCCGTTTTCAGTCGAGAGAATCCTGCCCCAGTTGGGATAGGGCTTGGGATTCGGATTCGGAGAAATCGAGCTGGGCTGGACCTGGTTGAGGTCGACGGTCTGACTCATGCGGTAGGAGTTCATCCCCACGTAGCTTTCACGGAGAGTTACGCCGCTGACGAGTTCGCGCTCGAGCGTCAAATTCCACTGCGCCGACTGCGGATCGCGATAATCCGTGAGCGTGTTCTGGTAGAAGTCGCCCGTGCCGGCAATCGACAAAGGATTCTCGGCGGTACGCACGGCCGGAAACTGATAAGCGGGCTGGCCGGCCGAAAATGAGTTTTGAGTGGTGCGAACCACCGCCACGTCGATATTCGTGGTGTTGAACGAAAGCTGGCCGAGATTGGTCATCGTGAAGATGCCGAAGCCGCCGCGGACGACGGTCTGGCCGTTGCCGAAGGGCCGATACGCAAAGCCGATTCGCGGCTGGAAGTTCCGCTTATAGAACTGGCGGAGCCCCGGACCGAGACCGAGCGAACCGGCGGATTCAACCGGCGCGCACGGAAGGGCCGGATTCACCGGCGCGCAATTGAGGGTGGAACTTGCCGGTCCGCCACAGGGGTCCGAAGAGTTGCCCGCGACACAAGTGTTGATTGTGTTCAGGAATCCCGGCCGCGGCTGGTTTCCCGAAGGCTCGATAATCCCGCCGTTGCGGACGTCAAACGCCGTGAGGTTGTGATCCTCGCTCACGAACGGAGGCAGGGCCTGCCAGCGGAGTCCGTAGCTTAAGGTGAGGCGTTCGCTGAGCCGAAACTCGTCCTGGGCGTAGAGGCCGGTTTGGAAGGCATAGGCGTGGACATCAGGTCCTGACTGCGCGACATACGTTTTGGAGGGCAGGCCGAGAAGGAAATCGGCGAATGCGTTGCCGGTGAAGGAGCCTTGATTGAAGGTAAACGCGCCAAAGTCGTCCGCGCCGCCAAAGCTTTCGAGGTCGCGGTAATAGACACGACGGACGTCCGCACCGAACTTCATGGTGTGCCTGCCGCGAATCCATGTGAGGTTGTCGGCAAACTGGATGGTCTGAGACTGCGTGAGCCCTGTTTTGTCGCGGCCGATTGGCGTGAGGCCCGTCCCGTCGCTGAAATTGAAGATCGGAAAAGCGCCGGTGGCCGGATGGTCGCTGAGGTCCAAGCCCTCGAGCCCGAGGGTCGAGATTGCCTGGGCTCCCTCGATCGGGAAGTGCACCTGCAATTGATATAGAGAGAGACCGAACCGCGCTTCGTTGATCAGATTGTTGCTGATGACATAGTTGTGGGAGACGATCAGATTCCGATCGTGCTCGACGTCATTGTCCGCGGGCAGAATGGGATTTGCGATGGTGGTCGCTACATTCTTCCAGCTCCATCGCGCAAAGACCGATTGCTTGGAAGTCAGCGTGCGGTCGACGCGTACGTCGTAGCCGTTGGTATTGCTGGGAGTGAAGGTTTCCTGCAGATAATTGACGCCGGGCACCGAGGTGTTGGGCGAGGGGATGTAATTGGCCAGCAGGTTGAGAGAGGCGCTGTTCAGGCAGTCCTGGGCATTTGCACACTGGCTGCCGCTGGGAAGCTGGTTGTTCGCGTACGGCTGCTGCGTGAACGGATCAGTGAGGGTGACCTGGTTTCCGCTGGAATCGAGGACGCCAGTGAAATCGCCGCCGCGCATGGCTGCAGTCGGAACATTCTCAAAGAGCGCCGTGGATAGTCTTCGCCGATTACCCTCGTAGTCGGCGAAAAAGAAAGTCTTCGCAGGCCCGTGCTGCAATCTGGGGATGGCGAGGGGCCCGCCCAGGCTTCCTCCGAAGGTGTTGAACGCTTTGTGAGGCTTGACCTCCGCTCCGTTCAGCTCCGAGCCGTAGACCGCGGCGTCGAAAGCGCTATTCTGCGCGTATTCAAACAGGCTGCCGTGGAATTGGTTCGTGCCGTTTCTGGTTGTGATGGTGACGTCACCGACCTGCGCGAATTCCGCATTGTTGTTGAACTCCGCTACCTTGAATTCGCCAATCAATTCGGAAGACGGGTTCATATTGCCAAGCGCGCCGTTCTGGCGAATGTTCACGGTTGAGGAACCGTCGACCGAATACTGCACCTGCGATGGCAGCCCGCCGCCGACCGACACGTTGCCGCTGGCATCCTGCTGTGCGCCCGGTACGGTGGCGAGCATCGCGAGCGGGCTCGTCGTCGCGCCGCGATAGTTGACCGGCAGATTCGAGATTTCGTGAAAGTCCTTCGAGTCCCCGATCACGGCGTTTTCGGTATCAATGAGCGGTTCGGCTGAACTGCTCACCTCGACTGTCTGCGCACCCGACGCGATCGTGAGAGCCGCTTCCAGCCGAAGCGCTTGCCTTGCGTCAAGCTGAATTGAGGTCATCTTGTAGCTGGAGAAACCGTTCGCGTGTACGGTGATTTCGTAACGCCCTGCCCGGACATTCGCGAACTCGAAGGCGCCCTCTGAATCTGTCGCGACGACCCGCGTGGACTTGTCGTCCGAATCGGTGAGAGTCACTTGTGCCCCGGGGACGCTCCCTTGTGTAGGGTCTTTCACCACTCCGAGGATGGTTCCAAAGGTTGACTGTCCGTGGGCGAACTGCGTTGCGATGATCGCCGCGAACAGAAGAACCAAAATTCCGTGCATTCTCATCTCGTTTTCCGTCCTTGCGTCATTCGCTCTGAGTTCGAATTGGTACGCGAATGCGCGATGCTGCTCCTGGCGAGCGCCTATTTAATGGGCTTGGAAATCGGCTCCCGCCGAAGTTGGTGCGCACTCTAAACAGCAGCCGTTAGGAAGCCGTCAGCAAGTCGTAAGGAAATCGTAAGAAAACAATTGAAAGTTTGAATCGAAGCAATCAGAGATTCGCAAGACGGAGGCGAGAATGGGAAAGCGGGCGGTGAAGGAGCCGTCGGAGCAAGCGATTCGTTGGAGGCCCGCGCACAAGATCCCGGCAGGCTGCGGCCGAATTTACGGCTCGATTTCGAGGGTCATGTCCGAAGTGTGATCGGAACTGGAGCCGACCCTCACGTCGAACATTCCGGGTTGAACGACGCGGCGCATGTTTTCGTCGATGATCGAGAGAGCCTCGGGCGTGAGCTTGAATTCGACAGTGGTTTTTTCGCCGGGCTTCAGTGAAATGCGACGGAACCCTCGCAGTGCGATGACGGGCTGCGTAACCGTGGAAATGCGCTGGTGGATGTAAAGCTCAGCGACCTCATCTCCCGAGCGGCCGCCGGTGTTTGTAACGTCGACGCGCACGGTCGCCGTATCTCCGGCGTGCATCTTCGCGGGCTCGATGCGCAGATTATCGAACCGGAACGTGGTGTAGCTGAGGCCGAAGCCGAAGGGGAATATCGGCGAGTTGTCGACGAACGCGTAGCTTCGATTGCGCGACGGCTTGTGGTCGTAGTAAGCCGGAAGCTGGCCGACCGAACGAGGAAACGTGACGGGCAGTTTGCCGCCCGGGTTGACGTCGCCGAACAAAACATCCGCAGCGGCGGTTCCGCCCTCCTCGCCGAGATACCAGCCCTCGAGGATTGCCGGCACATGCTCCGCGGCGTAGTTGATGGAGAGCGGCCGGCCGTTGATGAGGAGAACGACGGTGGGGGTTCCGGTTTCGAAGACGGCTTTGATGAGCTGGCCTTGTGCGCCGAGCAGGTCCAGCGAATCGCGGTCGCCCAGATGCTGCTCTGACCATGCCTCGCGATTCGTGGTCTCGTTCTCACCGACAACGACAATTGCAACGTCGGCTCTTCGCGCGGTTTCTGCGGCCGCGCGCACACTCTCTACCTCCGTTGCCGCGTCAACAACTTTAACGTTGTTCTCGTACCAACCGCGCCAGCCTTCGACCCCGTTCGTGATTTTGCAGCCCTCGGAGTAGAGGGCGTTCACTCCCGAGCCGGCAAGCCTCTGGCGAATGCCCTCGAGAATGCTCACGCTGTGGCCGGGCTCGCGGCTATAGCCGCCGATATGCACGTCGGCGGCATTGGGACCAATCACGGCGACGCTCTTGAGCTTCTTCAAATCGAGAGGCAACAGATTACCCTGGTTTTTCAGCAACACGATCGCTTCCTGCGCCGCCTTCAGGGCAAGCTTCTTGTGCTCAAGGCTGTTGGTCGTCCTCGCGGCGTATTCCGGATCGACGTACGGGTTCTCGAAAAGACCGAGGCGGAACTTCGCAGCGAGGATGTGCGCCACGGCAGCGTCCACTTGGGATTCCGGAACCTTTCCTTGCTTCACGAGGTCCACGAGGGTGCGATAGACCGAGCCGTCCGACAGATCGTAATCGACTCCGGCGGCAATCGCTTCGCGGGCCGCATCCGCGGCGTCCGCCGCGACGTGGTGGGTCTCATACAGCATTTGCAGCGCGCCGCCATCCGAAGTGATGTAGCCCTGAAAGCCCCACTCCTGCCGCAGAACAGTTCCCAGCAGCCAGTGGTTGACGTGCACGGGAATCCCGTCGATTTCGTTGTACGAGGCCATCACGCTTCCTGCCTTAGCCTCCTTAACGGCAGCCTCGAACGGCACCAGGAACGATTCGCGCAGCTCGCGCTCTGAGATGTTTGAGGGACCCGTGTTGCGCCCGCCCTCCATCTGACCGTGCACGAAGTGCTTTGCGGTCGCCATTACATGGTGACGGTCAATCAGGAAGGTATCGCCCTGCAGCCCGGTAATTGCCGCGACTCCCATGCGCGAGACAAGGTAAGGATCCTCACCGTACGTTTCCTCGGTGCGGCCCCAGCGCGGGTCGCGTGCCAGGTCGAGAACCGGCGTGAACGCCTGCTCCGTTCCCGACGAGCCCATCTCGTCGGCCGCGGCAGTGAATACCTGGTGAACAAGGGCCGGGTCCCAGGTGCTGGCAAGGCCGAGGACCTGCGGAAAGCTCGTGGCCCCATTCGACATGTAGCCGTGCAGTGCTTCGCCCATGAAAATCCGTGGGATGCCGAGGCGAGTTTTCTCGACCGCGTAGCGCTGGGCCGCGTTGCGCAACACCGCCGCGTCGTATGCGCTGACGGTGTTGTCTTCGCGAAACAGTTGGCGCAGCATTTCCTCGGCCTGATCGGGGGTAAATCGTCCAGAGGTGTCGAGCAGCCCGGGATGCATTCCACCCGCAAGCTGGTCGACTTTCTCCTCGAGCGTCATGCGCGAGAGGAGGTCCGCTACCCTCTTTTCGATCGGGAGGCTCTTATGGCGATAGTCGGGGGTTGCTTCCTGGGCTGCGAAGCAGAGCAGGAACGCAAGCGCGACGGCCAGGCACTCGATACAGCGTATGGCGGCAATTGGCGGCTGGCGTCTGCCAGTAGTGCGGTCGGAGAGTCTCATTAGGGCAGGTGATTCGGTTTCCCCTGTTTTCCTTGGGCGTCGGCAAGCGCCTTGACCACGCTCGCTCGCGTCGCCCGCATCTGCCCGGCAGTCGGACTGTCGGTATCAAGCTTCAAGTAACCATCGATGTCGCGCAGAACGGAGGGATAGTCGTGCATCCCGATGTGAATGTTTGTCAGGATCACGTAGACCTGGCGGTTCCGCACATTGAGCCCGAGGGATTTCTTCGCGCTTTGCTCGGCGTCCGTGTAGTGCTTCAGCCCCAGCAAAGCGCGCGCGAGCTCAAAATGCCCGCGCCATGAAGAGTCCTCAAGCGCGATTTCCTGGCGGGCCAGTGGCTCGGCGCCGGCAAAATCGTTGATGTCGTTTAGCACGTCCGCCAAATCGAACATGGCGTCGGCATACTTACCATTGCTCAGATCGATCGATTTTTGCAGCGACGTGCGTGCCTCGGCAGCCTGGCCGCCCATGTATTGGGCGACACCCATCCTGGCATAGGCCTCGTAGAACGTCGGAAACTCCTGAATGGCCTTCTGAAATTGCTCGACGGCTCCGGTGTAGTCCTGCTTTGCCATCAAATCTTTCCCTCTGCCGTAGTCGCTTCGCGCCTTCTCCGGGACGGTAAGCTCGTGAGCCGAAACGGTCTCAGATGGCCCTGCACCAGGGTTTGGCCGCGGTCCCGAAGCTGAATCGGAGTCCTCGCGCTGCAGATCGACGTCCAGGCGGGACTGATGACCCGCGACCACGCTGAACGAAAGCTCGGCATTTGCGTACCCCATCTTTCTAACAAGAATGTGGTAATCGCCGTCTTTTATGTAGCCAAAATGGAATTCGCCGTTCGAGTCGCTGTACTGAGTGGGAGCGGCAAAACCATTCGGCGAAATCAAGTCGATTCGAGCCGACACCACTGGTTCGTGCGAAGCCGCGTCGCGAACAAACCCGGCGACCTGTGAGATCTCGCTGATCCCCTGTGGGGCGGCTCGCTCAGCGCTGGCCAAAAGACAGGCGGCCAAGGCCGTGAGAATCAGAGTCCGCGCGAGGTTGTGCTGTAGGTGCGCAGAAAGGCAGTACGTCGATCCCAACGCGAAACCAAACCTCATTCCGAGGTCCTCACCCGACGGTTCGGCGCGATTGTAGCACTTCTGGCGGAGTCCAATGAGGCTAACCGGGGCTTGGCAGTGTGACGAATGCCGCCCTAATCCGTGACCAGTGTCACAGCCTTGGGGTGGCACCGTCGGTTACAACGGGCGCACCCGAAAGGGAAGTGGCATGTTCGCTCCGGACTTCCAGCCAACGCAACAGTGGGCAGGTCTACAGCCCACAGTGCGGGGCAAAGGGCAAATCGCAAATTCAGATGGAATGGATAAAAATGTGCTTGACACCGGTTGGGAACGGGAGTAAAAGCAACCCAGCGCAGTGCCAAATCGATATTCTTTGGGGTGGGGGGCCACAGTTGCTTAGGACGCTTTGCTGCGGTTTCTGTGTCTCTCCTCATTCTTTCTTCCACTTAATGTTTAGCGGCGCGGCAACTTACGGGGCGACGGCCTAGGAGGCGACATGAAAGGTGAGTATACGTCAGAGATGAGCACAAACCGTCTCGCTCTGAAACGGTTTGTAACGGGAGCGCTGATTGTTTTGGCAGCGTTGTTCTTAGTGCTGCCGGTCGCGCATGCTCAGATAACTGGAACCATCACAGGCACCGTGTACGACAATTCGGGTGCCGTTGTTCCTGGCGCCAGTGTTTCCCTAATCAACGAAGCAAGCAAGGACGTACGCGGCACGGTCAGCGACTCGGCCGGGTATTTCGCGTTTCCGGGCGTGCTTCCGGGCAACTACACAGTGAAGGTCGAGATGAAGGGCTTCAAGACCTTCGAACAATCGAACCTCGTCCTACAGGCGAGCGATAAGCGCAACGTCAATGCCACGCTTACGGTCGGGCAGACCACTGAAACAGTCACCGTCGAAGCACGCACGGACCTGGTCCCAGTGGACTCTCCCGCCCGCGCGCTTGACCTGACGGCGACCGACTTCAACCGGCTGCCCATGGTCACGCGCAACGCAGCGGAGCTACTCCGCACGTTGCCGGGAGCCGTGACGGTTGGTGCCGGCTCGACCAACGGTGCTAACAGCAGCATGGATTTCTCGGGCGTCGGCGCGGCTGGCTCCTCGGTCGGGAATGGCGTCTCGATAAGCGGCGTGCCCTATCGCGGCGGCACCGCACTGCTGATGGATGGAACCAACATCCTTGATGAAGGTTGCGACTGCACTTCGATCTCCGTTCCCAACCCCGACATGGTCCAGGAAGTGAAGGTACAGACCTCGGCGTTCGGGGCGGACAGCTCGAAAGGGCCGGTCGTCATCAACTTCCTCACCAAGTCCGGCGGTGCGGACTACCACGGCGAGGGCTACCTCTACACTCGCAACGCGATTTTCAATTCCGATTCCTGGCAACTGAACCACCAAGGGCAGAACGTGGCTACCGGCGACCACTACTACTATCCCGGCGGCAACTTCGGCGGCCCGGTGCCGGGGACCAAGAAGAAACTGCAGTTCTGGGCCGGCTACGAGCATTTCTACCAGTTGGCCACCGGAGGAACGAACCTCTTTTCGTATATCCCGACCCCCGACATGCTGGCTGGCAACTTTAGCGGGACTGCAGCCAACAACGCACTTTGCCAGGCTGATTTGGGTCTGAATGCAGACTCCACAGCTTCAAAGGCTGCCGGCACGTACTGCTATGACCCCACAACTGGACGCGGCCCCGGCAACACCGCGATCGGCAGTGCCGCGGCTGTTCCCGTTGACCCCGGCGCAACCGCACTCTGGAAGCTGATGCCGCAGGCGAACGCCAACCCGGCAACGACTCCCGGTGGTTACAACTACTTCTACCCGGTGCCCGCACTCCACAACGGATATGTCTTCCGCGGGCGCGGCGACTACAGCTTCGACGAGAACAACAAGCTGTTCGTAACGTATCAATACTCGGCGGACTCGCAGCCTTCCGACGGCGACGCTCACATGTGGTGGCTGCCGGGCAACTCTGTCGTGTTCCCGGGCGGCGGCTTGTCGAACCCGACGCAAACCAAGAACATCACCGGCAACTTCCTGCACGTGTTCAGCCCGACCCTGACGAACCAGATGACAGGGTTCTGGACGTACTACAATTCGCCGCAGTCGCCAGCCAACTTCAATGCTGTGCTTCGAAGCACGGTCGGCTATCCGGCGAGTTACGGAACGATCTTCGCGAAGACGCTCCCGCTCCCGCAAACGATGGTCCCGGGCTGGAACCAAGCCGGAAACTACACCTTCCCGGACTTCAGCCAGTGGGATGTGTTCTCGGGCTCCGGCGGAAGCTACTACATCCGCAAAGAAAATCCGGCTTTTGCGGACGACCTGACGAAGGTCTTCAAGAATCACACGTTCAAGGCCGGGTTCTACTTCGAAACGACCGGCAACAACCAGGGTAATTTCAACCCGATCAACGGCGGCTTCTCGTTTGGTTCGTCGTCGACCTCCTACCCGGATGCCGTTACTGGATTGGCTCAGGGCACGCAGAACCCGACGGCCAACTTCATGATGGGCATCGCCTCGCAGTACAACGAGCAGAGCTCACTCCCGCTGAACGACCAGGCTTACAAGACGTTCGCGTTCTACGGGATGGACTCGTGGAAAGTGACGCGGCGGTTCACGGCCGACTTCGGCATGCGCTTCGAGCACATCGGCCACTGGTACGATCGCGACGGGTATGGCAACGCAGTGTGGGTCCCCGGAGATGTGGTCAGCGACGTCCTGAAGGGCAAGGTTTTCCCCGGCATCGAATGGCACGGAATCGATCCGGGAATTCCGCTCAGCGGAACGCCGAACCGGCTCCTCCACTTCGAACCCCGCGCAGGTATCGCCTACGACATCTTTGGAACGGGCGAGACGGTGATCCGAGGCGGTTGGGGCGTCTACATGTTCGGTGATCAGGTGAACGACTACAGCAACGCGCTCGCCCTGGCCCAGCAAAGTATCGGTACCGCGCTTCCCAGCAACACTACTGTTCTCTTCAGCGAAACAGGATTGTTGCCGAAGCCTTCGCAGGTGTTTGCGTCACCGTCATCGGGCGCGAGTAAGATTCTGAACCCGAATGACTACGACGTCTCGTGGACGCAGAACTGGAACTTCACCATCGACCAGCGCCTGCCTTGGAATTCGCACCTCGAAGTCGCTTATGAGGGCAACAACAGCGGCGCGCTGAACCTCGGTGGCCAGGTCGAAAATGGCAGCAACCTGGCGGGCGGGGACTACATCAACATCAACAAGACTCCTTTGGGGGCGTTCTTCGGCCCCGATCCCTTCACGGGAGTCACAGCCACGGACCCCGAGAATGTCTGCGGCACAGCGGGCCAGTGCACAGCGAACGGATTGGCCGATTACCGCCCGTGGGGTGTGATAAACCTCGGCACGAGCGGGAGCCCCAAACTTGTCAACGTGTATGGCACAAACGGCCTCTCCGTTGACCAGCATGCGGGGTACGCCAACTACAACGCCCTAGAGGTAATCTGGTCGAAGCAAACCGGGCGGTTTACGTTCAACACTAGCTTCCTGTGGTCGAAGGCGCTGGGTTTCGGCACCGGGGACATAAATCCCTTCGTCCTCCGCGCCAATTACGTGGTGCTTTCGATCGATCGTCCGTACGTGTGGAACTCCTCCTACAGCTATGCTCTTGGCCGCGCTTACACTGGCGACAACAAGGTCATTGGCGGGGCGGCGAACGGCTGGACGATCGCGGGCTTCACTACGTGGCAAAAGGGTCCCGACCTACAATCACAAACCAGCGAGAACCTTGGCTTGAACTTCCAGTACAGCTACAACGATCCCGTTCTGGCCAAGACCGTTACGGCTCAACTGAGCCAGCGCTCGTTCTACGGGACGGACGCGAACCTCAACGTTCAGCCCATCGAAACATGCAATCCGACAGGCGGCCTGGGCGACAGCCAGTTTGCTAAGCTCTCGTGCTTTGCCGCGCCGGGAACCCCAACAGGAACGCCGAGCATTCCGGACATCGGCCTAGCGGCATCTCCGTACACGCTGGCCGCGTTTGGTCCAACTCAGTTGCCGTACATCTCGATGGCGCCGTTCTTTGATTCGGACATCGCGTTGTACAAGACGTTCCACATCACGGAGCGGCACACGATCGAGTTCCGGATGACGGCGACCAACTGGTTGAACCATCCGCTTCCGGGCTTCTCGAACAACAACCCGGTCACGCTCAAGTACGCTTTGGATCCCGGCAATAAGAGCGCGGGATACACTTACATCGGCTCGACTGCGGCAAGTGCTTGGGGCTTCACCGACACCAAGAACGAGCCCTCGACCAATGCTTACGGTCGTGTCTTGCAGTGGGGCTTGAAGTACAGCTTCTAGTGGGAAAGTGGCAGGAGGGGTATTGTCGATACCCCTCCTGCTATCCACACCAGAAGTTGGCGGTTCGAGTGACTCGAAGTTAGTCTTGGGCTCAGTTATAATCTGCTGTGATGCAGGACCAGAAAATCGGGCTACGAATTCCTGAACCGCTCCGTGGGCGCAATCCCCGGAGCGGTTCACTCTTTTGGGGATGGTCAACCCGCCGATTGGGAATCGCTGCAGTTTCCCTCTTGCTCTCCACGCCCTGTCTCGCTCAGGCGCCCCAAAGCGCGCAGTCTTCGAAGAGGCCGCTCCAGGAGCACTATGACGCCGCTCAAGCTGCTCAAGCGGCTGGCAATCTGTCTAACGCTGCCGTGGAGTACCGGCTGTTTCTCGGCGAGGCGCTGCATCGAGTCGCCAACGCGAGCGCCACAATCGGGGGTTTCGGCAAGGCACTGCCGCTGTTCGATGAGGCGCTCGCCCTTGTTCCGGCAGACGTCGACTTGCGCGTTGATTACGCCGCGGCTTGCCAACACGCGGGCGATTTGATCAAGGCGAGGTCGCTGGCCCAGGACGCGATCGAGGCGGAGCCGCGCAATGCGAAGGCTCACATGGTTCTCGGACGGACTCTGCTGCAGCTAAACGAACGCCAGGCGGCGACGGAGCAATTCGAGTTGGCAGTCGCTATCGATCCGAATTTCGACAACGGCTACGCCCTGGCGACTGCTTACCTGCGCGCGAAGGAAGAGCCCAAGGCGGCCGCCGTTTTCTCCGAGATGCTGGCGGGTTTTGGCGATTCGCCGGACCTGCACATGAGGTTTGGTACCGCTTATGGCGCCGCGGGATACCCGAATGAAGCGATCGTCGAATTCAAGAAAGTGATCGCGAAGAACCCGAATTTCCCGGGCGCGCACTATTCGCTAGGCGCGGCCTACATGGCGGGGCTTAGTGACGCCGTCTATCCTGAAGCGGCGGCCGAGTTCCACAAGGAACTCGAGATCAATCCCAACGACTTCAACAGCCGCTACCAGCTCGGTTACATCGAACTGAGCCAGCATAGGTTGCCGGAGGCCGAGGCCGATTTGACGCGCGCCGCTACGCTCGATCCCCAGAGTCCCGACCCGTTTGTCTCGCTGGGCCAGCTGTATATCGATTCGAGCCGCGCTGCCGAAGCCGAAGCAGCCTTGCGAAAAGCGATCGCGCTCACGACGGACGTCTCGCGCAATCATTACCAGGTCCAGCGTGCCCATTATTTACTGGCGCGGTTGCTCATCCAGTCCGGCAGGCAAGACGAAGGCAAGGCCGAAATGCAAATCTCGCAGACGCTGATGGAGAAGAGCGTCCTTCGCAATCAGGGCAAGGATGCTGGTGGTGCCGGGAATGTCGAGGTCGCATCAGACTCGCCAAAACCCGCGGCAAGCGAGCCGCCTCCGTCGCCCGACGCCGTGAAACAGGCGCAAGCCTTCGAAGCTCAGGTTGGACCGGCCATTGCGGACGCGTACAACAATCTTGGAGCGATTACGGCCAGCGACAACAACCTCGGCTTGGCGCTCGCGTACTTCCAGAGAGCGCACGATTGGAAGCCGTCGCTCGAAGGCTTGGACAGCAACTGGGGCAGGGCGGCCGTGTCAGCCAACCAATTCGACGAAGCCGTCGGCCCCCTGAGCCGATTGCTGGAGGCTCATCCGAACGACACGTGGGCCCGATCGACGCTTGGCACGAGCCTCTTCATGCTCAAGAAATACGATGAGGCACTGAAGACGCTGCAGCTCCTGGGACCGCAGATTGACGCCAACGCCGAGTTGACCTCCATTTATGCCATGTGCCTGCTGAAAACGGGCGATTACAGTGGCGGCGTCGACCGGCTGCAAGCGATGGAGAAGAAGGATCCCGGCGTCGCCGCTACGCATGAGGTCCTCGGCGAAGCGATGGTGGCTCACGGCGACTTCAAGAACGCGGCCGAAGAATTGCGGGCGGCCTCTGCGTTGGCTCCCGGCAGCTTGGTGACGCGATATAACCTCGCAACGGCTCTGATCGGGCTTCATCAGGACGACGAGGCCCGCGACCTTCTCCTCGGCCTTGTCCAGGCGGGCTGGCAGAACCCGCACGTGTACTACAGTCTGGGCAAGCTGCAGCTCGAACGAGGAGAAGTGAAACCGGCCATCGCCAACCTGGAGACGGCGGCAAGAATGAGTCCGAATAGCGGACCCATCCATCGCGAACTGGCGGAGGCTTATCGTCAGGACTCGCGAAAGGACGACGCAGACCGCGAGATGAAGTTGTACGAGGCTTTGAAGGGCGATTCGTCGAAGGCTGGCGCCACGGCCAAGCCGGATTAGCTTCCCGGCCAGGGCAACGGAGTTCCCCACATTTGGACTGCATGCGTGCGATCGCGGCCGTCTCGACGATTTTGCTTTTGAGCCTCGTGCAAACGTCCCAACCTGCACAAATTCGCTTTCGCGATATCGGACCGCAAGCGGGTCTCACGACGGTACCCCATTTCTCTTCCGACAAGCGCTACCTGGTGGAAATGATGGGCGGCGGCGTCGGCTTGTTCGACTGCGACAACGACGGGAAGCTTGACATCGTTACCGTCACCGATTCCACGATTGACCGCTACCTGCAAGGCGGTGACCTGATGGTGACGCTCTACCACCAGGACTCACGGCAAGATTCGAACCTTCACTTCACGGACATCACGGAAGCGGCCGGCCTTACGGCGAAGGGGTGGGGGATGGGCGTCGCGATCGGGGACTTCGACAACGACGGCCTGCCGGACATTTACGTCACCGGCTACGGGCGTAATGTGCTGTACCACAATCTCGGCAACTGCAAGTTCGAGGACGTGACGGAAAAGGCCGGCGTGCAGACGGGCGGCTTCAGCGTCGGCGCGGCGTGGGCCGATTACGATCGTGACGGGCACCTCGACCTTTTTGTCTCCCGCTACGTGCATTCCGACCTCCACCATCTTCCGCAGCCCGGCGATGCATCGTTCGATTATAAGGGTCTTCACGTCGAAGTGCCGCAGGCCGAAGGCGAAAGCGACTTCTTGTTTCGCAACCGTGGCGACGGAACGTTCGAGGATGTGTCGCAGAAGGCAGGCGTTAGCAATCCGGGCAAGGAGCGCGGCATGGGCGTTGTGTGGGGCGACTACGACGACGACGGCTGGCCCGATCTCTTTGTCGCTAACGACGTCGGGCCAAATTTTCTGTACCGCAATAAGCGGGATGGGACATTCGAAGACGTGGGCCTGCTATCGGGCGTTGCGCTGAGTTCCGAGGGCCGGTCCATGGGCAATATGTCAGGAGACTTTGCCGATTTCGACCGCGACGGTCGCCTGGGCCTTTTCATCACGCGCTATGGCTTGCAGCCTGTGAGCCTGTTGCGCAACGATGGGGCGAAGGGGTTTTCCGACGTGACCTGGGCTTCGGGGATCGGCCGCATGAGCTATTCGCCCGTGCGATGGGGAACCGGTTTTGCCGATTTCGACAACGACGGCTGGCCCGACATTTTCATCGCGAACGGCAACGTTGCGCAAGCCGTTGAGACTCTTCCCGGTGAACTGAAGTACCGCGAGCCGCTTCAGCTCTTCCGCAACAAAGGAGATCGCACGTTCGGCGAAATTGCGGATGCTGCGGGCCTCAACGACGGGCCGTTGCAATCCCGGCGAGGCGTCGCCTTTGGCGACGTCGACAACGACGGCAACATCGACGTCGTCGTCTACAATGTGGGCGGACCTCCATCGCTTTTTCTCAATCAAACGAAAAATGCCAATCACCGTGTCCTTTTTCGGCTGATCGGGACCAAGAGCAACCGCGCCGCGATTGGCGCACGCGTCACCGTCTCCACGCCGACGATGGTCCAAATCGACGAGGTTCGGGGCGGCGGGAGCTACCTGTCGTCGAGCGACCAGCGCCTCCATTTCGGCCTCGGCTCCAACGCCGTGATAAGCAAGGTCGAAGTCGACTGGCCCAGCGGAGTCAAAGAGAAGCTCAAGAATGTTCGCGCCGACGCTATCTACACCATCGTCGAAGGCAAGGGAATCACGAACACGGTCAAGCTGGCTCCTCCAGAGAAGAACCAAGGTGACGACTAAGTGCGTCGGCTGATCGCCAGTGCGATGTTGTGTGCCGCCTGCCTCTTTCAGGCCACACAGCCGAGGCCGCCGGTTCCAAGGTTCGAGAACATGGCGAAGCAGGCCGGCCTGACGGTGTCGCACATCTCCTCTCCGGAGAAGCTTTACATTGTAGAAGCGATGAGCGGTGGAGTCGGCTTCATCGATTGCGATAACGACGGGAAACTGGACATCGTGATTGCGAACGGCTCAACGATCGACCGCTATCGCAAAGGCGGCGACCTGATGGTCACGCTCTACCATCAGGATGGCAAGAATGGCGAGTTGCACTTCACGGATATCACGCGATCGGCCGGGCTCACAACCCGCGGCTGGGCGATGGGTGTGGCGGTCGGAGATTTCAACAACGATGGGTGGCAGGACCTGTACGTCACCGGTTATGGCGGGGGCGTTCTGTACCAGAATCTCGGTGATTGCAAGTTCAAGGATGTCACGGAAAAGGCCGGCGTTCGCGCGGCAGGTTTCCAGCAGGGTGCATCCTGGGGTGACTACGATCGGGACGGTAACGTCGACCTTTTCGTCGCGCGCTATCTTCAATTCGATGTGAACCATATTCCCGACGCGGTGAAGAACGGGTGTCCTCTTTTGACCGTTAAAGTCCATTGTGGGCCGCTAGGCCTGCCGGGCGATACCAATTTCCTCTTTCGAAATCGGGGCGACGGCACGTTCGAGGACGTCACGAAGAAGGCGGGTGTGTACGACGCCTCCGGCGCCTATGGAATGCAGCCGCTGTGGTTCGACTACGACAATGATGGGTGGCCCGATCTCTACGTTTCCAACGATGCGGGGCCAAATAATCTCTACCACAACAAACACGATGGCACGTTCGAAGATGTGAGCGCGATCTCCGGAACCGCCGTCGACGTCAACGGGAATCCGCAAGGTTCGATGGCTGTGGATGCCGCCGATATCGATCATGATGGCCTGCTCGACCTCTTCGTAGCCAACTTCATGTTTCAGCACACAACGCTTTACTGGAACCGCGGTCCGCAGTGGTTTGAGGACATTAGCGGACAGGCCCAGTTGGTTGCGGCGACGTCTCCGTACGTAGGCTGGGGTGGGGGATTTCTGGACGTGGATAACGCCGGCTGGCCGGACATCCTCCTCACCAACGGACACGTCTATCCGCAGGCGGACCTGATCCACGGATACGGGACTTACCGGCAGCCGATTAAGTTGTTCCGCAACAATCACGATCGAACGTTTGAAGATGTTTCCGTGCTCTCCGGCCTCGACAAGTTCCGGCGTTCATGGAGAGGCGTGGCGTTCGGAGACGTGGATAACGACGGGAGAATTGACGCCGTGGTCGTAGATGCAGATGGTCCACCGATTCTGCTCCTGAACCGGACGCATAGGGTCTACCATTCTGTCTTGTTCCATTTGATCGGCACCACGAGCAACAAAGCGGCCATCGGCGCTCGCGTCACGGTCACGGCGGGAGATCTCAAACAGTTCAACGAAGTGCGGGGCGGAGCAAGCCTGTTTTCGCAGAACGATCTTCGCCTTCACTTTGGGATGGGTGTGCACTCGGTGATTGACGCTGCCGAAGTTCAGTGGCCAAGCGGGAAGAAAGAGACCTACAAGAATCTTCCCGCGGACTTCATCTACAAGATTATCGAAGGTGAGGGCGTGCAGCAAAAGACGCCGTTCTCTAAGTAGCGTCATGTCGGCGGGCCCGGAGGGGTCATGCAACGCCCTGGCATTTTTCTCAGCAGCGGAGGCGGAGTAGAGGTAAAATCTCCCCAACGTAACTAGGCGATAGGCGACCCATGACGGCGCGGAAAAATTTCACTCACTCGCACCATGACTCCCCGGTCACGTTGAAGGCGGTTGCTAAGCATCTCGGGCTAAGCCCCGGCACGGTCTCCGCGGTACTGAACAACTCGCCGGCGTGCCGGTCGGTTCCGGAGCATACGAAGAACCGCATCTTCGCCGCCGCCCGCGAACTGAATTACAAACCGAATTTTCTGGCGCGCGCCCTGCGCGTGAAGCGCACCTACACGATCGGGGTGATTGCAGCCGAGATCGGCGACCCTTACAGTTCGATCGTCATCAGCGGTCTCGAGCGCTACCTTCGCGAAAGAGACTTTTTCTTTCTTACTGTGGTTCACCGCCATGACCAGAGGTTGCTCGAAAGCTATTCGCGGCTGCTCCTTGAAAGAGGAGTGGAGGGCTTCATCACGATCGATACCTCGATCGACGAGCCGCCGCGGCTGCCGGCCGCTGCGGTCGCCGGCCACCGTTCGGTCGAAGGTGTCACCAATATCGTCATCGATCATCGGACCGCGGTTTCATTTGCGCTTCGACATCTCGTCGACCTCGGTCACCGGGACATCGCTTTCATGAAGGGGCCCGACATCAGTTCGGACACCGAGGATCGCTGGCGGACCATCGGCGAGGTCGCACAAGACTTGGGTATCCGCGTTCGACCGGAATTGACGGTCGCGCTCAACGACTCGAGCGGGTTGGCTGCCCGCGCGCCGGAGAATGGCTACCCTTTCGCAAAGGAATTGCTCAACCGCAAGCGGCCGTTCACGGCCCTCTTTGCGTACAACGACAACTCCGCAATCGCCGCCATCCGCGTGTTTCAGGAGGCCGGCTTGCGCGTTCCGCAGGACATTTCGGTGGTAGGGTTCGATGACATTCAGGCCGCGGCCTATGCAACTCCTGCGCTTACGACGGTGCGGCAGCCGCTCGAAAGAATGGGGGAAATCGCGGCGAGAGCGGTTCTCGACCAGATCGAAGGTAGTGGCGAGTATGTGCACGAGATTGCGATCGAGCCGCAGTTTGTCGTGCGCCAGTCCACCGGTCCGGCGGCCGCGCAACGCCCGGAGCCGGTCTACTCGGGAGCGCAGGCTGCTTCGGTGTCCTTGCCACAGAGGTCGTGACGCCTGGCGGAGCCTGTCTGCGAAGTTACTTGGAAGAAGCCGCTGCGTTGCTTGTGCGGGCAGCTCGTGACGCCTCTTGTTTCGGTGGCCTCAGCGCTTCCATTGCCCAGATTGCGGCCGGCCGCATATACATCGATGCCCGGTAACTTCCCGTCTCGTCCCAGGCTTCCGGAGTCCGAAACCAGTACCCCTTCGTCTCGTACGTGACGCGATAGACGCCGTGGGCCGTGTGGTAGCCCTCATCTTTCATTCCTTCGCTTAGCATCAGCGCCGCTAGGCTGTAGGTGACGCCCGCCCAGACCTCATGAACCTGCTCGTTGGTCAGAATCAGTGAACCGTCGGGCGCTATTCCGTTCAGGGCGCCCATGTCTCCGTCCTGAAGCTTCATAACGTTGAAGTCATAAATCTTGTGCAGCGTCTTCTCAATCATCTCGCGCGGAACCAGATCTCCCAGTCCCGTCATGTTCGCGTACCACTGGCCTGCCAACTGGTCGGACTGGATGCTGTCGCGGTATTCGCTCTGAGTGTCGTAGCGAAAGTACTCGCCGTTCCAGAGATCCTGAATGTACGACTTCTGGGCCGTGGAGAACATGTTGTGATATCGCGTGGCGGTCGCCGGATCGCCCATCGTGCGCGCCATCTCCTCTGCGGCGCGCAGCGCCGCAAGCCATAGTCCGCCCGAATAAGCGCTCACGCCCTTCACCACCCACGTGTCATAGGTCTGATCCGGGTAGCCGCCGTTCTCGGGCACGCCCGAGCCGTTGTCGAATTGCTCGAGGTAGGCGATCGACTCCTTCACGGCAGGCCACGTGTAGCGCAAGAAGGCGGTGTCCTTCCGGTCCGTCAGGACGAAGTCGCGGTATACCATCAGGACGAATTTCGGATTCAAGTCCTTCCAGCCGTTCGTGTCCTGCCACCCAAACTGGTTGACGAGATAAAACGGATCGGAATCAGGCGTCCCCAGATCGTGGGGCACCGCCCCCTTTTTCTTCCGAACCTTCAACGCCGGATGTTTCACTTCCTGGGACTTCCAGCTCCACATGCCTTTCTCCGGCATGTCTTGCGGGATCGTGTCCGCGAACTGTCGCAAGACTTGCTTGTCGATGTCCGGCCAGAAAATGGCAAGCGGCATCGAGCCGTAGAACCGGACGTCCAGCGTTGCATAGAACGGATAGTCGTAGCACTCCATGAACGCGAAAGTCGCGGGAGTGCTCTTGGCCGCGCTCGTTGGGCGGCCCCAGAAGGATCCAGTGTCTGCCACCGTGTAGAGTTCATTGAACAGAGCGCCTCGATACCACAGCGGCTTGCTCTCGTCGTTGACGTACTTTGCCTGCCACGAATCGATCGCGTCGCTCCAGGCCGACGCGTGCAGCAAGCCGTCCCGTGCGATGGCCCACGCGTTTTGTCCGCTCGTCCCGTAGAAATCCGTGTAGTGGCGGTACCACTGGCGCCCGTCGCCGAATTCGACAATCGGAAAATCCCAGGCGATTACCACCGGGATTACACGTTTCTCCCCGGGCTTCAGCGTGAATCGAACGGCAATCGCGCCCGCGAGTGGCTCGCCCGCGCTCGTCCACTGCTCGTTGCTGTTCGCGAGCCGCCCGTCCTTCGCGAACGGCTCCCAGACGGAGTATCCGTCTCCGTCTGCTTCATACGTCGTCTGATACGTGACTTCCACGCCGGGCGATTCGATCGTTGCGATCGCAAACTGGCCGTCCCATTCTTTTCTGGTTCCCGGGACGCGGTTCCTGTCGAAAACGATCCCCTTCATGGAGCCTGCGGCTTTGAGATCACTGCTTTCGAAACGGTTGTGATTCTCGGTGTTAATGGCATCCTTGAAATCGTGTGAAAACGTCCGAAGCCACCCTCCCATGTTGGTCCACGAAAGCAGAATCGACACGGTGACGGTTCGATTCGTGGGGTTGTCCGCATGCCATCGGTACACCGCAACGGGATAGCTCGACTCACTGTAGTTATTCGGGAGGACCGGAGAAAACTGCTCGACGTAAACGTGCGCTGGAAACTTCTCCCACCTGTAGTCGAACCACGATTTCGGATACAGCGCGTAATAGTCGCCGGCGCCCACCGGATAATCCCAACTCCAACTCTTCAGTTGGTCCTTTGACGGATGACCTGCAACGAGAGCGCGCGACGTGCCCTCGGCATCGCCCTCAGCCTGCTGGAACATTGCGAAGCCGTTCGAGTAGATCGGCTGGTACTTGTGAACTCCTGCCTTCATGTGCCAGCGAGCGAAGTCGCCGCGGTAAGTCTGCGAAAATGTGCCGGAGCCAAAACCTCCGACGGGCGCGCCCTGCCAATATCCATCATCGATGTGAGTCGCTTCGAGCGCTGGTTTGCGCGTGCCGGGATTTTCGAGAGGTTGGCCGATGGGCCGTTTCCACGCTGCCTTCGGAATTCCGTCACCGCTCCATGCGGCTGGAACAAAGAGGAGAAAGAGTGCAAACACACCAACACGTGCAAAGGAAGATCGTCTCACCCGGCCTCCTGAAGAACCTCACCTGCGAACATGTCATCCGCCGCCCCCGCAGCGGCGGAACTGCACGAATCTTATAGAAAATCGATTTTCTAGTAAAGAAATAAAGCGGCCCGGCCGAGAGATAGGCTCGGCGCAACGGACTCTCCGCCACTTGGTCCATTCGTCAGGTCGGCTCGGCAAATGGTCAACGGCAAGAAAAAGTAATACAATGACGCAAGTTCTGCGGAGTGCGCCCGTAGCTCAATTGGATAGAGCACTAGCCTCCGGAGCTAGGGGTTGGAGGTTCAAATCCTCTCGGGCGCGCGCCATCTTTCAGCATCTTCAACGTTCCCACCCTGGCAGTACATTCGAGTTCCTGCTATAAGAGACGCTGTGACCGCTATTGACCGCCGTTCGTTCGTAACAGCTCTTATCGCTGCGACGTCCGCCAGGCCCTTTGTCGGTAGAGCAATCGCAAAGACAGCCCAGACGGGATTCAAAGTTGCCGCGGACCAGGACCGGTTCGGCAAAGACCGCGCAATTGGGTTCAACGTGACTACGTTCAAAGTCGCCGCCGAGGATACGCAGGCAGCCCTGTTCTTGATGGAGCAACGCAGCAAAAAGCCCGGCGGTCCGCCACTTCATCTACATCACGAGCAAGACGAATTCTGGTACGTCATTTCAGGCGAGTATTGGTTTCAGATTGGTTCCGAACGCTATGAAGCCCAACCGGGCGACTGCTTGCTCGGACCGCGCGGTCTGCCGCACGCGTACACCTGTGTTGGGTCCTCAATTGGAAGGCTGCTGGTCGGATTCACACCTGCCGGCCGAATGCAGGAGTACTTCGAGCGCCCCCGGACTCCGGGCGTGTACGTCGCGGACGCGGCTCTCTATCGTGAATACGGGATGGAACTTCTTGGCCCACCGCTACCGCTGAAGTGATTTTGAAATTACGGGACCGGTCAGGGCCAAGCCCAATCCAGTCCAGGCAAGGCATGAAAAGCGCGTCCTTGGTCAAGCGCAGGGGAACGGCCCAGCAGCCGATGGAGGGATAGCATACCAGTGGCAGTATTAGCGATTATCTACGGATTCGTGCCCGAAAACCGTTGTAGACTCAGACACAATAAACAGGCCAAGTTGAATCAAAGGGCTTAATCTGTGGCAAACTCGCGACGAACTGACCGAGAAAAGTTCTAAAATCGTCCTCTTGGGCGCGCCACTTCTTGGCCCGCCGCCATCCTTAACCGAGTGCCTTGTGTCCCCCGCGCATCCCTCGTAACATGCCGACTCGGGGTCGAAGCAAGAAACGCGACCCGCAGACCAAAGGCGACGACAAATGACAAACAACAGTTCGCGGCGCGATTTTCTCGGAATCTCAGCTTTGGGGCTGGCCGCGGTGACTGCTCCCATGGAATTGACTTCGCGCACGGCCGCAACGTCGACCCCAGAAGCCGGCGCTCCAAGACCTGGCGCCGAGATCTCCGTTTGGATCACGTCCGGCGACGATCGTTTCGCTGCCGCCCCTCGCGCCAGATGGACTCCCGCTGCGAATGCCGCCTCACCTGGTCAAATCAAGCTGGATCCCGCGAAGAAATTCCAGGACATCTTGGGATTCGGCGGCGCGTTCACCGACGCGGCCTGCTACATGTTCAACCAGCTGGCTCCGCCTGCGCGCGAAAAGCTCCTTCACGAGATGTTCCATCCCTCTGAAATGGGACTCAGCGTCTGCCGCACCTGCGTCGGCTCGAGCGACTACTCCGCCTCGCTTTACAGCTTCGACGACGGCGATCCCGATCCCGACCTCGCGCGCTTCTCAATCGACCACGACCGCGCGTACATTCTTCCCATGCTGCGCGAGGCGCGGCAGGCGAATCCCGACCTGTTCCTTTTCTCCTCTCCCTGGAGCCCGCCCGGCTGGATGAAGTTCAACGGCACGATGCTGGGTGGCTCGATGCGCAACCATTACCTGGCGGTTTACGCGCGCTATCTGCTCAAATTCCTGCAAGCGTACGCAGCCGAAGGCGTGCCCATTCAAGCAGTGACTCCGCAGAACGAAGTTGACACCGATCAGGATGGCCGCATGCCAGCGTGCATCTGGCCCCAGGAATACGAGATCGCATTTGTCACCAACCACCTTGGCCCGCTCCTGGAAAGCAGCGCCGTTCCAACCAAGATCTGGATTCTGGACCATAACTACAACCTATGGGGGCGCGCCGTTGACGAGCTCTCGGACTCGAAGCTTCGCAAATATTGCGACGCCGTCGCCTGGCACGGTTACGCCGGTACGCCGGACATGATGAGCAAGGTCCACGATGCCTATCCCGAAGTCGATATGTTTTGGACCGAGGGTGGGCCCGACTATACGGCCCCGGACTATCTGACTGATTGGTGCAAGTGGGGCACGACCTTCACCGAAGTGCTGCGCAACTGGTGCCGCTCGATGACGGCTTGGAACCTGGCTCTCGACGAGCGCGGTCGCCCGAATATCGGGCCGTTTTCTTGCGGTGGCGTTGTGACCATCAATTCGCAGACCAAGGAGATCACGCGCAGCGGCCAGTTCTGGGCCTTGGCTCACTACTCGCGTGTCATTCGCCGCGGCGCCCGCCGCTTTGACTCGCAGAGCTCGGCCGCCGATCTCCAGCACGTCGCTGCGGAGAATCCGGACGGTCGGCACGTTCTCGTCGTCACGAACCCCGGCCCTGCGCGGACGATCGAACTCCGCCTCGCGAATCTCGCGGCCCAGCTCTCCTTAAAGGAGAACTCGCTCACTACTCTCGCTTGGCAGTCGGGTTAGCTGGCCGCCTGTTTCGAAAACGCCTTGCGGATGGCGGCCAAGGACCACGTCAGAACCAGCAAGAGCAACGCAAGCAACACGCTGTGCTCTGCGTCCGGTATCGGATGCCCGTCAATCGGCGGCAGAAACTTGTACGTGTTCGCGAACCAGTGCTCGTAGAAACGCATCATCTGCGGTGACGCGCCTCGGAAGTAGGGAACCCACCACGAGCTGATCTCCAGGTACAGCCACAACGCGTAGAGCCCGAGCCCCGCGAGCATAGCCCAACGCCAACGTTTCCAGTAGAAGACCAGAATGACCGCTTGAACGGCCGCGAGAACGATGTCCAGCGATGCTTGACCATTCCCGTTCGCGATGTTGTTCCATCGTCCCAGCGGAATCCATTCCACCACCTGCAGGTAGATCCCAAGTAGCGCTTGGCTCGCCAGAGCTGCGTGGAACCGGCTACGATTGGACTGCGCGGACGGAATAGTCACGGCGGTCACGATTGTAGTACAGCTTGCGTCAAGGCCGCCCGCCCGAACCACTTGTTCGCCCTGATCTACCTCGGTGTGCTGGTTCTGGCCCCGACATCGAGAACAACGCCCGCCGCCCGTTGTGCCTGCTCCCTACAGTGTTTCCAGTAGTCTCTAGCACAGGTTCTGTGTAATGCATCAGGAATCTCCGAAATTCTGGAATTTTCTGTCCGTTCGTCCCATTTGGTGTGAACGAACACCATGGAGCGACTAACGGCTCCAGACTGATTTCGTATCGTCGGTCTTTAGTGACGGCGCGAGTCAGGTGCCCTTCACGAACTCATATGTTCCGAGAGCGTGCGTCTGTAACTCCTTGAGAATGTTAGTGCTGAGCCTTCGCTACGGTTGGCGCGTCGCGTGCATCACTCAACGCCAGTCGATTGTGGGCACTCGGGAGTAATTTCGGGGATTCTTGCGGCGGGTTTCATTCAACACGAAGCTCAAGGAGGGCGGTGTGTTTTCTTCTTTTACCACAGAGAGTAGTCACCTTGCCGGCTATCCGGCCTCAACGAAAGGGTTTCGAATGAACAAGAAATGTGCCAGAGCTGATCGCTCTTTTCTGCTTGGAGTGGTGGCGGTACTCTTCCTCGCGCTCTGCGCCGCGCCCGCTTGGGGGCAGGCAGTCTCGACCGGCACGGTTGCAGGCACCGTGACCGACAACACCGGTGCCGTGGTCGTGGGCGCCAGCGTGACGCTGGTGGACAAGGCAACCGGCGACGAGCGTTCAACCGTGACCAACGACGTCGGCCACTACATCTTCCAAAACGTGGTTCCCGGCTCGTACATCGTCAAGTTCAAAAAGGTAGGCTTCTCGGAATCCGATATAACGGACGTGACGGCGCAAGTTGGCACTCAGCTCACCGAGAACGTCCAAATGAAGCTTGGTTCGGTTTCTACGACGGTCACGGTCACTGAGACGGCTGGCGCGGAATTGCAGACCATGAACTCCACGGTCGGAAACACGGTTTCGGGCCTGGCTTTGGAGTCGCTGCCCGCCATCGGTCGTGACGTCAGCAGCTTCGCCGTTCTGCAGCCGGGTGTCAGCCCCGACGGCAGCGTGGCAGGCGCGGTAGTTGATCAAAGCACGTTCATGCTCGACGGCGGCAACAACACGAACGACATGGACGGCAGCATGCAAGTGTACACGCCCAGCTTCGCCAACGATCTCACGGGCGGCATCGTAATGAATCAGGTCGGCGCGCCGCCGACGGGCGTCATGCCGACGCCGATCGATAGCGTCGAGGAGTTCAAGGTCAACACGGCGAACCAAACCGCGGACTTCAATAACTCCGCCGGTGCTCAGGTCGAAGTCGTCACCAAGCGCGGCACTAATCAGTGGCACGGCACAGCCTACGACTATTACCTCGACAACAATTTCTCCGGAAACACGTGGGACAACAATCTCTCCGGCACGCCTGTACCGAGCTATCACTACAGCCGTTTCGGCGTCGCGGGTGGAGGGCCGATCGTTCCGAAGGAGGTTCTTGGAGGTAAGACGTACTTCTTCGCAAACTACGAGGGCTTCCGCTATCCCAACTCAGTGACCTTCGAGCAGGCCGTTCCCAGCGCCAATATGCGCAACGGCATCCTTACCTACGATAACGCCGCCGGCAACCCTGTCAACTACACCGTTGCCAACTACGATCCACGCGGCATCGGCATCAACCCGCTTGTGCAGCAGATGTGGAATACGTATGAGCCAATGCCGAATGACCCAAGCTGCGGTGCGCTCCTTGGCACTCGCTGCGACGGCGTAAACGCGCAGGGCTTCAAGGCCAACATGTCGGTGCCGCAACGGAGTGACTTCGGAGTGGCTCGCCTCGATCACGACTTCGGTTCGAAGTGGCACTTCATGTCGAGCTATCGTGACTACAGGCTCCTTCTCGCCACTACAAGCCAAGTCGATATCGGCGGATTCTTCTCCGGCGATACACTGGGCGTTCCCTCATCATTGTCCAACCGCCCCCAGCAACCTTGGTATTACGTGGCTGCGCTGACCACCAACATTAGCCCGAATGTTACCAACGACTTGCACTACAGCTATCTGCGCAACTTCTGGGCGTGGGAAGTTGCCGGCGACCCGCCACAGCTGTCCGGAACAACTGGTGCTCTTGAGCCGTTCGGCGAAGTCTCAACGACGGTGCTCGCCCCGTACAACGTAAACACACAGAACACGCGTACGCGATTCTGGGATGGGCAGGATAACTTCCTCCGTGACGACGTCACCGTTCTACACGGCAATCACTTGTTCCAGTTCGGTGGTCAGTATCAGCGCAACTGGAACTACCACCAGCGGACGGACAACGGGGGGGGCATCAACTACAGTCTGACCTATCAGTTGGGCGATTCCGCGGGCGCAGGCCTTGTTAACATGTCCAGCATCTATGCCGCCGGTTTCAACGGCGGGACCGCGAACTCAACCACCAACCGCGACTTGGCGGCGGTACTCGGCATCGTTACAGACTCGCAGATTGCCTACACGCGGTCTGGCGCGAACCTGACGTTGAACCCGCCTCTGACGCCTGCCTACGACCAGAGCACGATCCCCTATTACAACGTCTATTTCGGCGACAGTTGGCACCTCAGGCCGTCACTGACCTTGACGTACGGTTTGGGCTGGACCCTCGAAATGCCTCCGGTCGAAGCCCAGGGCAGGCAGGTCGAGCTCGTGGACTCCAGCAACCAGCCGCTTGACCTTCAGGCCTACCTCCATCAGCGCGAAACCTCCGCTCTTCAAGGGCAGGTTTTCAACCCGCAGGTTGGTTTCGCACTGGTCGGCAATACGGGTAGCGGATTGAAGTATCCCTATAATCCCTTCTACGGCTCGTTCAGCCCGCGCATCTCGGCTGCCTGGAACCCGCGGTTCGATTCAGGCAGCTTACTGAGCAAGGTCTTTGGTGAGAATAGCTCCGTCATACGCGGCGGTTACAACCGGATTTACGGTCGTCTCAACGGCGTGGATCTCGTCCTCGTTCCGCTCCTCGGAACCGGTTTGATTCAGGCTGTTCAGTGCCGCCAGGCATTTGCATCGGGCGCATGCGGTCCCACGAATCCAACAGCTGCCACTGCTTTCAGAATTGGCGTCGACGGTCCCACGGCTCCCCTTGCCGCAGCGAGTCCGACCCTGCCTCAACCGGACTTCCCAGGCATTAACGCTGTGGCTGCGGGCGCGGCCGAGTCGCTTGATCCCAATTTCCGGCCCAACGTCAGCGACGCCTTCGACCTTACGATTCAGCGGCAGTTCGGCCCGAACATGATGCTGGAAGTAGGCTACATCGGGCGCCGCATCACTCACGAGTATCAACCGATCAACATCAACGCCGTTCCGTACATGATGACGCTCAACGGCCAGAGCTTTGCGAAAGCGTACGCGGCTGTTGAGACCGCGATGGGATGCGCTACCTCCGCGGCTGCGTGCGGGGCGTCCATTCCGTCGCCAACGATCGCTTGCGTTGCTCCGTGCACGCCGGCGCCGAATCCGGCGTACACGAACTACTTCAATTCGCTGCCGTCACAGCCGTTCTTTGAAGGTGCGCTGCAGTCGAGCTATTGCACTGGGTCCTATGCTGGCGTTGCCTTTGCAAACTGCACGGCGGCTGCCACTTTCAACGAAGCCGGCAACTTCACTTCCCAGTCGGTCTGGAGTCTCTGGAGCGACTTGGACAACGGTGGTTTCAATTTCCCACGCAGCATGATGAACACTCCGCTGAATTGCCCCACGGGTTCGGAGATCGGTTGCAGTGGGCAGCTCACCAGCGGTGTCGGCGTCAACTCCAGCATCGGTTACGGCAACTACAACGCCGGCTTCGTCTCTTTCAAGACAAACGATTGGCACGGCCTCACGACGCAGCAAAACTTCACCTTCAGCAAGGCTCTCGGCACGGGAGCTTTCGTCCAGGCCACTAGTGAGAACACCGCTGACGATCCGTTCAACCTCAAGGAGATGTACGGCCTTCAGAACTTTGATCGGAAATTCGTCTACAACTTGCTGACCGTCTACAATCCCCCGTTCTACAAGGGGCAGCAGGGCGTCATCGGCCATTTGCTCGGCGGCTGGAGCTTTGCTCCTGTCTTGGCGATTGGGAGTGGAGCACCGGTACTCTGCAATCTCCCCGGCGGTGGCGGCTTTACGGGCGGCACCGGCTCGCAGGGCTTCGGCGCAGGCGACGGAGCGGACTTCTTCGACAGCGAACAGTGCATATTTACGAATGGTGCTCCCAGCGTCTCCGCTCATCTCGGCGTGCCCGGAAGCAATGGAGTCGGAACGGCTACTGCCGGCTCGACCCGCGCATCGGAAGTGAACCTCTTCGCCAATCCCGAGGCGGTTTACAACACGGTTCGGCCACCGATCCTGGGAATCGACCAGCGAGCGGGCGGCGAAGGTCCGATCCGCGGCCTTCCGTACTGGAACGTGGACTTCAGTGTCACGAAGAATATCCGCGTCTCGGAGCGGTTCGGCCTTCAGTTGCAGTCCATCTTCACCAACGTGTTCAACCACAACCAGTTCTTCGATCCGCTCCTTGACCTGACGAACGTATCGAGCTGGGGTGTTTTGAGCGCGCAAGGCAACAACCCACGGCAGATGCAGCTCGGCTTGCGGTTGAACTTCTAAACCGGTCGTAGCTGTCTTGCGGGCCGTCCCGACTCGCCCTCGGGACGGCCCGACTTGTTTGTCGGCCCGTTGCCAACCCGTTGTCGGCTCCATCGCTTGGAAACTGCGGTTATACGACTACCAGCGTTGTTTGGTAACTACCCTTGGGCCCGGTTTCGTGCTAGCGTGAATCATTTTTATGGTAATGAATATTGGCATCGACGAGAGGAGACGTGGTCCGAGACGGAAGGTACACGCCGTCGCCCCGCGATTCAGTTCCCGCCCCCTGCTCGCGCCTAATCGCCAAATTCGTAGATTAGAACACCTCGTAAGTTATAGAAAACAAAGGATCGACGAGCCTTCTAATCGCCACAATTCGCGAAACCGAGGCCTCTGCCGAACCTCAGGCCCGGCCGCCCACAACCGGGATGGTGTAGGCCGATCCCACGCCGGAGCAACCATTTGCGGGCGCTGGCATTCAGATAAACAGAGGTTTGTTCGTTTCAGAAATGGTCGACGCCGGGGCGCGGCGGCATCTCTGACTCGCGAACTGCGAGCCAAGTGCTTGTCTGGTCTGATGGATAAGAACTCCGACCGAATGGAGTTCTGGAGGAGACCATGAGCCTGCCTGCTCTGGCGCCACATGCCGCGCGGCGAATCGAACTTGGCGCGACCGATGCCCTCCGCGTAAGTCTGCTGTCTGATCCCCCCGGTTTTGTGGAATTCCGTGGGTCCGACCGAATCGGAATATGCATTCATGCGGGACCGCCCGTCTACGCCCTTTGTCGCCACGGGAAGGAGCAGCACCGCGGCACGGTGATCTACGGCGACGTCGACATCATCCCGCCCCACACCCCGGCAACGTGGGAGCTGAAGGGCGTCGACATCGACCTCGTGATCAGCGTCAAGCAGGATCTGCTGCACGCCGTGGTTATGGATTCCGGTGGAGATCCGCAGGCCCTGGAGATCAGAAGCAGATTCCAGGCGCGCGACACCCAAATCGAACACATCTCCTGGGCCATCAAGGCGGAGATGGAGAGTGGCTATCCGTGCGGCCGGCTTTACATGGACAGCCTCGCGACAGCACTTGCCGCGCGAATTGTGGGAGGCCACAGCTCGCTTTCGCTGCAGGCCGACAGGCACAACGGCAAAATGTCTGACCGAAAGCTCAGAAGGGTCCTGGGCTTCATCGAGGAGCACCTTGGTCAAGACATCGCGTTACGCCAGTTGGCGGATGTCGCGGGACTCAGCGTGTCGCACTTCAAGGTCGTTTTTAATCGGTCTGTAGGAGTACCCGCGCACCAATACGTCATCAGGCGGCGAGTCGAGCGTGCCGCGACCTTGCTTCGGGAAGGAACGCTCCCGATCGCGCAGATCGCGGTCGAAACGGGGTTCTGCCACCAGAGCCATCTTGCCATGCACATGCGGCGAATCCTTGGTGCATCACCACGGCACGTAAGGCAGGCCAGCCTCTAATGCGAGCGAAGAGAAGTCTCTCACCCGATCTTGTCGAACACCATCCAAACGTGAGCGACAGACATCGCTTCGCTAGTGCAGTATCGAGTAAAATGGGTGACGGGGCCCACGGTGAAGAGTTGGAATTTGAGAGCGTAGAGACAACCGCGATATCCTTTGCCGACGCGGCCCCAGATCATTCGCAGCAAGGTGATTTGCGCGCCGTCCTGCTTTTCCGAATCGGGGTCCGAATTCCCTCGGACGGAAAACGCGGCTCCGACGCCCATACGGAGAAATCGACGCCCGTCGTCGCAGTCTTCGTCGATGGCGAAGCAGCCTCCCAGCTCCAAGCTGGACAGCTTCGGCAACTCCTCTCCACTGAACAGGCGCAAAAGGCTCTCGCCAGAATCGTCGGTGCCCCGCACGACAAGCTCGAATTCTACATAGGCGAGATGCTGTCGGGACCACCCGGACGAATTGCAACGCCGTTGAAGATTGCCTTCAGGACAGAAGGGAAAATCGTTTTCATCGACCCGGCGGACGTGATCGCGATCGAAGCACAGGGCAACTACGTGTTGCTGCAAACCCGTTCCAGCTCGCATTTGCTGCGCGAGTCGGTTTCAACGGTTGCCAGGAGGCTTGAACGCTACGGATTCGTCCGAATTCATCGTTCCACGGTCGTCAACGGCGCCCTCGCCGAGGAAGTTCAGATCTCGGGTTCGGGAGAGATGCTGCTTCGCGTGAAGGGTGGAAGCAAGGAATACAGCGTCTCGCGAAAGTACAGAGGCGCGCTGAGATCGATTTCACCCTGCTGGATCTGATGCGAGCGGAGCCAACCGTACGGCCTCTCCCATCCGGCTGCCGGCATCGAGCCGCCCCCGGCGGAGACCACTAGAAGAGAGCGGAACGGGAACCCACGAGCCATTCCTATGCAAATGTAGGGGACAGCGCGCGCCGGGCGACGCCTAACCTCTTTAGCATCAGCACGCTTTGTGGTCTCCGGCTTGCTCGTCCGAGATTCAAGGCGGCGACCGCCCACTCGACGGTAGCGTCGTGCTGCCCATCCGCGTAGAATGCCAACCCATCGGTTCGGCGCCAATCCGTTTCAGAAACGATAATGGCAAAGAATTCTGACTCACGAGCCGCAGACGCTTCGGCCAACGCGAAGAAAACGGCTCAGCAGCGCGACGCCGGCAAGCCCGCGCCCCAGGGTGCGGATCCGCGCCCGCATCGTCTCTCGCCGTTCCAGCTTGGGTTCATTTTCATTCTGGTCCTCGCCGGCCTCTCGTTTCTGCCGCGCATGAACGAGAATGCAATCCTCACGATGTCTTTTCGGGCGACCGCGGGCTTCCTGCTGATCTTCTGGTTCTTGCTACGGAGCCGGGTGCTTCATACAGAACGCACGCTGACCTACGATATCGTTCCCAGAAGCGTCCACTATATCCAGCTAGTCATGCATTCTTGTGTCTACGCGTACTGGGGCTGGTATTGGCGTGAGGTTTACCACGACATTCCGCTGATCATCGGACAGATTGTGTTTGCCTACGCGCTGGACATGTTGGTCTGTTGGTCGCGCCGTGACAAATGGATCCTCGGGTTCGGCCCATTCCCCATCGTCCTGAGCACCAATCTGTTCTTGTGGTTTCGAGACGACTGGTTCTACCTGCAATTCGTTCTGATCGCGGTCGGCATCCTCGGCAAAGAGTTCATTAGGTGGAAGCGCGAAGGCCGGATGACGCACATCTTCAACCCATCCGCGCTCTCGCTGTTCGTGTTCTCAATCGTTCTGCTTGCGACGAAGAATACCAGCCTGACGTGGGGCGTTGAGATCGCGAACACCTTCCATCGTCCGCCGCACATCTACCTTGAACTCTTCTTGCTGGGATTGGTCGTGCAAGGGTTCTTCGGGGTCACGCTCGTCACGCTCGCCGCTGCCGCAGCGCTCTGCCTGCTGAATCTCGGATATACGCATGCCACTGGCGTGTACCATTTTGTCGACTCCAACATTCCCGTCGCCGTGTTTCTGGGCCTGCATTTGTTGGTCACCGATCCTGCCACGTCGCCTCGGAGACACTTGGGCAAAATCATCTTTGGCGCCCTTTACGGCGTGGGCGTATTCGCGGCCTACAGCGCGCTTAGCTGGTTTGGTGCGCCCGAGTTCTACGACAAGCTGCTGTGCGTCCCGATCCTGAACCTGTGTGTGCAGTGGCTCGATCGGTTCAGCGGCCTAGTTGTCGAGCGTTTCCGCTCTTGGGGCGTCAACTGGACCCTGAGTGCGCGAACGGCCAATTTCAGTTACATGGGAATATGGACTGCGTTGTTCGTAGCGATGACGACGACCGGCTTCCTTGCGAAAGGGAAGGATTTCCCGGGCGGCAATCCCGAGTTCTGGCACCAGGCCTGCCAGCAGAACAAATGGAACGCCTGCAAAACGTGGACGAATATTCTGAACGATATGTGCCAGGATGGTTCGGGCGACGCGTGCGTCACTCTTGCCCAAGTTACCAATGAGGGACAAATTGTTCCGCGTAATGCGACGGTGGCCGGCGAAGCGCTAGGGCGCGCCTGCGATCTCGGTGTTCCTTCGGCCTGTCCCACCCTCGTCGAGTTTGCGCGCAGCGATGGAGGGGAAGTATTTCAGGAGGCCTGCGATGACGGTCGCGGAGTCAGCTGCTTCCTCCTCGGCACCTTGTATAGCAGCGGCCTCGGCGTCCCGCAGGACGGAACCCGCGCGTTTAACCTTTTCCAGAAGTCTTGCGACACAGGGTGGTGGCGCGGCTGTGGGCGGCTCGGCCAGAGCTATCTGTTCGGCCAGGGAACGACGCCGAATCCGGCAAAGGCGATCGAATACCTTGAGAAGGGCTGCCACGGGGGCAATGCCGCCAGCTGCTTCCAGGTTGCAAGGTTGTACGGGCAAGGCGTGGGAGGCACCCGCAACGATGAACTCGCGTCACAAAGACTCAAGCAAGCCTGCGATCTGGGTCTTCGCATGGCTTGCGCGCCAGGGCCGTCGGGTTTGCTTGGCGCTCCAAAGCCGGGCCTGACTCCCTAGGTCGGCGCATTGGCCACGAGATGAAAGAAACGGAACGCCTTTGCATGATTTGAGAATGAGTTTCGCCCTTCGCGGCAGCGTTCAGCGGCTAAGGCCCAAAGTTTCAGTCATTTAGTACCTTCCGCCCCTGGCATCTGGATTGCGCCTCTGGCCTCGAACAGGAATCAACCAAGCAGGGGTGTGCAAGGCCGTGCGAGATTCTCTGTCGGTGCGTGGTGTTTCTGGAATCTCGAGCACACGGGACTTGGACTAAGGGGGAGGGTGATCTTGGCTAAGGCACGTAGTGCCGCGAGATTTTTCTTGTGCAGACGGGAAGTTTCGCCGGTTGCATCGTTTTTCGGTACTTTTTCGTTTCTGCCGGTTGGTGGCTGGAGCATTTTCCTCGTGGCGCTGCTCTTCTTTGCTGCACGGCCCCTCCCTGTTCACGCGCAGGTCTCCAGCGGCTCGATTCTTGGATACGTGTATGACCCCAGTGGGGCCTTGATCGCGAACGCCAACGTCACGATTGCAGATGTGAACCACGCGATTGTGCGCAAGGCGGTGACGGATTCGTCGGGCTCGTACGGCATCGCGGAGGTGTCGCCCGGGGTGTATTCGGTGACGGCATCGTCGCCCGGCTTTGGAGAAATCACGCAGTCCGACGTCCGGGTTCTGGTGAACACGCAAACACGCACGGACTTCCATCTCCCGATTGCGGGACAAAAGAAGACCATCCAAGTCACCGCGTTGACGTCAGAGGTACAAACGGCAACGTCGGAAGCCGGAGCTGTGATCGAGCAGCAGCAGATTGAGTCCGTCCCGCTGAACAAAAGGGACTTTCTGCAACTGGCTCTGCTCGCGCCGGGTGTTGCGCCACCGGTCCAGGGATCTGAGCTGTCGAGTTATGGGGCGTTTTCGATGAACGCCGACGGCGGTCGCGAAGAAACCAACAATTTCCTGCTCGACGGTGTGGACAACAACGACCCTTACGTGAACCGATACGGCGTTGAGCCGCCGATGGACAGCATCCAGGAATTCAAAGTTGCAACGAACAGTTACGACGCCGAATATGGCCGAAACTCCGCTGGACAGGTGAACGTCATCACGAGGCAGGGAACCGACGACTTCCACGGCTCAACATACGACTACCTGCGGAACCGCCTTCTGGATGCGCGGAACTATTTCGATCCTGCCGAGACGCCAAGGCTGGTCCGGAATCAATTCGGGTTCAGTGTTGGTGGCCCCGTCGTCCACGACAAGACATTCTTCTTCGCGAGCACCGACTGGTTCCGCGACCGCGAGGGATTCAGCCAGCTCTCGACGGTCCCAACGCAGACGGAAGACGGCGGCGATCTCTCCGCGCTGTGCCAATCCGGATTCGATGTGAATGGGTTGTGCAAGCCCCCCACACAGGCGGGCCAATCCGCTGTGCAGATTTACGACCCGCTGACCGGCCAGCCCTTCCAGGACAACCGAATCCCCTCCGGCGATATTTCCTCCGTAGCGAAAAGCATCCTGAGAATGTACCCGGCGCCGAACATAACGGGAGCCGCCCCGAACGCTCCGAACTTTACGGGCAGTCCAGTGCAGAGTGAGAACGACTCGTTCGGTACGTACCGGGTGGACCACCGGCTCAGCGCCTCGGATAACCTGACGGGCCGCTACAATTTTTCGCACATCGATCTGTTCGAGCCGTGGGGCGGAAGCTCGAATGGCAACGCCTCGGCGAATCTCGCGCCGGGCTTCGGCGACTACGTGAAGGATGACATACAGAACGTGATGGTCCAGTACAGGCGCATTTTCTCCTCGCGCATCGTAAATACGGCGAGTTTGTCGTACGGCAGGTTCTCGCGCGACGTGCTCCCGCAGAACTTCAATACGAACGTGGGGCAACTTTGGAATGTCATTTGGCTCAACGTCCCGCCATCGGGATACGGCTTTCCCGCGATCAACGTTTCCGGAATCTCCGGAGCCGGCGACAACACCACGCTGCCGGACTACCGGCATACCAATACGTACCAGCTCGGGGATGAGCTGGCGATCGAGAGAGGTTCTCACACGCTTAAGGTGGGCGGCGAATTCCGCGAGCTGCAGCTGAACGGAACACTCGACTACTACAATCGCGGCCAGCTCTTCTTCTTCGGAGGTATCTCCGGACAAGGCCCGGCCAGCGAGTGCTCCGGAACCGGGGTTACCTGCGGCGCCGGCCTTGCTGACCTGCTGCTCGGCTATCCGAGCTTCGGCCTTCAGTCCACGGGCGTAGTTTCGATCGTGATGCGCTCGCAGGAATACGCAGCGTACGCGCAGGACGACTGGCGCGTCTCGCCCAACCTGACGCTGAATCTCGGCATGCGCTACGAATACGTGACGCCCCCCGTCGACCCTTCGAACCAGATGTATACGTTCGATCAGGCGACAGGGTCCGTGGTGCACAGACGCAGGCTCGATTTGCTTGACATACACGAGGTTAGAGAGACGTCGAGAGTGACGATCTCTTCGTTGCCCGCACCGGGATCGGCGAAATTGAACCCCAGAGCCATGGAAACCAGATCGTTGCATGTTAATGGCGGGCCGTACACTCTGATCGGAAGCACAACGACGCCGGTATTTTCCGACAGGACAGGTCTGACGAACGGGTCCACGTATTATTACGTCGTCCAGCCGCTCAATGGTACGACTGAGGTTTGTCAGTCGAACCAGGAGCCAGTGACGATACCCAATCGTTGACCGTTTGACGGGGATACGATGAATTTAGGGCCCTCGGGTCGGCAAGTATCCCGATCCGAGGGCCTTTTTCTTGAGGTCTCGGAAGACGATGTCCAAATCAACTCTGACTTTCGTTGCGGATAACCAGGGCTACCGGGAGGGTAAGTTGGGAAAGCGTGCTTCGCTCTTGTGCCAGATGGTGCTCCTGGTAGGAGCGATTTCGAGCGGGCTTCTGGCAAGGTCTGAATCGCCCCGGGAACCGGTCCTCGTTTATCTACAAGCTGAGATGACCGATCACGTCAACCTCGACGTCACCGAGGACCGCTTGAGGCACCTCCTGCCGATGCTCGAGAAATATCGCAAGGACCACCCCGAAGCGCACGTTTGCGCGACAGTGATGTTTTCGGGAGCCGTCAGCGATGCCTTGGCGCAACGCAACAGCGAAACTCACATCGTTGATTTCGTGAAGGACTACATTCGCCGTGGAGTGATCGAGGTGGGCTATGACGGTGCGGACGAGCCAACCTACAAGAACCGCCCCACGCTTGATTTCTCTAACGCGAAGAGCATCGATGACCGGTGGATGGTTCGGGCGCAGACCGAAGAGAGAATCCTGACAGAGGCTCGTGACCCGCTAACCGGAGTGCCACAGGCTGGCAAGGACGGTGGTCTGAAGAGAATGCAGGAAGTGTTCGGCGACGCCGTGTACATCTCCGGCGTAGAGCCTATGTTGGACAACTCCCCCCGTCCGGCGGGTGGCGCTACCGCGACGAACGAGAGCTCCCGGGCCTATACGCCTGCGGACGCCAGGGTGAAGCACCCAGTCCCCACTTTCATTCCGGAGATCGGGGGCGACTCGGAATCTGTGCGCCAGATCCGGAACTACAACAACCACGCAATTATGCCGGGGCTTCCGGAAGACAATCGCGCTGAACTCCCCGGCTTCGGAGGTGCCGAGGAAGGATTCCTGAGGCTTATCGCTCCAACGCCGCAGAGGTCTCCGGAGGTGTACTGGCAGGATAACGTCCTGCGCCTCTCAGAGGTCAGCAACACTTCGGAAGCGGCGGAGGAAGCAGACCACGATTATGAGGGACTAACAGCGAAGGAAGTCAAAGAGGATCTGGGCGATCTCAATCGGTCGCGGATTCAGGTGGTTCGTGTCGAGTTGGCGGATGAACGGTATTACCTCCAGCACGCGTTCACCAAAGAAGACGAATACGCTCTGAAGTACGCTTATGGCCACCCCAATAGTCCGAAGTTGCCCGCAGAAGCGAGACTGGCCCCCGCGGATGTCGATGCCGCTTACGCCAAGGAAGCAGCGGCCCTCGAATGGTTGGCCGGCGAGTTCTTCACCGCAAATCCAGGGAGCCGATTTGTTTCGAGCACCGATCTCCGGAAGGTGGCAGCCCTGAGCGCGGGGTACAGCGTCTCGATGCAGGGCTTGCGCACCGCGTTAACCGACCTGCTCGCCGCATGGGGAAACGACACCTTTCCACCGTCCTTTCTCACGGTAGACGGCCACTACCTTTCTCTCGCCGACACTTTTCAGGTGATGACGGACGCGTTGACCGAACTCGACCGGACCGGGAAGCTCCCGCAGTCTGTCTCCGTGGTGCCTGTTTACGGGCCTCTTTATACTCCGACAGGCCACGGGCCGAATGTAGGCGAAGTGACCGCAGCAGCCGTTGCTCACACGGCCGCTGGAATCGCGGCTCGTTTGCACGATACGAGCGCAGGTCCTGTGCCAAAGAATTCCATTCCTGCCGTTGTGGCGGTTTCCATCTCGGCGCCTGCGAATGGCAATTCAGATGGTCAGGCCGAAATCAAGATGAGCGCGGCTCAGTTTCTGCGGCTTATGGCCTCCGCGTTGGTGGCGCCATCGCCGGACACAAAGCTTCGCGTGAAGATGACTTACATGTTCCCCGTTCAAGCCTCGTTGATGCCGAAGACGCGGACGACGGGCGAGATGGGCGCCAGTTGGACGGTCAAGCCGGCACAGCTTGAACTTGGGAACGCATCGCAATCGGCTCAGGCTCAGAAATAGCGCGACGACTTCTTTCGCTGTGCGGCGTGTGGTTGGCAGAGGGAGCTGCCAGGCTATAGTTAAGCCTTACGCCAGGAGAATCCGGAAGATGAGCATCCTTTGGTCGCTGTGCCGAAGAGGCAGCGCCTGTTCCATCATCTCGGTGCTGGCAATTGGGCTGTGTGCCGTCCGCCCAGCTCGCGCCGAAACGGCCGGCAGCATATCCGGGACGGTTACTGACGCCGGTGGAGCGGTCGTCGCGCGTGCTATCGTCACCGCTACACAAACTGCTACGGCCTTCAAGCTGACGACTACCACTGATTCCAAGGGGACCTACTCTCTGCCGAGACTACCCGTCGGCACGTATGACATTCAGATCGATGCGAACGGCTTCAGGCCGTACCGCCGCACTGGCGTCACCGTCGACGCCGACAGCGCTTTGATTATCGACGCAACGCTCGAGGTTGGAGGCCGTACCGAGACGATCGTCGTGTCCGACACGGCCGTGCACGCCGAAACAGCTGACACGCAGTTGGGCCAGGTGATCTCCGGCAGCAACACAACATCCGTGCCCCTGACGGGGCGCAGCTTCACGGATCTGTTGGCACTGCAGCCCGGCGTGGCGCCTGCCACTTCGATCACCGGCACTTCGGTGGTTGCTGCCGGAGCCAGCACCTTTTCGACAGCTGGCGATTTGAACCCCGGAACACTCGCGATCAATGGCCAGCGGGAGTATGCGAACGGATTCCGGGTAAACAGTGCCGACAGCAATGAGCGCTTCATGATGGGCGCTGCAATCATTCCGAACCTCGACTCAATCGCGGAGTTCCGCATCCTCACGAGCAATTTCGACGCGCAGTATGGGAACTATGGAGGGGGTCAAGTTGACGTCGTGACCAAGTCCGGCACGAATCAGTTTCACGGCGATGCGTTCGAGTTCCTCCGCAACACCGATTTGGATGCCCGCAACTACTTTTCAGCCAGCCGCGCCGTATTTCAGCAGAACCAGTTCGGCGGCACATTTGGCGGGCCGTTAGTTCGAAAAAAGATTTTCTTCTTTTCCGACTACCAGGGCACGCGCCTGAAGCAGGGTGTTGATACTCCCACTACTCAGGTTCCGTCCATGCTGGACCGCTCTGGTAATCTTTCTGACATAGCCAACCAGTTGACCGGGACGGTTACGGGAAACTTCTGGGCGAGCCAGCTTTCGCAACAGTTGGGTTATCCGGTGACCGCGGGAGAGCCTTATTACACGGCTGGTTGCACGAGTTCTTCGCAGTGCGTTTTGCCGAACGCCATGATTCCCACCACCGCATGGTCAGCTCCAGCGAAGAATCTGCTGCAGTACATCCCGGAGCCGAACACGGGCCCCTTCTCGTTCCAAACCTCGTCGTCAAACCAGACGCTGCGTGACGACAAAGGCGCCATGCGCGTTGATGCGGAGACCCGGTTGGGACTGATCTCGGCGTACTACTTCGCTGACGACTACGTCTTGAATAATCCGTATCCCACGCAGCAAGGAGGCGCCACTGTACCGGGGTTCAACGGTTTGAACCTCGGCCGGGCACAGTTGGTGACCGTGGGCGACACGAAGACCTTCGGACCAAGAACCCTGAACGAGTTTCACTTCTCGTTTGTGCGCGATGGAAACAATCTGGGATCGCCTGTAGGTGGGGTGGGCCCAACTCTGGCATCACAGGGATTCCTCACGCCGTCGGGACAGCCGAGCATTCTTCCGCAACGGCCCGGAATCGAAGGCGTCGAGAATATCGTCTTCAACAGCTTCGTGATGGGCGTCGATCTCACGGGCCTCAATCAGAAGGACAACAACTTCGAGATCCTCGACAACTTTTCCCGCGTCATCGGCTCTCACACACTGAGCGTTGGTGGGGAGATGCTCTTCAACGAAGTCAACGCTGTCGCCGACGTCCAATCGAACGGCGGCTTCTTTTTCTTTGGAACGGAAACCGGCGTCGATTTCGCTGACTTCCTACTGGGCATTTCAAGCCGCTACATCCAGGGTGATGCGCGCCCGTTCTTCATGCGAAACCGCTACGGCGCGCTCTACGCTCAGGATAGCTGGCGCCTCACACCGCGGCTGACGGTCAACTATGGCCTCCGCTGGGACGTGGTCATGCCGTGGTACGAAAAATACAATCAACTGCAAACGCTCGTGGCTGGCCAGCAGTCAATCGTCTATCCCGGCGCTCCGACGGGTCTCGTTTTCCCCGCGGACCCCAGCGTTGCTCGGTCGCTCGCCCCAACGCGTTGGAATAACTTCTCGCCGCGACTCGGATTAGCATACTCGCCGGGTGAGCACGAGGGCTTCCTCGGCAAAATCCTCGGTAACCCGGGACAAACGAGCATCCGCGCCGGAGTTGGCCGGTTCTTCACGGCAATTGAAGGTGCTTCTGCAGGCGTCATGGCCGGTGATGCGCCGTACGGCAGCACCTACGAAAGCCCCCAGTCGCCGCTCTTCAAGGATCCGTTCATTACTGCGTCAAACGGCTTCGACAACGGCCAGCGATTCCCGTTGCACTTTCCGCCGTTCGGCGTGACGGCCAGCAATCCGGACAACGCCGTCAACTGGGCGCCGTTCTTGCCGATCAGTGGATTGCCGGCTTTCAATCACGATGGCGTCAGCCCTTACGCGGAACAATACAGCCTGACGATCGACCGTCAGTTTGGCGCTGACACCCTGCTGTCGCTGGGCTACGTGGGAAGCCAGGGGCATCACTTGGTGGCGCTGGTGGAGGCCAATCCGTCGAATCCGGCGGCGTGCCTCAGCGTCAGCGAGCCCAGCCAGGTGGCGCCCAATACGCCCACGTGCGGGCCGTTCAGCGAGACGGGCACCTTCACGACGGCTGCGGGCCAGAGCGTTGTCGTTCGCCAGCCTTTTGGCGCCAACTTCGGCAGCGTGGACTCCATCTCCACAATCGGCAACTCCAACTTCAATGCGTTCGAGTTGACCCTCCGCCACACGGGCAAGTACGGGCAGTTTCTCGCCGGCTACACTCTCGCGCACTCGTTTGATATCTCGTCGAGCCTTTCGGAGCAGCTCGATCCCTACAACTACCACGCCACATATGCTCCGTCTTCGTTCGATATCCGCAATAACTTCGTAGTCAGCTACCAAGCGGAGCTGCCTTTCGCGAGGCTGTTCCAGGCCCACAATCGACTCACTGACGGATGGACCGTTACTGGAATCACGCGGTTCAGCAGTGGTTTCCCGGTGACCTTCTACAACGACGAAGACACGTCGCTCTACGGAACGCAACCCGACGGCGTGAATCCCTACGGTGTCGATTTGCCGGAGTACACGCCGGGTCCGTTGGAGCTGAACAGCAATCCGCGCAATGGCAAGTCGTACTTCAACGCGTCTCTTTTCTGCGTCCCGGGAGATGCAGGCTGCTCCGCGGGTCTTGGAGTCCTGGGGAACACTCCACGCCGCTTCTTCTACGGTCCTGGAATCAACAACTTCGACATCGCGTTGCTGAAGGACACTCGCATCACCGAGTCGAAGTCGATCCAATTCCGGATCGAGACCTTCAACACGTTCAATCACGCCCAGTTCTACGGCCCCGCGTCGGTGCAGGGAGATATTTCTTCGTCGGATTTTGGCAACGTCGTGAGTGCTGCTTCGCCGCGGCTGGTGCAAGCGGGACTGAAGTTCCTCTTCTGAGGAGTCCAGCTTAGGACGGTGGCGCGGCGCCGTCCCCGATCACGGTGGTCCATTTGCGCACGCGCCACGAAGTCACCAGTCCGTTCACTACGTAGGGGTCGCTCCGCGCGAACCTCTCGGCTGCTTGGGGGTCGCCGGCGCGGAACACGATCACCGCGCCATCCGCCGGTTCGGCTAGCGCTCCGGCGAGAACCAATTCGCCCCGCTCGTGCGCTTCACGTGCGTGGGCGAGATGAAGCGCGCGGAATTCAGCCCGCTTCGCAATAAAATCGTTGACGACATCATAGAAAAGAATGTAGTGCATCGTATCGTGCGACGCCTCCCATCGCCCGCGGCAGTTGCGGAAATCGCGCCGCGAAGCTCCTTCATGGTACAACGCGCGGGCGCCATCTACGGCCTCGTGATCTTCGCCAGCGCGTTCCTCCTCTTCGCGGTCGAGCCTCTGATCGCAAAGCTCATTCTTCCCTGGTTCGGGGGCGTCGCCGCAGTGTGGTCCGTGTGCCTGCTGTTTTTTCAGGTCGTGCTCCTTCTCGGATACTTCTACGCGCACGGGGTGAGCGGCAACGTTCCGTCGCGAGCGCAAACGCGAATTCATGCAGCGCTGCTCGCAGCGAGCCTCCTCGCGCTGCGGATTCTGCCGCGCGATAGCTGGCGCCCCGCAGCGCCCGCGCATCCGGCGCTCCGCATCCTCCTGCTCCTGTGTGCGATGGTCGGATTCCCATATTTCGTGCTGGCGACCACGAGCCCTCTGCTGCAATCCTGGTATTCGCGCCGCCGCCCGGGCTCCGATCCATATCGCTTCTACGCGCTCTCGAACGCCGGCTCGATGCTGGCGCTCCTGACGTACCCAATCCTCATCGAGCCGTTCATCTCGAATTCGCACCAGGCGCTTGTCTGGGAGGTCGCATACGCGGCAGTCGTCCTGCTTTGCGGCGCGATCGCACTCGCGCCGACGGGCGTAAGCGCCGCCGACGCCGTGAACAACTCCGCGCGGCCGCAGGCGCTGCCGCAACCGTCGCCGGGCTGGAAGCTCCAGACTCTGTGGATAGGGCTCGCGGCGTGCGGCTCGGCGCTGCTGCTCTCCGTGACCAACCACATTTCGCAGAATATCGCTTCGGTGCCGTTCCTGTGGATTTTGCCGCTCAGTCTCTACGTGCTGAGCTTCATCCTGTGCTTCGACGCGCGCGGATGGTATCGCCGTGACCTGTTCCTGCGCCTGCTTGGGGTCGCGCTTGGCGCGATGACGTACGCGCTGGGAACGTCCTTCAGCGGCTTGCCGTGGAAGGTGCTGATCCTCCTCTACTGTCTCGGTCTTTTCATCTGCTGCATGTTCTGCCACGGCGAGCTGGTGCGCTTGAAGCCTGCTCCCGAACATCTCACATCGTTCTACCTGATGATCTCGCTGGGCGGAGCGATCGGCGCGATATTCGTCGCACTGATAGCGCCTCAGATTTTCTCCGGATACTACGAACTGGAGGTCGCGCTGGGTGTTTGCGCGATCCTGGTTCTCGTGGTGCACCGCCGCGATCCCGGGAGCCGCTTTTCGAAAGGCTGGTCGAACCCGGCTTGGCTCACTCTTGTCGGCCTCGCCGCGGTCGTGGTCTTCAGCCTGTTCGTCACCGCCCGCGAGCAGGCGGCAGGCACGCGCGTCATGGTGCGTAACTTCTACGGTGTCCTTCGCGTAATCGACGCGACGTACCCGAACGTAGTCCTTCTGCACGGCGACGAGGCCCAGCCCCTCGATCAAGATCCGCGCTATCGCAAGCTCATGAACGGCACAATCGATCACGGCCTTCAATTTCTCGGCGCTGCCCGGCGCCGCGAGCCCACCACCTACTATGGACCGAACTCCGGAGTCGGCGTCGCGCTGCGGGCGGCAGGAGAAGGCCGCGCGCTGCGCGTGGGCGCGATCGGTCTGGGAGCCGGCACCGTGGCGGCGTATGGACGCGCGGGCGACCACTACACGTTCTACGAGATCAATCCACTGGTCGTGAGCGTCGCGCAACAGGAGTTCACATTTCTACGGGATTCGCCAGCGGCCACCGACATCATCCTGGGAGACGCGCGGCTGTCGCTCGAAGCAGAGTCTCCTCAGGGCTTTGACGTCCTCGTCGTCGACGCTTTCTCCGGAGACTCGATACCCGTGCACCTGCTGACCCGCGAGGCGTTCGCTCTTTACTTCCGCCACTTGCAGCCCCAGGGCGTCCTGGCCGTCCATATTTCGAATCAGTATTTGGACCTTCAGCCAGTGGTGGCGGGTGCGGCCAGCTTGCTCGGAAAGGAAGCCGTCATCGTGAACCACGACGTCAACAACAGCAATAGCGGCGTCTATCCCTCTACATGGATCCTCGTGGCCAGCGGAAGAGGATTCCTCGGGCAGGCGGCGATCGAGAAGGCCGGCCAGATCCTCCCTCCCGCCGGACATCCGGAACTCTGGACCGACAATTACAGCAGTCTCTGGAAAGTCCTGAAGTAAGCCTCGCCGGGCCGTACCCGCGGCACCGCCGGCGAGGCCAATTTTCTCGCATTTCGCTGCTTTCCTTTTCTCCTCTTGACAGTCTAGAGTAAGAGTGTATTCTTCGTCTCGATTCTCTAGAGGAGTCACGTGATGACCGGAAAGCCCATCGCCCTGGTGCAGGGAACGCTCGACATGCTGATTCTGAAGACGCTGGCGCTCGAGCCGCTGCACGGCTACGGCATTGCGCAGCGGATCGACCAGATCAGCCGCGGCGCGTTTCAGGTGAACCCGGGGTCCCTGTTTCCGGCATTTCGCCGCCTCGAGCGCTCCGGCCTGATCGACGCGGAATGGCGCGCCACCGAAAACAACCGGCGCGCCAAGTATTACTTCCTGACGAGCCTGGGGCGGAAGAAGCTGAGCACGGAAACGAAGGAATGGGGGCGTCAAATCGCCGCGATTACGAGGATTCTGGAAGCGGAGAGTTAGAAGAGGCGAGGCTGAATGGCGTTCCTGAAACAAATCGCGAAGGGTCTGAAAGCTCTGTTGCAGAGGCGGCGGGAAGACGCCGAGCTTGACGAGGAGCTGCAGTCCTACGTGGACGCCGCTGTGGCCGAGAAAATGAATGCAGGTGCAACGCGCGAGGATGCGAGGCGCGCGGCGCGGCTCGAGATGGGCAGCGCCGACGCCGTAAAGGAGGAGGTGCGCTCCGTGAGCTGGGAAACGACCATCGATACGCTCTGGCAGGATGCTCGCTTCGCGATCCGTATGCTTCGGAAGAATCCCGGGTTCACGGCCATTGCGGTCCTCACGCTGGCGCTCGGTATCGGCGCCAACACGGCCATTTTCTCGGTCGTCAACGCGGTTCTCCTGCGGCCACTGCCGTATCCGAATTCGGACCGTGTAATGATGGTGTTTCTGCAAGATCCATCGCTTGGCCTCGACCGTGGGGACTACGGCGACGCCGATTTCCTCGCTTTGCGGCAGCAGCAGCGAAGTTTCGACGGCGTCGCGGCGTTCTCTTCTCCCGACAACGGATTCGCGCTGACGGGCGAGCAAGCGCCGGAAGAGATTCCGGGAACGGCGGTGACAGACGCGTTTTTCGATGTCCTCGGCGCGAAGCCGCTGGTCGGCCGCACGTTCCTGCCCGGAGAAGACCGGCCCGGCCAGCCGCCGTCGGTGGTGGTCAGCGATCGCTTCTGGCGCGAGCATCTGCACGCCGATCCTGCAGCGGTAGGCAAGGCCATCACGCTGGGAGGGACCAGCCACGCGATTGTAGGAGTGATGCCAGCGAGTTTTCATTTCGGATCCAATGACAACGACCAGGTGTGGCCTATTTTGCAGCTCCGGGCGCCCGTGCAACGTCCGCCATTTTTCTTGACGGTTCTCGGGCGGCTGAAGCCGGGAGTCTCCGCGACAGAGGCGAGTGCCGAAGCCTCGCACATCGCCACGGGAGTCGCGGAGCAGTACCCAAGGTCGAACAAGGTCACGGCCCTGGCCGTGCCCATGAAGGAAGTGCTCGTCGGCAGCTCCCGTCCGGCACTGCTCGTGATGCTGGGAGCCGTCGGGCTGGTCCTTCTGATCGCTGTGGTGAACGTCGCCAATCTGCAGGTGGCGCGTTCTGCGGCGCGGCAGAGGGAGATGGCAATTCGCGGCGCTCTGGGTGCGGGCCAATGGCGATTGGTGCGGCAGCTGTTGACGGAGAGCGTGTTGCTCGCCGTCATCGGCGGCGCGCTTGGCCTTGCGGTCGCGCACTGGGGACTCGGCGCGATTGTGGCGCTCAGCCCGGGAGTTGTTCCGCGCATGGACGAGATTTCGGTCGACGCGGCTGTGCTTCTGTATACGCTGGGAATCGCGATGGTCACGGGCATCCTGTTTGGTCTCACCCCGGCTTTTCGGCTTCGAGCGCGGCGCATCGGAGACTCCCTGAAACAAAGCGGAAAAGGAAGCCCCGAAACCTCCGGCTCGAGCCTGCTGCACAATCTCCTGGTCATTTCTGAATTTTCCCTCGCTCTCATTTTGCTGATTGGCGCGGGCCTGCTGATCCGAAGCCTTTCGCGGCTCGAAGCGGTGAGTCCCGGTTTCGATCCCGGCCAGGTGCTGACGATGCGAGTCCCGCTGCCGCCGGCACAGTACAAGAAGGCGAGCCAAGTCACGTCGTTCTATCAGCAGCTTCTCGACGACATGGAGAGCAAGCCCGGCGTGCGCGCCGCGGGCATCACGATGAGTCTGCCGCCAAACCTCCTTGAACTCGAGAATCCGTTTCACATGGAAGGCCAGAGTTACGAGCCGGGAAAGGCCACGTATCTCGCGGAAGAAATTCCCGTCAGCCAGGATTATTTCCGCGCGCTCGGTGTTCCGTTGGTCGCCGGCCGGTTTTTCGATGACAGCGATCGCGATCCGAGCCGCCATTCGCTGGTGATCAACCAGACCATGGCGCGGCGGTATTTCGCCGGCAAAGATGCGGTCGGCCAGCGCGTGCAAACGGGCGACGCGAATCCGAAATCGGATTGGTACACGATTGTCGGCGTCGCCGGCGACGTGAAGTACGAGGGCCTGGACGCGAAAGAGCAGGCGACGATGTATGTCGCGTACAGCGACGACGGCTGGTGCCCCTGGTTCGTGAAGTCGATGTCGCTCGTCGTGCGCACGACGGCGAATCCCGCAGAGATTGCGTCCGCGGTGCGCGCCGACGTCGCGGGACTCGACAGCACCGTTCCGGTGACCGATGTAGTCACGATGGATCAGCTCCTTTCCAAGTCTGTCTCCGGCCCGCGGTTTCGCACCGTGCTGCTCGGCACGTTTGCGGGGCTGGCGCTCGTGTTGGCATCGATCGGAATCTATGGCGTGCTTGCGTATTCCGTGGCGCGGCGCACGCACGAGATCGGCGTACGCATGGCGCTGGGCGCGCAGCGCGGGCAGGTGCTGTGGTTCATCATGAGCCAAGGAGCGAGGCTGGCGCTGATTGGCGTGGTGATTGGCGTCGTTGCGTCCCTCGCGCTGACGCGCCTGATGGCGTCGCTGCTTTTCGGCGTCAGCGCGACGGATCCCCTGACGTTCATTGGAGTTGCGGCGCTGCTGTTCGCGGTGGCGCTGCTGGCGTGCTGCGTCCCGGCGCTGCGGGCGATGCGGGTGGACCCGGTGGTGGCGCTGCGGTACGAGTGAGGTGGCCTGCGGCAGGCCGGACCAAATTGGGAATTCTCCAGATTCTTGTAGGCGGCAAAAAACGCGGCGAGCGCAAACCGTAAAATTTGGCGATTAGAGCAAGGGCCGGTGTCGTGTTTTCTATGACTTACGAGTGGTTCTAATATTCCATTTTGGCGATTAAAAAAATTGTAGATGCTGGCGGCGTTGCTGCGGTGGCGCGTGCGCGGACTACGTCCTGCGCCGGACATGTGGCTCCGCATCGGCACCGCGAGCCTCCCTTGCGTTCATGTTCCTCCTGTCGGCGAAAAAATCGCCATCGTACTTCGTAGCACAAAATCTCCAGGGAAGAGCGGCGCGAAGTGAATTGCTTACGATTCCGAGCAGGTGAACTCAACTCGAAGACGGAGCGGAAGATACGTTGCGCTGGTTTGGCCGCCCACAGTGAAATCGGAGTGAGTTTGCTTCGGAAGCCGAGCAGCGGAGGGCCGTAGCGCGGCGATTATCCAAGCGGGATATTGGATACAACCGTCGTACCCTCCGGATCCCGAAGCCTCGGGATCGGCGGAGGACTGCGGCGCCCAGCGGGACTGCAATGATGAAACCAGATACTGTGGTGTTACCATTCCCCACGCTCCACAAACCGGAGCATGGGGCACCCAACGGTTGGAGTTGTTGGTCGAGGTGATTGATCGAGGAGAGGCTTGCGGTGTCAGCGTCGCCAACTTCAGGAAGAAAAAATCGGGGATGGCCGAGCGCAGTTTGAGGCGTGGGCCACCCTCTATGACGTTGTCGGCTCTGTCAAGAGACACGTATAGAGTGCGAGTCTCGGAAGACTCTTTTTCTTTCTTAAACCGGAATCTTTTCTCGTCATGACCAGGGCTCGCTGGTGAATCGGGCGGTGGAGAAACTGGTTCCACCAACCATCTATTCGGTCACCGCACTTCCGACCATGATTCGTTTTTCAGATCCCCCGTTTTTCGGGGGAGCAAGGTGCCCAATCAGCCGAGCGATGAACTTGCGTTCATCAGGGTGGCCCCCGGGCTGCCTTGCATGCGAACCAGCTGTGCGTAATCTGCGCCACTCCGCAGCATCCAAAACATACGCACAGCCAACTTCCGCGCGATAGCCACTTTGGCCACCGCGTTTCCTCGGCGGAACCGCAACCGCTGATAGTCCTGCCGGAGTTCGGAATCGTAACGCACCGTGTGATGCGCGGCCTCGATCAGCAGCCAGGGCACCAGCGTGTTGCCTTGCTTGCTGATCGCGCCCAGCCGCCGTCTTCCGCCGGAAGAGTGCTCGCTCGGATTCAGTCCGAGATAGCTCACCACCTGCTTGCTGCGGCGAAAACGAGCGACCGGGCCGATGGTGAGAACGAAGGCCAGCGCGTTGACCGGACCGATCCCGGGATGAGTCATCAAGCGAAGCGCGTCTTCTCGGCGCTTGGCCTCTTCCATCACCGCACCATCGAGTTGGTCAATCGCCGGATCGAGCTGATCGAGCAAATGGAGAAGTTCTTCACGGCGCCGGCTGGACCAGGGGCCCAGCGCCAAGCCGGTCAGTTCCGCACGGCCGTGTCGGGTAAACAGCTTCTTCTTTCGGCACAACCCCTGGCTCATGGCCAGAAAGTGGAGTTGATTGCCCAGCATCGTTCGCATGCGAACAAGTTTGTGACGATGCCAAAGCAGTTGCCGAAGATCTCGTTCGGCGGGAGTGGGAACCCAAATCTTCGGAAAGCGATTCGCCAGCATCAATTCCAAAATCAGCTGAGCGTCTCGCTCGTTGGTTTTCTGCTTGCGCACTTCGCTGGCGCGAATCTTTGCAGAATTTCCGATCCAGAGTTCGTGACCCAGCTCCGTTAACAGCCGCTCGAACCAGTGAAGCGGTCCCGTGGCTTCGATCCCTACGCGCGCCGGCCCCCGTAAATTCCGGTAGAAAGTGTGGGCTTCGCCACTCTCGTGATCCAACCGTCGCTCGATCAACTCTCCGGTGGCTTCGTCCATCATGGCAATCTGCTGATAGCGCGTGTAAAAATCACATCCTATAATCAGCATTGCTCGGCTCCTTTCTTCCGAGCCTTGGTCGTCGAACAGCTACCAAGTCTACTCGGAGGAAGGAGCCGACAACGTCATCTAATCATCCAGACGACAACTGCAAACGCGTGACGGACAATTGCGGCGGGCCAATACTGCATCTAATTTTCGACACCGGAGCATTCCCCAATACGAATTAGTCATCAGCTCCGGCCAGAAAGGGGGCTATTCGGGGATAGCTTATGAGCCATCAAAAGCTAAAGTGGTGGCATTGGATGTTAAGCGGCGCGGTCTGCGGCGTGGCTTCGGTTCTAGCCGGGCCGATCGCCTGGAAGCGTGGGTACTTGGCTTTTGCGAGTTCAGAGTTTTCGCTTTGGTTTTCGGTCGTAGCCATGACTGCTTGTGCCATCTGCTGGGTTGTGGGATTCGTGCGTCTTGTAAAAGGAGTGTGGTCTCTGAGGCGAAGATCGAGTTGACCGGAAGATTTCGAAGTTGAAGGCGCTTTGCAGATGCGGCACTAAGGGACGGAAGGGCGGGGGGAGGCGGGAGCGGCGGTGATGGCGATGGAGGCGGGGGCGAGGCCGTCGGCGGAGGCATCGACGCGGATTTCGCCTGCGTCCTTCAGGGACTGCACAAAGGCCATGCAAAGGCCGTTGAACCCGCTGCGGCGGTCGCCCTTGTCGGGTTCATGGCAGCTCGGGTCGCCGTTGCCGACGCCAATCAATCTGCCGGGGCCTGAGATCCTGAATCGGACTTCGTTCGAGGCGGTGGGCATGACGCGTCCCTGCGCGTCCTGAATCTCGACGGCGACGACCGAGACGTCTTCGCCGTCAGCGGCGATTTTCAGCCGGTCGGGACGCAGGACAATTTTTGCGGCGCCGCCGGTGGTCTCGCGCTTATCGGTCAGCACGACCTTGCCGTCTTTCATTCCGCGCGCCGCGATGACGCCGGGCGCGTACTTCACCTTCCACTCGACATGTGAATTGCGCTCAACATTTCTCGAGCCGAGGCTCACGCCATTCAGGAACAGCTCGACGCTGTCGAGATTGCTGAAGCACCAGACATCGATTTCCGTGCCTTCCTTACCGGCCCAATTCCAGTGCGGGAAAAGATGAAGGACGGGTTTCGAAGTCCACCAGGACTGATAGTAGTAGAAGACGTCCTTCGGGAAGCCGCACGTATCAATGATTCCAAAGTGCGAGCTGACGCAAGGCCAGTCGTACGGGCTCGGCTCGCCGCGATAATCGAAGCCGGTCCAGGCAAAGCCGCCGGCGAGGAACGCGCGCTCGGCGTAGACCTTCCACCATCCCTCGGCGCTTTGCGCGTAGCCGGGGAAATTCACGTCGTAGGCGCTCACGTAACCGCGATTCGGGTCGTTGACGTAAATTCCGCGCGTGAAGTAGGTGCTGGCGGTTTCGGTGCCGATTGTGCGCTGCCTTGGAAACTGCTTGTGGAAGTCGTCGATGTTTTCGCCGATGCGCGAGCCGCCGCCGTGGGAACCCGCGTAATTAAATCCCTGCACGTCGACGACGGCCGAGACGCCCTTGCCCCAGTCGCGATTCATCGCGACCGTCACGGGGCGGCTCGGGTCGAGCTTGCGGGCCAGGCGTTTCATGCTCGAGACCATGCGCGCGCCGCGCGACGAGCCCTGGTCGGGTTCTTCGTTGCCGAGCGACCAGATGACGACGCAGGGATGATTGCGGTCGCGGCGAATCAGGCGCTCGAGCTGGCTGAGGCCTTCGTGGGACGACGACATCATGCGCGTCTCGTCCATGACAAGCATGCCGAGGCGATCGCAGGCGTCGAGAAGTTCGGGAGTGGGCAGATTGTGCGAGGTGCGATAGCCGTTGCAGCCCATGTCCTTGAGGCGCTCGATGCGGTAGGACTGCAGGCGGTCGGGGAGGGCGGAGCCGACTCCGGCGTGGTCCTGATGATTGCAGGTGCCCTGAATTTTCACGTGCTTGCCGTTGAGGAGGAAGCCCTTGTCGGGATCGAAGAGAATCGTGCGGATGCCGAAGGTGGCGGAATCGCGGTCGATTGTAGCGGCGCCGCTCTCAAGCGTACTGGTGGCGCGATAAAGATTGCGCTCCTCGAGCGACCAGAGCGCGGGATGCTCGAGGGTGACCTGCGATTTGAAGATGCGCGTTTCGAATGGGGAGATCGGGGCCGCGGTTGATTCGGCGGTTGCGACCGTCTTGCCTTCGGCGTCGAGAATGTGCGACACGACGCGGCAGGTGGCCTGCTTGTCGCTTCCGTTATCGACCTCGGTGGTGATGAAGACGGTGGCGGCGGTTCCGTGAACCTCGGAGCGCACATAGGTGCCGCCGTGGGCGATGTGGACGGGATTCGTTTTCTCCAACCAAACGTGACGGTAAATTCCCGCACCTTCGTAGAACCATCCTTCGCCCAGCGTGGCATCGACGCGGACGACCAGAACATTCTTGCCGCCGAAATTGGCGAAGTCGGTGACGTCGCAGCGATACGGAGCGTAGCCGCTAAAATTCGCTCCCATGTAGTGGCCGTTGAAGATCACGACGGCGTCGCGGAAGATGCCGTCAAACTCGATCGAGAGACGCTTTCCCTCATCCGAGGCCGGAAGATCGAAGACGCGGCGATACCAGCCGACACTCGTTTCCGGGAATTCGCGGCCGAGGGGATGGCCGCCGTGCACGTCCAGATTCGGGACATCGCGAAAGGGAAGCTCGACGGCCCAGTCGTGCGGGAGGTCGACGGTGCGCCAGTCGCTGTCGTGGAATTCAGCCTGCAAGACCGGGAGGTAGATATTCGCTTTCGCGAAAAGCGACTCATGGCGCAACTCACCCCAGTCGAAATCCTTTGAAGGGTCGGCAGCGTGCCCGAGATGGAAGCGCCAGCCGAAATCGAGAAGCAGGCGCTCGCGCGGAGAGGGCTCGGGAGGCTTGGCCGCGTGTGCGGGCGATTGTGGCTCGGTTCCCGCCGATGCATTCGGTGCGGCGTTGTCGGGAAGGGCAGCGGCGGCCGAAGCGGCGACGCACGTTTTCAGCAAATCGCGGCGAGTGAGGCGCATGGCAGGGAGCACTATATCAAACTCCGGCGCCAACAGAATCAGACTACAGGCGGAGACGCCCAGAGCCGTGCTATTCGATGCCGAGCTTGTGCTGCATTTGCTCCAGCGTGATGCCTTTCGTTTCCGGATAGAAGAAGAGGACGACCAGGAATTGCAGGGCGGTCATCGCCGCGAAGAAGACGAAGGGATAGCCGTGAGATGCGGCGGCGAGCTGCGGGAACGTCAACGAAATCAGGGCGTTCATGATCCAGTGGGCCGAGCTGCCGAGGCTCTGGCCCTTGGCGCGGACGCGATTGGGGAACACTTCGCCGATGTAGACCCAGATGACGGCACCTTGCGAGACGGCAAAGCAGGCGATATACGCGACGAGAAGCCACAGCAGATCCTTCTGGTGAGTGTTCGTGAGGAAGACGGCAGCAACGCCGGAGAGGCATCCGACCATTCCGGCCGATCCAATCAGGAGAAGCGTCTTACGGCCGAGCTTGTCTATGAAAGACATGCCCAGAAAAGTGGCCAGGAGGTTGGTGGCGCCGATGATGACGGACTGGAGCGCGCCGGAAAGCTGGTTAAAACCGGCGTATGCAAAAATCTCGTTCGAGTAGTAAAGGATCGCGTTGATGCCGGCGAGCTGGTTGAACAGGCCCATCGTGACGGCAATGAAAATCGGAAACCGATACTTTCGCGAAAAAAGCGGCTCGGACGCTTGCACTCGTTCGAGGTGGATGGATTCGACGATCTCGCGGAGCTCGCCATCGGGATCAGGCGAGCCGATCGACTGGAGGACGGAGCGCGCTTCGTCGACGCGACCCTGAGTGGCGAGCCAGCGCGGGCTTTGCGGAATGCCGAACAACAGAATCAAGAAGAGCAGCGCAGGCGCGGCGGCGACGCCGAACATCCAGCGCCAATCGGTGGGGCCGGAGACGATTCTGGCGACGACGTAATTCGAGAAATAGGCGAGCAGAATCCCAACTACGATATTGATTTGAAACATGCCGACCAGCCGGCCGCGCCATTTTGCCGGCGCAACTTCCGCGATGTAAACGGGTCCGAGAACGGAGGAGCCGCCGATGCCGAGGCCCCCGATGAACCGCGAAACGACGAGCATCGGCCAACTGACGGCGAAGGCGCAGCCGAGGGCGGAAATCACGTAGAAGACAGCCAGAAGCCGAAGAGTTTCGCGGCTGCCAAAGCGCTGGCCAACGACGCCCGCAGACATCGCGCCAATGACGGTCCCGGCCAAGGCGATGAAGACGGTGACGCCTTCAGTCCACTTCGTGAACTGGTAGACGATCGAGAGCGAATGCAAAGTTCCGGCGATTACGGCCGTGTCAAACCCGAAGAGGAGTCCGCCGAGGGCGCCTACGACGGTGGCCTTCAGCAGATTGGCGTTCAGTTTCATTCGCCCTCCGGCAGTCGAGCCATCATGGTTGGAAGGATATGCGTCAAATTACGCTCGCCGAGTGGCGGGATCGTTCGCGCGAACCACAAAGGGCAGAAGGCACGCGCCCAGGATGCCGGCCTCCGCGCCCAGCGCGGCGGGCTCGACGTACGTTTTGGCGGAGCGATGGCCGAATTCGTCGGGCTGGCCGTCGGTGAACCGGTAAACGTAGCTGCGATGCGTGAGCTCCGCGAACATTCTCGGCGCGAAGAGATCCCATGCCTGCGCGACACCTCCGCCGACCACGTAGAGCGGAAGATTGAGCGTGTTGACAAGCGCACCGAGGCCGATTCCGAGTGCCTGGCCGACGATGTCGAAAATCTTTTTCGCGTCGGCATCGCCCGCGCGCGCGATTTCCGCGAGCTCGAGCGAGCTGAAGGCGGGATTGATGACGCGCAAAGCGACGATGCCCGGAGCCTCTCCCCTGGCCATCGCTTCGTCGGCCATGCGCCGGATGGCCGTGGCCGAGGCATATTGTTCAAGGCAGCCATTGCTGCCGCAGCCGCACACGTGTCCATCGGGCCAAATCGTGGCGTGGCCCGCTTCGCCGGCCATGCCGTTCATGCCGTCGAAAATTCTGCCGTTGATGATGATTCCGTTGCCGACGCCGGTGCCGAGCGTGAGCATGCAGACAGAGTCCTTCGCGAGCGTTTTACCCTTGCCGAGCAAACATTCGGCGAGGGCCGCGACGTTTGCGTCATTTTCGACGATGACGGGCATGCCGAGGGTTTGCTCGATGGCGGCGCGGAGCCCAAAACCGTCCCAGCCGGGGAGATTGGGCAGGTGGCGCAAGCGGCCTTCGGGAAGCTCGATCGGTCCGGGCGAGCCGACGGCGACGCCCACGAGAAGCGGGCGCGAAAACTTGCCGATCAATTGCTGGATGGCGCCGCACATGTCGCGGACGACGGCGTCGCGGCCGTTGTGGAGGCGCGTCGGCAGATGGATTTCGTCGAGGAGGCCGGCAGCCTGCGAATAGGCGCCGATGCGAAGATTCGTGCCGCCGAGGTCGACGCCAATCGTGAACGGTCCGGAAGTCATAGGCTGCGGAGGAATGCCTCAAAGGTTGCGGCGGCGACGGCCGAGCGGCGCGTCCAGCTTCGGCGGCGTTTCAAGCAACACGGGCCGTTTAGCATGATGGGAAGGTTGTTTCGCAAGCACTATACATGAATCGCGGCGCGGTTGGTAAGGCTGGAATGTTGCAACAAGTCGCGTCGCGCGGAACGAGTTGCTTTATAATGCGCGATTCGAGCCCACTCCTTCGCAGCGCAACTGCAGAAGTCAGCGGCGATCCGATGAAGCGTTGGCGCCAACGCGAAAGAAATCCGTGAACAGGAAAGGGAGACGAGAATGAAGATCGCATTGCTCTGCGTGGTTGCAAGCCTCGCGCTCGCGATTCCAGCTCAGGCGCAGCGCTCCGGTGAGCAGACGACGGGATCCGCCGAAGCCGACGCCGTGGTGCGCAGCCTGCGTGGCTTCATGGAGCTGCCGGCCGAGGAATGGAGATTTCACATCGGTGACGTCGCGCACGGGGAGGCGACGGACCTGAACGACTCAAGCTGGATGGTCGTGAAAGCACATTCGGAAGCTCCCATCGACGCCGTGTGGTACCGGCGATGGATCGAGGTGCCGAAGAACTTGGGCGGCTACGACCTGAGCGGCGCGAGGGTCTGGTTTCAGTTTCGCGCGTACGCCAATGGGCCGATGCCGCAGATCATCTACTTCAACGGGCGGCGCGTGGCGATGGGAGATGACCTGGAGCCGATCGTGCTGTTCGACGATGCGAAGCCGGGCGACAGGATTCTGGTTGCGGTGAAGCTGCTGCACACGGTGGATCGGAAGACGTTTGTGGGCGCCAACCTGAGAATCGAATTTGTGGCGGCGCGGCCTAACCCGTCGGATCTGTTGCAGGAGATCGAGTCGGTGGCGGTGCTGACGCGCGCGCGATGGGCGAGCGAGCCTGCCGTGAAACAGCAATTCGAAGCGGCAGCGACGGACGTCGATTTGAATGCGCTGAAGGAGGCGAACCAAGAGGCGTTTGACGCGTCGTTGCGGAAGGCGCAGACCGCGCTCGAGCAAATGAAGCCGCAACTGCAGGGCACGGAAGTGCGGCTGACCGGCAATTCGCACATCGACGCCGCGTGGCTGTGGCCGTGGACGGAGACGGTCGACGTGGTCCGGCGAACGTTTGGCACGGCGTTGCAACTGATGGACGAATATCCGCAATACACGTACACGCAGTCGGCGGCGGCGTACAGCGAGTGGATCGCCGAGAAGTATCCGGACGAGTACAAACAAATTGAGGAACGAGTGAAGCAGGGGCGATGGGAACTTGTGGGCGGAATGTGGGTCGAGCCGGATCTGAACATGCCGGACGGCGAATCGCTGGTGCGGCAACTGCTGGTAGGAAAGCGATATTTCAAAGACAAGTTCGGCGTCGACGTGCGAATCGGTTGGAACCCAGATTCGTTCGGATACAACTGGCAACTGCCGCAGATCTACAAGAAGTCCGGAATCGACTACTTCGTGACGCAGAAGATGGCGTGGAATGACACGACACAGTTGCCGTTGAAGCTATTTTGGTGGCAATCGCCGGACGGCAGCCGCGTGCTCACGTATTTTCCGCACGATTATGTGAACGACATCGAGCCCGCGAAAATCGCGAGCGACGTGGCGAAGGCGCGGGAGCTGAATCCTGGATTGAGCGAGATGATGCACCTCTACGGCATCGGCGACCATGGCGGCGGTCCGACGCGCAGCATGCTCGACAATGGCGTGCACTGGACGGATTCGAGAATGGCGGTTTCGCCGATGAAGTGGGGCGTCGCGCAGGGATTTTTCTCGGATGTCGAAGGGAAGTTGGATACGGCGCACGCGCCGATGTGGAACTACAAAACGCTCGCCGCCGGCGACACGAAACTGGCGACGCCGCCCGCGGGAGAAATCAGCCTGCCGGTGTGGGACGATGAGTTGTACTTCGAGTATCACCGAGGCGTTTTCACGACGCAGGCGAATCACAAGCGGAACATGCGCGAGGCCGAAGAGGAGATGTTGAACGCGGAGAACATCTCATCGCTCGCGTGGGTGGATGGCGCTTCGTATCCGGGTGACAGGCTCAACGAGGCGTGGAAGAAGGTGCTGTTCAATCAATTCCACGATCTGGCGGCGGGATCGGGGATCGGCGTGATCTACAAAGACGCGCAGCGCGATTACGACGTGGTGCGCTGGACAGCGAGCGGCGCGAGCATCCGGGCGTTTCACCGGATCGCGAGCGAAATCGATACGAAAGCGTCGCCGGGTGTTCCGGTGATCGTGTGGAATCCGCTGGCGTGGGAGCGGACCGACCTGGTCGAGGCGGACGTGCAACTGCCCGAGGCGGCGAAAAACGAAATCGCGGTGCTGGATGCGAAAGGCAATGCGCTGCCGATGCAGATTCTGTCGAGCGACGCGGCAACGAACAGCTACGAATTGCTAATCGAGGCGAAGAATGTTCCGTCGATGGGATACGAAGTCCTGCACGTCGTGCCCGCGAAGCGCGAGGTGCCGTCCGATCTCAAGGCAAGCGGGCTGACGCTCGAGAACAAATTTCTGCGGGTGACGGTTGACGCGCACAGCGGATGCATCACGAGCCTCTTCGACAAGCGGTCGAATTTCGAGTCGATCGCACGGGGCGGCTGCGGGAACGAACTAATTGCGTTCAAGGACACGCCGAAGGACTACGACGCGTGGAACATCGACGCCGACTTCGAGAAGGCGTTCACGGATATCGACAAAGCGGATTCGGTGCAATTGATCGACCAAGGGCCGCTGCGCGGGGCGATTCGCGTCACGCGCACGTGGCAGAACTCGAAATTCGTGCAGGATATACGGCTGTACGCGGGACTCGACCGCGTCGATGTGGCCAACGACATCGACTGGCACGAAACGCACGTTCTGCTGAAGGCGGCGTTTCCGCTGGCGGCTTCGAGCGGCGAGGCGACGTTCGAGATTCCGTACGGCTCGATCGGCAGGCCGACCACGCGAAACAATAAAGTGGAGCAGGCGAAATTCGAGGTGCCGGCGCTGCGCTGGGCCGACCTCGGCGACGGAAGCCACGGGTTCAGCCTGATCAACGAATCGAAATACGGCTACGATGCAAAGGGCAACGTGCTGCGGATTTCGCTGTTGCGCTCGCCGATATGGCCCGATCCGGAAGCGGACCGCGGGCGGCATCGGTTCCTGTATTCGCTCTATCCGCACGCAGGAGATTGGAAGCAGGCGATGACGGTGCGGCGCGGCTACGACTTCAATTACGAATTGCAGTCGATGCAGCTCGAAGCGCACGAGGGGAAGCGGCCGCCGGAATACTCCTTTGTGAGCGTGAGCAATCCGAACGTTGTCCTCACGGCGGTAAAAAAAGCGGAAGACGCGGATGGGCTGATTTTTCGGTTTTACGAATGGGCGGGAAAGACCGGTGACGTGCGCATTACGGTCCCAGGCGGCGCCAAATCGGCTACGTTGACAAATCTGATGGAGAAGCCGGAGGGATCGCCGCTAGCGGTCACGAACAATCGGGTCGACGTGCCGGCGCACCCATTCGAAATTGTTTCGGTGCGCGTGGACTACCGGCACGAGAAGTAAGCGCGGCGAAGCTAGAAGCCGTACTTCGCGATGAGGCCTGACTTGCCGACGAGCGCCACGGCAGCGCGCTCGGCCGGAAGGTGGAATTTTAGTTCGATTCCGGTCGTCCTGTCGCCAAGGTCCACGTCCGAGTCCTCGTCTGCTTCCGAGACGATCACGTAGAGGACCGAATCTTTCAGTATCGTCGGATAAATGAGGATTCCGGAAGGAACCTTCGACTTCACGTCGAACGGAGCCTGAATACCAAGCTCACCGAGAACCGCAGAGTAGAGCGCGGCGGCCGAGGCGGTTCCCTCGGCCAACTCGGCGGGATAGGGCGCCCAGAAGATGTGGCCGCTGCCTTCAGCGATTTCCTTCACCTGTTGGCCGTCCTTGAAGCCCAGAAATTCGAGCCAGCTTTGCGCGTTCGCGTCGAATGAGAGGTGGATTGCCTGGTCTTTTACGCTCATTTCGGCGGAGTGAATCGTTAGCGGCTCGAGTTGCGCATCGAGGCCGAGCGCGGCCGCGCGATTGACGCGATGCCAGTGCGGGTCGCGTTCCAGCGGCCCGGTAATCAGGAGGTTGCCGCCCGCCTTGACGTATGCGAGCAGCGCTTGCCACGTAGATTCTTCGAGGGCTTGTGGCGACGGCAGAATGGCGAGCTTCGGCGTGCCAAGTTTCGCGATCTGGTTCTCCGCAATGACGTAAACCGGGATCTTGTCGTTGTAGGCGGCGGCCCGCACGGCCTTCCGCTGCGCGGCAATCTGCAAATCACGTAGCGCGGAGAATTGAGCCGTTTGCGACGTAACGATGGCGACCGAGGCAGGCTGCGGATCCTGCAAGCTTTCGTGCGCGTCATGAGCGAAGCGCGCAAAGTCGCGCAGCACAGTCGCCTCCGGCTTTTCCGTGAGGTCCGCGCGAAGCGCCCCGATGAGCACTTCGCCGTCAGACGTCATGTAATCGTTCGAGTTCCACAGCCACTGGATCGCTCCCGAGCCTTCCACGAACGAGAGCGCAATCTTGCGTTCGAGAAAGTCGGCGGTGCTCGCAGCGGTACGCCGAGCGATGTGGTCGAGCGTCAACTCATTTTGAGCGCCGGTCTCCTGAATCAGCATGGGCAGGCCGGGTTGTTTCGCGACGAGCGAATCCCACAAGAGCGCGTCGCCGTTCCACCACGAATGGTTGGTCGTGAAATCCACCTGAGAGCCGAAGAACGCGGGAGAAAGGCGGTCGTCGAAGCCACCTTCATCCTGGCCAACGGTAATCGCCTGCTGCGAGCCCGTCGCGCGAATCGCTGTGCGCAGATTCTTGACCCAGTTCGTGAATGCCGCCTGAGCGAATTCGAAAAAATCATAGAGCTTCAGCGAGTCTTGACCGGCGAAGATTCCACGAGGCGAGAACTCGGGCTCGGTCGGGACGGGAAGGATCTCGGCCGGGGCGATGGAAGGCAGATTCCAAGCGTCTGCCAAGGCGGCGCGATCGGGATAGTGCGCGGACAGCCAGTCGTTCCACGCCGAGAGCTCAAAGCGGTCGCCATTCGGGCGCATCTGCCACAGATGTTGCGAAAAGCTCGGCTCATTGATCAGATCCCAGGCGACAAACGGAACGTCATGGAATCGATCGACGACGGACGAGATCAGGGTCGTCTGCCTGCGGACGGCTTGCGGATCGAGATAGGCATTTTCGCCTCCGAGAACGTCCGGAAGAAATGCGAAGAATTCAAACTGAATCGGAAGGCCGCGGCGGCGAGCGGTCATCAGGAACGCTTCGAGCGTGCGAAGGGTGCGTTCGTATGGGCGGCCCTCTTCGTCGCAGAATTTGTCCCAGCCGGTCCACCATCCGGTGCGAATGGTGTTGAGGCCTGCGGAACTGATCTGCGCGAGGTCAGAGTCCCACACGTAGACATTCGGATGCTCGAAGAACAGGCGCTGAACGTCGCTGGCCATGTATGTGGTGCCGACGACGGCGAGCGGATGGCCGTCGATCTCGAAATAGTTCGGGTTTACGGTGAGATGCGGGCCGGAGCGGAGATAGTCGAGGTCGCGAATCCAGAAGCCCGAATGGTAGACCGCGCGGATCTGGCTGCCCTCAAGGAGTTCCGCCGAGATCGTGTAGAGCCCGCGACTTCGCGGAGCAGGAAAAACAAGCGGCTGAACAAGAGGCAACTTCGCCGTCTGGGTCGTTTTCTGCTGCGGTGCCTGGTCAGACGAGGCCGTGACGCGCACGCTCAAATCGGACTGAGGTTGCCCGGCGGAAGTCCAGGTCGCGTCGATTTCCACGGGTTCGCCGGGAAGATACAAAGGGAGCGTCGGCTGGACGATAAATTCTTCAGCGCCGCGCAGAGCGCCGTAGACAAGCGCAGGCATCATTTGTTTCGCCGCAGCGCTGCGGTAGAAGTCCTGTGGGAGGCTGGAGTTCACGAAGATCCAGCGGCCGCCAGCGAAACGACTTCGCACGTGGTCGATTTGAATGGCCGGCGCTGACATGCGGCGGCCTCCCTGCGTGCCCCAGGCGAGCGCGTCGAGCCGGGCGTCGAGTCTGCCGGCCGACCCGCCGCGGTCGTAGATGTCGGATGAGGTCAGATGAATGATGGGGCTGAATGCCCGCTCCCAGGAAAATCGAGGCAGGTGCAGCACGACGTTCGGATTAACGGTGAAATCCAGGTCTTCCGAACCGGGCGTCTCCTGATATTGGTCGATCAACAGTTCGCGAGAATCGCGCACGCTGTATTCGCGAAGATGCCAGCCGGACTTGTCGTGATAGGCCGCGCGCGTAAAGGGCATGCCGCCGAGAACGAGCAGATTTCCCCCGCGTCGGAGGAATGCGAAAATGTCGTCCCAGGCAGATTCGGGATAGGCAGAGCCAAACGGAACGATCAGAAGATGGGTCGACGCGTCGGCCAGGGCGTCATGCAGCTGTTCGGCGGATTGAAGACGCGCGCCGGCGATGAGCGTCGTGAGGTCGTCTTTCGACGGCGCGGCGGAGTCGGCGGCGGGGAAGCCGTCCTCATAGAAAATCACGATGCCGGAGCCTTGCGCGTGAGCGGCTGCAGGCACGAGGAGAAAAGCGGCCAACAGCGCCAGAAGTAGGATCACAAGTCCAGTTTTGGTCATGTATGATGCTCCTCCGAACACACGCATTTGTAGGCCATAGGCACGCCTTCGCGCAACGTGGAAGTTGCACGGCAAGGCGAAATGCAGGCGGCGCCCGGGGGTTCCGGAATCAATGACGCGGGCAGAAGAGTTGAGAGCGAAGTTTGGCGAGGTTTACGGCGGCAGGCCGGCCATTTATCGCGCGCCGGGTCGCGTGAACCTGATCGGCGAACACACCGACTACAACGACGGTTTCGTGCTCCCGGCCGCGATCGACCTTTTCACGTGGGTCGCGATTGCGCCGCGGGACGGGCGGCACGTCGAGCTTCGCTCGGAGAATTTCGCGGAAGGCGCGCAGTTGGACCTTGACGCCGCGCCTCCCAGGGCGAACCATTCCTGGAGCAAGTACGTAATCGGCGTGGCGCTTGTGCTGGAGCAGGCCGGGCACCGATTGAAGGGCGCGAATCTCCTGATTCGAGGCGATGTCCCGATTGGCGCGGGCGTGAGTTCATCGGCAGCTCTCGAGGTTGCGGCGGGATTCGCGCTGCTCGCGAATTCCGGGCTCGGCGTCAGCGGGCAAGACCTCGCGCGGCTTTGCCAAAAGGCGGAGAACGATTTTGTAGGGACGCGCTGCGGCATCATGGATCAACTGGCGTCGGCGTGCTGCGTGAAGGATCGGGCGCTGCTTCTCGATTGCCGGTCGCTCGAGTTCCGGACGTTGCCCTTGCCGCCTGACTTGCGGCTGGTGGTGTGCAACACCATGGTGAAGCGGGAACTCGCAGGGAGCGCGTACAACACGCGCCGCGCGGAATGCGAGGAGGGAGTGCGCGTTTTGGCGAAGCGGTTTCCGGCAATTCGCGCGCTGCGTGACGCCACGATGGAGCAGCTGGAGTCCTGCCGCGGCGTGCTGCCGGAGAACGTCTACAAGCGGTGCCGTCACGTGATTACGGAGGATGAGCGCGTCCTGCTGGCGGCGGATGCGCTGGAGCACGGCCGCCTGGATGATCTGCGAGAGGTGATGGCGGAATCGCACCGCAGCCTGCGCGATGACTACGAGGTGAGCTGTGCGGAGCTCGACCTGCTTGTCGAGCTTGCGAGTCAGATTCGCGGCGTGCAGGGTGCGCGAATGACCGGCGCGGGCTTCGGGGGATGCACAATCAATCTGGTACACTCGGATGCAGTCGGCGATTTTCAGAAACGAGTTGCGCCGGAATACGAGCGGCGCACGGGACTCAAACCTGACATCTATGTGTGCGCCGCTGCGGACGGCGTGAAGCAGGCGGAATAGACCCGCACTCAGCGAACAAGATGGCCTCCCTTATCCTTGCCGAGCACGCACACCGAAGATTCAATCCGCTCACGCGCGAATGGGTGCTGGTGTCGCCGCACCGGACGTCGCGGCCCTGGCAGGGCCAGGTGGAGCGGGCCGAGCCGGAGACGAATGTCGCCTACGATCCCACGTGCTACATGTGCCCGGGAAATAGGCGCGCCAGCGGCATTCGGAACCCGGATTACAAGGACTGCCTTGTCTTCGACAACGACTTTCCCGCCGTGCGTCCGGACACGCCAGATGCCGTCATTGAGGAAGGCCTGCTGCTCGCTCGCAGCGAATCGGGGATTTGCAGAGTCGTCTGCTTTTCGCCAAGGCACGACCTGACCATTTCGCGGATGGAGACGCCGGCGATACGAGGAGTCGTCGACGTGTGGGCCGCGCAATATTCGGAGCTCGGCGCGAAGCCGAATATTCGGCACGTGCAGATCTTCGAGAATCGCGGAGCGATGATGGGCTGCAGCAATCCCCATCCGCATTGCCAGATTTGGGCCACGTCGGGGGTTCCGAACGAGCCCGCGAAGGAGCAGGAGGGCTTCGTCGAGCACCATCGCAGCAAGAAGGCTTGCCTGCTCTGCGACTACGTGCTGCAGGAACAGACGACAGGCGAGCGAATCGTGTGCGCGAACGATTTCTTTATTGCGGTCGTTCCGTTCTGGGCGATTTGGCCGTTCGAGACGCTCGTGATTTCGAAGCGGCACGCTGGAACAGTCGCGGAGTTGTCGAACGAAGAGCGCGACGGGCTCGCAAGCTTGCTGAAGCGAGTGACAACGCGGTACGACAATCTGTTTGGCGTGCCGTTTCCGTATTCCATGGGCTTCCATCAAAGCCCGACGGACAAGCCGGCGCATCCCGAGTGGCATTTGCACGCGCACTACTATCCACCGCTGCTGCGGTCAGCGACGGTGCGGAAATTCATGGTGGGATTTGAAATGCTGGGGAGCCCGCAGCGAGATCTGACCGCGGAGCAAGCGGCGGAGCGATTGCGCGCCAGCCGGGAAGACTAGATCAGCGCGAAAGGACCGTATGGCAATTTTGGTGACAGGCGGAGCGGGATACATCGGCAGCGTGACGGTCGAGCTGCTGCGCAAGAGGGGCGAGCAGGTGGTCGTGCTGGACGATCTGGTCCACGGCCATCGCGAAGCGCTGGAGCCGGGCGCTCCTTTCTATCAGGGCAAGGTCGGCGATCGAGCTCTGATTGCGCGAATCGTGACGGAGCAGAAGATCGACGCCTGCGTTCATTTTGCCGCGCTGATCGCCGTCGGCGAGTCCGTGGTACAGCCGGCGATGTACTTCGAGAACAACGTCGAGCAGGGGATCGAGTTCATCGGGTCGCTCGAGCGCGCGGGCGTGCGGCGCATCGTGTTTTCTTCGACAGCGGCGACATACGGAGAACCGAAGCGCGTGCCGATTCTCGAGAGCGATGCACAGTGGCCGGAAAACCCCTACGGCTGGTCGAAGCTGTTCATGGAGCGGCTGCTTGCCACGTACGACCGCGCGTACGGCATGAAGTTTGTGGCGTTGCGGTATTTCAATGCGGCGGGAGCGACGGAACGCTGCGGCGAGGATCACCATCCGGAAACGCATCTGATTCCGAATGTTCTGGAGGCTGCGATGGGGACGAAGGCTGAGATTGCGGTCTTTGGGAACAAGTATCCGACGCCCGACGGGACGCCCATCCGCGATTATGTTCACGTGACCGATCTGGCCGACGCACATATTTTGGCGCTCGATCATATTCGGCGTGGCGGCGCTTCGGAGTTTTTGAATTTGGGCACGGGGCAGGGGCACTCGGTGCTGGAGGTGATCGAGACTGCCCGGAAGGTCACAGGGCGGCCAATTGCCGTCCGGATCGAGCCGCCGCGCGCAGGCGACACAGCGAGACTCGTCGCGGATCCAACAAGGGCGAAGAGCGTGCTGCGTTGGAAGCCGGCGTCGGATTTGGAGTCGATTGTTCGATCGGCATGGGCGTGGAAGGCGCGGCACCCGCGAGGTTACGCGTCGTCCTGATTCGCCGTGGTGCGCAGAAAAGAAAAGAGCCCCGGCGCTCGCGCGGCCGGGGCTCCTGCGTGTTGGGGGAGAGATTTACTGGCGCGCGCGCGCGTTGTGCTTCTTGTTGTAGATGTTGCGCGACGCCTTATTCTGCTGTTGGTTCACGGCTTTCTTGTCTGCGTTCGTCAGCTTGCCGCCGTTCGCCTGCCGCATGCCGCCGACTTCGCGGTTAATGCCCTGCTGCTGGTTTTCGAGCTTCGCTGTCTCGCCGGCAGTTAGTTGGCCGCTCTTGACGCCCTGCGCGATACGGTCCTGCTGATTCTCGCGACGCTGGCCAACTTCATTGTTACCGTAGTGAGCTGTCGCCGTATTGTGCTTATCCTGATAAACCTGGTTCGAGAGCTTGTTCTGCTGCTTGTTGAGCGTGGCGCGGTCGGCGGCGGTCAGATGGCCATCGTCTTCCGAGCGCATCGTGTGCTCTTCCTTGTTCAGGCCGGCCTCTTTCGTTTCGAGGTTCTTGGTCTCGCCCGCATTGAGCTGGCCGCTCTGAATGCCTTGCGCGATGCGGTCTTGCTGATTGTCCTTGCGTTGCGCGATGGTCGCCGGCTTGTCGGGAGTCGTGGCTGGCGTCGTGGATTGCGTCTGCGCCTTTGCCGGCGGAACGCACAGGGCCATCAGGGCCGCAGCACTCAAAATAAGTCCTCGCGTCGTCATGATCGTTTCCTCGTTTCGTTCTATTTTAAGTGCCAGCCCCCTGAAGCTGGTGCGGAGGCCGGTCTGTGCATCAAACACGAGGGGCGTCGAAGAGTTGCGAAGGTCGTGGTACAGGTGACGTAAGTCGCAGATACGAATAGGCTTAGCCGTCAGCGTACAGGTCGTCAGTTCAACGCAAGCTCTGGCGTCTACGCTTTCGGTAGTCCGTTCGGCACCATTGGCATTGAGCGCAGGCGCTGACCGGTTGCGTCGAAAATCGCGCTGCCGATGGCAGGAGCAATTCCCATCAGGGGCGATTCGCCGGCGCCTGCAGAAGGGATGTCTTTGCGATCGAGCAACACGGTCTCGAAAACCGGAATGTCGCTGAAGCGCGGCACGCGATATTTCGAGAAACGCGGATTCAGGATCTTGCCGTCCTCGAATTCGATGGCTTCGAAGAGCGCGCCGCCGAGCCCCATGATGTTTCCGCCCTCGATCTGATTCCGGAGATTATCCGGATTCACGATCGCTCCACATTCGAATGCCGTAACGACGCGGACGACGTGAACGTCGCCGGAAGCGCGGTCGACGCTGACTTCCGCAAACGTGGCGACGTTGCCGCCCTTCTCGAATCCGCCGCCCATGCCGAATCCCTGGCCCGCCGCCTTTGCGCGTCCCCAGCCGAACTTTTTTGCGCCGGCTTCAAAGACCGCGCGCAGACGCTCGTCCTTCAGGTTCTTCAAACGAAATTCGAGCGGGTCCATTTTCACTTCGTGCGCGAGCTCATCCATGAATGATTCGCGCGCGAAATGATTGGCGGTTGCCGCGAGAGCGCGGTACGAACCCTGGCGCAGAGGATAGTCCGTGGGATGAAACTGAATGCGCTGGTTCGGGATCTCGTAGAAGGTACGAATGCCGGAGCCGCCGGAATTGTAGCTGTGAAATTCCCACGCCGTGAGAGTCCCGTCGTTGCGGATGCCGGCGGTAATCTCCATCACGCCGACCGGGCGAAAGTACGCCCACGTAAATTCTTCCTCGCGCGTCCACACCACTTTGACAGGGCGATTCGCCGCTCGCGAGAGCCGAGCTGCTTCGATTGCGACTTCGCCCGTGTGCTTGCCGCCATACGCGGCGCCGGTATCCGGCATCAGCACGCGGACGCTCTCCTCCGGAATATGGAAGGCCTGGGCGAGTTCACTCCGAACGCCGAATGGCCGCTGCGTGCCGGTCCATACCGTCACGGTGTCGCCGGACCACTGCGCGAGGGCGGCGCGCGGTTCGAGCGGCGCGTGCGCGATATAGGCAACCGTATATGTCTGCTGCAAGCGATGATCGGCTGCGTCCAGCCCCGTCTCGATAGAGCCGAGTTCAAAAGGGGAATTTTCGCCGCGCCCTTCCGAGGTATGGCTTGTCAGATAATCGTAGACATTCTTGCTCGACGGCTGGCCGGCGGCGGGTTTCCACTCGGCGTGAATCGCTTGCAAGGCGCGGGTTGCAGCTTCGGCCGAAGGAGCCGCAACTCCAATGAAGTCTCCGTCGTGCACGAACGTGACGTCAATCATCGACGCCGCGTCGGGCGGATTCACGGAGATAAGCGTTGCTCCGAATGATGGCGCCCGGAGAACCTTCCCGTACAACGTCCCCGGCAGTTTTTGGTCAGAGGGATACTTGTGCTTGCCGGTCACAAAATCGCGGCCATCGACTTTCGGAATGGACTGGCCTTCGACCGTCCATTCGCTTGCGGGTGCGATAGGATCCTCGGCGGGAATCAATTGGGTCAGCTGTTGCCCCTTGAGGAGTTCGGCATATTCGACGGTGCGCTTGGTCGACCGGTCGGTGATCCTGCCGTCGCTGGCTCGTAGGTTCTGCGGGCTTGTCTTCCACTGCTGCGCTGCCATGTCCAGAAGGGTGTCGCGCGCGGCGGCTGCCACCTGGCGGAGGTGGAGGTTCATGGTTGGCGTTGTGCGGCTGCCGAATGTTCCCATGTCGTACGGTGTGAGCTTCGTATCGCCCATCACCATCTCGATCTTCCCGATGGGGAAGTGAAGCTCTTCGGCAACCGCCTGGCTGAGGGAGGTGCGGATATTCTGGCCGACTTCGACCTTGCCGGTGTAAACGGTAACGACGCCGCTGTCGCCGATGTGAAGCCACGCGCTGATTTCGCGCGGAAGCGATTCTTCATTGCGGCGGCCTCGGCCTGACTCCTGAAGCGGCAGAGCGCTCGCGTCTTTCAGCACGCACGCGACAAGAAGTCCTGCGCCGAGCAGCTTGAAGAAGTCGCGCCGCTGCAACTCAAAGTGATACGCATGGGGAGAATGGAGTTCATACCGTTCGGCTTCGATTACGGGAACGGCAAGGTCGCGCGAAACTGAGTTGTCGCTCATCGGCCGGCCTCCTTCGCCGCGTTCAGCACGGCTGCTACGATGCGCGGATGAGTTCCACAGCGGCAGATGTTGCCCTGCATGTACTCTGAAACCTGTTGAGGTGTGGGATGCGGATTGGATTTCAGGAGCGCGACGGCAGTCATGATCATCCCGGAAGTGCAAAACGCGCACTGCATCGCGCCTTCGGCGAGAAACGCAGTTTGCACCGGATGCAGGCGGCCGTTCTTTTCGAGGCCCTCAATCGTCGTGATCTGTTTCTTCGCCACCGACCCAACCGTCGTGAGGCAGGAATGACGCGGGTTTCCGTCGATCAGGACAGTGCAGGCCCCGCATTGGCCTTCGCCGCATCCGTACTTGCTCCCGGTGAGGTCGAGCTGATCGCGCAGAACAGAGAGCAGGCTCGTTTGCGGGTCCGCTTCGACGGAGTATGCTGTCCCATTGATATGCAATTGCATCGTGTCAGACATGGAATCGCCTCGGGGAAACTTCGTGTAAAAGGGCGCGACCGTAGGAAGAAAACATATACAGTTCCTTCGCCCAATAGCGTACATCCGAGCGACGCGGACCCGCCACATATTTGGCGCGCGAGAAGGACCGCCCCGGCCTCGTGCGGGTTCGTGCTCCCCTAGCAAAGGGCGAAAACCCAGGCTCGGGGACACATCATAATTCGTGATGCCAGCAATCGCAAAAATGGATTAGGATGTCCCGGGCCTTGATATAAAGTACTCGGTTTTTGAATCGAGCGTACCGACGGAGATCGACAGCCCGAATGAAAAAACCACTGATCCCGCGGTTAGCACTTCTGCTTGCCCTGTGCTTTGGTTCGGCGCAGGCGCTTTCCGCGCAGTCACCGAACGCAAGCCCTCCGGCTGATTCGCACGCCTCATCATCCCCGGCTCACGAGAATCAGGATTCGCGTCTTATGGCGCTCGAGTTGCAGGCTGCGGACGCGAAGAGCTCCGCCGACAACGCTTGGATGCTCGTCAGCTCTGCTCTTGTGCTGCTGATGACGGGGCCGGGGCTCGCGCTGTTCTACGGCGGTCTCGTCCGCAAGAAGAACGTGCTCGGCACGATGATGCAAAGTTTCGCGATGATGGGTATCATCACGGTCGTGTGGGCGATTGTCGGATACAGCCTCGCGTTTGGTTCAGGGCACAGCTTCATCGGCGGATTTCACAATCTCTTTTTGAGGGGCGTCGGCCTGGCGCCTGACGGGGACTACGCTGCCACGATCCCGGCGGAAACGTTCATGGTGTACCAGCTGATGTTCGCCATTATCACGCCGGCGCTGATCACGGGCGCGTTTGCCGAGAGGATGAAGTTCAGCGCGATGCTGTTGTTCCTCACGCTCTGGTCCATTTGTGTGTACGACCCGATGGCGCACATGGTCTGGGGGAAGGGCGGGTTGCTCAACGCCTCGCTCGGGGGCGCGTTCCCGACACTCGACTTCGCCGGCGGAACTGTCGTGCACGTGACGTCTGGCGTTTCGGCGCTCGTGTGTGCGCTCTATCTCGGCAAACGAGTCGGATATCCGAAGACGGCGATGCCGCCGCACAGCGTCGTCTTGAGTTTCATCGGCGCATGTTTGCTATGGGTCGGTTGGTTCGGATTCAACGCCGGCAGCGCGCTTGGTGTCGGCGGGCTTGCCACGAGTGCCTTCGTGGCCACGCATTTTGGCGCGGCGGCAGCGGCAATCGGGTGGAGCGGAGCGGAGTGGATGCGCAACGGCAAGCCCAGCGCACTCGGCGCGATTTCGGGATGCGTCGCGGGACTCGTCGCGATCACGCCCGCAGCGGGGTTTGTGACTCCCATGTCGGCGTTGATCATCGGACTGATTGCGGGCGCGTTCTGCTTCTGGATGGTAACGGCGGTCAAGTCGCGATTCGGATACGATGATTCGCTCGACGCCTTCGGCGTTCACGGGGCCGGAGGAACCATCGGGGCGTTGCTGACCGGCATTTTCGCATCGAGCTTGATCAACCCGATTTTCAAGGACACGAGCGGAAAGGTTCTGCCGTCGGGAGTCCTGGAGGGGAATGCACATCAACTGCTCAATCAAGGCATCGGCGTCGTGATTGCGTGGGTGCTCGCGATCGTCGGCACGCTCGTGCTGCTCGTGATTGTTGACAAAACGGTGGGCCTGCGTGTATCGGAGGAACAAGAAGCGCAAGGGCTCGACCTCTCGCAACACGGCGAAGAGGGCTATTACTGGGAGACACCCGGATGAGGCCAGCGCTGTTCCGCGCAGCTCCGCGTAAGATGGCGACGACTCGAGGCGCAAAACATGACTAAAGTGGAAGCCGTGATTCAAACGTCGAAACTCGATGCCGTGAAGGATGCGCTCCATGAGATAGGCGTTGAAGGCATGACGGTGCTCGAGGCGCGCGGACACGGCCGCCAGAAAGGACACACCGAGGTTTATCGCGGACGCGAATACACGGTGGACCTGATTCCGAAAATCAAGCTCGAGATGGTTTTGTCCGACGACATGGTCGAGAAGGCCGTCGCCGCAATCGTTGGAGCAGCGCGAACGGGGAAGATCGGCGACGGCAAGATTTTCCTCTCCAAGGTGGCCGACGCGATTCGAATTCGCAATGACGAACGGGGCGAAAGCGCCCTCTAGCTATCCTCGCTTACGGAGCGCACTGCGGAGTGCGCCCAAACCTGAGCTGCAAGCCAAGAACGGATCGGCACGCCAATGAACGTGTCTCTCAGCCGCGAGCTGCGCGATCTCTACAGCCGGGAGTCCGCACGTATCCACGAAGATTTCATTGTGAACGGAAACGGGCGCGAGACGCTGCTGAGCCGGACTGCTCTGGTCGAGTCGATTGCGCTGCGCCTGTGGAGCGAGCTGATTTCGTCCGACGTCAGCGGCCCGCGCGATTTCGCGCTTGTGGCGCTCGGAGGATTCGGGCGGCGCTGGCTTTTTCCCTATTCCGACGTCGATCTGCTTTTTCTTCACGCGGACGGGGACACTGAGAAGACGCTGAAGGACCCCATCCGTCAGTTTTCGCAGGAAATGTGGGACCTCCGGCTGAGGCTGAGCCCGGCGACGCGAACGCTTGCGGAGTGCGACCGCTTCGACCAGAACAACGCCGAGTTTTCCATCTCGTTGCTCGATTGCCGTTATCTTGCGGGCGATCCCGCCGCGTTTGCGCGGCTTCACGACAACGTGATTCCCAAGCTGGTGGCGCGGCAGTCGCGCGCGATACGTGAATGCCTGGCGGAGCTTGCGCGCGCGCGCTACGCGAAGTTCGGCGACAACGTCTTCCACCTCGAGCCGAACGTGAAGGATGGGCCGGGCGGATTGCGGGATTACAATCTAGCGTCCTGGCTCGAATTGGTTTCGTGGTTTGAGACGCAGCGAACCTGGCCGGAAGGCCCCTTGCCGCCCTCGATTCGAAAGCAATTCGATCCCGCTCTGGAGTTTCTCATCGCGGTGCGTTGCTTCCTGCATATTCGCCATTCGCGCGACGATAACGTGCTGGCCTGGGAGGCTCAGGATGAAGCCGCGGCACGCAGAGTCGGCGCACCGGGGAAGGATCCCCTGACCCCGGCGGAGTGGATGCGAGTTTACTTCGGGCACGCGCGCGCGATCCATCGGGTGTGCACGAGGTGGCTGGATGAGATTCCAACCGCGCGGCCGTCGCTGTACCGCCAGTTTCAACATCTGCGTTCCCGGCTGTCGAACGCCGAGTTCTCCGTCGTAGAGGGACTGATCTTCTTCCAGGACTCAGGCCCCATACGAGAGCCCGAACTCGTGCTGCGCACGTTTCGTTTCCTGGCGCGGCACGGCCTGAGGCTCAGCTCCGCGGCGGAGCGCCAGATTGAAGCGGCGCTGCCGCTGATCGGCTCTGACCCGCCCACGGGCGTCGAGCTGTGGCATTACATGCAGGAAATTCTCCTGGCTCCCCATGCAGGGGAAGCTCTTCGCGAGATGCACTCTCTACGGCTGCTCACGCTGATGCTGCCGGAGTTTTCGGGCATCGACGCGCTCGTAGTGCGCGATTACTCACACCGGTTCACCGTCGACGAGCACACGTTTGTTGCCATCGAAAACCTCCACTTGCTGCGGCAATCGCAATCGAAATGGGACCAGCGTTACGCCGAACTGCTCGACGAGCTCGAACAACCTGACTTGCTGTATTTGGCGCTGCTGCTCCATGACACAGGCAAGGGAACCAAGAGCGACAACCACGTGCAGGCGAGCGTTGAAATCGCGGAGAAATCCTTTGACCGCCTTGACCTGGATGCGCCCGATCGCGAAACGGTATCGTTCCTGATCGCACGGCATCTGGAAATGAGCGCGGCGCTTCGCCGTGACATCTTCGATCCGATCACCGTGAGGCAGTTCGCGGAGAAGGTCGAGACGCCGGAACGCCTGAAAATGCTCTGTCTGCTGACCTATGCGGATATCAAGGCGGTGAATCCCGAGGCCCTGACGCCGTGGAAAGCCGAAAATATCTGGCAGCTCTACATCGGCACGGCGAATTACCTGATTCGCACGGTGGACGACCGCTTCCACGCCAAAGCGGACGACGAGGTGATGACGCATCTTCGCACGCTGGCTCCTGCCGCGGGCAAACGGCTCGAGAGTTTCCTCGAAGGCTTGCCTCGGCGCTATCTGAGGACGCATGCCGCGAGCGAAATCATCGGGCACATGCAGATGGCCACGCACCTTGGCGAGGACACCGCGCAATTGGCGCTGTCGCGCGGTCGGCACTGGTACGAGCTGACGGTCGTCACGCCCGACCGGCCCTTCCTGTTCGCGACGATGGCGGGCGTGCTGGCGGCGTGGGGAATGAACATCGTGAAAGCCGCGGCGTTTTCCAATCAGGCGGGAGTTGTTGTCGACACGTTCTACTTCACGGATCGTTTTCGCACGCTCGAGCTCAACATTCCGGAATGGGAGCGGTTCAAATCGAGCGTACATGACGTGCTGACGGGGAAAGCCGATCTGAATCGGATGCTCCGCGACCGCTTGCGCTCCCAGAAGAACGCGCCGCCAAAGGTGAAAGTCGAGGCGCAGGTCCAAATCGACGATTCGTGCTCAACGCAAAGCACGCTCATCGAAGTGATTGCGCAGGACCAGCCCGGCCTGCTGCATCGCATCAGCTCCACCTTCTCGCACGAAAATTGCAACATCGAAATCGCGCTGATCGAAACGGAAGGGCAGACGGCGATCGACGTCTTCTATCTGACTTCGGCGGGCGCCAAGCTCACGCTGGAGCATCAGGAACGCGTGCGCTCAGCCTTGCTGCACGAACTTACCGCCAAGTAGCCGGGTTGTCGCGCCTTGCAGCCGCTGTCTTTTTCGCGCACCGTTTCGGACCTCGAAACATCCAATTCGGGGGCGCGTGCATATTATCATTGGCGCTGAAACCGTCGGCTGGAGGATGCGAATGCTGGTAAAGAAGACGCCCGATCTGACCTATAAAGATGTCACGCCCAAGGGCATTTACATGGGGCGGAGGAATCTTCTGCTCGGCCTGCTGGTGACCACAGGCGCGGTCGCCGGCTGGAAAAGGTTGCCGAGCTTGCTGGCTGGGCCACCGACAGGTTCGACGCCGCAAAAAATCGACGGCCTCGTCAAATGGCCGGGCAGCACCACCGAGGCGGTGACATCGGAAAAGGACGTCACGCACTACAACAACTTTTACGAGTTCGGCACGGACAAGAGCGATCCGGCGAGAAACGCGGGAAACTTCGTGACGTCGCCCTGGACGGTTTCCGTCGAAGGCGAAGTGGAGAAGCCTCGCAAATTCTCGATGGACGAGATCATGAAGCTTGCGCCGCTCGAGGAGCGAATCTACCGTCACCGCTGCGTGGAGGGGTGGTCGATCGTCGTGCCGTGGATCGGATATTCGTTCAATACCATCGCGAAACTGGTGCAGCCGAAGTCAAATGCGAAGTTCGTCGCGTTTCAGAGCTACTACGAGCCGAAACAGATGCCGTGGGGGTCGTCCGCCGGAATCGAGTTGCCGTACGTCGAGGGATTGCGGCTCGATGAGGCGATGAATCCGCTGACGCTCCTCTGTGTGGGCATGTACGGTGAGACGCTGCCGAATCAGGACGGCGCGCCCGTCCGGATGGTGATTCCGTGGAAATATGGATTCAAGAGCATCAAGTCGCTCGTCAAGATCCGGTTCGTGAAGGATCAGCCGCCGACGACGTGGAATCTCCAGAATGCGCACGAGTACGGCTTCTACTCGAACGTGAATCCCAACGTCGATCATCCCCGCTGGAGCCAGAAGACCGAACATCGTCTCGGCGGCGGATTTTTTGCGCGGCCGATTCCGACGCAGATGTTCAATGGCTACGGGGATCAGGTCGCGAGCATGTATAACGGGATGGACCTCAGGAAATACTACTGAGATGCGCGCTGCGTTGAATGCGGTCCTGACGAGCAAGTGGACGAAGGTCGTCGTCTTCGCGGCCTGCCTCGTGCCGTTCGCCACCCTTCTGTGGCGAGGATTCCATCAGGATCTGGGCCTGAATCCGGTGCAGTTCGTCGAGCACGCTACCGGCGATTGGATTCTGCGTTTCCTTGTCATCACGCTCGCGATCACGCCGCTGCGCAAGATCCTGCACCTTCCACAGCTCATCCGATTCCGGCGCATGACAGGCCTGTTCGCGTTTTTCTACGCCTGCCTGCATTTTTCCACGTGGCTGGGCGTCGACCGGTATTTCAACTGGCCCGACATGGTGGCGGACATCGCGAAGCGGCCTTTCATCACCGTCGGGTTCACGGGATTCGTGCTCATGATTCCGCTGGCAATCACGTCGACCGCGGGGTGGATTCGCCGGATCGGCGGCAGGCGATGGCAGATGCTGCACCGCGCGATCTATGTCAGCGCCATCGCGGGTGTGATTCACTTCTACTGGCTGGTGAAGTCGGATGTGCGCAAGCCGCTCGAGTACGCGTTCTTCGTCGGGATCTTGCTCGCGTGGAGAGTGTGGACGTGGTTCTTCGACCGCCGCAAACCGGCTGCTGTTCGCGTCCGCCAGGAAGAACCCACCACCGCCGAGACGGCGTGACGCGTCGTCGGGGTTCCCGTCTTTCGCTTTCTCTTTGATTGATTCCATCGGTAGTTTGCCTGCCTGAAATGTGCCCCGGTATTTTGGACCGGCGTAGACTATGGGAGGGGGTCAGCCATGAGGAAACATTGCCCGAATTTGAATCCTGCGCCGCACCCTCGTGCCAGCGGGGCACGCATCGCAATTCTGATCGCGTTCGTGATGGGCGCGTGCCTGTCGCAGTACAGTTGCAGCGGAGGTACACGCTCTACGCCGACGGCTCCCGTCATTACGGCGCAGCCTGCGAATCAGACCGTCGCGGCCGGGCAGCCGGCGACCTTTTCCATAACTGCGACCGGGACTGCGCCGCTGAGTTATCAGTGGCTGGAAAACTCGGCGAACATCAACGGCGCGACTTCGCCCACCTATACGACTCCCGCGACGACGTCCGGCGACAATGGCGCGCAGTTTCAAGTGATCGTCAGCAATTCGGTGGGATCTGCGACGAGCCACTCTGCGACACTGACGGTTAACAGCTCGGGCGGCACTTCCACAGCTAGCGTGCTGACCTACCACAACGATAACGGGCGCACCGGGCAGAACTTGAACGAGACCATTCTGACTACGAGTAACGTCAACACGACAGGTTTTGGGAAGATCGGATTCCTCACGGTTCAGGGCAAGGTGGATGCCGAGCCGTTGTATGCGCCGGGCCTGATGCTTGCGGGGGCGACGCACAATGTGGTGTTTGTCGTCACCGAACATGATCTCGTGTATGCGTTCGACGCCGATACGCTCGCACAACTCTGGCAAACCACCGTTTTGGGATCGGGCGAAACGACGAGCGACGATCACGGTTGCTCGCAGATCAGTCCGGAAATCGGAATCACATCGACGCCGGTGATCGACTTGAAAGCGGGCGCACACGGAACGATTTTTGTTGTCGCGATGTCGAAGGACAACGGAGGGAACTATCACCAGCGGCTGCATGCGCTCGATGTCACAACGGGAGCGGAGGAAACCGGCAGTCCGACGACGATTCAAGCCACCTATCCGAAGTCGGGCGGGCAGGTGACGTTCGCGCCCGGGCAGTATGCGGAGCGGGCCGGATTGCTTCTTCTGAATGGTGTGATCTATATGGGCTGGACGTCGCACTGCGACGCCAATCCCTACACCGGTTGGGTGATGGGATACAGCGAATCGACGCTGCAGCAGGTCAGCGTAATCGACATCACGCCGAACGGCTCGGAGGGCTCCGTATGGATGGCTGGAGCCGGCTTGGCCGCGGACTCCTCGAACTTCATCTATTTTCTTGCCGCGAACGGAACGTTCGATACGACGCTGAATGCCAGCGGTTTTCCCGTCAACGGAGACTACGGCAACGCGTTTGTGAAGCTTTCGACGGCGGGCAATTCGTTGAGCGTCGCCGATTACTTCACCATGCACAACACCACCAGCGAGTCGAACGCAGACGAGGACCTCGGTTCGGGTGGCGCGCTCGTGCTGCCGGATATGAAGGACGGCTCGGGCAACACGATGCACCTCGCGGTTGGTGCCGGAAAGGACTCGAATATTTACGTCGTGAATCGCGACTCCATGGGGAAGTTCAATCCGAGCAACGACAACGCGATCTATCAGGAAATTTCGGGCGCCATCAGCGGCGGAGTGTGGTCGATGCCGGCGTATTTCAACGGCACCATCTATTACGGTGGCGTTAGCGATTCGCTGAAGGCGTTTCCCATCTCGAACGCGAAGGTGGCGACGACCCCTTCGTCGCGGAGCGTCTCTACGTATCCGTACCCGGGCACGACGCCGAGTGTTTCGGCCAACGGTGCGTCGAACGGCGTCATCTGGGTGGTGCAGAACAGCGGCGGTGGCGCGCTTCAAGCGTACGACGCGACGAATCTCGCGACCAAACTCTACGACAGCAGCCAGACGAACGGGCGCGACCAGTTCACGGACAACAAGTTCGTTACGCCGATGATCGCGAACGGCAAAGTCTATGTCGGAACGCCCACGGGCGTCGCCGTATTCGGCTTGCTCCCTTAGCATCGGCGCCGCGTCACTCGTTGGGGTGGACTCCGAGGTCGTCATTGTCTTCGCCGGCCTCGAGCGGATGAATGCAGAGATCCGTCCAGTTGCCGCCGCACTGATAGACCTGGTAAACGGGCAGATCCTGCGGCTGGACTTCGTAGTATCCGTCCTCCATTTCCACGGCGAGAGAATAATCGCTCAGCACATAGGGATTGCCCGGAGCGGCGCGCACGCGGAACATTTTGCATCCCGGTTCATAGTTTCCGTAGCTGAAGCAGTAGCCGATACACGCCCGGTCGAGAATGTGCTGAACGGAGATGCGTGATCCGCTGGGCGGGAGGATCGTTCCCATCACGCGCTGGTCGCGCGGCAGAGTACGAACCAGATGTGCGACCTCGGCCTCCATTCGGTTGATAATGCTGGTGTCCTGATACAAGAACGAAAAAAAGACGGCGGCGATCGCCAGCGACGCGGCGAAATGCCACTTTCTTGGCCGGAGCGCGCCCAGGATGCAGCAGAGCAGCGCAGCGGAGACAGAGGTAAGGCGGTCCGTGAGAAGGGCGAGCGCTCCGATATGCTCGGGAATGCGAATGCCGTTCGGAAGGAGCATCGCGGCGAGGCCCATCAGGACATAGAGCTGCAACGGGATGAAGTACTTCCCCCAGAACCGCCGTTCGGATCGTTTCTGAACTGCGTCAACCGTGACGGCAGCGCCGGCAAAAACCAGCAGCCCAGCCTCGACGATCCGGTATCGCTGTCCGAACAGGAACAGTTGATCGGCGCCGGTGAACCAGTAGAACGGCTGCTCCTGCGCCTCGACTACGTAGTGATGCCACAGGTATTGGTGTATGCCGAAGAGAGCCGCGGCGGCGCCGGCCAGCAGAAGGAAGTGGTAGCGCGGAGGTATTCGCTCCGCGGCGCCGATGTACGCGGACGCGCCAACGAGCCAAAAGAAGCCCAGTGGGTGCGCCAGAATGGCCAATACGGCGATGGCGGCCGCGATAAGCCATTCCCATTTGTCTCCCCTCCAGAAAATCGCGATCGCAAAGAAAGACAATCCAAGGGCGAGGTAGTAATTGAAGAAGCCCATGTTAAACGTCCAGCCATAGGCGAAGAGAGCGATGCACGGGACGAGGTACCACGGCGCTCGACGCGCGGCAGCGGAGACCAATGCAAACGTCCCCCAGAAAAAAATCAGCACCGCGAGCGAAACGGCGATTTTTTCTCCCACACGCAAGCCGAAGAGGGATCCAAATCCGCTGAGGAGGTAGTCGAAGAGGACGTTGTTCCAGCGATGGTCGATCCAGAGGCCGTGAATCTGGCCCCGCTGGATGAGTTGAACCAGCCAGGCGTTGTAGACGTGGCTGCCGAGGTCGGCCGCTTCAATTTCGCGATGCCAGAAGCAGGGGACGAGGAGAATTGCGGAGATCGCGAGAATTCTCGTCCAAAATTCTCGCCCAAAGCGGATTGCAGCCGCGAGAGCGGCGGTGGGCGGCCCGGAATCGACTGGATACGATGGCAGCGTTGGCTGAACTCTCAGCCGTTCGCGGCCTTCGCGATCTTGGCTTGATGAACCAGTGCGAACGAGCGCTCGGCGGAGAGGCGCGAACGCGGCGTGCCCTCGAATTCGGCGATGTCGCGGGTGCGATAGGGCTTCTCCCTCTCGCAGGCCCGGCAACGCAGATGAAAGCTTCGCGCCGGAATTCCCGTCTCGTGCTCCTGAGCGGCAATTCGGTCGACGATGCCCGGCAGCGGAATGGGCTGACGACAGTATCCGCAGAATACTCCGCGGTAGCGCTGAACCTTCGTCTCGGACGTCATCAAGACCTCGTTGGGGCTGGAGTGAGAATTGGTGAAGAGTCCGGATCATATATCGGCGAGAGGGACGCGTCCAGTCGAAATCCGTGGCGGCTGTGGAAATCGACCTAGTTCTAGTACTTGCTGGTTTCCATTTCGATACAATCCGGCAAATCACCCCAGCGAACCTCAACAAAATACAGCATGTTATGTGGTCGCGCGGGCTGGATTCGAGGCGCATCCCGCCGCATTGACGGCCATTTATCGGAAGGAGGTCGATGGAAATCAACCCAGGGGTCCGCATCGGTCCCTTTGAAGTTTTTCTCCCTCTTCAGGCACCAGCCTCGCATTTGCGGCCGCAAACACCGCACGAATACCCGGGACGACTGTTCATCGTGGAAGGAATCGACGGCTCGGGAAAGTCGACGCAACTGAGTCTGCTGCACAAGTGGCTGGAAGCGAAAGGCTACGGCGTGGTGTTCAGCGAGTGGAACTCGTCGCCGCTCGTGAAGGACACGACGAAGCACGGCAAGAAGAAGAAGATGCTGACGCCGGCGACCTTCTCGCTGATTCACGCCACCGACTTTGCCGACCGCACGGAGCGGAGCATCCTGCCGCTGCTGAAAGCGGGGGCGATCGTGCTTTGCGACCGCTACGTCTACACGGCGTTCGCGCGCGACGTCGCGCGGGGCATGGACCGCGAATGGGTCCGCAGCCTCTACGGCTTCGCCGCGAAGCCGACGATCGCGTTCTACTTCCGGGTGCCGCTCGAGACGGCCATTTCGCGCCTGGTGGGAGCGCGCGACGGCTTCAAATACTACGAAGCCGGCATGGATCTGGAATTGAGCGACGATCCCGAAGACAGTTTCCGCCTGTTTCAAGGGCGAATCCTCGAGGAGTACGAAAAAATGATTCCTGAGTTCGGCCTCACGGTCATCGACGCGACGATGCCGGTGGAAGCGCAACAGTCTCATGTGCGTCACCTAGTCCGTTCACATCTGGAGGATGCGAAGCACCTGAGGGTACGGCCATGAGGCACACATACGGCAAGGCGCTGCCGGGGATGAAGCTGTCGGACCTGGCGGGGAAGCTTATCGTCATCGAAGGGACGGACGGAGCCGGCCGCACGACGCAGATCAATCTCCTGAAGCCGTGGCTCGAAGAGCTGGGCCACGCCGTGCTCGATACGGGAATGACGCGGTCGCCCCTGGCCGGCGACGGAATCCGCCGCGCGAAGGAAGGCAACAATCTGGGCCGGGTGACGCAGAGCCTGTTTTACGCGACCGATTTCGTCGACCGGCTCGAAAACGAGATCGTTCCCGCGTTGCGCGCCGGATTTATCGTGCTCACGGACCGCTACATCTATTCGCTGATGGCGCGAGCGATCGTCCGCGGGATGGACGGAGCATGGATTCGCGACGTCTTCGGCGTCGCGCTCAAGCCGGACGCCGTTTTCTATATGCGCCTCGGGATCGACCAGCTCGTGCCGCGGGTCGTCTTTTCGCGCGGCTTCGACTACTGGGAATCGGGAATGGATCTGTATCCCGGCCAGAATATGTACGACAGCTTCTGCAGCTATCAGGCCGCGCTGTTGGCGGAATTCGACCGGCTGAGCGCCGAGTACAATTTCGAGGTGGTCGACGGCGCGGGAGACGTCCGCACAGTGTTTGCCCAATTGAAGGCGAAAGTTCTGCGAGTATTGGACCGCGACACGAGAGGCGAATTCATCTCGCGGCAGGCTCCGGAGCTCCGGGAGTGGCCGAGCCGTAAGGTGGAGAAGTTGCCCGTCTCCGCCGCTTCGGATTGACCCGGAAGCCGACGTCCCTGACGCGCCGTTTTTTGCCGCTCTCTGTTGCGCCTCACTTTTTGGTAGTATCCAAGCTGGAAGTCCGTCCAGATGCGCCTTTTGTCGGCCCTGCTTTCGGTGATTCTGCTGTCGACCGGCTTGACTCCGGCCCCGCGCTCTACAGCCCAGAGTGAACCTGTGCAAACGTCGCCCGCGATCGTGATTGGGTTCGTGGGCGGGTTCATCAAACACGACGACATGGTCCACAGCGAAGTGCAGTTGGGGGCGCTGCTGCGCGCGGAATACGCGACCGGCGTTCACGTGCAGGTCTTCGGGAACCATCACGGCGACGATGCGTTCAACGAAATTCTCCGGCTGCTGGACGTGAACGGCGACGGCAAGCTCTCCGCGGAGGAAAAGAGCGACGCGCGCATCGTGATATACGGGCATAGCTGGGGCGGATCGGAGACGGTCGCGCTCGCGCGCCGCTTGCAAAAGGACGCGATTCCGGTGCTCCTGACCGTGCAGGTGGATAGCGTCCAGAAGCCGCGCGAGGACGATTCGACGATTCCCGCGAACGTCGAGCAAGCCGTCAACTTCTACCAAACAGACGGGTTGGTGCACGGCCGCCAGCACATTCGCGCCGAAAATGCCGAGCGAACGCAGATCCTCGGCAATTTCCGCATTTCCTACCAAACGAAGGCTCCTGTCTGCCAGGGCTACCCGTGGTTCGCCAGCCTCTTCGAGAAGGCGCATATCGAAATTGAATGCGACCCGAACGTGTGGAACCAGGTGGGAGCGCTGATCCGCGCCAGGCTCCCGCAGCGGTTCGAATCCCACGGCTCGTGAAGTCCGAAACCTCAAACTACAGATGAACGCAGATGGATGCTGATGGGGACAACCGAACGGGCGTCGGGATTTGTATCGATTAGAATTGACGCCCGTCCTTTGTTTTCTATGAGTTAGAGGGATTTCTGTTTCCACTTGTGTATCGATTAGAGTTGGCCACAGAGGCACAGAGACGCAGGGTAGGCAAAGGATGAAACCCCGGAGCGAGAAGCCGGGCGCGCGACGCTGGATGAGCCGGGAGGCGGGCAGATTAGAAGTGGTCGGCGTCGTTTGTTTTCTATGAGTTAGAGGCATTTCTAATATTTTCCGGACAGATTAGGAGTGGCTCAGGAGGCAAGGAAGCAAGGGGGGCAAAGAGGCAAGGATGGGCACCAAGCTCCTTGTGCAACTGTATATTAGACATGGTGCCGGCCCTGTGTTTTCAACGAGTTAGGGCGATTTCTAATCGCGGAAGTGTATATTAGAAAGCCGCGACCCTTCGCTTTGGCTCTGGGTAAACCAGCGACCAGCGGTCCGCGATCCGTAAAATACGATTCACACATCGCGGTCAGCCGTCCGCCCGCGGATAGCGCCTTCTCGCTCATCGCGTCTCCCCCCTTTCTGTCCTCGATTTCGCTCAGCGCGAAAACGGCCCACGGTAGCACGGAAGCGGAATCTTGAACAGGTTCAAAAATTGAGTAGTACGGCTAGAACCAGGGTACGGGAACGGGCACGGACCAGACGGAATGCAAGGGAGGGCCCACCGTTCGAAAAGGGCGAACGGTGGGGCACCCGACGGGTGGATTCGTTGGCCGAGAGTGACTGATTGGGAGAGGCTTACGGTCCTGAGCGGAGAAACCCTGGGCACCCGGCGATCCTGTCCTGATCGTGTCCACCGCAGACCAGGTATTCACAAAACAAATGACAGGAGCAGGATGTAGATGTACGCGAAAGCCATCCACGAGAGTATAAAAAAAAGAGAGCGCTTTTTATCGAGGAATAAATCTGAGAGCTCGCGTCTGGCCCCGTAGCTTGATAACTCAGCAGCCGTTTGCGCGAACTTTGAAAAACTGACGATAACGAGTCCAAGAACAACAAAGCATACCGTCCACATTGTGTATCCCTTATGCCCAATCGCTTCTGCGCCGAAACCGCAGATGTACGTGACGACGCCGATCGGCGCGAACCGCCGAAGGTTCGAGGTCGAGTGGATTGGCGAGGCAGAAATGTCCGAGGAATCCCTTAAAACGACTTTGTATCTGTACGCCATTTGTAAAAGCACACCCAACGGCAGGAGTAGTCCGCAGGTAACGGCGGTAGCAACGTTGAATCCGAACAGGGTCCTGAGTGTTTCGCGGCGAAAACACCATATCGTGAAACCTGCAATTACTGGCATGAGCAGGGCGAGTAGTGGCGCGATGAGCGCCTTCCGAATTCGCTTGAGTGACTCCTCTGTTGATTTGTCCGTCTCTGTTCGATAAGTGGCCTCTACAACGAGGCCTCCTTCATCCAGCGCGACGCGGCACGCCAAGGTAGCCAGCAAGAAAATTGCCGTGATTAGACTCCATAACTCACTGTACGCTTGGAAGGACAGGTGCTCGTAATCGACCTTAAGGTCCCACCCGCGTACTCCGGTCAGACAAAGTGATAACGCCATAAACAGACCGATCACACTTACTCTTCGAAATGAGGGCAGCACGGTCAGCAATAAACTCGCCGTCAACAAAATTCCAGCCGTGGATAACAATCAGTTCCCCTATCTTCGAGCTGAGCTTAGCTCCGGTCTATACGCGAGCTTAACGGTCACACTTGCCGGGTGCCCCACGTGTCGCGGAGGGCAAGCACGTAAACGCAAGCCTCTGTCGGCGACGAACCGAGGTCGAAGAATCCAACCCGCGGGTACCCCATCGTTCGCGGTTTTCGAGCGGTGGGGGTGTTGCCTCTGTGACGTTCAATCGCCCGCGTCGAGCGATACTAGCACTGTTCCCGTGCGCATGTAGAAGCAGTAGCTACTCCAGATCCAGTCCTTTGGATTGCGGACCAACTCCCGCTTCACCGGATTCCTGTGCATGTAGACCGAAAACACCCACGCTCCAAAAACGGGAGCATGGGGCACGCGCGGGGTGGATTTGTCGGCCGAGGGTGATTGATTGGGAGAGTCTTACGGTCCTGGGCGGAGAGACCCTGGGGGCACCCGGCGATCTTGCCATCAGCGACCCGTATGCTTTTCGAAATTGGGTACCACCCGCGCCACGTGCGTGTCGTTAGGATGCAGACTGTTGCTTCTGGTGTGGCTCTAGCGCGTCGATGATGCGTAGTGATACACGCCATTCAATTACCAGTATTATCGATGCGAAGCCGTAGATCGCCCGGGGCCATTTGTTTATTTCCGGAATTCCTAGATTGAGCCATACAAGCACAAACGTAATCGCTGAGTGCATGAAAATTATCGGAACCACGGCCTTCCAAAACCAACTCGTGCCCAGTGGTGGATACGCAGGAATCAGGGCCAGTCCAAAAAAGAGCGCCGTAAGAAGATAGGCCAGGAGGGCAGCGTGACCCCAGACTGTGTGCAAAAAGAAGAGAAACGGGGCCGCGCCACACAGAATTAGCGCGAGCCGGAATGTGTCCCAGCGGTCCACTGTCATGCGGGGGACGAGTTTCATGGTACGCAGTTCTCTTTGAAGTTGTGAATGACGTCCGGAACCGCTGCCGCCGGGTGCCCCAGGATTTCTCGGTCTGTGTTGGCGATCCCCATCGCGGTAAGGCTCCCATCAATCAACGAACGGAGACCGACGAATCCAACCCGCGGGTGCCCCATCGTTCGCGGTTTTCGAACGGTGGGTCTGTTCCGCCCGAGCTCATTCACCGGGATCGAGCGATAGTAGCACTGTTCCTGTGCGCATGTAGAAGCGGTAACTGCTCCAAGTCCAGTCTTTCGGGTTCCGCACCAGACCCCGCTTCACTGGGTTCCTGCGCATGTAGACCAAGAACACCCACGCTCCAAAAACGGGAGCATGGGGCACGCGACGGGTGGATTCGTTGGCCGAGAATGATTGATTGGAAGAGGCTTACGGTTCTAGGCGGAGAAACCCTGGGGCACCCGGCCTTGGTCGTCTAACAGTTGCTAAGTTTACTCGGAGGAAGCAGCCGACGACCTCATCTAGTCAGTCTGGTAACGTTAGGGGCACCACCCAGGATATTCTTCGTTAGGGCCTTGAGGCAACGCATTCCCTCCCTCGCAGGAGAGAGTCCGTATCCGTAGCCGTCCTTATGAGAGAAGCGAACGGAAAATCCTTAAGCCGTGCGATGACCGAAACTTCTGGTACCCAATCCTCCGAGCTTGCCAGGCTCTTGCCCGTGCTTAGCGATTTGGTCGTGCTGCTCTGCTTCTTGGCTTTCCCATCCCGGATCAAGTAGCTCTCTTCTACGGACCTATCCCCAGGCAGGATATTAATCTTTCTTTTGTCCTCTTGCAGGGTTCCGTCCGTGCTGACGGTGTAATGGTCGTAGACAATCCAATCGCCAGCCTCATCCTCCGTTGTAACCTCGATCGAGGAAAGACGACCTTGCGCAGATGTCAGTGTAGCAACAATGCCAGAGCCGAACAGCTTAACGTCCGACTGCCATGCGGACTGCGTTGGATATGCGCACCACTGGTGATGGTCGGCATCGTTCGCGATAAAGATCTTGCTAGTCCTTTGAGTGCCAGTCGACGAACCGTTCAATACGGCTCCGAGGAAGAGAAAGAGCAGCGGGCCGCCTCGCGTTATATTTCGTGGCGTCATCGTCCGCCTCCACAAGCGTCAACCATGGCTGGGTGCCCCAGGATTTCTCGGTCTGTGGTGGCGACCCGTATCACCGTAAGACTCACCTGAAAATATAAACCGGCACCGACGAATCCAACCCGCGGGTGCCCCATCGTTCGCGGTTTTCGAGCGGTGGGGGTGTTGCCTCTGTGACGTTCAATCGCCCGCGTCGAGCGATAGTAGCACTGTTCCTGTGCGCATGTAGAAGCGGTAACTGCTCCAAGTCCAGTCTTTCGGGTTCCGCACCAGATCCCGCTTCACCGGGTTCCTGTGCATGTAGACCAAAAACACCCACGCTCCAAAAACGGGAGCATGGGGCACCCGAGGGTTGGATTGGTTGGCCGAGAATGATTGATTGGGAGAGGCTTACGATCCTGGGCGGAGAAACCCTGGGGCACCCGGCAGTCCGCTGCAGATAGACAAGAGCACCGACCCTTCGAAAAGCCCCCGAATATTCAAAGGTCCCCCAGTTCATAAGGGGTGCTTCACCTGCCAGTTGAGAGTCCGGCGCGAACTCTGGAGTGCCGTGGCATTTCAAATTGGAAATTTGAGATTTGAGAGAAGCGCAAGAGAGCGCTGCGCGCGGGAGAAGCTCGACTAAGGAGCGCGCCGAAGGAACGGCGCGATATGTCGGAGCTGAAGCTCCGACCCCCTAAAGAGCTTCACCCGTTCTCGTGCTCCAGGCAGCGTTGGATCAACTCCCCGGTGGCTTCGTCCAGCATCGCGATCTGCTGACAGCGCGTGAGAATCACAGCCGATAATTAGCATTGCTTGGCTTCTTTCTTCCGAGGCTTGGTTTGGGGGGCGGTGGACCCACCGGGGTCGTGAGACCGGGCCTTGGTCGTTAGCGCTACCAAGTCTACTCGGAGGAAGGAGCCGACAACGTCATCTAATCAATCAGCCGCTACGACATGGTGGTTGAGGAGCACCAGGGCGCGTGAAAAGCACCATCTTCCGCGCAGGGCTCGAAAGGTCATGATCCATCGCTGCGCCGCCCAACGCATTGATAAGAAAGGGCCTGCGGAGCTGCGGGAGCCGGCCAGCCGTTTGGCACGCCTCTTGCGATAACTCAGATCGAGAGCAGCAAGGTCAAGCGGGTAGCGGCACTGATTGGGGATGCGTCTTACGGCTCTCGGAGAGGACTTACAATGCGATACCTACGAATTCTGGCGGTGCTCGGTATCTGCCTTGGCTCCGCATCCTACGCACATGCACAACGAGTTGTGGTCGGCGTGGGGATCGGCGCCCCTGGTTACATTGGCCCGGCTCCCGTGTGCGAGTACGGCTACTATGGGTATTACCCGTACGCATGCGCGCCCTATGGCTATTACGGGCCGAGCTGGTTCTCGGGCGGCGTCTTTATCGGCGCGGGCCCGTGGGGCCGCGGCTTCTACGGACGCCCAGGCTACAGGCCGTTCGTTGGATGCGGCTTCTATGGACGCCCAGGCTATAGGCCATTCGTTGGCCGTGGACGTGGCTTTGCCGTCCGGCCTGGCGTGGTTGCGCGTGGCGGCTTCGGTGCACGCGGTGCAGTTCGCGGGCCCGTTGGTGGTTTCCGCGGAGGCGCTGGCTTCCACGGCGGCGGGTTCCACGGTGGGCACGGGCACAGGTAATCTGGCGTAGTTATCTCGAAACTCGACGGCCGGCAGCACGTGCTGCCGGCCGTTTTGTTTTTTTGTTCGATCCTCGAAAAGCAAACCGCGAGCGCGACGACACTTGCCGCAGACAGGCGCAGAGCGCGCAGAGGAAGTATGAATGTACGTCCGCTGAAGCAAGCTTCAGCGAAGAGAAAGCGGGAGCAAGCTCCCGCACTCCAAGGTACGGGCGGGCCCGACGTCTGCCCTTACAGTCGGAACCAAGAATTTTGGCGGTGAATCCATGCAGGGCGAGACCGGGTGATTTGCGCGGAGGGCGCGCAGAAAATTTGCTTTGCGGAAATTTGGAGCGATGCTATCCTTGGCTCGCGTTTGTCGCTCTTGAAACACCTTTAGATTCGATAGAAGGGGCTGCGAGCACGCGCTTGCAGCCTTTTTTAGTTCTACGGCTGGAGGCGGTCGGAGAGCTGCAAATAGCTTAAAAACAAAGTGAGTAAACAGAAGTGAAAGAACAAGGAACCGTGAAGTGGTTTAATGCCAGCAAGGGTTATGGGTTCATCCAGCGGGAGTCGGGCGAAGATGTTTTCGTCCACTTCTCCGCGATTCAGGCGGACGGCTACAAGTCGTTGAACGAAGGCCAGGCGGTTGAATTCGAAGTGACCCGCGGCCCCAAGGGCCTGCAGGCAGCCAACGTCACAAGCCTCTAGTCGTTTCAGCTTCTAGAAGGTCGAAGAGCGGCCCGCGTTTGCGGGCCGCTTTTTTTTTGCCCTGCCGGTGGAGGACGCAGGCTGACTCCGGCCTGGCTCAAGTCGTTCGGCAACGTTGAGCGCGGGAGTGAGGTAAGCTCGGTGAGCCTATGAAGGTCCTCTTGTTTGGCGCGAGCGGGACGGCGGGCGGCGCGGTGCTGCAGGCGTGTTTGGATACGCCGGTGGTCGAAGAAGTGCGGGTGATTGTGCGAAGGCCGCTGGGGCGGACGGACGCGAAGCTGCGGGAATTCGTGCACGCGAATTATCTGGATTACGCGGCGGTGCGGGAGGCGTTCCGCGGAGTTGACGCGTGCTTCTTTTGTCTGGGAATTTCGGTGACGCAGGTGAGCAAAGAGGAGTTCGTGAAGATTTCGCACGACTACCCGGTCGCGGCCGCGAGGATGCTGAAGGCTGAGAGCCCGGACGCGGCGTTTCATTACATCAGCGGGGCGGGCACACGCGCGGATAGCCGGACGTTCTGGTCGAAGGTAAAGGGGCAGACCGAAAACGAATTGATGGAGTTGGCGGGCGCGGATTGCTGGAGGCCGGCGTTCATCGACGCGAAGCCGTCGGCAAGCTTGCCGAAGGTGTACGCGATGCTGCGGCCGGCGCTGCGGCTGCTGAAACCGTTCCGGTCGATGTATGTGGCGGGCGAAGATTTGGGCCGCGCGATGCTGGAAGCGACAAGAGAGAATTTGCGGCGGCGCGTGATTGAGAACGCGGAGATCCGGGAATTGGCGGGACGGTTTAGCGGGCGGGTCTGAGCACTAATTCCAGAAGGAGCGACGCGGGCTCGCGATCCGGAAGGCGTCCGCTTGCGCACAAATCCCAGTTGCCAGTCCAAAATCGCGAGTATGATGTAGCTGCCGCACCTGCTTGCGACGCCGGTCCCGCTCGAGACGTACGCTTCGGAGGTTCGCCATGGCACGGAAAATCCTGATCGTTGTAGGCATCATTGTCGTTGTGCTGATTATCGCGGTACTGGCGCTGCCGATGTTCATCGACGCCAACAAGTTCAAGCCGACGCTTGAGAGCGACCTTTCAACGTCGCTGGGGCGCAAAGTGGCGATCGGCAACATCAGCCTGTCGATTTTTTCCGGCGGCGTGACGGTGGACGACGTATCCATCGGCGACGATCCCGCGTTCAGCCAGTCGGCGTTCCTGAGCGCGAAGCAGCTCACTGTGGGAGTTGCGCTGCTGCCGCTGATTTTTTCGCAGAAACTCGAAGTGAGCTCGTTCACGATCACCGAACCGCAGGTGACGCTGCTGCACTCGGCGGCTGGGAAGTGGAATTTTTCGAGCCTCGGCGCGAACGCATCGAAGACACCGTCCAAGAGCTCCAGCTCAACGAGCTTTTCCGTCCAGCGGCTCAAGATTTCGAATGGCACCCTGACGGTGGGCACCGCCGGTTCTTCGGCGAAGACGAAGCATTATGACGGCGTCAACCTCGACGCCTCCGATCTCTCGTACACGACGCAGTTTCCATTTGAGCTGACGGCGAAGACTCCCGGCGGCGGCAGCGTGAAGCTGACGGGCAAGGCCGGGCCGATAAGCTCGAGCGATGCTTCGTTGACTCCCCTGAGTGCGACGGTCGCTGTCGACAATCTCGACCTCGCGTCGACGGGATTCATCGACGCGTCTTCGGGCCTCGGCGGACTGGTCGATTTCAACGGCGAATTGAATTCGGACGGCGAGAGCATGACCTCGAAGGGCACCGTGAAGGCGAGCAAGATCAAACTCGCGGCCAACGCGAAGCCTGCGACGGTGCCGGTGAACATCGACTACGCGACGAAGTATGACCTGAAACGCGAGACGGGCGCGCTGACGGAGGGCAATGTCCACATCGGGAAGGCGCTCGCTACGCTAACCGGCACATACGACACGGCCGGCGCAACGACGAGCGTGCAGATGAAGCTGGAAGGGAAGGCAATGCCGGTGCCCGATCTCGAAGGCGTGCTGCCGGCCGTGGGAGTCACGCTGCCCTCGGGCGCGTCACTGCAATCCGGCACGCTCGATACGACGCTTGCGATCAGCGGTCCCGTGGACAAGCTTGTGATCGCGGGACCGGTGAACCTCTCCGACGCGAAGCTGGCGGGATTCAATTTGCTCGGGAAGCTCGGCGCGCTCGGCTCGTTTGCCGGTATGAAAGGCGGGAACACCGGCTCAGACACGGAGATTCAAACGCTCAGCGCGAGTGTGCGGGTCGACGCGGAAGGCACGCACTTTCAGAACCTGAATCTGGTGGTGCCGTCGATCGGAACGATTACGGGCGACGGCAACGTGAGCCCCGCCGGCCAGCTCGATTGCAAGATGTCGGCGAAGCTCGGCAGCGCCAACAGTGCAGCGGGCGTGATGACGTCTGCGCTTTCGTCTTTCGCGGGTGGTGGCGCGAAAGGCGGCGGCATCCCGTTCAAGATTACCGGGACGACCTCGAGCCCGGTGTTCATGCCGGACCTCGGCGGCATGGCGAAGGGCGTCACGGGAACTCCGAATAATGCGGCGAGCGCGGCGTCTGGAATTCTGGGCGGCCTGCTGAAGAAGAAGAAACAGTAGGATCGAGCCTCGTTCGCCTCAACCTCAATTACGGGCCGGGCCGCGCATAGATTTCGTGGCCTGCGTCGGCGAAAAGGCTGCGCAAGGCCCGAACAACGAAACGAATCATCACCACAATCAAGATCAGCGCGACGCCCACGATTGCGGCCGAGACATACGGATGACGTGTGGCGAGCCACGTGAGGAACACAACCGCTGCGTCCTCCGCGAGGCTCAGCGCGACGTTTGAGAATGGCTCGGGCGAGTGCGTAACGGCTGCGCGCGCCGTGATCTTCCCTCCGTGAGCGGCAAGAGCAATCAAAGCGCCCAAGAACGTTGCGAGTAGTTGCTCCCGCGGCGGCAATTGTGCGGTAGCGCCATAGGCCAGCAATGCCGCGACGGGAATGCGCACGAACGTGTGCAGCGCGTTCCATAACAAATCGAAAACGGGAATTTTGTCGCCGACAAATTCGACGAGAAACAGCACGACGCAGGCGGCGATCACGTACCAGCTCTCCAAGGGATGGAGCGCCGGCGGAAGCGTGAGCGCTCCCGCGCGCGCCAGAATTCCGAGCATCCCCACCGTTGCGTAGACGTTCAGACCCGCCGAGAACGAGACCACGATGAGGACGGCCGCGAGTTCAGCGCCCGTCGGAATCGGAGGCGTCAGCGATGCAAGCATGAGCGCGGTTCCAGGAAATCAGTCGGCGGCGCGGGTTTCAGGGAAACGGCTGGCGAGCCACGCGCGGACTTCCTGCGGATGGTAATCGAACGGCCCGAGACCGCCCTGATAAACGATTTTTCCGGATTCGATGATGTAGAGGCGTTCGGGCCAGCCGCCGTAGAGGTGGTCGGCGAGGTCGTTCATCGGGTCGATGCCGAGCGGAAGCGGGAAGTGGAAGCGCTGGGTGAAGTCGTTGGCGATGGCGATGCGCTGCGCGAGCGTCGTCGGCTGCGGATAGCAAACATTCTCGTCAAGATTCTTCTTCATCTCCCACTCGTCCGTTGGATGAGCCTCGCGGATGTAGACGGCGAGGAAATCGGCGCGGTCCTTGTAGTCATTGTACATTTTGACCAGATCGCCGATCTGGCGGCGGAACGGGGGTCAAGTGTAGCTGCCGAAAATCAGGACGAGCGGGCGGGTGCCGAGGCGATCGTGAAGGTAGAAGCTGGATTGGCCGTCGAGCGAAATGAGACGCACGTCAGGAGGCGCGTCGCCCACGTGAAGGTCGCCGCGGTGCCACTGCGGCAGCGCGTAGCGCAGGAAGCCGTAGAGGTCGCGCGGGCTGCCCATGAGAAAGCTCCCGAGCGCGAAGGCAATCGCGAGCACCGCAACCAGCGAAATCCCCGTCCACTTCAATGAACGCATGTCATCTCCATCGAGGCCACAGAATAGCGCATACGCGCGCGACGCACCAACCACGTCGGGGCAACTCCGGCACCTCGATGCGCTGCTATCTCTCTGTCACACGTGGAATAAAATTCCCCTCGCAAATTCCTCTCGTTTGGCCCGAAGCCTACTGGATCGTAACGCTCACATTGGCGACTCGAACAAGCGTACTAGTTTCTGCATACACAGCTTGGCCCGCGGTACCGGTGAGGGTGATATTGAGGCTTCCGCTTTGAGAGCCTAAATTGTTGGCGTCGCCAGAGTATTGCGCCGAGACTACGTATGTGCCTGGACCATAGGAGCCGGGATTGCTGATCTGCGACTGTGCCGTGCCGTTCGAGATGTTGGCGGTGCCGAACAGCGGCACGCCGCTAGCCTCGAACTCCACGAACCCCGTGATCGATTGTGCTGCCGATGTGACCGTCGCGGTGAGGGTCGCCGCCGACCCAGCCCCCAGCCTCGTGCTGGAGGCCGAAAGCTTCGTCGTTGAAGGAACAGGGTTGTTTTGTCCGCCTCCCCCACCCCCTCCGCCACCGCCTCCTCCACCTCCACCTCCACCTCCGTTTCCGCTCGCTCCGCCTCCGCAACTCATTGTGAACATTAGGACCGAGACAAGACCTAATGCCAAGACAGGCTGGAGGAACCGCCGCCCGTGGGGCCACAGAAGCAATAACAACGAGACGGCCGCAGTGCTCAGGGCCCACCAAGCAAGGTGACTTCGTGGAACTGGGAGTGGTCCCCACCTGCGAGCCGGCGCAGCCATGGCGGTCATGGTGCTGGAGGGCGCAAGGGTTGCGATCGAGAGGGTCGCCGTGGCCGGAGCCCCGTTACTCAGGGTTACGGATGACGGCGAGACAGAACATGTCTCACCTGCAAGGGCGACTCCGTAGCAACTGAGCTGGACGGTGCTCGTGTAGTTTGTGGTTGGAGTGATGGTCAGCGTGGCGGTCCCCGTCTGGCCGGCTGTAACGACCAGCGCGCCAGCTGTGATGCTGAAGTCGGGGATGGTCACAGCGATGTGAGTGTACTCGAAGGAGGATGCGTAATTCGAATCGCCGGGATAACTCACAGTGATATTCTCACTTGCCTGCGGCGTGGTCGTCACCGTCGCTTGCAGCACCCAGTTTCCGCTCGCGTCTTGAGTCGCGGTTGTCGCCACGGGACCCGGTATCGGCGTGAAATCCGCGTTGAAGGAAATGTTACCGGTTGGCTTGAGAGCCGCATTGTTAGCTGGATTACCCGTGCTAATCGTCGCGCTGATAGTCACGCTGCTACCCAAGACAACGCTGTTCGGACTCGCAGTCGCATTCGTCGTGGTTGGGTAGACCGCGTACACCGTGAGCGGGGCAGACACGGAACTCGCGTAGTTCGTGTCGCCCGTATAGTGAACCGTCAGAGTGTGCGTGCCAGACGGCGCCGTAATGCTGGTCTGGATGCTTCCGCTTATGGACGCGTTGTTCGTTGGCGAGCCGGCCGAGGCGTTCGTGGAGACAGAGCTTGAGAGCTGAGTCGTTCCGTCGAAGACTGTAAATGTTCCGCCAGGGGCGGCTCCGGAACTGCCAGATGACGTTTGAACGTTAATATTGAGTGGCGCTCCGATCGTTTCCTGAGGAGCGGAGCCTAAAGGGGCCGGGCTGAGGATCGTAGTGCTGGTGGTTGCCGGCGTGACGGTGACCGGATCGGTCCCGGAGCTGCCGTTGTAGCTGGTATCGCCACCATAGGTGCCGCTGAGATTATGCGAACCGCCGGTAAGCTGGATTGGCTGGTCCTCCGCATAGCCCTGACTGTTCAGCGCGAATGTCCCCCCGCCCAAAGGTGCCCCGTTATCGGTTATGTTGACGCTTCCAGTCGGACAAGCGTAGCCAAGTACCTTGGTGTTGGAGTTGAAGCAATCACTGCCCGAGCTGCTTGTGACGTCTGCGCGCAAGATGTAGGGGGACCCGTAGGCGAAGGTTGTCGCGTTCGAGTTTGTGACTTGGCCGGTGTTGGGATCGAAAGTGACCATCTCAACCTGCGTCTTGCTGGCCTCGCGGCTCACCGTCACTGATTGCGGCGCCGAATCGCTGGCGCCGAAGGTACTGTCGCCGGGATAGTGCGCGACAACGTTGTAAGCAGTGCCGCCGGGCAGAAGATTCGTGGTTCCCGTTGCGACAGCGCAAGGCGAACCTGAACAAGTGCCGCTCGTCAGCGCAAAGCTCCCTGCAGCTTGTTGGGTATTCGCGCCCGTATACGCAATCAGAGATACAACGCCCGTCGGCACCGTCGTGCCGCTTTGCGCCTTGACGTTGATCATCACGTTGACCGACGTGCCGTGAGTCAAATTCGTTGGTGAGAGCGAAGCAATCGTCGTGGAACTCGCCTGGAAGGAACCTTGCGGCCACTGGCTCACGAGGTTCGTCACGTTGACTGAGCCGAGGCCCGTCGCAAGATCGTATCCGGTCGTCGTGCTGTACCCCGACAGGACGCCATACGTGTCGCCGGAATTGGTCACGGTGCAATTCAAAGTGCCTTTGAGGCACGGCACCGCGATTGTCGAGCCCACCGGGATGTCGTAGAACACGCACGAAGCGGCCGGGTCCGGTGCGGACGTGCAGGTCTTGCCCGATTGGTTCGCGAGGCTGTAGAAGACGTAGTTGGCGTTGCCCTGGCGCCCGTACTTCTGGTTGATCAACGCCATGATTCCGGCGAAAGCCGGAGACGCCACGGATGTCCCGCCATACCCTGCAAAATCCTGATAAGGCGAGTTCAAGTCGCAACTGTTGCTCGACGTCACGTCACGGTCGCAGACGATGTAAAACGTTTGGTTAAATCCGTTGCTCGCAAAGAGCGAAACATCCGGCAGGTCCCGTTTGCCATCGGGTGGGACCTCAGTCCCGCGTTGCCAGGCAGGCTTTACGTACCCACCCGAGCAAGTGCCCAAGACTTGCCCGGATGAAGTGGTGCAATTGCTCTTGCCGCCGCTGCCTGCGATGGTGTTCAGCAGACCATAGCCGTAGATGGCGTTGGGATTGTTGCAAACCTCCTCGGCCGTCGTGTCCCCAAAGAACGAGAACACCTCCGAGTTCGTGCAGGAGTCGTTCCACGTTATCTCGGGGATGTACTTCAGGGCGGACGACTGGTTGGGTGAATTGCCGGTCTCATTCCAGTAGGAGGCGAAGCTGTTGATGTCGTTGAAATCGGTGCCGCCGACTGCGATGTTATTGGGGGTAGACGCGAAGCCATTCACCGCGAGACCGAACTGGGCGTATGGCTGGCCGCGGTCGCAGACCGCGGAGCCCTGGTCGCCGGACGATACAAACACGGTGATTCCCTGAGCCGCGGCTTGCTGCCACATCTGGTTGAAGAACTGGTTCCCCGAAGTGCCTATGCCGAGCTCGCATTCTCCGTAGCTCTCGCTCATCACCGGCGCGAGATTGTTGTCGACGATGTATTCCGCGGAAAGATCGACGCCGAACGTCGTCTCCGTCGATTCATCGACGACGAAGTCGATCGTCGCTCCGGGAGCGACCGCGCTCGACCATTGCGTGTCGATATCGGCTTCCGGCTCATCGCCGACGATGCCTGGGTCCGGCCCGTCGTGAATCACGTTGAGCGTCGACGCCGGGAGGCCAAACAGCGTGTGAAAATCAGCGAAATCCTGTGGATTGATGTCGGTTTCGGAGACGATCGCGATGGTCTGGCCGGTACCGTTGTTGGTCGCTGTTCCGAGCGGGGGAATGTTGTAAATCGTCGCGAGGTCATAGGGGCCCAGCGGGAAAAAGCAGAACGGTTGCTGATTGTTAGTGGTGGAGCACGGAATCGGAAACGTGAACTGAGTCCTCAGCGGTGTGATTATGCCGGTGGCTTTTTCGCGGCTGAACGTGCCCACAAGGTGGTTCAGCGGATGGCGCGGAAAATTGTTCAACGACTCGACGCCCGCGACGACGGAAGCGAGCGCGGCGGGAATCTGCGGGTCGCTCGAGTTGGCCCAGTGCTCTTCGCCGTTGACCGCGTACTTGTGAATCTCCGTGTGAAACGCGCTCTTCAGCTGGCTGGCGAAGCCGAAAAACTCGATCGCGACGCGCCCTTTGGCGACTCGGTTCACTTGAAAGCCGTGCGACTCGAGCCACGCGGTGACCGTTTGAATATCCTGGTCTGAGGGGCCGAACTGCTGCCCGAACTGCTCCGGCGTGAGCCACTGATGGTAATTCGGCGAGGACTTATCCTGCTGCGCGTCGAGCAGAGCGCCGAGCGCGGTTTCCTGTTCCGGGCTGCGTTGCAGGACGAGGAGCATGCGGTTCAGCGGGAGGTTTGTCGGCGCGGGACCGCGATCGTATTCCGGCCGTGCCAGCGGATGCGTGTTGCCCTTGAGTACCGCGAGCTTCGTTTCGTCGATTGGCGCGGTAATTCGGGACGGGACGCTGATATTGGCTTGCTGCGCTTCTGCTGCAACCGCCATCCCCGCAAGCAGGACGCACCCCAGTAAAATTCCGCGAACGACCATGTGACTGGGTTGCATGGCGCCTTTGCGACGGGTCCTGAGTCCCAAGATTTCTTGTTGCCACCCCACGGCACGGCGCTTTCGCCAGGCACCTCTTGAGTCGAGGGCGCAATGAGAGGCGCGATGCCGTTTTGTGTGGGCAATATTGCCGCCGCGGAAAACGGGCGTCAAGGGCAATCTCCGTTATGTAACCATTGAGGAAAGAGAAAACGCAGCGAATCGCCGGCGAAGAGCCTACGCGCCACCGTGGGAGCGCCGGCGGCTCGCCGCCGAGGCTACTCAACCATCTGGCGTAGAACGTAATGGAGGATGCCGCCGTTCTGGTAGTAGGCGACTTCGAACGGCGTGTCGACGCGCGCGATCGCGGCGAAAGTAGTTTCCTTGCCGCTCGAATCGCGCGTGCGAAGCTTCATTTTCTTGCGCGGCTCGAATTTCTCCGCGAGGCCCTCGATGTCGAACATCTCGTGGCCCGTCAGGCCGAGCGTCTTCAGATTCTCGCCCGGCAGAAACTCGAGCGGCAGCACGCCCATCCCGACCAGGTTGCTGCGATGGATGCGCTCGAAGCTCTCCGCAAGCACCGCCCGGACGCCCAGAAGAATCGTGCCCTTCGCGGCCCAGTCGCGCGATGAGCCCGAGCCATATTCTTTACCCGCGAGTACGATCAGCGGGACGCCTTCGTCGCGATACTTCATCGCGGCGTCGTAAATCGACATTTTCTCGCCGCTCGGCTGGTGGATGGTCCAGCCGCCTTCGGTACCGGGCGCGAGCTGGTTGCGCAGGCGGATGTTCGCGAACGTGCCGCGCATCATCACTTCGTGATTTCCGCGGCGCGCGCCGTAGGAATTGAAATCCTTCGGCTGGACGCCGTTCGCGATCAGGTATTTTCCGGCCGGCGAATCGGGCGGGATCGAGCCCGCGGGAGAAATGTGATCGGTGGTGACGCTGTCGCCCAGCACCGCGAGCGGCCGCAGGCCGTGCAAATCCGCAAGGGCGGCGGGAGTGCGCGGCATCGCCTCGAAATACGGCGGATTCTTGATGTACGTCGATCTCGAGTCCCACTTGTAGAGATCGCCTTCCGGAATCGGCAACGCGCGCCATTGCGCGTCGCCGGTGAAGACGTCGGCATATTCCTTGCGGAACATGTCGCTCGATACGGAGCTGCGCATGGTGGTTTCGACTTCCTGCGGCGTCGGCCAGATGTCGCGCAGGTAGACGGGCTGGCCCGATTTGTCCTTGCCCAGCGGCTCGTTGACGATGTCGATGTCCATCCGCCCCGCCAGCGCATACGCCACCACCAGCGGCGGAGACGCCAAGTAATTCGCGCGGCACAGCGCGTTGATGCGGCCTTCGAAATTCCGGTTTCCGCTGAGCACCGACACGGCGACGAGATTGTTGTCCTTGATCGCTTTTCCAATCGCCTCCGGCAGCGGTCCGCTGTTTCCGATGCACGTGGTGCAGCCGTAGCCGACCAAATGAAATCGCAGCGATTCGAGATACGGCCACAGCCCCGCCTTCTCGATGTAATCCGTCACCACCTTCGAGCCGGGCGCGAAACTTGTTTTCACCCAGGGCTTCGTCGCCAGACCGCGCTCGACGGCCTTTTTCGCGAGCAGACCCGCGCCGAGCATCAGCGACGGATTCGACGTGTTGGTGCAGCTCGTGATCGCGGCAATCACCACCGAGCCATCACCCAGCTCGAAGCGGTCGCCGTTGCTCTGTACGCCGACGTGCTTCGGTTGTGAGTCGAGCGATTTTTGAAACGCCGATTTTGCCTGCGTGAGAGGCACGCTGTCCTGCGGACGTTTCGGTCCGGCCATTGTCGGCACCACGCTCGCGAGATCGAGCTCGAGGCAGTCCGAGAAAATCGGATCGGGAGTGTGATCCGTGCGAAACAGTCCCTGCTCCTTCGCATACGCCTCGACGAGCCGCACTTGCTCCTCGTTCCGCCCGGTGAAACGCAGATACGCGAGCGTTTCAGAATCGATCGGGAAGAAGCCCATCGTCGCGCCGTATTCGGGTGCCATGTTGGCGATCGTGGCGCGATCGGGAAGCGTGAGGCTGGAAAGTCCCGTACCGTAGAATTCCACGAATTTCCCGACGACGCCTTTCTTGCGCAATATGTGCGTGACTGTCAGGACCAGGTCCGTCGCCGTCGCGCCCTCCGCCAGCCGCCCGTGCAGCTTGAAGCCGACCACCGCGGGAATCAGCATCGAGAGCGGCTGCCCCAGCATGGCGGCTTCGGCCTCGATTCCGCCCACGCCCCAGCCGAACACGCCGAGCCCGTTGACCATCGTCGTGTGCGAGTCCGTCCCCACCAGCGAATCGGGGAATGCCACCATCTCGCCATCCTGTTTCTGGCTGAAGACCACACGCGCCAGATATTCCAGGTTCACCTGGTGGCAAATGCCGGTATCCGGAGGCACGACTTTGAAATTCTGAAAGCTCTTCTGGCCCCAGCGCAGGAACGCGTAGCGCTCGATATTGCGCTGCATTTCCAGTTCGGCGTTGAACGCGAAAACGTTCGGAGCGCCGAATTTGTCGACCTGCACGGAGTGGTCGATCACGAGTTCGGCGGGAAGCAGGGGATTGATTTTTTTCGGATCGCCGCCCAGGTGGCGCATTGCGTCGCGCATCGCGGCGAGGTCCACCACCGCCGGAACGCCCGTGAAATCCTGCAGCAGGACGCGCGCCGGCATGAACGAGATTTCCTTCGCCTCGCCGGCTTCGGCCGAAGGGTCCCACGTGGCGAGCGCGCGAATGTCCGCGCTCGAGACGAAGCGGTCGTCTTCGTGGCGCAGTAGATTCTCGAGGAGCACTTTCAATGAAAACGGAAGACGCGAAACGTTCCCGGCGCCCGCGCGCTCGAGAGTTTGAAGCCGGTAAATTGCGAACGAGTCGCTGCCTACGCGCAGCGTCGACCGTGTCGAAAAGGAATCTTTGGAAGCTGGACTCATGCGGCGGCAATTCTCCTGTGAAGCGCGACGAATCCGTAACCGACAATCTTAGTATATCAGGCGGGAACTACAAGGGCCTCGCGAAGCGCTTGGGGTTCCGCGCGAGTTGGCTAGACGTGAGCTACGGGAGATTGGAAAAGCCTGCAGCTTCGAGATCGTCTCTGAGTTCTTTGGCGGATTGGAACCGAATCGCATGGATTCCCAGCGCGCGCGCCGCGGCGACGTTGTCCTCCCGGTCGTCGACGAACAACGCAGTCGAGGGCTTCACGTCGAGGCTTTCGAGGCAGCGATGGTAAATCGCAGCTTCCGGCTTGATCGCACCGATTTCCGCGGAGAAGATTTGGTGGTCGAAATCGCCGAGCCAGGAGAATTGCGCGCGGATGTGCTCGATCATGTCGAAATGCATGTTCGAAAGCAGCGCGGTCTGGAATCCCGCCGGGCGAAGTCCCGCAAGCCAGTCCTTCATCGGCTCGTTCACGCGGCTCCACATTCCCTTGTCCCACGTGCCCAGCCGCTCGATGACTTCGGGAGTCAGTTCGACGCCGGCTTTGCGGGCTACGTTCGACCAGTATTCGGGCGTCGATAGGTCGCCGCGGTCGTAGTCTCCCCGCGAGTGCGAATACAGCGCGGGAAATTGCCCTGGTGTGACGTTGAAGACGCGAGCCATGCGCTCGATCTCGTGTGGCAGCGGCTCGTGGCACAGCACCGCGCCGTAATCGAGAATCACGGCGTCGAATCCGTTGGAGCGGCGGTTGTTCCGGTTCACCATCTCGCGTCTCAAGCCTCGTACAACCCCATGATAAGCGGAGAATTGGATTTGCGCAGGGCTTGGTTCCAGGGTTGTGACGCTGCTATCGTGATGAAGCGGCGATACGATGAAGACCGTACTGATATCCACCTACGAGCTCGGGCGGCAGCCCTTCGGCCTCGCTTCGCCAGCGGCCTGGCTGCGCGGCTCAGGCGTCGAGGTGACGTGCATCGACGTATCGCGCGATCCGTTGGCCGAAGGTGCAGTGCGCGTGGCGGACCTGATCGCGTTCTATGTTCCCATGCATACCGCAACCCGCCTGGCGGTGGCGTTGCTCCCCGCAATTCGCGAAATGAACTCGCACGCGCATCTCTGCTTTTACGGCCTGTACGCGCCAGTGAACGAAGCCTGCCTGCGGCAGCTCGGCGTCGAGACGATTCTCGGCGGCGAATTCGAGGAAGGTCTTGCGGCCCTCGCAAAACGGCTGGAATTGAACGGCGCCGCGGCGGCGCAACAGCGGGAGCCGGTGGTCTCGTTGGCGCGCCAGAGATTTCAAGTGCCGGATCGCCGCGGCCTGGCGCCGCTCGAGAAGTACGCGCGCCTCGTTCTCCCGGGCGGCCAGACGCGGACCGTCGGCTACACCGAGGCGAGCCGTGGTTGCAAGCATCTCTGCCGCCACTGTCCGATTGTGCCGGTATACAACGGCGTGTTTCGTGTCGTGGATCGTGATGTCGTCCTCGAAGACATCCGCCGCCAGGTCGCGGCGGGCGCGCAGCACATCACCTTCGGCGACGCCGATTTCTTCAATGGTCCCGGCCATGCCATGCCGATCGTCGAGGAGCTGCATCGCGAATTTCCGCGGTTGACGTACGACGTCACAATCAAAATTGAACATCTTCTAAATCATCAGGATTACCTACCAAAGCTGCGTGATACAGGCTGCCTCTTTGTCACCAGCGCCGTCGAGTCCGTGGACGATGCCGTGCTCGAGAAATTGGCAAAGAATCACACGCGCGCCGATTTTCTGCGTGCGGTCTCGTTGCTTCGCGAGGTCGGCCTCACGCTCGCGCCCACGTTAGTGGCCTTTACACCGTGGACCACGCTGACGAGCTATTGCGAATTGCTCGAGATCATTCGCGAGCAGGAAGTGATCGAAAACGTCGCGCCCATTCAGTTCGCAATTCGTCTCTTGATTCCGGCCAGTTCGCGCCTCCTGGAGCTGCCGGATGTGCGCGCGATGGTCGAGCCGTTTGACGATGCCGCGCTCGTTTATCCCTGGAAGAATTCGGACCCGCGCGTCGATGCTCTGTGCGAACGGCTGCAGGAAGTCGTGCACTCAGGCGAAAAGATGACACAGCCGCGGGCGCGGATCTTCGAGCGCATCGAAGAAGAGGCGCGCTATGCGATGGGCCGGGCAGAGCAAATCGCGCGGCGGGCGATGCCAGTTCTGCCCTCGCGTGCGGCGATCCCGTACTTGAATGAGCCTTGGTACTGTTGAGCGGAACCGACCGGGGATCAGTTGGTTCCCATCGCCGAAGCGAGAAGGAAACTGAAGCAGGCCGACACCTTCGTCTGAAGCCTGGTGACTGTGGCGGAAGGGCGGGGTTTTAATCCCGCCGTAAATCCGCGATGGCAGGAGGGCTTTAGCCTCTGAGCCGAACTCGGTTTGCTCAGGATTGTAAGCATCTTGCTCGCGCCATCTCCGTCGTCCCCGTTTTGTGTTATGAACTACGATGGGAGGTTTGTGCCATTGGGGACGGCGGTCGCAGGGGAAGGGCATTCAGCAGCGAAGAGAAAACAAAGTCTAATATACAGTTCCGCGATTAGAATTCGGGCTAAGTTGTTGAAAACACTCACGCGAGGTGGCTTCTAATATACGGTAGTAGGGACTCTCGGTGGCAGAAACGACGAAAGGGAATCGAGTGCGCGAAACGGGCCAAGAGGGGTTGGAGGCGACGGCAGGAGCGCCGGCTCGCAAGCGCCTGCTCATTTTGGCAAGCAAGCTGGGCTACCAGACGCGCGGCTTTGCAGACGTGGCGGAGAGGCTCGGCGTCGATGTTGTCTTCGGGACGGATCGTTGCCACAAGCTGGATGATCCGTGGGGCGACCAGGCGCTTGCGCTTCACTTTGAAAAGCCGCGCGAGGCGGCGGAGGAAATTCTGCGCGGGATGCGTGCCGCGCCGCCCGACGCGATCCTTGCCCTCGGCGACCGGCCCACGCCCGCGGCAGCCTATGCAGCCGAGGCGCTCGGGATCTGGTGGAATCCCCCCGCCGCAGTCGAGAACTCCCGCGACAAGGCGCTGCAACGGGAAGCGCTGTCGAAATCAGGCGAGCGCGTTCCCGAATTCTTCGCGTTTCCGGCAAACGACGAGATATTGCGCATCCTGCCACGAGTGAAATTCCCCTGCGTGGTGAAGCCGACGGTGTTGTCGGCGAGCCAGGGCGTGATTCGCGCAAACAATTCCGCGGAATTCGAACGCGCCGTCACGAGAATTCGTTCACTTCTCGAGTCGCCGGAGATTCGAGCGCTGCACGAGCCGGGGCTCGAGCAACTGCTGGTCGAGGCCTATATCCCCGGTAAGGAAGTGGCGGTCGAGGGTCTGATCGACCACGGGCGAGTGCGCGTCCTCGCGATTTTCGACAAGCCCGATCCCCTCGAAGGGCCGTATTTTGAGGAGACGATCTACGTCACGCCGTCGCGGCTGCCCAGCGAGATGCAGCGCTCGATCGAAGAATGTGCGGCCCGATGCGTGGCGGCGCTTGGCCTGCTTACGGGCCCGCTGCACGCCGAATTTCGGGTGAACGAAGAGTGCGTGTGGCCGCTCGAGATCGCGCCGCGCCCGATCGGCGGGCTTTGCTCGCGTGCGCTGCGATTCGGTCCCGAAAGGATGTCGCTGGAGGAGTTGTTGCTGCGGCAGGCTCTTGGGATGCCGGGGAGCGACGCACAGCGCGAAAGCGACGCCTCGGGAGTGATGATGATTCCGGTGCCGCGCAGCGGGATTTTCGAGGGCGCCGACGGAATCGAGGCCGCGGAAAAAGTCCCAGGTGTGGACGAGATTCGAATCACGGCACGGTTGCGCGACTACGTGGCAGCGTGGCCGGAGGGATCGAGCTATCTCGGATTCGTCTTTGCGCGCGCGAAGTCTGCCAGGGAAGTGGAGGAGGCATTGCGAGCGGCGCACGCGAAGATGGTGTTCAGATTCTCGCCGCGGCTCACTGTGGAGCACCCCGCGACCGGAAAGATGCGAGCCTAGCGCAGCACGAAATGCGCGCGACTCTCAACGATCAAGCGACGTTATCCCTTGGCTTTGGGAGGGACGTAGCCTTCAGGGAGTTTGGCGCCTTCGCCAAAGAAGAACTGCTCCATCTGCTCTTCCATGATTTTCTGGGAGTTGGGGTCGAGCGGGTTGAGGCGAAATTCATTCATGACCATTTTCGAGTGCTCCAGCCACATCTTCCAGGCTTCTTTGGAGACGTTCTCGTAGACGCGCTTGCCGAGTTCGCCCTTCCACGGAATGCGGTCGAGGCCGGGCATCTCCTTGCCGAATTTCACGCACTTGACCATGCGGACATTCTGTCCTGCCGGCGGCGGAGGAGCGGTTTGCTGCGGAACGTCGGAGCACTTCTCGTCGGCCATGAACGTCTCCTCTTTTCTTTTGGTCACAACCAAGATACTGCATGCGCGCCGGAAATTCCACAAAACCCGGGCAACCGGCACAAAGTCGGCCGGCCACCGGTCCATCTGAACCCGCCGCGCGCCTCCGAGCATCTTTACAGGCTGACAGATGTGATAGGCTCTTGCGGGAAGGGTGGGTCCGACCGAACGGCATTCCGCAACACTCCGCAGGCGCCGAGTTAGGAGACCGATCGTGAATACGCAAGCCACACAAACCGCTGAGGTATCTCCCTCCGACGCTTATTACTGCGAGATGCCGTCGGACCCCTGCGTAATCGTGATGTTTGGAGCGTCGGGCGACCTGGCACGCAGAAAGCTCTTGCCGGCGTTGTTCGATCTGGCGCGGCATGCCTGCCTGGCGCCGCGATTCCGGCTGCTGGGATTTGCGCGCACACCGATGTCGGACGACGACTTCCGCAAGCACGCGAGCGAGTTCCTGCCCAAGAATCCGCACACCGTGCGGGGCTACTCGCAGCAGGATTTCGAGCAGCAACTGCTGTACTTCAGCGGGAATTACGACGACCCGCACGCATACGTACAGCTCACGCAGCGGCTCAGCGAACTGGACCGCGAAGGCAACCTCGGCGGCAACCGCCTCTTCTACCTGGCAACGCCGCCCAGCGTGTACACGGAAATCATCAAACAGCTCGGAATCGCGGGCCTGGCGAAGCCGGCGCGCGAAGAGTCATGGGCGCGCGTGATCATCGAAAAGCCGTTTGGCCACGATCTCGCGTCGTGCCGCGACTTGAATCGGCGTGTTCTGGAAGTGTTCGATGAATCGCAGGTCTACCGCATCGACCACTATCTCGGCAAGGAGACGGTGCAGAATTCGCTGGTCTTCCGGTTCGGCAACGGCATCTTCGAGCCTCTCTGGAACCGGAATTACGTCGACCACGTGCAGATCACCGCAGCGGAATCGTTGGGTGTGGAAAGCCGCGCCGCGTTTTACGAATCCGCAGGCGCGCTGCGCGATATGGTGCAGAGCCACATGCTGCAACTGACCTCGCTGATGGCGATGGAAGCGCCGGCGACATTCGGCGCGACGCCCGTGCGGAATGAGAAGATCAAGGTCCTGCAGTCGATCCGGCCGTTTACGGAAGAGACCATCTGGAAGTCGGTGGTGCGCGGGCAGTATGGGCCGGGCAAAATCGAGGGCAGGCCGGTGCCGGGCTATCGTCAGGAGCCTGGGGTCAAGCCGGACTCGGCGACCGAAACCTATGTCGCTCTGAAGCTGTACGTCGACAACTGGCGCTGGAACGGCGTTCCGTTTTATCTGCGCACCGGCAAAAGGCTCAGCCAGGCGCACACGCAGATCGCCATTCAATTCAAGGAGGCGCCGCATAACGTGTTCCGCGGACAGAACGCTGAACCGAACTCTCTCGTGCTGAACATCCAGCCGAGCGAAGGAATCTCGATGTCGTTCGGCGCGAAGGCCCCCGGAGCGCAAATGCAAATCCGTCCGGTGACGATGGATTTCGGCTACCGCCAGGCGTTCGGCGGAGAGTCGCGCGACGCGTACGCCACTCTGCTGAACGACTGCATCCGGGGCGACGCCACGCTGTTCGACCGCGCGGACAGCGTCGAGGCGGCGTGGGAACTCGTGGATCCGATTCTGGACGCCTGGAGCAAGGCTTCGGCGCCGCCGTTTCCGAACTATCCCGCGGGCAGCCAGGGACCGCGCGCCGCGGACGATTTGACGGGGAATGACGGGCGGCGCTGGCGGCCGCTCTGAATTTCCGCGGCGGCCTTTTGCCGAGGGACTAAAATAATGCGGGGGAATCGATGATTCTGGCGGGCGACCTGGGCGGAACAAAGACCAACCTCGGCCTGTTCGACGTGCGGGACGGAAAACTGGTCCGGGTTACCTACAAGCGTTACACGAGCCACGAATATTCCGGCCTGCACGACATCGCGAAGGACTTCTTGAGCCAGAACGGGGCGGAGATCACGGCGGCATCGTTCGGTATCGCGGGGCCGGTGGTCAACAACACAGTCCGCGCCACAAATCTGCCGTGGATCGTCGACGGCGACGCGATGGCGAAATTTCTGGGCATTCGGCGGGTGCGGCTGTTGAACGACCTTGAAGCGACGGCCTACGGAATCCGGGTATTGGCGCCGAGTGATCTCGAGGTGATTTATCCCGGCCTTCCCACTCCCGATGCGACGCAGGTAGTGATAGCGGCCGGCACCGGGCTCGGCGAAGGTGTCCTTTTCTGGGACGGCAAGCAGCATGTGCCGGTGGCGACGGAGGGAGGACACGCGGACTTTTCGCCGAGCACCGACCAGCAAGCCAATCTCTGGAAATTCCTGAAAAAGCGCAACGATTTTGTGAGCGCGGAGATCCTCCTTTCGGGCCGGGGGTTCCAGAGCATTCACGAATTTCTGAGCCCGTACGACAAGCACCCGGGCTTCGACCCCACCACCGATCCCGCACCCGAAATCACGCGACGGGCGCTGGCCGGCGAATGTCCGGTGTGTGTGGCGACGCTCGATCTGTGGATCGAAATCTATGGCTCGGAGGCCGGGAATTTCGCGTTGCGGACGCTCGCCCGTGGCGGGATTTACGTTGCGGGAGGGATCGCGGTGAAGGTCCTCTCGAAACTTAAGGATGGGCGCTTTGCGGCAGCCGTCCGGCGCAAGGAAAAACTCGAGGATTTCCTCGCCAAGATTCCGATTACCGTCATCCTGAACGAGGAGTGTCCCCTGATGGGCGCCGCGTATGTGGCCTGGCAAACTGCCTGAGACGCGGCACTTCGCGCGCCGCAGACATGAAACACGGATTGCAGACCACCTCTAAAAGTTCGGGTGGTAATTCGGGTACTCCGGCCGCTTGTAGCTCGGAAGTGGATGCTCCTTCAGGGATTCAAGAACCACGTGGACGGCTTTTTCAAGCTGCGGGTCGTGGCCTTCGCGAACGAGCTTCGGATCGAGCTCGACCTCGACATCGGGCGCGATGCCGTGATTTTCCACTTCCCACTCGCCGTTCGTTCCGTAAATCGCCCAGCGCGGCGCGGTGACGTTGCCGCCGTCGATCAGCTGGGGATAGTTTCCGATCCCCACCAGGCCGCCCCACGTGCGCATTCCGACGAGAGGCCCCACGCTCGCCTTGCGGAAATACCACGGCATAGCGTCGCCGCCCGATCCCGCGAACTCATTGATGATCATGGTCTTCGGGCCGTAGATAGCCTCCTGGGGCTCTGAATACGTTTCGCCTTCGCGCGTCTCGACGAAGCTCATCACGGGGCGCCGCAGGTAATCAATGATGTAGTCCGCCAAGTCGCCGCCGCCGTTGAATCGCTCGTCGAGGACGGCGCCCTCCTTGCCGATTTGCGCGAAATAGTAGCGGTTGAAATTCGTGTATCCGGCGCCGGCAGTGTTCGGGAGATACACGTAGGCGAGCTTGCCGCCGCTCAGTTGATCGACCTTGCGGCGGTTGCCTTCGATCCAGTCGAGATTGCGCAGGGCGGTTTCGGTTTCGACCGGAATGACGGTCACGTCGCGAGAGCCGCTGCCATCAGGATTCGGGCCGACCTTCAGGACGACCTGCCTGCCCGCCGTCTCCTGGAAGAAGCTGTAGACGTTGTCCGACGAACGGAGTTCCCGTCCGTCGACCTCGAGGAGATACTCCCCCTCTTTGACGTTGACGCCCGGCTGCGTGAGCGGCGCGTGAAGCTGGGGATTCCAGTTTTCGCCGCTGTAGATGCGCGCAAAGCGGTAGCGGCCGTTTTCGAGAGAATAGTCGGCGCCGAGCAGGCCCACCTTCACGGTTTTCACCTCGGGCTGCGTGCCCCCACCGACGTACATGTGCAGGACATTCAGATTGCCGAGCATGTCGGCGAAAAGATAATCGAGGTCGGCGCGGCTGGTGATTCCGTCCAGAAACGGTTCGTACGCCGCTTCCGCAGCTTTCAGATTCAAGCCGTGAAAGTGCGGATCATAGAAGAAGTCGCGTTCGATGCGCCAGATCTCGTGATACATCTGCTTCCACTCGGCGCGCGGATCGACGCGGACTTCCATTTCCGCTGTGTTCAGCTCGCCCTCGCCGGGTTTCACGGACTTGTCGGCTGGTCCGATAAACCACTTCTCGCCCTGGTGATACAGCATCTTTTCGCCATTCGCGGAAATCGCGAAATCCCGAATGCCGTCAAGAAGCTTTTCGGTCTTGCGCGTTTTCAGATCGAAGCGCTGGAGGGTGGCGTGAGGAGGTCCTGGGTTGTCGACTTGCGGGCCTTCGGCCAGGTAGAGAACGCCTTCTTTGCCGGCCACAAGGCTGTAGTAGTTGTGCTCGGGAATCGGCAGGGCGAGAATGCGCTGGCTAAGATTGTCAAAATCGATCGTGACTTTTGGCGGCTCCTTTTTCTCTTTTTCCTTCTCTTTATCTTGGTCCTTGCCCTTGTCCTGATCGGCCGCCTGATCGGGCTTTGTCTCTTTCGATTCCGCCGCCTTCTCATCGTCGCTTTCCGGGGCGAGCGGGGAGGGCAGATCCCTGCGAAGCACGGCGACGTAAACGGCGCGCGTGACGGGATGGTCGATGCTGGTCATGTCGAGCCAGCCGGTCGAAAGGCCGGTGTTGGTGCTCGCCGTGAAGTAAAGGTACTTTCCGCCCTTATCGAAATTGGGATACAGCGCATCGCTCATTCCATCAGTTACTTGAGTCGCCTTCTTATCCTCAAGCGAATAGACAAAGACGGCGCGCAGGTGATTCTCCAGCTGCTTCGTATAGGCCAGCCAGCGGCCGTCGTGTGACCAAACGGTATCAAATTCGTGAAGGGGCGAATCGAAACGATCGGTGTCAACCTTTACCGGGCCGGGATGATCCAGGTCGACGTACCAAAGGTTCAAACGCTTGTCGCTGTATGCGATTTTCTTGCTGTCTGGGGACCACGCGGGCGAGTAGAAGAAGGAAGGGGGCTGGCCCAAGTCGATTTTTCGCGGCGTTCCCAGACCGTCCTGAGAAGTGATGAAGAGCGCGTATTCGCCGGACTCGTCGGAAAAGTAAGCGATCGACTTTCCGTCCGGAGACCATGCGGGATCGCGATCGACTGCGCCGGAACTGTGCGTCAGATTGCGGATGTCACCTTTTTCCGTTGGAACCGTGAGAATCTCACCGTGGGCTTCGAAAACGGCCCGCTGGCCCGTGGGTGAAATCTGCGCTGCCAGAATGTGGTCGCCGACTTTTTCGAAGTGGGGAAGAACCTGCGGCATGTCGGCAGCGAGGCGAACGTCGATCCTCCGCTCCTTTCCGGAGCTTGGATCGTAGAGATGCAACGAGCCGAGTTGTTCGTAGACGATCCCACCGGGCCCTGCCGAGGCCGATTTGAAATCGAAGCCATCGTTCTTCAGAACCTGCCGCACTTCTTTTGTCTTCGTGTCATACACAAAGAGCGAAGTAGCGCCTTCGCGATCGGACAGGAAGTAGATTTGGTCGCCGACCCACATGGGATTGGAGTCGTTGGAATTCTCGCGTGGAATTTTCACGATGCTGGAGTCGGAGAGATTCGCGATCCAAATTGGAGCGGTGAGGCCGCCGCGATAGTGCTTGATGGCAATGTAATTGTTGCTCGCGCCGAGCCGGCGGTTCCAGCGCGGAACATACGCAAGATGGGAAGCGTCGGCGGAGTAGGACGCCTGAACGCCCATCGGCAGCGGAAGTACGGTAGGGAAACCGCCTTGCACGGGAACCGTGAAGAGCTTCTCGAAGCGCGAATAGCTGCTGCGGGTCGAGCGGAATACGACGTCCTTGCCGTCGGGCGTCCAACCGACGGCGACGTCAGTGCCTGGGTGATAGGTGAGGCGGCGCGGCTCGCCGCCGGAGGCAGAGACGACGTAGACGTCCTGATTCCCGTCGTAATCGCCGGTGTAAGCGATCATTGATCCGTCCGGGGAGAAGACTGGCCCGCTCTCAAGGTCTGTGCCGGTTACGAGCCGGCGCGCGTCGCCGCCATTGCGGTCCACGACCCAAATGTTGCCGCCATAGGCGAAAGCAATCTGTGTCTTGCTTAGCGTAGGGCTCTGCAGGAGCAGGGGCTTTGGATCCTGCGCGCGACATGTTCCCGCAAGAAAAATCAGCGAAAGAATCAGCCCAGCTTTTTTCATAAGTGCCTCTCACAATCTGAATTGCTTTTCCGGATAGCGCTTCATCGGGTCGACCGGCGTGAATCCTATCACGAGGCTGTTACCGGAGAGAAACCGACGTATCGGCGAGAACGTTCGAGACACGCGGTGAAAGCGTTGTAGAATCCGCTTTCGAGATTCTCCGGCGGAACTAGTCCGCAGCAAGGCCATGGAAACAAAAGTTCTGAAACTCGACGCGCGCGACAACGTCCTGATCGCGCTCGTGGACTTGAAGCGCGGCGAGAAGGTCGCGTTCGAGGGCTCGATGTTCGAACTCGCTTCAGATGTGCCCGCCAAGCACAAGTTCACGACGGTCGATCTCGCTGTCGGAGGCGAGGTGATCATGTACGGCGTGCTGGTGGGCAAGACCACCGAGCGCGTCCGGCGTGGCGAAATCATCACGCCGCGAAACCTGCATCACGAAACAGGCGCGTTTCGCGAGAAGACGCAGGAATACTGCTGGCAGCCGCCGGACGTTTCGAAATGGCGCGCGCGGACTTTTCAGGGATTCCGCAGGGCCGACGGGCAAGTAGGAACGCGCAACCACTGGCTGGTCGTGCCGCTCGTTTTTTGCGAGAACCGAAACATCGCGGTGCTGAAGCAGGCGTTCGAAGAGGAGTTGGGCTTTGCCGCGCCGCAGATTTATCGGCAGCAGGTGGCGGAATTCGTGCGGCTGTATCGCGAAGGGCGCGCCGAGGAAATTCGCGCGTACAGCTTCAAGCCGAGCGGCGGTCAATTCCAGCCACACATCTTCGAGCATCTCGACGGAATCAAGTTCCTGATGCACGAGGGCGGCTGCGGAGGTACGCGTGAAGATACGCGCAACCTGTGCGGGCTGATCGCCGGGTACATCCATCACCCGAATGTTGCGGGCGCGACGGTTCTCAGCCTGGGCTGTCAGCACTCGCAGGTCAGCATCCTTCGCGAAGAGATCGGCAAGCGCGATCCGCATCTTGCGAAGCCGTTGTTAGTCTTCGAGCAGCAGCGCGCGGGGACGGAATTCGACATGTTGTCCGCAGCCGTCCGCGAGACATTGCTCGCTCTCATCGAAGCGCAAAAGGCTCGCCGCGAGCCTGCGCCCCTTTCGCACGTATGTCTTGGGCTGAAGTGTGGCGGATCGGACGGATTTTCCGGGATCTCCGCGAACCCCGCGATCGGCCACACGGCCGATCTCGTCGCAGCGCTCGGCGGACGCGGGATTCTGTCCGAATTTCCGGAATTGTGTGGCGTGGAACAGGAGCTGATCAACCGCAGCACGAGCAAGGAAGTTGGCGATCGCTTCATTCAATTGATGCGCGATTATGCCGCGCGCGCGCAAGCCGTTCGCTCCGGCTTCGACATGAATCCATCGCCGGGAAATATTCGCGACGGCCTCGTCACCGACGCGATGAAGTCCGCGGGAGCCGCCAAAAAGGGCGGCACGTCCCCGGTGACGGCGGTGCTCGACTATCCCGAATATTCTGCGACCGCCGGGCTGAACCTCCAGTGCACGCCGGGCAGCGACGTGGAATGCGTTTCGGCGCAGGTGGGCGCGGGAGCCAACGTGGTCTTGTTCACGACGGGCCTTGGCACGCCGACCGGCAATCCGATCGTTCCGGTGGTGAAGATCTCGACCAATTCGGATTTGGCCCGGCGGATGGGCGACATCATTGACGTTGATACCGGCGGAATCGTTCGCGGAGATTCCACCGTCGAGCAAATGGGCGAGCAGATTCTCGACTTTGTGATCCGCGTCGCCAGCGGCGAGATCAAGACGAAAGCGGAATTGCTGGGGCAGGACGATTTCATTCCGTGGAAGCGCGGAGTATCGCTGTGACGACGGCCAAGGGTGACGTTCCATTTCGACTGGATAACAGGGTGGCCGTAATCACGGGGGGCGGCAGCGGGATCGGCCGCGCGATCGCGACGCGGTTCGCACAGCAGGGCGCGTCCATTTTCATTCTCGATGTCGACCGCAAGGGCGCCGAAGAGTCGATGCAGGAAATTGTCGGAGAGCATGGCAACGCGAGAGTGGTCGTCTGCGACGTCTCGGACCAGCAGCAGGTGAAGGAGGCGTTCGACGCAATCGCGCGTCAGGGACCGATTCACATCCTTGTGAACAACGCGGGGGTCTCACAGATCGGTTCGCTTGAGAAAACAGCGGAGAACGACTTCGACCGAATCTTTCGCGTCAATGTGAAAGGCACGTACAACTGCATGCTCGCGTGCGTGGAGACGATGAAGAACAGCGGCGGTGTGATTTTGAACATGGCGTCGATTGCGGGCTCGGCCGGACTGGCTGACCGGTTTGCATATTCGATGAGCAAGGGTGCAGTGGTGGCGATGACCTACTCCGTCGCGAGGGACTATCTCCAGAATGGCATTCGCTGCAATTGCATCTCGCCGGCTCGCGTGCAAACGCCCTTTGTCGATGGCTACCTGCAAAAGAATTATCCCGGCCGCGAGAAGGAGATGTTCGACAAACTCTCGAAAGCGCAACCGATCGGCCGCATGGCGCAGCCGGCCGAGGTGGCGGATCTTGCGCTGTTTCTCTGTTCGGACGAAGCCGGCTTCATCACTGGCGTCGATTACCCGATCGATGGCGGCTTTTTCAATCTTCACGGCTGAACGCCTTGAAAATCGATTCCCACCAGCATTTCTGGAAGTACGATCCGCGGAGGGACACGTGGATCACGGACGAAATGGCTGTCCTGAAGCGCGATTTCCTTCCGGTGGACTTGCTGCCGGAGCTTGCCGCAAACGGAATCAACGGGAGCGTCGCAGTGCAGGCGGACACGTCCGAGCGTGAGACCGAATTTCTGTTGCATCTGGCGGACCGGCATCCGGAGATTTTGGGCGTTGTCGGGTGGGTGGATCTGTGCTCGCCAGGTTTGCCCGAGCGGCTGGAGTTTTTCTCGCGATTCAAGAAGCTGCGGGGATTTCGGCACATCGTGCAGTCTGAACCGGACGGGCGGTTTTTGGTTCGCGAGGATTTTTGCCGGGGCATCGGCCACCTTCGACGATTCGGATTTACGTACGACATTCTGATTTACCCAAAGCAGATGCCGGCAGCTCGCGAATTCGTCGCGGAATTCCCCGAGCAACGATTCGTGATCGACCATTGCGCGAAGCCCGCTATTCGCTCCAGGGAGGTCGCGGTGTGGGGCAAGCAGATGCACGAAGTGGCGGCGAATCCGAACGTCTTCTGCAAACTGTCCGGCCTGATTACGGAGGCGGACTGGCGTGCGTGGCGTCCGGACGATTGCAAACCATACCTTGACGTCGTATTCGAATCGTTCGGCGCGGACCGGCTGATGTTCGGCTCCGACTGGCCCGTGTGTCTCCTGGCGGGAACGTACCGTCAGGTGAAAGATCTGATCGGGGGCTACACTTGCCGTCTCTCGGACGAGGACCGGGAGAAGATCTTCGGTTTGAACGCAGCGCGATTCTATGGTTTAAGGACAGCTCAGAATGGACCTGCAACTCAAAGATAAGGTCGTGATCGTTACGGGGGGCGCGAAGGGAATCGGCGCATCGATCGTGCAGGCCTGCGGCGAGGAGAAAGCAATCCCGGTGATCGTCGGGCGCGGCCCGGAAGCGGCGGGGCAGCTGCAGTCCGAATTGCACCGCAACGGAGTGATGAGCCATTTCATTGAGGCCGAACTTGCGGAACCCGCGAACTGTGCGAAAGCGGTTGAGGAGACCATCCGCACGTTTGGGCACATCGACGGGCTGGTGAACAACGCGGGGCGCAACGACGGAGTGGGTCTGGAGCGAGGCGATCCGGAGCAATTCCTGAAATCCCTCAAGAACAATCTGGTGCACTACTACGCGATGGCGCACTACGCATTGCCGTATCTGAAGCGGAGCAAGGGGAGCATCGTGAACATCAGCTCGAAGGTGGCGGTGACGGGGCAGGGCGGAACGTCGGGGTACGCCGCATCGAAGGGTGGAATCTTCGGACTGACGCGCGAGTGGGCTGCGGAGCTGCTGCCGTACGGCATCCGCGTGAACGCGGTGATTCCGGCGGAGGTGATGACGCCGCTCTACGAATCCTGGCTGAAGACATTCCCGAATCCCGAGGAGAAACTGAAGACGATTCTCAGGAAGATCCCGCTCGAGAAGCGGATGACAAAGGGCGAGGAAATCGCGGCGATGGCCGTCTTTCTGCTTTCGGCGCAGTCCGGACACACGACGGGCCAGCACATTTACGTCGACGGCGGTTACGTGCATCTCGATCGCGCGCTTACGTAGAGGGAAGGGAACCGGCAGAGAAGAATGGCCACGCGATCGGCACCACTCACCGAGCGTCAATTTGTTGTCCCGCTGCTCCTCGTCACCAGCCTCTTCTTTCTCTGGGCGCTGGGCGTCAACCTGAACGACATTCTGATCCCCCACCTCAAGAAGGCATTTCGTCTGACGGATTTTCAGTCGTCGCTGATCCAATCGGCGTTTTTCGGCGGTTATTTCCTGGCGGCGTTTCCTGCGGGGCGCCTGATGGAGCGCATCGGATACAAGAGGGGGATTCTCGTCGGGCTCTTCACGTGTGCTGTAGGCGCGTTCCTCTTTATTCCCGCGGCAACGGTGCGGCTCTACGTCTTTTTTCTGGCGGCGCTCTTTATCATGGCGTGCGGGCAGGGAGTTCTGGAAGTCGCTGCAAATCCGTACGTGACGGTGCTCGGTCCCGCGGAGTCCTCCGAGATTCGGCTGAACCTCGCGCAGTCGTTCAATGCGGTGGGCGCGGTCGTAACGCCGATCGTGGGGCGCGTGTTCATTCTGTCCGGCGTCGAATATTCAAGCGCGGCGCTGGCCACCATGACCCCTGACCAGTGGCAGGCTTACTCGGCGTCCGAAGCTGCTCGTGTGCGCGGCCCGTACCTCGCGATTACAGGTTTGTTTCTGCTGGTCGCGGTCCTGATTTACTTCGCGAAGTTGCCGGAGATTCGCGGACACGTGGAGAGTGCGGCGGAAGGGTCCGAACCGGTGAAGCAGGAAATCCGCCACATTTTGCGCTACAAGCACCTGGTCAAGGGAGTGGCGGCGCAATTCTTCTACGTGGGGGCGCAGGTGGGCGTCACGAGCTTCGTCATTCGCTTCGTGCAACACACCGCCCCAGGAACGCCGGAGAGGGTTGCCGCGGACTACCTTAAGTGGCACCTCGTGGGATTCATGATCGGGAGGTTCACTGGTTCCGGGATGATGAAGCGAATCGCTCCACCAAGACTCCTGGCGCTCTTCGCGGGGGCGGCATTCGCGTGCACGGTGGTTGCCGTGACGACGACGGGAGCCGTACCGATCTGGGCCGTGGTTTTCATTGGGTTCTTTCACTCCATTATGTTTCCGACGATTTTCGCGTTGAGTCTGAAGAATCTGGGCGCGTATACGAAGCTGGGGTCGTCGCTGTTGGTCATGTCGATCATCGGCGGCGCCATATGCCCGGCGATTATGGGCTACATTTCGGATCACAGTTCGATTCGGTCCGCCTTCGTTGTTCCACTCGTCTGCTACGCGTACGTCCTCTACTTTGGTACCCGCGGCTACAGGCCATCTGCTGGATTCGAGGGGAGTTAGCTAGGCAGTCTGGCCGGGTTGATGCCGACGCGATGGCTGCCAGATTGCAGGGGTCACCAAGTAGTGTGATTCATGTCACAGCCGCCAGTCGAGAGACCCTGGATTATGGGAGGGCGAGGTGGGACTCGGAACCATGAACCCGTCGCCATCAGCCAGCATCAAGCCGACCTTACCGTCCGACGACAAGCGGTGGCGAATCGTGAACGGGACGATGCGGCGTCACGGGTATTCGCGCGACGCGCTCATCGAAACGCTTCACACCGTTCAACAGTCGTTCGGATTCCTGGATAAGGACTCACTGGCGTTCGTGGCGGCGTCGCTGCGTGTGCCGCTGAGCCAGGCGTACGGCGTGGCGACCTTCTATCATTTTTTCACGCTGAAGCCGCCCGGGGAACATACCTGCCTCGTGTGTCTGGGCACGGCGTGCTACATCAAGGGCGCCGCCCAGCTGATCGCGCATGCGGAAAAGACGCTTCACGTGCGGGCGGGAGAAACCACGGCCGACGCCAGGGTGTCGTTGCTGACGGCCCGCTGCCTTGGGTCGTGCAGCATCGCGCCAGTTGCGGTTTTCGACGGAGACCTGGCGGGGAACGTCGACATGGATGGATTGCAGAAGAAGCTGGATGCGTGGCTTGAGCCGGTCGCTGCGGGAAACGTTGAGGCTAGCGGCGAAAGTCGGCACGAGGTCAGGCCAACTGTCTGAGGAAAGATGACTGCGGAAGCTGCCCCAGCCAAGAACGTCGTGATAGAGGCGAAGAATTTGCCCCGGCTGCTTGCGGCCATTTCCAAGCGGGGATATGAGCTTTTCGGTCCGACGATTCGAGAGGGTGCGATTATCTACGATCGCCTGAACTCAGTGGAGGATTTGCCTCGCGGGTGGACGGATGACCAAGAGGCAGGCAAATACAGGCTGGCACGCCGGGAGGATCAGGCATTTTTCGGATACAACGTCGGGCCACATTCGTGGAAGAAGTTCCTCCAGCCGCCAGTGAGCCGTTTGTGGACGTGCAAGCGGGAGGGAGGCGGCTTCCAGATCATCCCGGAGAATCGGACCTCGACGAAGCGGGCTTTCATCGGCGTGCGGGCCTGCGAGCTCCACGCGATCTCGATTCTCGACAAGGTATTCACAGGTGGGACCTACGTCGACCCCGAGTACCAGGCGCGGCGAGATGACCTCTTTGTAGTAGCCGTGAATTGCAGCCAGGCTGGCGGAACGTGCTTTTGCGCGTCCATGAAGACGGGGCCGAGAGCGACCTCGGGCTACGATCTGGCGCTTACCGAAATCCTCGAGGCCGAAAGCCAGTACTTCGTCGTCGAGATCGGTTCGCAAAGCGGCGCGGACGTCGTCGCCGAGGTTCCTCACCGCGAGGCGAATGAGAAGGACGGGCAGACCGCGGATCGCGTCGTAGCAGAGACGGCCAACCGAATGGGCCGAACGATGGACACGGCTGGTCTAAAGGAGCTGCTCTACCGCAACTACGATCATCCGCGCTGGGACAACCTCTCGATGCGGTGCTTGACGTGCGCCAACTGCACGATGGTGTGTCCAACCTGCTTCTGCAGCACAGTGGAAGACGTAACAGACCTGGGGGGCCAGCAGGCGGAGCGCTGGAAGAAATGGGACTCGTGTTTCACGATCGACTTTTCCTATCTGCATGGCGGGAGCGTGCGATCGACGGCCAAATCGCGCTACCGCCAATGGATGATGCACAAGCTTGCGACATGGGTCGATCAATTCGGAGAGACGGGATGCGTCGGGTGCGGCCGGTGCATAACGTGGTGCCCAGTGGGAATCGATATCACCGAGGAAGTTCGCGCGATTCGCGAGAGCGAGCACGTTGCGAGCGGCACTCGCTAGAGGGAAAGTCCATGATTCAATCGCTGGAACCGATCATCAGGCAGCATACGTTCTTCAAGGGTTTAGATGAACGATACATTCAATTCATCGTCAGCTGCGCCAGAAACGTGCGGTTCGATGAGCGCCAGTACATTTTTCGAGAGGGTGATCCGGCCGAACGATTCTATTTCATACGCGAGGGCCTGGTTTCGGTCGAACTGATGGTTCCGCACAAGGGTCCGACAACCCTACAGACAGTAGGTGAAGGAGACGTCCTCGGCTGGTCGTGGCTGGCGCCTCCCTACCGCTGGCACTTCGACGCGAGAACGCTTCAAAAAACGATGGCGCTCGATTTCGACGGCAAGTGCCTTCGCGAGAAGTGTGAAGAGGACCACGATCTGGGCTACGAGATCTTGAAGCGCTTTGCGAACGTTGTGACGGAAAGGCTCGACGCGGCTCGATTGCAGTTACTGGATTTATATGGCATCCATGCTTGAGTTGCCGACAAATACGGGACCGATCGCTGACCCGATGATTCCTGCACCGTACCGGATCGAACGGATCAAGCGGGAGACGCACGATACTTTCACGCTCGACCTTATGCCGGCGGACGGAGTGGGAATGACCTCTTTTGCTCCGGGCCAATTCAACATGGTGTACGTGTTCGGCGTCGGGGAGGTGCCGATTTCCATCAGCAGCGACGCCCAGAATTGTCCAGCGCTGGAGCACACGACTCGAGTGGTGGGGGCAGTGACGAAGGCGATGGGGGCGCTCAAACGCGGGGACTTGATCGGTGTTCGAGGCCCGTTCGGCAGCTGTTGGCCCGTAGCCGAAGAGGCGGGCCGCGACTTTCTGATAGTCGCCGGTGGAATCGGGCTGGCTCCACTGCGGCCCGCGCTTTACGACCTGATGAAACAGCGCGAGAAATACCGAAAGATTGTCCTGCTATACGGCGCGCGGACACCGGAAGACATTCTGTACCGGCATGAACTGGAGCGGTGGCGCGGGAAGTTCGATTTGGAGATTCAGGTGACAGTCGACCGGGGCGCAAGCGGGTGGCGCGGAAATGTGGGGGTAGTCACAACCCTCGTCGGACGCGCTCCTTTCGATCCGTCGAACACGGTGGCGCTGGTGTGCGGACCCGAGGTGATGATGCGTTTTGCGGTCATGGAACTCCAGAAACGCGGCGTAGTGCCTCGGCGGATTTTCCTGTCGATGGAGCGGAACATGAAGTGCGCGGTTGGATTCTGCGGGCATTGCCAGTATGGGCCGACGTTCATCTGCAAGGATGGGCCTGTGTTTCGATTCGATCAGATCGAGCCGATTTTCGGCAAGGCGGAGATATAGTATGCCTTCTGCACAGCGCCCGAAACTCGCAGTTTGGAAGTTCGCGTCTTGCGACGGCTGCCAGCTGAGCTTGCTGGATTGCGAAGACGAGCTGTTGGCGGTCGCGGGAGCCATCGATATCGCCAACTTCCCGGAAGCATCGCGAGCGGTGGTCAAGGGGCCGTACGACCTGTCCCTGGTAGAAGGCTCCATCACGACGCCGCACGACGAGGAACGAATTCACGCCATCCGGCGCTCCTCGAAGGTTCTGGTGACGATTGGGGCGTGCGCGACCGCCGGAGGGATTCAGGCACTGCGCAATTTCAAGGACGTCAAGGAATTCACATCCATTGTCTATGCAAGGCCAGACTATATCGACACGCTGAACAAGTCCACGCCAATCAAGGACCACGTGTTCGTGGACTTTGAGCTTCGCGGCTGCCCGATAAACAAGGAACAGCTCGTCGAAGTGCTGAGCGCTTTTCTCCATGCTCGCAAGCCGAATGTTCCGAACTATGGAGCGTGCGTTGAATGCAAGCGCCGGGGAATCGTTTGCGTGATGGTAGCGGGCGGCGTGCCGTGCATGGGACCCGTGACGCAAGCGGGCTGCGGTGCGCTGTGCCCGGCATACGCGCGCGGATGCTTTGGATGCTTCGGCCCCAAGGACACACCCAACACCACGGCGCTGAGCGCGGCCTGGCACGGGCTGGGCGTCAGCGAGCAGGAACTGGTGCGTGCCTACCGGTCGTTCAACGCGTACGCGGAGCCGTTCCGCAAGGAAAGCGAAGCGCATGAGCACTAAGACTATAAAGGTCGACGTCCTTGCGCGCGTTGAAGGTGAGGGCTCGCTGTACGTCAAGATCAAGGACCAGCACGTCGCCGACGTGAAACTGCGAATCTTCGAACCGCCCCGGTTCTTCGAAGCGTTCCTCCGCGGCCGGACATTCAGCGAAGTGCCCGACATCACGGCGCGCATCTGCGGAATTTGCCCCGTGGCATATCAGATGAGCGCCTGCAATGCCATCGAAGACGCTTTCAAAGTCCGCGTCGAGGGGCCCCTCCGTGACTTGCGGCGATTGCTCTATTGCGGCGAGTGGATGGAGAGCCACGCGCTGCACATCTACTTGTTGCACGCTCCCGATTTCCTGGGCTACGAGGACGGGATCCAGATGGCCCGGTATCACCCCGACGTAGTTCGGCGCGGCCTACGGTTGAAGAAGATCGGCAACCAGATCATGAAGGTCCTGGGCGGCCGGGAGATCCACCCAATTAACGTGAAGGTCGGGGGATTCTACAAGGTGCCGTCGAAGGAAGAACTCGGCAAGCTGACAGAGGATCTGAAGTGGGCGCTTTATGCAGCACTGGAGACGGTGCAGTGGGTGGCAGCGTTTTCGTTTCCTGCGTACGAGCGTGACTACGAGTTCGTGGCGTTGCGCGATTCGCGCGAGTATCCGATGAACGAGGGCCGGCTGGTATCCAGCAAGGGGCTCGACATCGCGGTAAGAGATTACGAGCAACATTTCGTCGAGGAGCACGTGGAGCATTCTAACGCCCTTCATTCCGCGGTGAAGGCCAGAGGGTCCTATCTGGTAGGCCCGATGGCCAGATACGCGTTGAATTTTGACAAGCTCTCTCCCGTGGCACAAGAAGCAGCGAAGTCAGCCGGGCTAGGCGGCGTGTGCTCAAACCCGTTTCAAAGCATCGTTGTTCGTGCTGTGGAGCTCGTTTACGCCTGCGACGAGGCGCTGCGTCTGGCGAACAACTACGAGGTGCCAGAACGGCCCTTCGTGGAGGTGGAACCGCGCAATTCCGTCGGTTACGGCTGCACGGAAGCACCGCGCGGCATTCTTTATCATCGCTACCGTTTCGACGATCACGGATTGGTTGTTGATGCGAAGATCGTCGCGCCGACCTCTCAAAACCAGAAGTCGATCGAGGAGGATCTGTTTCGATTCGTGGAAGCGAACATCGAGGCGCCCAGAGAAAAGCTCCAGTCCCAGTGTGAACAAGCCGTGCGCAACTACGATCCGTGCATCTCGTGCGCAACTCACTTCCTGAAAATGCACTGGGAGCAGGAATGAGCGGAAGCCGAAGCAAGGTTCTGATCATCGGAGTCGGCAACGCTTATCGCGGCGACGATGGCGCCGGCGTTGCGGTTGCACGGCTTCTGAGCGGGCAGGTGCAGCCGGGGATGAAGGTGATCGAGGAAACCGGCGAGGGAACCGCCCTTGCGGAAGCCTGGAGGGGCGCGGGATTTGTGATCGTGGTGGACGCTATTCGGTCAGGCGCCCCAGCCGGGACGATTCGCCGCTTTGACGCAGGGAAGGAAAAGATACCCGGTGAAATTTTCGGCCAGTCGACGCACACGTTTGGTGTCGCTGGAGCCATCGAATTAGCACGTACTCTGGAGGAACTGCCGCCGCGTTTGCTTCTATACGGAATCGAGGGACAGAGTTTCGCCCCGAGTCAAAAGCTCTCCGAGCCTGTGGAAAAGGCAGTTGCGGCGGTAGCCGCGGAGGTTCTTCTCGAAGCACGGCGGCCGAGCGAACACGAAGTGAATGTGTGCGTCGCCGCGGGGTGCCTTTCGCTTCACAGCGAGCTTCTCAAGGAAACCCTCGAAAAGGAAGCGGCGGCCAGCGACTCGCATTGCCGCGTTCGCGGAACGGGATGCATGGGACTTTGTTCGGCCGGGCCGCTGGTTGCGGTCGAGCCGGATCAGCTGCTTTACCAGCATGTGACGGTCGCCGACGCCCCTGACTTGATCCGCAGCGTCGGAGCCGAACCGCTTCGCCGTCTCGAATGCCCGCGCGAGCAAGCCTTCTTCAAGCGACAGGTGAACATCGTTCTCGAAAACTCCGGGAAGATCGATCCCGAAAAAATCGACGAGTACATTGCGAACGATGGATACGATGCGCTGATGCAAGCGCTGACGGAGATGACGCCGACCGCGGTGATCCAGGAGGTGTCTAAGAGCGGATTGCGCGGCAGAGGCGGCGCCGGATATCCCACGGGGCTCAAGTGGAGCACGGTGGCGAAGAGCTCGGGCCGGGTGAAGTACGTCATATGCAACGCCGACGAAGGCGATCCGGGGGCGTTCATGGACCGCAGCGTGCTCGAGAGCGATCCGCACCGAGTGCTGGAAGGGATGGCGATCGCGGCCTACGCAGCGGGCGCAAGTCGCGGGTACATCTACGTCCGCGCGGAATATCCACTGGCGGTGAAGCGATTGGGAATAGCGATCCGCGAAGCGCGTCACAAGAATTTCCTCGGCAGCGAAATCGGCGGCACGACGTTCAGTTTCGACATCGAACTGCGAATGGGCGGCGGGGCGTTCGTGTGTGGCGAGGAAACGGCTCTGGTTGCGTCGATTGAAGGCCGGCGCGGAGCGCCCCGGCCCCGGCCGCCGTACCCGGCACACTCCGGACTATGGGAGATGCCAACGCTCATCAACAACGTCGAGACGTTCGCGAATATCCCGTCGATCATCAGGCGCGGAGGCGAGTGGTACGCGTCGATGGGAACGGAGAAGAGCAAAGGCACGAAGGTGTTCGCCCTGACGGGGCGCGTGAGAAACACCGGCCTCATCGAAGTGCCGATGGGCATGACGTTGCGTCAGATCATCTTCGACATCGGCGGTGGCATTCCCGATGGGCGGCGATTCAAGGCGGTCCAGACGGGTGGTCCCTCGGGAGGCTGCATCCCCGAAGAATTTCTCGATCACCCGGTGGACTACGAATCGCTGAAGAACGTCGGGTCGATCATGGGATCGGGCGGAATGATCGTGATGGACGACACGTCCTGCATGGTCAACGTGGCGCGCTACTTCATGGAATTCTGCATGACGGAATCGTGCGGCAAGTGCATTCCTTGCCGGGCCGGCACGGCGCAGATGTTCAATCTGCTGACACGGATGACTGAGGGAACGGCCACGATGAAGGATCTCCAGATGTTGACGGATCTGTGCGACGTGGTCGGTAATGCAAGCCTCTGCGGACTGGGGCAGACGGCGCCGAATCCGGTCCTGAGCACGCTGCGATATTTCAAAGACGAATATCTCGAGCACATCGAGGAGAAGCGGTGCCGCGCCGGAGTCTGCGAGATTGGTGCGGCGCCGGAGGTGCAAGCGTGAGTTCGTCGGACGGCGCAAAAACTCTCCGGATCAACGGGACGGACGTAAGTGCGCGAGCCGAGCAGACTGTTCTTGAAGCGGCGCGCGAAGCGGGTATTTCGATCCCGACGCTCTGCCACTTGGACGGGCTTTCCGAAGTAGGTGCGTGCCGGCTCTGCCTGGTGGAGGTCAAGGGCAGCAATCGCCTTTTCCCGGCGTGTGTGACGCACGTCGAGGAAGGCATGGAGATTTCCACAGATTCCGAGCGGCTCAAGAAATACCGCCGCATGATTCTCGAGCTGCTGTTCGCCGAACGAAACCACATTTGCTCGATTTGCGTTTCGAACGGAGCGTGCGAACTGCAGGACCTCGCGCAATCGCAGGGTCTTACGCACATCGAGTTCCCCTACAGCAATCCGCAGCTCCCCGTGGACGCCTCGCACGAGCGCTTCACGATGGATCACAATCGTTGCATTTTGTGCACGCGCTGCGTGCGAGTGTGCGGGGAAATCGAAGGCGCGCACACGTGGGACGTCATGGGCCGAGGTATTCAATCGCGCGTGATCACGGATCTCGATCAGCCGTGGGGCACGTCCACATCGTGCACGAACTGCGGCAAGTGCGTCCAGGTGTGCCCCACCGGTGCGCTCTTCGAGAAGAGCAAGGTGGGCTCCAAAACGCGCAAGAACCCTAACTTCCTCTCGTACCTCACTGAGATGCGGGAAGGCCGGCCTTGAGTAAGCGCAAGCTTGCGACGGTCTGGCTCGACGGTTGCTCGGGATGTCACATGTCGCTGCTCGACATGGACGAACGTCTGATCGAACTCAGCCAGGACTTCGACCTCGTATACAGCCCTCTTGTGGATTACAAGATCTTTCCGGAAGGCGTGGATATCACGCTGGTCGAAGGATCCGTGAGCAGCGACGAGGATGAACGCAAGATTCACATGATCCGCAAGCGCACGAAGACGCTGGTTGCTTTGGGTGATTGCGCGGTGACGGGGAACGTGCCGTCGATGCGAAATATGGTTTCTATCGAGTCGATTCTCAAGCGGGTATACGAGGAGAATGTGACGGAGCATTATGCGATGCCCGAGGACGGCTTGCCCAGGCTCTTGCCCCGCGTCCGGCCCGTGCATGAGGTGGTTCCTGTGGATGTTTTCGTTCCCGGCTGTCCTCCCTCGGCCGATATGATCTACGGATTGCTGCGAGACCTGCTGGCCGGAAAGGCGCCGGCTCTGGCGGGCACGACTCATTTTGGCGCCTAGGACACCGACATATGGGACGCACTATCGTCATCGATCCGGTCACTCGCCTGGAAGGGCACGCCAGGATCACGTTGCGAACAGACGCGCGCGGCGAAGTGGAGGACGCGCAGTTTCAAGTGACTCAGCTTCGCGGTTTTGAAAAGTTCTGCGAGGGGCGTCCATACTACGAGATGCCGAACCTCATGGCGCGCATCTGCGGGATTTGCCCGGTGAGCCACCTACTCGCATCGGCGAAAGCGTGCGATGCGATTCTCGCGGTGCGCATTCCCCAGGCCGCCGGAAAGCTGCGCCGCCTGCTCAACCTGGCGCAGATCATCCAGTCGCACGCCCTCAGTTTCTTCTATCTCTCCTCGCCGGATCTGCTGCTGGGAATGGATTCCGACCCGTCCGAGCGAAACCTATTCGGAGTAATTCGACGCGATCCTGAACTGGGACGCAATGGCGTGCGCCTGCGCAAATTCGGCCAGCAGATCATCGAAATACTCAGCGGAAGGAGAATTCATCCTGGTTGGGTGGTGCCGGGTGGTGTGAATGAACCGCTGACGCGAGAGAAGCGGGACGCGATTCGCGCGATGATTCCCGAGGCTCTTTCGATTACCCAGGCAACCTTGCAGTGGTTTAAGAGCCGGGTTGAAACGTATCGCGAAGAAATTCGGACATTCGCGAATTTTCCGAGCCTGTTCATGGGTCTGGTGACACCGGACGATCGCCCGGCGTATTACGAGGGGAAGCTAAGATTCACCGATGCGGCCGGAAACATCGTCGCGGACAAACTCGATCCCGCGCAGTACGCGAGCTTCATCGGAGAGGCCGCTGAGTCGTTTACCTACATGAAGTTTCCTTTTTACAAGGCGCTTGGCTATCCGGAGGGCATCTATCGGGTGGGGCCTCTCGCACGCCTGAACATCGTCGACCGCGCCGGAACACCTCTCGCCGATCAGGAATGGGTCGAGTTTCATGCTCTCGAGCGCGGCGCCGTGCTCAGCTCGTTTCACTACCACTACGCGCGCCTGATCGAAATTCTGCATTGCATCGAGCACATTCAAGATTACCTCGACGACCCGCTGATTTTGAGTCCGCACGTGCGCGCGACGGCGTCGCTGAACAACTCCGAGGGAGTAGGCGCCTGCGAGGCCCCGCGCGGGACGCTGATCCACCATTATCGCGTCGATGAAAACGGCTTGATCACCTGGGCGAATTTGATCATTGCGACAGGTCACAACAATTTGGCGATGAATCGGGGCGTTCTGCAGGCCGCGCGACACTTCGTCCACGGCGAAAAGCTGTCGGAAGGTGTGCTGAACCGGGTCGAAGCGGTGATTCGGGCGTTTGATCCTTGCCTGAGCTGCTCGACGCACGCGATTGGCCACATGCCTCTAATCGTCCGGCTTGAACGCACGGACGGCTCTCTTCTGGATGAGGCGCGGCGAGACGGATGAATCGCATCCTCGTCATCGCGTCAGGCAATCCCCTCCGCGGAGACGACGGCGTAGGTTGGCACGTGGCCGAGGCGCTGCGCCAAGAACCGCGAACATTCGGCTTGGCCGTCAAGACGGTTCAGCAACTGACTCCCGAGCTAGCCGATGAAATCAGCCAAGCGGAGATCGTAATCTTCGTTGACGCCGCCGAGTCCCAGCAGCAAGGCTCGGTCGCAGTTGTACCCCTCGAGCAAAGTCCACAGTCGACTGCGCCCTTCACGCACTCGCTGACCCCGGCTGCGCCCTTCACGCACTCGCTGACCCCGGCTGCGCTCCTCTCGCTCGCTCGCGAACTCTACGGCAAGGCTCCCGACAAGGCATTCCTCGTAACGGTGGGTGCTTCGGAGCTCGACTTGTCTGAAGAATTGTCGGCGCCGGTCGCGCGCGGAGTGGCCGGCGCTCTCGAAGCGATTCGCGCTCTGGTTCCATCACTGAGGTAACGCCGTTACTGGCAGAGTTGGCACATTTACGAGGGCGTGCCCCTAGGCCAAGGTGTTGAGGCCAAGGGCATATCGGCTACTTTCCCGAACCATAGGCGCGCACGGAATTGGCACAATCGTGATGAGGTACGCGAGTTGCCGATTGCGACGAATGCAACAAGCGAAGTAAACTGAACAAGTTGCAGGCCACGCGCCCGTAGCTCAGTTGGATAGAGCGTCTGCCTTCTAAGCAGAGGGTCGGGGGTTCGACTCCCTCCGGGCGCGCCATCCTCTTCGATTGTCTTCTGCGCAACGTGCGCAGCCGCATTAACCCTGCATCTGGGCCTGCAGGAATTCTCCCGGCAGCGCAACCATCCGAGCTTTCAGCAACGGCAATCTGTGTTTCGCGTGGTCTTGGCGCTCGCCATGTGGATGTGCGAGGGAATCGGAATCGACTGCTATCCGCTCCATGCGGATGCCTAGCGTCCGCTCCAACTGGGATAGTTCGGTTCCTTGTTCTTTCAAGAAGAGGGTAGAAGCAACGCCGCGTTCACCGGCTCTTCCCGTGCGTCCTACGCGGTGGATAAAATTCTCCGCCAACTCGGGCAGGTCGTAATTGATCACGTGAGCGATGTCCTGAACGTGAATCCCGCGCGAAGCCACGTCGGTGGCCACCAGCACGCGGTAGCGCCCCTGCTGGAATCCAGCAAGCGCGGCTATCCGTTGGGATTGCGAGCGGTCGCCATGAATCATGGTTGCGTTAACGCCGTGCCGAATGAGGTTCTTGGCGATGCGCTCCGCTCCGCGCTTCGTGCGCGAAAACACAAGACACCGGCCGGTTTCCTTGGCGACCAGGCGGTGCAGCATTTCCTGCTTTGCGTCTGCAGGCACTTCGAGCGCCTGAAGTCGCACGTTCTCTGAAGGCTTGAGCGTGGACCCGAACGCGAGTCGCAGCGGATTTTTCATGTAGTCGTGAACGAGGTGCGCCACGGATGCTTCGAGCGTTGCTGAGAAGCACATCGTTTGCCGGTCTTTCGGCAGAATCGCGACGATCCTGCGAATTGCGGGTAGGAATCCCATGTCCAGCATGCGATCCGCCTCGTCAAGCACGAGCGTTTGCAATGCTTCGAACTTGACCAGCCGCCGGTCGAGGAAATCCTCCAGACGGCCCGGAGTCGCGACGACGATGCGCGCTCCCTTGCGGATCGCGCTGAGTTGCGGCCCTTCGGCCAAGCCACCTACGACGACGGCTGCCGGCGCAAGCTGCCTTCCGCGCAGCGCGTCATATTGCTCGGCTACTTGCATCGCCAGTTCGCGCGTCGGAACCAGCACGAGTGCTTCGATGCCCGCCGCTTTCGTGCGGACTAGCTTTTCGATCACCGGAATCAGGAACGCGAGCGTCTTTCCGGTTCCGGTCTGCGCGGTCGCGAGTACGTCTTTGCCTTCCATCGCGTGCGGGATGGCCGCGGCCTGGACGGCCGTCGGAACTACGAAATGCGCCGCTGCGAGTCTCTCCTTCATTGAAGAGGAGACGGGTAATTCTGAGAAATTTTGCATCTTGCTTTCTTGCTGACGAGGGAGGCAAGGCGTCCGACACAGATTCGCGCGGCCGCGATGGCCTCTCGGCCAGTCTTTATTGGATTACGCCGAAAACATGCGGAGGAAACTGAAGGCGGGTATTCTCAGATCAGGTCTTGAACCGGAGGGACCGCACAACACAGCCGAAAGTATCAAGCGCCAAAAAAGTCTAACACATCCTCGTGCGGAGCGATACAGCGAATCCTCAAGAGTAACGAGCGCCAGGAATTTCGGTCGCAACACAGGACACCGACTGTTAAAATACATTATGAGCTCAGCCTATCGAATCGTCTTTGAATGTCCGAAAGACCACCGCAACATAAACCTGCAGAAGAAATGCAGGAGCGTGTCTCTCTCAGAAGCCGAGGCGATGAAGATGTTCGGCGATGAGGAGATCTGCTGCACCAATCCCAACTGTGGCTGGCGCGGGAAGGCATCCAGGACAAAACTTCTTCGGATCCTGCCCTTTAATTGGATACTGTCGCCCGCAACTTGAAGGATTTCGGCATATTCGGATAGGTGTGACCCCGCCGCCTTATTGACTCGACTCGAATACTTCGAATCGCCACTCGAGTTCCCACTCTTGCTGCGCCTTTTCGCTGGAACGCAGGAAGGCCGCGCACTTGGATGAGGGCTTCGGCGCCCCCCGCGTATCTGCGGAACACTCAGAAACAGGCGCTCGGAACCGATCGTGATCCCGCCAGAGGCTCGCTCCCGGCAGGAAGCTGTGCTCGATGCTCGTTCGCACCATCTGCTTGAGGTCGCCATAACGCAGGCCGTATGTCTCGACAGCGCGAACGTACTCGTGCGTCAAATCGATGCGGGAAACGCCTTCGTCGTCGGTCGAGAGCGCAACAGGAACGCCGTATCGCCGGTAAATTGGCAACGGATGCTCTTTGCCCGTGATCCCGAGAATCACATCATTGCTCGTCAGGTTGATTTCCACCATCACGTGTTTAGCGGCCATCTCCCTCAGCAGTTCGTACGGGTGGTCCTCGTACATGACATCAACGCCGTGCCCAATCCGTTCGGCATGGGCCTGTTCGACTGCGAGACGAATGTGGCAACAGAGTCCCTCGGGCGGCACCAGGCCCGGAGCGAGTTCGCCGGCGTGCAGCGTGATGTGCGCGTTGGGGTAGACGCCGTGCAGGAACTGCAGGATCTTCATGTGAAGGGCGTAGTCTCTCATTGCAACGTAGCTGTCTTCAGGTTGGACGAAGTTGATGCCCACGATACGCGGATCGGCTGACGCCGCCTCAAAGCCAAGCAACGTCTGCGCAAAAACCTGCTCCGGAGGAAAGGCCCTCAGCACCTGATAGACGTAGCAGATCCGCACGCTGCACGCGGCCGCCTGATCGGACGCGCCGCAGTGTTCACTTTCTCTGCGAATCGCCTCCGCTTGGTCCAACTCGGCGCGCACAACGGCGACGTCGTCCCGCAAACCATGCGCCAGAAGTTGCCGGCGAAATTCACCGAAGCTAGGGTTCGGTTGCCAACCAAGCTCTTTCGCAATCGCCGCCGTGTGACTGAAAGGCGGAGTCACCATCAGCTCGAGATACTGCTCGTTCTGGGCCGCGGCGCGCGCGGCCACCTCGTCCAGCCATTCGCCCGTGTGCCGTGGATCCACGATTTCGAACTTCGAGAACGTGTCGAAGAAGTGATCGTGCGCCGTCGCGCCGGTTGAAGGCACGAATCCGCGCATGGAAAAAGCATCGACAAGAGCGTCGTAGAAATGCTGATCGCCGTAGGCCCGCTCGACCGGGACATTTCCTTTTTCACAGTCGGATTGTGAATGTGCGTTGCCAGCCGCCGTGAGCGGAAGCACCAATACGAGCGACGAAATGTTGACGCAGAGGTGATCCTGGGCGCCATCTATGATCCACGATTCAGCGTAGACGGCGCCGGCCAGGTGATTGTGCAAATCGCCGCCCTTCGGCATGTTTGCCAGGAATGCCCTCAGCTCAAGTGGATGCGCCCGGGCGGCGTCGAGCGCTCGCGCCGCGCGTTGTTCCCCGGACGCCGCTCTCGTCTGGCACAAGGCAGGTCGGGAGCACGCAAATGCGAGGGCAAGCGCGCAAGTGCATTTCAGGGCGCGAGTCATTTGATTCCTTTGGCCGTAACGGCCGCTTCGAACCGTGAGGGCATATCTTACTGCCGCGCGGAATAAACACAATTTCGCATTTGTCGCGTAATGTAGAATGTCGACAGGTCTTCGCGAATGTACTGCATACCGCATAATCCCGGCGCGTGAGGCGATTGAAGGTGGAACCAATCCACGCTGAGATGCTTGCCGTTGCTCTGGCCGAGGCTCGTAAGAGCCTGGCCGAAGGCGGATTGCCGATCGGTGCAGCGATCTTCGACCGTAAGGGGCGGTTGATCGGCGCGGGCCACAATCGCCGCATCCAGGACGGCGATCCGTCAATGCACGGCGAAACTAATGCCTTTCGCAACGCCGGCCGGCAGCGCAGCTATCGCGATCTCGTCATGGTCACCACGCTCGCACCGTGCTGGTATTGCAGCGGACTCGTGCGCCAATTCGGCTTCGGGACGCTGGTTGTCGGCGAGAGCCGCAATTTCCAGGGCGGCGTCGAATGGCTCAGGTCGCTAGGCGTTTGCGTTGTGGACGTCGATTCGGCCGAGTGCGTTTCGCTGATGGCCGACTACATCAAACAGCATCCCGACGTATGGAAAGAAGACATCGGGAAAGAGTAGCCTTGCGGGTTACTCTTCCCATCCTCAATAGTGGCTGCCTTTTCGCCCCGGAGTTTGGAATTGGTCGAGCGCCTGTTTCATCTCTCGGAAAACCGGACCACCGTCAGTCGCGAGCTTCTCGCCGGGCTCACGACATTCATGACCATGGCGTACATCGTCGTGGTGAATCCGCGCATTCTCTCTGAAGCCGGAATGCCGGTCGACGGTGTGCTCTTCGCCACGTGCATCTCGGCTGCGATCGCGACCCTCGTGATGGGCGTCTGGGCGAACTATCCAATCGCCCTCGCGCCGGGAATGTCCCTCAACGCCTATTTCACGTATTCGATCGTCATTGGGCGCGGCGTGCCCTGGCAGACGGCCCTGGGAGTCGTGTTCTTGTCAGGTTTGTTGTTCCTGATCTTGACACTCTCCAACGTCCGCGAGCAGATCGTGAACGGAATTCCGGATTGCCTGAAGCACGGGACGGCGGCCGGCATCGGGCTCTTCATCGCGTTCATCGGATTTCGAAACGCAAACATCATCGTCGCAAATTCATCGACGTTTGTCGCGCTGGGCAAGGTTTCCGACCGGCAAGTCATTCTCGCGCTGCTCGGCATCGTCTTGATCGCGATTCTAATGGCGCGTCGCGTGGCCGGCGCGATCCTGATCGGAATTGTCGCAATCGCAATCGCGGGTATACCTTTGGGTGTAAGCCACTGGCCGCAGCATTTCTTCTCGCTGCCGCATCCGTCCGGGACGTTTCTGAAGCTTGACCTGCGCTCCGCCGCGAAACTCAGGCTCGGCGAGCTCGTCTTCGTGTTTTTCTTCGTCGATTTGTTCGACAATGTCGGAACGCTGGTTGGCGTTTGCGAGGAGGGCGGCTTTTTGCGCGACGGAAAGTTGCCGCGCGCGAGCCGCGCTTTGCTGGCGGACGCATTCGGCACGATCATGGGCGCGCTCACCGGGACGTCCACGGTGACAAGCTACATCGAGAGCGCGGCTGGCGTTGCGGCGGGAGCGCGTACGGGCCTCGGCAACCTGGCGATCGCTGCGTTGTTCGTCCTCGCGATGTTTTGCGCGCCGATCGTGGCCGCCATCCCTTCGTATGCCACCGCACCGGCGCTGATCCTTGTGGGCGCGTTGATGTGCGGCGCGGTCGCTCGGGTCAAGTGGGACGACTTTACCGATGCTGTACCCGCATTCCTGACGCTCATCGCGACGCCGCTCACCTTCAGCATCGCGACCGGCCTCAGTCTCGGATTGCTTTCCTTCACCTTCCTGAAACTCTTTGCCGGCCGCCGCCGCGAGATCAGCCCCCTGATTTGGGTTCTGAGCGCCTTGTTCTTGCTTCGCTACGCCTTTCTCGGCTCCGAGTAACGCGGCGCGAAACAGCGGCCCTTCTCACTGGCGCCCGAATCGTCCGGTCGAGCGGTACTGCTCGAACACGCTTTCAAGGAATCGCTCCGTTTGCGGCCACCCGACCACGCGCACCTGCAACTTATCGCCGATGCGCCGCGCAATCTGCGTCGCCATCGACGTGCGGATCGCGGGCTCGAGGCTGTCGCGCCGGCTGAAGAACGTTTCGATCAGCCGCAGTTCATCCGCCGTGAGGCTGCTTGTATCGTAGGCAGGTGCGGTCTCGTCCTTCTTTGTCTCCAGGAATGGGCGCGCGTCCTGGAGCGTTTTTTCGTGGACCACCACCGTGCCCGCCACAAAGTCTCCTAATCGTTTTTTCTTCTTGCTGATCATCACGCTGATCACGCCGATGCCGTAGGCGAAGGGAAGCGAGTCCACTGCACGGAGCAGATTGCGCGTGATTGCGTCGTAAACCCCGATAGGCCGTCCGTCGTCCTTCATCACGCGCAGTTGCGCGTAGCGCTTGCCGGGCGTCTGTCCGTTCCACATGGCTTCGAAGAACGCGAAGTATCCCGAGTAAATCAGGAACGCCGCGATGATGAAGAAGGCCACCGCCCACTGCGAGGCGAGGTTGCCGATCCAGCGGAGGCCCGGCGTCGCCAACCCGATGACGAGGAGCAGCAATCCCGCCGTAACTGTTTGGATCGCCGTGTCCGCTGCCATTGCCAGGAAGCGGCTGCCTATTCCGGCAAGCGGGAAATCGAGCGACGTTTGCTCGGGCGTCTCGATGATAAGCTTGTCGAAAGAGGACATGCATGATCTCCAATCGCTGGCTTGAAAAGCGGCGCAGCCACTGGACCCGCCTCGAACAGTTGGTAGACGCCAGCGGGCGCCGCGGCGTTTCCGCGCTTAGCGCAGCCGAGCTTCAGGAGTTGGCGTTATTATACCGGCAGACGGCCTCCGACCTCTCTACCGTTCGCGAGGACCCCACCGGCAGCCAGCTTTCCTTTTACTTGAATCGGTTGCTTGGCCGTGCCCACAACCTGATCTACATGGGCCGCAAAGCCAAGATCAAAGGAATCTGGACGTTCTTCAAAGACACCTACCCTGCGATCTTCCGCGAGGCTTTTCCGGACACGTTTGCGGCCTTCACGATCTTTCTGGCGGCGGGCGTCGCCGCTTTCCTGATCGGCATGGCCGACCCGATGTTCAATCGCTATTTCCTCGGGCCGCAAATGATCGACACGATCGAGCATCACAAAATGTGGACCGACTCGATCGTCACCATCAAACCGCTTGCCTCCAGTGGAATCATGACGAACAACATCTCCGTTTCCCTGACCACGTTTGCGCTCGGAATCACCGCGGGCGTGGGAACGGCCTGGATGATGATTTTGAACGGCTTGCTCTTCGGCGTCGTGAATGCCGCCTGCTGGCGCGAGGGGATGATGCTGCCGCTCTGGAGTTTCGTTGCAGGCCACGGCGTCCTCGAGCTGCCGGCCATTTTCATCGCGGCGGGCGGAGGGTTCGGAATCGCGCGAGGGCTCTTGTTTCCCGGGACTCTTCCGCGGCGCGTGTCGCTGGTACGCGCGGGCGCCCGCAGCGTGCGCCTCGTGGTGGGCGTAATTCCAATGCTCGTCGTCGCCGGCATTATCGAAGGATTCGTGTCGCCGTCCACGCTTCACCCGGGCGTCAAGTTCCTGCTCGCGGGCGCGCTCTTCACATTGCTCGTGCTCTATCTCACGAAGCGGGCTCCCGCCGCTGCCGCACAGCAACCGGTCAGATAAGGCTCCGCTCTTTCGCGAGCAGGTACTGGTTCACGACGCCCGACGAAAGCTTGCCCGGGTCGACCTCGAGCGTCAGCGCGCCCTGCTGCCGCAGCGTCCGCAGCAGAACATCGCGGCGATGCACGATTTCCTGCGCCGCCGTATAGCGGAACATTTCGCGGTCCGTTTCCGGCCGTTCCTCGAGAATCTGACGCAGGTCGGGCTGGCCGATCACCGTGAACAGCATCAGATGCCGGTGGGCGAGCTTCATCGCGCCCTCGACCACTTCCGGAGTCGTCGCCGTCTCGCTCAGATCCGTCAGCCAGACGACTAGGCTGCGGCGCTTTTGAAACATCAATAGAGACTCGGCCGCGCGCAAGTGATCGGCCTCGAGTTCTTCGCCGCGCAGTTGAGCCAGCCCGTCGAGCATGGCGCGGACGTGGCTCGCTCCTCGGGCCGCGGGTAGGCGCAGCCGTACTCGCCGCCCGTAAGCCAGGACAGCCACCCGGTCACCGGAGTACAAAGCCACCTGCGCGAGCGAGAGGGCCGCGTTGACCGCATAATCCAGTTTGCTCAATCCTTGCGTGCGTGCGCGCAGCAGCCGCCCTGTGTCCAGCACCAGCCAGACTGTTTGGCTGCGTTCCACCTGATACGTCTTGCAGATCAGCTTTCCGCGACGTGCCGTCGCCGTCCAGCAAACATCGCGCCATTCGTCGCCCTCGCGATATTCGCGAAGGCTCTCGAATTCGCGCCCCTGGCCGTGCTGATGTTGATGCCGCTTCTCGAGCGCGATCTGCCGGCTCCGGATCAAATGAATCGTTTCGCGTTTTGACTCTTCGAGATTCGGATACACGCGCACGGTTTGGGTCGTTGCGAAGGCAGCCCAGCGTTCTCCGATGTGCCACGCCGATTCATAACGAAGCGCGATGTCGCCGAGTCGCGCGTCGCCTCGTTCTCCCGGCCGGATCGCGTAATCGGCGCCGCCGCGACCGCTGGCCGCGGCAGCGATGCCCATCTCGGGGATTTCGTTTCGCAGCGACGCGGGAACATCGTCGATGATGGTCCCCGTGATCGACGTCTTTCCGAGATTCCGCACTTCGAGAGCGATTTTCGATTCGACGTCCAGTTGAATTGGTGCCGTCCAGGTTCGGCGAACCTCCAGCTCTCGCGCCTTCGGAAGCTGCGCCAAATCCCACAGCCAGATGGCGAGAACGAGTACGTCCCACAGCGCCATCGCGTACAAAAAGCGCGCGTCTCTCCACGCTGGACCGATCCAGACGAGGCCGATCAGCAGGAGCAGGAAGAACCGGCGTCCGAACGCGATCGAAATGCGCCGCGCGGTTCTTCCGCGCGAAGCCACGGAGGAAGGAACGAGGTTTTGCGGCGAATTCATTTAGGAACCGGGACGGAATTCGCGACTTCGCGGATCACTTGCTCCGCCGTCACGCCTTCTAAGTCGGCCTCTGGTTTGATCACCAGGCGATGGCGCAGAACAGGAGCAACGGCGGCTTTCACGTCGTCCGGGATGAGGAAGTCGCGGCCTTCGGTTGCGGCGACACCTTTGGCGACGAGCATCAAGCTGATCGCCGCCCGCGGGCTCGCCCCTAGGCTCACCGCCGGCGCATTTCGCGTGCGTGCGGCCAGAGCGACGATGTACTGAAACAGTGCCGGTTCTACCCGGACGCGCGCGACTTCCTCCCGTGCGGCAAGGAGCGTCTGTGAAGGAAGGGAAACGATTCCGGCGCGATCCAAGTCCCGGGGATCGAAGCCGTTTTGAAAGTTTTGAAGCACCTGGGCTTCCTGCTCCGCCTGCGGATAACCCATGCGAATCTTCACGAGAAAACGGTCCAGCTGTGCCTCGGGCAGGGGATACGTACCCTCGAACTCGATCGGGTTCTGCGTGGCGAAGACGGAGAAGAATTGCGAAAGCGCATGGCTGGTCCCGTCAATCGTCACCTGCCGTTCCTCCATGGCTTCGAGCAGCGCCGATTGCGTGCGAGGAGGCGTGCGGTTGATTTCGTCGACGAGCAGCAAGTCCGTGAAAATCGGCCCGCGATGGAGGGTGAACGAGCTCGTCGCCATGTTGAACACGTTCGCCCCTAAAACGTCCGCGGGCATCAGGTCGGGCGTGCATTGGACGCGCTGGAAGGTCATCTGGAAGATGTGGGCGAGCGCCTTAACGGAAAGTGTCTTGGCCAGGCCGGGCACTCCTTCCACCAGCGCGTGGCCGCCCACGAGCAGCACCAGCAGGAGTTGGTCCACGGCTTCCTGTTGGCCGACGATCACCTTGCCGAGTTCCGTTCGGACGTGTGCCGCCAATTCGCTTGCGTTGTTCATCCCGATTGCCTTTCTTGTTGGTGACGCCGTGGATCGAGGCGCGCCGTGTAATCGAAGAGCGCCTGCACCAGATGAAGCGACTCGCGATCGCTCAGGTTCGCATTGCGGGAGCTGTTCTCCGCCGCATTAAGCGCGTCCAGCAACGGCTGCTCCTGCCACGACAGTTGCTGCGCCGCACTGTGCGCAAGGTCGGCTGCCGGCACATTTACCGCCACTCCGAGCTGCCGCGCGAGCAAGAATCGGAGTCGATGGCTGGCTACTTGGACCGCCGCTGCGTCGGCATGGGCGGTGTAATAAAGATCCCCAAGGGTTTCCACAAACTCGATCGGAGAGAGCCGCGACACCGTGGCCGGTGCGCGCACGGGTCCTTGACGCCGGGAGTACGTCGCCAGAATTGCGAGGAACACCAATCCAAACTGCATTACGCCCCATGGGAGCGGGCTTCTTGTGAAATACGACCACAGCGAGCCGTGCGCCCCGTGGAAATATTCGTCCCACAGAATGTGGACGTTCGGCGTGGGCGCCACCGAGTTCAGAAACAACGCAACATTTGACGCGTCGCGAATCGCACCATTCGTTAGCGGCGTCGGTGCGGCCCACCAGATCACTTCGCCCTTCCCGAGACGGTACGTAATCACGGCCGCGGTGTCCTCGTTTCCGTAAACCGTCACTTGGCCCGGCAGCTCGGGGTCCCAGTGAGTGGGGGAAGTCATCGTGATTTCCGGGGCGTCGCGCATGATCGGGGACGGAGCAAGTGGCGAGAAACGCGAGACGCTTCCAAACCCGTACGCCGCGTCGAACACGGGCGCTGACGATTCACGTTGCTCGGAATCGGACTCAGACTCGGAATTCTTCGCCTTGTCCTTCGGTTTGGCCGGCTTGTTCACTTCGGGCAGGAGCCACTCTGCTGTCGGTCCGGTCGCCAGCACTCGGCCGCCCTGCTGTACAAATTGGCTCACCGCGCCGCGCTCTTCCTCGGAGGGGCTTTCAATGGGATTCGCCAGAACCAGCACCGTACCCGCGGGATCGTCCGTGATTTCTGTAGGTGATTCCTCCCAGCGCTCGACGTGATAACCCATATCCTGCAGCAGGAGGTAGGCAGCCTTGGCGCCGCCCCAGTCCTGCGAATATGTCGATGGAAACCACGACGTCTCTTCAGCTTCCGGAGGGGTGACGAGCGTGGAGGTCACCACCAGGATCACGAGCAGGACCGCCGCGCCAATCAGGAGCTTGCGGTCGCCGCTGTCGAGGCCTTGAGGCATCCCATTTGCTCCAGTTGAATCTTTGCGCCGGACCAGTCGTCGGCGGACGCCGGCCGGTAACCATACCAGATGAGTTCGAAGCGGCGCGTTAAATCTCGAAGCAGTTGCTGCTCTTTCGGGTTCGTGTCGAGTTGATGCAGCGACTCGCGCGGTGTGCGCGAGCGATCACGTGGCAAGGCACCCGTATCCTCGAGCCGCGTGACCGCCGCCCAGTAAGCGCAGTGAATCGCCTCACGATAATCTCCGCGCTCCGCAGCCGCCAGCGCCTCGTCACGCCACTCGCGCGAGGTCATGGCGGCAGTCGGCGCTTGCGCAGCCTCCCCGCCGGGCGTTCTCGAAAGGTGGATCAGTCTCCGCACCAGCCAGACGCAGAGGAGCACAAACGCAAGTCCGATGACACACCACGCGAGAAAATTGCCGGCTTTCGCATTGATGTGCAGCTTCCTCAGAAGTTTGTAAACCTGCTCGAAGATCCATCGGCTGATGCGTTCCATCAGCAATTGCCATTCCGTCGGGCCGCTGAGCCCGCGAAACTCCCTGTGCTGGAATATCTTGTCGAGTTGGGAGCGCGTGTCCGCGGCAGGCCACGCGGCTGACGCTTCGTCGAGTTCCTGTGCTGCTCTGCGCAGAGCTGCCAGGCGCTGTTCGATTCCTCGCGCCGTGCCGTCAGCTTGCTGGGGGTCTTGCTCGAGATTTGAGAGCGACGTGCTGAGCCAGCCGGTCGCAACGCGGATGTCTCCCTGAGCTGTTCTTACGGACAACTCCGCCGGCACCGTCTTTCGAACTCGGCCAATTTCGATCGGATCGTGCCGCCCCTTGGCGACCGCGGTGGACCACTCATCAAGTTGTGCTTCGTAAGCGCGAAGATCGAGCGGCGTCGGAGGCGCTGAGGAAGAACTCGAGGATGAGGATTGAGCCCGCGCTGGTGTCGATAGAGTTGCGCACAGCGCGCCGAAGACGAGCAGCCGGCGTGCCGAGGATGAAACCGTGAACTGACGCACTGTCTCAGGCCACGGGCGACGCGCCCGGACTTACCACGCGTCCGGAGCTTGAGCCTAGCGACGCCATCAAGTGCTGCAGGTCGAACGCTTCTTTTCGCACTCGGAGATTGTAATACATCAGCGAGAACGCGATCGTCCCAATGGGTCCGATCACCACGGAAGAAATAAACGACGCCAGATCGCTCAGAATGCTGTAGGTGAACGACGCAACGTGAGGCCTCGCTGCTTCGGCCGCAAGGAAGAGCAGCGGGAACTGAAAGATGATGGTAACGACCATCGACAGCACCCAGACCAGGAGGAAAATCAGGAACATCTGCATGCCGAAACCCTTCGTCAGTTCCATGCTGCGGCTGATCGCTGCCGACGGAGACTCATCCTCGAGCATCGCGGTAGGCACGGACACGCCTGTGCGGGCAAGGAGAATCAGCCCTGGAATGATCAGGGCAAGAGTGCCTACGAACACAATCAGGCCCGTCAGAAAAATCACGCCAAGCGCCCGCAGAATCTTGCCTCGCACTTGCGTGAATGAACCCCGCACGGACGCCTGTCTTCCGAGGTAAAGATCCGACACCGCGAAAACCGTTGCCGCCTGTGCCGCGCCGTACAGCGCGAAATACAAAACGACGCCAATGATCGCACCGAAGGCCACGCCGGCGATCGTTCCTGCGGTTGGTGCCGCCCCGACGCCTCGGCCGGCCGTCGCTCCCGCGATTCCCAGGCCTGCCGCGCACACTTGAAAGAGCAGAAGGGCGAGCAGCGGAAGAGACATGATTCCGGCGAAGAGCCAAAAGTGCGTCTTGTAGAGGCTGAACGTGCGATCCAGAACTTCGCCAAGGGTCATCGGACGCAGGTCGGTTTCCGCCATAGCCTCTCCCAAGTCAGGAAGTAAAGTTCTGCGGATATAGACACAAGGTAATGGTCTGACCAAGTATCCAAGGGTTTTCCAGCGGCGAGTCAGGAAACTTCCGAGTCTGTTCCGAGATGGATACGCCCGCAGCCCTTGCGACGGATTCTCGACGCTTATCGCTGCGCTGAGGGCTGACGTTATCGAAGGGCATCTCAATCCTGCTGGCAGCACCGTTTCAGCGTTTCTTCTTCAGGGCCGCTTGGATCGCTTGTTCGGCGAGAGGCGCCATGACTGCGTATCCCTTCGCGTTGGGATGCAACCCGTCGTTGCTCAGATCCTGCTTCAGCATTCCCTGATCGTCCACCATCACGGAGAAGTAGTCGAGGTAGACGTCGCCATGCGTGGAGGCATACTGCTTCATCCATTTGTTGAGCTCCAGGATCTCCGCTGGCGGGCGCCGCTTCGTTTGAATGATTAGTACGCCCTCGTGGTTGTGTTCGTAGTCGCTGACCGGGAGCAGGGAAGCCAGGACCACCCGAATGTGGTTCGAGTGCGCGAGTTCATCCATCAACGAAAGATTGCCTTCGATTTCGTTGAGCGTCATCGGTCCCGTATTTCCGGCGATGTCGTTGGTGCCCGCCAAAATGACGACGACCTTCGGGTGCAACGCGATCACATCCGGCAGGAAGCGGATCAGCATTTGCGGCGTGGTCTGGCCGCTGATGCCGCGATCGACGTAGGGCTTGCCGGAGAAGAATCCTCCGTTGTCGGGGTTGGCCCAGATATCCGTAATCGAATCTCCCATGAAGACGACGCGATTTTCCTTTGCGCTCGGCGGCGGCAGCGTTGTGTTTGCGTCGCGGTAGCGCGCCAGTTCGGGCCAGTCCATCAACCGTTTCTCGGCGCGTTCGAACCGTTCCTTCAGGGCGGGAAGTTCGGCGCAGTCCGCCGGCACAGCCTGGGGCGCCTGCGTCGATTGCGAGGCCGCCTGGTACGAAGCAGGTGTCACCTGAGCTCGAGCAGGTGAAGGAAGCAGCGCAGCCGGGATTCCAGCAAGAACAATCGCAAGAAAAAGTCTCATCGATTCACATCCTTTTCGAGAGTATTCGCCGCCGACAATCGTCAATGCGCAGCCATGGTGGATGAACTTCCGATGTGCCGCTGGAAGAAATCGGCCGCGGCCGTGTAAGCGGCGACCCAGCTCCTGTGCAACAGGAAGTCGTGGATCTCATTCGGAAAGACGAGCTCCTCGTATTCCACTCCCTGCTTGCGCAGAGCATCCGCGAGTTCCACCGTCTGCGAGAACTGAACGTTGCGGTCATCGTCTCCCTGAATCAGCAGAACGGGGGATCGCCAAGTCTTCACGGACGACATGGGCGAAGACTCCCACGCAAGCCTCGCCCCATCGGCACGCGCTGACGGATCGTACGAAGGAATCCAGTTCCGGATTTCGATGTTCCAGTCGTGGACGCCGTGCATGTCGACCCCGGCGGTGAAGAGGTCCGACGCGCGCGCAAGTCCGAGCGCCGTCAGATACCCGCCGTAGCTTCCGCCCCAGAGTCCGATGCGGTGCGGATCCACGTCCGAGCGCCCGCGCAAGAAAAGCCCCGCGCCAAGGACGTCGTTGAATTCGCTCGCTCCCGCGGCGCCGTAGTTGAGAGCTTCGCGAAAATTCAGCCCGTAGCCAATTCCGCTGCGGTAATTCACGGAAAGCACCACATAGCCGCGACTCGCGAGGTACTGGTTCAATCCGTAGGCGTTGCTGTAATACAGCATGTAATGCCAGCCCAGCAGCATCTCGCGCTCCGACCCTCCGTGAAAGAAGACGACCGCCGCGTGCCGGACTCCCTCTGCGTGCGGTGGCAGAAATAACTGGCCGTGGATCTGCATGCCGTCAGCGGCTGAAAAAATCACCTGCTGTGGAGTGACGAGTTGCGCGCCGGGAAAATCGTGTGGAATCTGATCGGCGGCGAGGTCGTGGATTCCCCCGTTGTAGCCGAGGACAGCCGGCCGCATCGGCAACTGGGCGTCTGAACGCAGCGCCGCGACCGTCCGATTGTCGCTGGTGATCACCGGCGCCGTTTCGATTCCCGTACCGCTCGTCAGCGCCGTCGGCTGAGCCGAATCGACCCCAACGCGCCAAACATGCCTCCGATCGATGTCGCCCTGATTCGATGAATAGACCACCGTCTTCCGATCCGCGCCCAGCGACACGTACTCCACTTCAAAGTCCCCGGGCGTCATCAGAGTCGGTGTACCTCCGCCGATGAGCACAGAATAAAGATGAGTCCAGCCGTCGCGCTCCCATGGAAAAACGATGCGATTGCCGTCTCCCCACAGAATCTGGTTGTCCGCGACGATCTGCCGGAAGACGCTGCCTTCTCCAGTCGAAGCCTTCCAGACTTCGCGCCCCTTTCCCGTCGCAACGTCAGCAACGCGAATCGACCACGGCGAGCCTGCGCGCTTCGGTTCAAAGACCATGTCGCTCTTTGAAGAGGGAATTCGCAGAAACGCGACCCTCGAGCTGTCCGGCGACCACGCGGGCTCGCTGTCGTGATCGGTGCTTGGGTCGAGGTAGTCTACGGACTTTGCCGCAAGCGAATACACGCCGACAAAGCTGTGATCGCCGCGCGCGCTTACGAACGCGATGTGCTGCCCGTCGGGCGACCATGTGAGGGATCTGTTTTCGCCCAGTTCGTGAATCAACTGCTCCGGCTTGTCGCTGCCGTCCAGCTTCGCAAGCCAGATTTCTCCCTTCAGAATATAGGCCACGACATCGCCCTTGGGAGAAACTGCCGGGGAGTGGCCTTCGCCGATTTTCCTCGGTTCTCCGCCGCCTGCCGGAACGACCCAAACGTCCTGCTCAACTCCAGCTGCGATCTTGGAAGGATTTGGATACGCGCTGCGTGGAAATTCCAGGTCGCCGCCACGAACATAGACAATCGATCCGGCGTCCGGCGCCCAGGCAAGGTCGCCGATGTCTTGTCCGTCATCCGCCGAGTAGTTCGTCACGGGATGAGCGGAATAGGCGCCCGCGGGACCGGCCGGTTCCGCGACCCACACATTTCGCCTGCCCTCGGCGTTGAAGACCCACGCGAAGCGATTCTTCGCTGGCGCCGCAGTGAGCTCGGTTGGAAAGGGAGCGCTCAGGACTTGCTGGATGGTGAATGGCCGGCCCTGTTCCTGCGGCGTCGGCGAGCCAAAGCTTCTCGCAGCGAATCCTAATTCGAGGCATGCGAGCAACGCAAACAAGGCGACGCGGACGATTGATTTCATTGTGTGAGATCTCCTGAAGAAAATGAAGCGCGATGGTACGCCGGGCCGCGTGACAAGGCAAGAAAGGATGTGGAGGCTCGATCCGAGAATGCGCTTTGCGAGGGGCTACTGTCGCGTCACCAGAGTCGACTGTCCCGCGACGCACTGCCAGATTCCGTTCTGGCTCATCCACGTGTCCGTGAATCGGGAGCGGCGCGAGTACGATTTCCCGTTGAGGGACCCTTTTTCGCGGTGGATTCCTGTCACAACGGCCACATTGCCGTAGGCGTAAACCGTAGTCGACTCGTTTACGATCTGGTCCGGGTGCGAGGAAGGGTTCGCGATGCTCTTGAGGTACTCGGCTTTGTCATAGAAAGTCCCGTCGTTGTCGGTGTAGACGAAGGCCGACGCAAGAAGCTCGTCCAGCGCCTTCGCATTCTTCCCCTGCGCGGCGGAGTTCCAGGCGCTTTCGAGCAGCATGATCCGGTTCTCATCCGCCCTCGTCTTCGTATCGATTTGTCGGGCCAGTAGCAAGGACCCGGCCACGAGCATCGTACAGGCAAGCAAAGCAGTTCTCATCACGCTGGGCTCCTTCAGGAGGCGGGCAAGCTTCTCTATTCTATTTTTGTTGTTGAGTGGAATGCGAGCCAGGAAACGGCGCGGTATGGGAAAAAGCAAACGAGGCTTGGAACGTAGCCCGGAGGTCCAGGGGGCTTAGTCGTCTGTTGCGCGGCGAATCCGGCGGACTGTGTTACGTTAGCTTTCCATTTCTCTTCGGGAGCTGCGCATGAGCGTGGGCAATCTGCCGTTCCGCGATCCCCGTGTTGAAACCTTGCTGAATCGATTGCACGCCGAGGCAGCCGCTGACAAATGGAAGATCGCGCGCCGGATGCCGCTTCTCGCCCTCGCTGCGGCGCGCAAGCGGCTCTACCACCGGGATTTCGAGTACAAATTCTTCCATGACTTGTACATTCCGGTCTCGCGCGAACAGGGGGCCATGCTCTACCTGATGGCTCGAGCGATTCATGCCCGAAGGATCGTTGAGTTTGGATCCTCCTTCGGAATCTCCACCATTTATCTTGCCGCCGCGGCGCGCGACAACGGCGGGGAAGTGATTGGCTCGGAACTGGAGCCCTCAAAGCACGGACAGGCAACTGACAATCTCGCGGAGGCCGGACTCTCTAGTTACGCGAAGATTCTTCCCGGCGACGCGCGACAGACATTTCAGTCGATCGAGCCGCCCGTGGACTTGGTCCTGCTCGACGGGTGGAAAGCGATGTACCTGCCGATCCTCGAGGTTCTCAAGCCAAAACTGAGAAGCGGCGCCGTCGTGCTCGCGGACAATATCTTCACATTCAAGCGAGTCCTTCAGCCTTTCGTCGACTACATGCAGTCGGGCGACTCTGGGTTCGCCTCGACCACCCTTCGAATCTCGGACGGCTTCGAGTTCTCCGTCTTCGTCGGCCCGGAAGCCAAGTAGTTACACAGACTTACGTCCTCCTGTCCATATTCGGCACACACTTCGGAATTCCACGTGGACATGCCTGCCGGGAGTCGGTTCAAATGATAAGACACCCCTTTGGGCAGGGGCGTCTTGGGGAGAATCTCGATGAGACATGCCGCGCTCTTGTGCGTAGCCCTTTTTGCTTTCGCGAGCAATCTCGGCGCGCAGACCGACACGCAGAACGGGCCGTTTTCGCGATCCGTTTCGTTCGCGTCGAATCCCTTCGTGTCGAACGATGGCGCCAACACGGAAGCGTTCTCCTCGATGCCGGCGTTCCATGCCGCGGTCGCGAGTAGCCCCTCGGCGGCTCCTTCTTTCGCAGAGCCTCTCCCAGCCGAACCGCCTCAGGGTGTTTCGGGCGTGTTTCCTGTGTATCAATTTCAGGTCGCTGGCGGCTACACGTTCATCCGGTTTTACGAAGTCCCTGGCTCGACCGTCAACGCCAACGGCGCCAACTTTTCAGTGGCCTATTACCTGAAGGATTGGCTGGGCGTGGAAGGCGAGATGGCTGCGACCTTCGGCTCGCTTTCAGGTTCGACTTCCCATTTTCTTTTCGGCGGAGGCGGCCTGCGAGCCCGGCATTCGTTCCCCGGAGGGTTCGAAGGGTGGGTCCACGCTCTCGCGGGCGGCACGAATTTCACGCCGCAAACGGCGTACGGCAGCACCCATGCTTTCGCTTATGAGGCGGGAGGCGGCATCGACATCAACACCCACCACCGCAGGATCGCCTATCGAATCGAGGGCGACGCGGTGGGCACCTTCTTTTTCAACACCTACCAGGTCAGCCCGAAGGTTTCTGTCGGCATCGTTTACAATTTCTAGCCTTCGGGGTCACTGGCCCCCTCCCACCGCGAAATCTCCGCAGGCTTGTCCCAGAGTTTGACAACGTAAGTCCTGCTACCTTTCGGCCCTCACCATCATCATAAACAGGTGAGTTCCGGGCTTCGACAGTTTCGAAGCCGTCGGAGGGATTATGAAGCCGAAGGAAAGCAGGGAGAACGAAACGAAGATCGTATTGCAGGTCGGAAGCGAACTTCGAATCAAGAACAACGGCGACGTCGTCATCGACAACCCGGAGATCGAGCTGTTGGGAGAAGACCGCGCGGCGGACGCCACGTTCGTGTATCGGTTCGATCCACGGGCCGGAGAGCACATTCTTCGGCTGATCGATCCTGTCGCCAACCATCAGCACCTTAAGTCTCACCATCGCGGCGATTAGTTCGCTACACTTGTCAACCTGAATCGCGCAGCTCTCAAGAGAGCGAGGGAGTTTTCCGTGCAGATCTTCGATGAGCTTCCCATCCGGAGCTTCACCCTTTCCAACCGAATCGTTGTCTCGCCGATGTGCCAGTATTCGAGCACGGATGGATTCGCAAACGACTGGCATCTGGTCCACCTCGGCAGTCGTGCGGTGGGCGGTGTCGCTCTCGTGATTGCGGAAGCGACAGCCGTCACGCCCGAGGGCCGCATCAGCCCGAACGACCTCGGGATCTGGAAGGACGAGCACATTGAGCCTCTCGCGCGAATCACGAAGTTCATCCGCGGACAAAAGGTTCTTCCCGGCATTCAAATCGCTCACGCAGGGCGAAAGGCGAGCACGCCGCGTCCGTGGGAGGGTAGCGGCTCGATTCCAAAGGCGAAAGGCGGTTGGACGCCGGTCGCTCCCAGCGACATTCCGTTCGATGAACACCACGCGCATCCTGTGGCGCTTGACGAGGCTGGGATCCGACGCCTGATTGAAGCGTTTGCTGCCGCCGCCGGCCGCGCTCTGGCGGCAGGCTTTCAAGTTCTGGAGATTCACGGAGCGCACGGCTACTTGATTCACGAGTTTCTATCGCCGGTTTCGAATCTTCGAACAGATTCGTACGGCGGCAGCTTCGACAACCGCACGCGCTTCCTCCGCGAGGTCGTCTCGGCCGTCCGGCGCGTTTGGCCGGAGAGTCATCCGCTCTTCGTTCGCATCTCCGCATCGGACTGGGTCGAGGAAGGCTGGGAGATCAATCAGTCGATCGACTTGGTGCGCCAGCTCATTCCGCTGGGCGTGGACGTGATTGACTGCTCCTCCGGCGGCATCGTGCCCGGAGTTCACATCCCGGCGCGCCCGGGATTCCAGGTGCCATTCGCGAAGGAGATTCGCGACGCCACCGGCATTCTGACGGCCGCGGTCGGCTTGATCGATACGCCAGCGCTGGCGGATGAAATCCTCAATCGCGGCGACGCGGACCTGGTTGTGCTCGCCCGCGAACTTCTGCGCCATCCCTATTGGCCGCTTGATGTCGCGCGCCAGCTCGGTTTTCGTGTCTCTTGGCCCGTGCAGTACCTGCGCGCCGCGCCTCCGGACACTCCCGCGCGCTAGAAACGCCTCCCGCGAACACTCTAGTCCGCGGTCGTCAAACCATCTACCATGTCCGTCGTGACGACGGCCACCATGCATCGCCGCATTGCGGTGGCGACGGCCATTGTGACGACGAGCGTCCTGCTCAGTCGCGTCCTCGGTTTCTTTCGCGAATGGGCCGTCGCTCACCAGATTGGTCCCGGCTCCGTTACGGACGCGTACTACGCCGCTTTTACTCTTCCGGATTTCCTGAACTATCTCGTCGCCGGAGGCTCGCTGAGCGTCACGTTCATCCCCGTCTTTGCAAAGTACGTCGCCGAAAACCGCGAGGAAGAAGGTTGGCGCGTTTTCTCGACCGTCATCACGGTGATGGGCTTCGTCCTCTGTGCGCTCGTTGTGGTCGGGGAGATTTTCGCGCAGCAACTGGTCACCTTGATTGCGCCCGGCTTCAGCGCCGCCGAACGCGCGCGCGTGGTGTTTCTCACTCGTTTGATGCTGCCGGCCCAGATCTGCTTCTACGAAGGCAGCATTCTGAGCGCCGTGCAGTACGCGAAGGGCCAGTTCATCGTTCCTTCGCTCGCGCCTCTGGTTTACAACATCGGAATCATCGCGGGCGGCATGCTACTCTCGTCGCGGATCGGCATCACCGGTTTCTCCGTAGGAGTGCTTGCCGGCGCGTTCTGTGGAAATTTCTTGCTGCAGATTTACGGCGCCCATCGCGCCGGGGCTCACTTCTCGCCTAACGTTCAGGTCAAGCATCCGGGATTTTGGCTGTTCCTGAAGCTATCCGTGCCGATCATGCTCGCCGTGTCCCTGTCGTTCGCCGACGATTGGATCATCCGCATCTTCGGCTCCTACCTCCAAGCGGCTTCGATCACCTGGCTCAGCTACGGCAAAACATTGATGCGCGTTCCCCTTGGCCTCGTGGGTCAGGCCATTGGCGTCGCGTCCTTTCCGATCCTCGCGCAGCTCTATTCGGAGAAGAGATTCGACGACCTCAATCGCGTTCTCAACTCGACTCTCAAGGGCACGATCTTCCTGCTTGTCCCCATCTCCGCTTTGACGATTGCCGAGAACCAGCCGCTCGTTCGCGTCGCCTTTGCTCACACGCGCATGCGCGGTCCCGATCTGACGGCGACAGGGATTGCTCTAGCGCTCTTTTCGATCGGCTTGTTCGGCTGGGGGGCGCAGTACATCCTGGCGCGCGGCTTCTATGCGACGCACGATACGATTACGCCCGCGGTCGTCGGCACGGTCATGACCGGGCTCAACATCCCCCTCTACTGGCTCCTCGTGCGCCATTCCCAATACCGCGGCCTGGCGCTCGCTAGCTCCATCGGAATCGTCTTGTATACTGCGGTTCTGTTCGTGCGGCTCAATCGTCGCACGCATAATCGCGAAGCTGGCAGCCTGACTGTCTTCTTCGTCAAAGTGACTGCATCGTCGGCCGTCGCCGCCGCTGGATGTTACGCGCTCGGCGCATGGCTCCAGCGTGTCCTCCCGTGGCAACGTCCGTTCGGCGCGCTGGCTATGGTAGTGATTGTGACGGCTGCGGGAGTGCCTCTTCTGGGATTGTGCTTCAAGCTCTTTCGAGTGTCTGAGTTCGAGAGCTACTTGAAACAGGCCCTCGACATGGCGGCTCGAAAGCTGGGGCGCGTTCCTGGCAGTGCCAACGAAGTGTAGAATGACGTCACTCAACCACTGTCGTAACCTGCGCTCTTGACATCGCCGCTCCTCTGATGGATGCTCTCGCGCGCCATGCCCAGAAAAGTGAAGCGGCCCAGCATTCCGCCGCGGACGAGTCTCGCCGAATTGATTGGCAACCTCAGCCACAAGCGCCAGGAGATCATCCGTCCGGTCGTCGAAAGCCCGCGCGAATTCGTGCTCTTGAGTGTTCGGAGTCTCGCCAGTCGTCTGAAGTCCGATCCTGCGACGATTGTGCGCGTGGTTCGTGGGATGGGCTTCTCCGGCTACCGGGAATTTCAGCGCTTCCTCCACGATCTGTCGATCGCTCACGCCACATCGCTTGACTTGATGCGCGCCAGTTCGGCGCGGGATTCCAGCATCCCCACGCACGTTCGCGAGTCGCTTGAGCAGGAAAGCCGCAACTTGCAGGCGCTGCGAAACACCCTCGAATTTCGGCGCGTGGAAGCGCTCGCTCGCCGCGTCTATGCCGCGAAGCGCATTCTCTTGATCGGGGGCGATCTCGCGTCGACGCTCGTCGACTATCTCGAATACCACTTGACCGTCCTCGGCCTCACCGTTCTGACGGCCACCACTCCGGGCCGCGTCGCTCACACTTCGCGCAACGTGGGGCGCGGCGACCTCGTCTTCGCCATCAGCTTTCGGCGCGGCCTGCGCTTGACCGTCGAAGGCATGCAGCAGGCTTCCGCTCGCGGCGCCTACTGCGTCGGCATTACGGACACGTTTGTTTCGCCCGTCGCTCGTTTTGCCGACGAATGTTTTCTCGCCTCGGTTGAAACGCCTTCCTTCGGCGCCTCCTACGTCGCGCCTATCGCGCTGCTGGACGTCCTCTTGGTTGGCTTGGCGAACTATCGCCGCGGCCGCACGCTCGCCTTGTTGAAGCAGGCCGAAACGGAGCAGCGGCTGGGCTTTCGCTGGTACGAAGACTGACCCCTCGCGACGGGCCGCTCTGCACGCGACGGATTCAGCGTTCTTCCTCCTGCAGGATCGGGTGCAGCGTCAGGTCGCTCGCCTTCAGGACTTCCAGATCGCGTTGCCACGTTGCCTTCCCGTGGCTTTTGACCTCAATCCGGTGCTCTCCGCTCGGTAGGCGGACCGTCGAAGGCGTCTGCCCCACGAATTTCCCGTCGACATAGATGTCCGCTCCTGGCGGATCGGAAGCAATGGCCACGCTTCCTACGTCCGGTGACGGATCTCCTGGAGCCGGAGGGTCCGTGGTGCCCCTGCGCGGTCGCAGCGGCCCCGCCCGAGTGCTTGCTTGAACCGTGCTTGCGCCCGATTCATGAATCGCCTCGAGATGGATGTCGAAGTGTTCCGATTTCAGGAGGAAGTAAATGCCGTGACGTTTTCCCGTGAGCCCGATCCATTGGTAGGGGCCGCTTGTGAGGGTCATCTGCTGCGGCAGATATCCGTCTTTCGAGACGCGCAGCACCATCGCGTGCTCGAGCCGCGTGCTGAACACGGTGTGTGTCTTGTGAAAGTATCCGCCCGGGTAATCGACGCGGAAGGGTGTTTCCCCGGCGGGCACGCCATCGATCTCGACGGCTGCGCCGGGAGGAGAGGTAGTGATCACTAAAGTTTCCGCAAACGTTCGCGGTCCCGCGCACAGAATCGCGGTCGCCGCGAGCGATGCATAGATACAGAGTCGCCTCGATGGCTGCATCGGAGCCTCCCGAGGGAATTAGAATGGCGTAACAATCGCACCGCGCCGCCCGCTTGTCAATCGCATGTTGCGCCGCGCCGCAGCGACCCAGCCCTTCTGCAAAATCTTTTTCTCGGCCGCTTGAAACCTTGGGCGTTGGTGCCGCATCCCAATATGTGAGAGGTGCTGGAAGGCTTTTCGTCGGCTTGAATCGACGACGGCGCCGCTCACGCACAGGAACTCGGCAGGCCTGCTCGTTTTTCCTCGGGGACTCATTCATCCTCATAGGAGAGGGACACGCATGCAGATTCATGCAAGACACTATTGGATTGCGGTTGCCGTTCTTTTCATGCTGGCCGTTCCGGTTTGGGCGCACACAGACACCGCGCAACTATCGGTTACCCAGCCGGCCACGATCGGCGCAACGCAGCTCAAACCGGGAAATTACCGGCTTGAGATTAAGAACAACGACACGCAGTTGAAGGTCGTTGACACTGACACGGACCGCACGGTGGCCGAGGTCCCGTGCCGTTGGATTCAGCTCAACACCAAGCCGGATCAGACGGAAGTGGTGCTCACTCACAATAAAGTCACAGAGATCGACTTCGGTGGAAGCACCCAGGCAATCAAAGTCCTCGGTAGCTGACCAAACCCTACACGTGCAACATAGAGGCAGAGGCGAGAAGGGCGGGATCATACCCGCCCTTTCCGATCCTTGTCCTCGAACGATCGAAGCCTACTTCAAATACCGAGCCAGCCAGTCGAGAAATGTCTTGTACCAGAGCTCGCTGTTTTGCGGCTTCAGCACCCAGTGACCTTCGTCCGGAAAGATCATCAGTTTTGACGGCACGCCCTGGCGCTGCAAAGCGCTGAAGAACTCCAGATCCTCCGTGTACGGTACGCGGAAATCCCGCTCGCCGCCGATCACAAGCGTCGGCGTCTTGTATTTTCCGAGCGCGCCCGCAAATTCGCTCGGCGACCATTTCCGGTAATGCTCCGGACTCGCCCACGGCGGCCCGCCGAATTCCCATTCCTGAAACCAAAGCTCTTCGGTCGCGTACATCGACGTCGCGTCGTAGGGACCCGCATGGCTGATGAGGCATTTGAACCGGTCGGTGTGCGTGGCGATCCAATCGATCATATATCCGCCGTACGACCCTCCGGCGGCTGCCATCCGCGCGCTGTTGATAAAGGGATATTTCGCGATCGCCGCGTCGACTCCGTTCATCAAATCCGTGTAGACTTTGCCTCCCCAGTCGCGGCTGATCTCCTCCGTGAATTTCGATCCATAGCCGAATGACCCTCGCGGATTGATCATCAGCGCCACATATCCCGGCGCGGCCATCACCTGCGGATTCCAGCGGTAGCCCCAGGCGTCGTCCCATTCGCCCTGCGGCCCGCCGTGAATCAATAGCAGCAGCGGATATTTTTTCGACGCGTCGAAGCCCGGAGGCCGGATCAGCAATCCCTCCACCTGCGCTCCGTCGGCGCCGCCAAACCAGAACGGCTCGGCGGCAGGCATTTCCAACTGCGAAAGGAGCGCGGCGTTTTGATGCGTCACCTGCCGCACGCCGGTGCCGTCCGAGTTCGCGACGAACACTTCGGCGGGCATCGTCAGGCTGGTGCGCGTGAAGACGAGCGTGTGTCCGTCAGGGCTGACGTCGAGGTCGCTGTTGACGCCGTCCGCAAGCACCGCCTTCGGCGTGCCTCCCGGCGTCGCCGCGATCTCATAGACCGGAATGTGCGCCTTCTCCTCCGTCAGGAAATAAATCGTCTTGCTGTCCGGCGACCACGCGAACTGTTCCACATTGCTGTCGAAGTTTTCCGTCAGCGTTGCGACCGTGCTGCTCTTTCGGTCGTACAGCATCAGGCGCCAGCGGTCGCTCTCGTATCCGGGCTGTTTCTGGGCGCGGTATGCGATCCACTTCCCGTCGGGCGAATACGCCGGGCCCCAGTCATCCGCCGGATTCGTCGTGATGCGTTTGGGCTCGGTTGCGCCGGAGGCGGGAACGGTGAATAGATCGCCGTTTGTGCTGAGTGCTTCGTCTTTGTCGGCGTTGGCGGTGAAGCAGACCTCCTCGCTGTCCGGCGAGAATGCAATCGCCTCGGGTTCGCCGAGGTTGAACGGCGGCACGTCGTAGTCCGCGCCCGGAGTCAGATCCCGCGCCGTTCCACCGGTGGCGTCCACAATGAACAAATGGCTCCGCTTCCCGTCCCACCACGTGGTCCAGTGGCGGTAGAGAAGCTTCTCGTAGACGTGCGCCTTCACCTTGTTCTTCTCAACGTCCGCGTCCCGCTTCGAATTGCAGTCGTCGTCCTTGCAGTCGGGATAGACGCTCGAAACGAACGCGATCCGTTTGCCGTCCGGCGACCACAGTTCGTTGTCCGCGCCCGTCGAAAGGGAAGTCACCTTGCTCGCCTCGCCGCCCTCGAGCGCGATCGCGTAGACCTGCGGAGCGCCGCCGCGCGAGGAGAGAAAAGCGATTTTCTTTCCGTCCGGCGACCATCGCGGGCGTTCGTCGCTTCCACCCCGCGTGAGTTGCCGCGCCTCGCCGCCCGCTGTCGGAACGATCCAGATGTTCCGCACCGAATGGTTCGCTTCCAGGTCCGGCGTCGATACCGAGTACGCGATCCACTTTCCGTCCGGCGAAATCTGCGGGTCACTCAGGCGATGCATCGCGATCAGATCCTTGAACGTGATCGGATGCCGCTGCGGCGTTTGAGCGCTCGCCGTAATCATTAGGAAAAGGAAGAGAATTCCGGCTCCCGCCACTCGCGTTTTCGGATTCATGGTTCCTCCAATGTCCGCACTCCAATCACGCACGCGCCTACACAAACGCGTGATGATGGCACTTCCTACGTTGTTTTCCAAGCGGCTTGGCGGGACCTGAATCGCGTGGGCGACCGGCGTGTGAGAAGCGGCGTTCCGGATGTGCAACTTCGGGCAGGAAGGAAGGGCGGCGGGGAGCGTCAGCGCCATATCTGGCGCGCCGGTCTCGCCTGCCGCCCGCTTTTCGATTAGAGGCTGACCTACGTCTTGATATGCTGACCCGTGCAGCACGACGCCAAGAGGCTCGTGGTGAGCGGCTTGGTGCTCTGGAGTTTCTTTCCGCTCTTCAGATTCTTGACTCGCCTGTTTGCTTTCTTGGTTTTCATGTTCTGGCTCCTCTCGGGCTGTCTCTTGCCGTTCGCAGGGGATTACATGCATATGGCTTGCCACAATCCCATCGGACCGGCTCCTGTCCCTATCTGACGGAAAAGACAACGAATAGCATGGGCTCCTCTCGAGCCGCACTCGGCCAAGCGCCCCCATCGCATTGAATAAATCAACCGCCGCGTTGATAAATCCAACAGAGGCCCGGCCTACGGGTGGGGTTCTCGAGTCGCGATGCCGACCGCCCAAGCGTATCCGTCCGGATCGGCTACGATCACGTCGCGCCAGCCGTGCGGCATATCCTGACACGGTTGCAGGATCACGGCGCCCTGCTGCTTCGCGCGCGCTTCCACCGCGTCCGGGTCCGTTTGGAATAGCCGCAATTCCGCCCCCAGGCCGCGACGCTCGCCTCCCGCCAGCCGCGCATACCAGGGATGGTGATCGTAAGCGTGGTCGGCGTGCAGCATGAATTCAAGCTCCTTCAAACGCAGCGCCGCAAAATCGGGATCGGAGTAAATCAGGCTCGCGCCGAGCACCTTCGTATAGAACGCCACCGACTTGGATACATCGGACACGAGCAGGTTCACGGTGAAGAAGGGAAGCGTGCGGCCGTAGTCGTCGGCCGGCATCCAGGAGTCAGTTGTTCGCTGTTGTGTCATCGAGGTTTCCGTGACCCCACGATCATCAGCCCGATTCCGAGCGCAATCTCCGCTCCGCTTGCGGCGCGCGGAACCGAAATCACTCGGTGCGTTTCGATCACGGTTCTTTGATTCGCGCTCGTCACCTCGTCCTTTTTGCCGGGCAGAACAAAATTCGGGTGAATCATGGCGACCACGCCCATCAGGAAGAACAAGGCTCCGAAAATTGCATGCAGCGTGATTCTCATCTTGTCCGCTCGATTCTTGTCTCTACTGGTCAGCTATTCCTGAGCCATTTCGCGCCACGGCCCCGACCGTAGGTGCCAACGCGCGCAGAATCTCGCTCAAATAATCGGGCCGGCTGTTGTCTCGCTCGAGGTGCGGGTACTGCAGCCCGCCGTGGTAATCGATCGCATAGGTCTGGTACTGCGCGCCGTTGGCGACAAGCAAATGAATGGGCGTCGCCGTGCCTTTCGCGCCGTCCACGGCATTTCTCAGGGCTTCCGGTGAAAACTGCTGCCCTTCGACCGCTACCACCTTCATTCCCGGGCCGATGCCTGCGTTGTAGGCCGGGCCTCCGTGAATCACGTCTGCCACGCCGCCGTCTTCCCGAAGCATCAGGCCGATCGAAAAGCTCAGATCCATCCCGCGCATCACGATCTCTTCATTCGATTCCATGGTGTTCGGCTCTTCGTTGTAGACTAGTTTCCAACCGCTGTTATCGATTGCGCTGATCGGCGTGTTCGGCGCGAGCGAATCAAGGTGCGTGCGAAGAAACCCGCTCCAATCGTACGGCGCAATTGCGCTGAGAGCCGCCACCACATCTTCGAACGTATACGTTTTGAGCGCCGGTTGCCCGTCTGCCCCGCTGTAGAAGGCCTTGCAGAAATCGTTCATCGACTTCTGGTCGTTCGTCAGCCGTCGAATCGTGCCATCCACGTCGAGCCAGAGCAGTTCGCCCTCCTCATAGAAATCGGTGCCGCGCCGCCAGTTCGACCATTCGGATCCCGCGTCATAGAGAAACGGCGCCGCGTCCGCCGTGTCCTGCAGCGGACGCCAATCGCGTCCCGGCCGGTGCTCGTACGTTGCGGCGAGGTAAGCGAGCGCCTCGCGCGCTTGTTCCTGGGTCAGCAGCCCGCTTCGTGCCGTCAGGACGTTGCCGAGATACTCAGTCAGCCCTTCGTACACCCACAGCAGATCGTCCTTCATCGGCTGCTGGTAATCCGGAGTTGCAAGGCCTGCCGGACGCCGGTACTTGCCGTTCCACGAATGCACGAACTCGTGCGGCAGCAGCCCCGCGAACGCAATCTGATCCGCGTCGTCGATCAGGCTGCGTTCCGAGGTGCGGTCGTCGCTCGACTCGTGATGCTCCAGCCCGAAGTGCGCCACGTCGTCGCTGAGCGTCACCAGAAAATGGTAGTCGCGATAGTGCCGCACTCCGAACAGCGCGCCGGTCTCCGCGACGAGCTGCTTGAAGTGAAGCTGGGTCTCCGGCTCCATCGCCAGCGCCGCCTGGCTGTCTGCGGCGATGTCCATTTCGTGCGGCGGGTTCTGCCCCGGCGTCAGTTGAATTTTGCGGAAGTACTGGCCCGTCAGCACCGGCGAATCCACGAGGGTGTTGAGCGGCACCTCTGAAAAATCGATCGAGTCGCCGTCGCGTCTTGCCCCGGGGAGCGCCGTGCCGAAGTCCCAGCCCGAAGGAATTTTCAGGCTCGGCTCGAAAATCAAGTCCTTGGCCGCGTAGCCCTTCGGATAAAAGAGAACCTGATTCCAGCTCAGCACGTCGAGCGACGCCGTTGCGGAAGCGCCTCCGGAAAATCCCGATGCCGGCGCCGACAGAAGAAAATCGAAATCCGCGTCGACCGAATTCGCACCCGCCGGCACGTCGAGATGAATCGCAAACATGTCCACCAGGTCGCGCCGCCACGAAACCGCCTTGCCCGCCGCGCTGAATTTCATTCCCGCGACGTCAACGATCGGCCCGTCCGGCATGTGCTCGCCGGGAATCCATTCCGGGTAGTACAGCGTCAGCGGGCCCGGCTGCACCGGAATCTGCTCGTGCACATGCAGGATTTTTCGTGGCGCTTGCGATGCGTCCACCGACAAGCGAATTCTTCCCGGCGGCGTTTGTGCCCGCGCAGCGCTTCCAGCGGTAATTCCGCTCCCAAGCACGGCGCCGACCGCAATGGCAACCAGACGACGGCGAAACGACATTCATTCCCCCTGACCAAGCCCTTATAAAGGTACCAAAGATTCGCCCGCAGCCGGGCATCCGAAGCACCCCGTTTCATGTTCATCCCGTGGAACTTCTACCGTCCTGCCAACGTATCTTGCTTTCGAGGCTCGGTAACGGGGCGCCGAGGTTCACGAAGGCAGGTTTCCGGGAGGCGAAACCATGGGAACGTTCGGCGACCAGTTCAGGCAGGTTCTTCGCAGGCTCGGCCGCGCCCCGATGTTCACGGCCATCACGCTGATCACGCTTGCGGTCGGCATTGGAGCCAACACCGCAATCTTCTCCGTTCTCGAAGGCGTCCTCCTGAAGCCGCTGCCGTATCCCCATCCGAACGAGCTGATCGGCGTTTGGCTCGCCGCACCGGGCATCAACATTCCGAATCTCGACCTTTCCCCGTCCGACTACTTCGTCTTTCGCGACCAGAGCCGCACCTTCGAGAACGTGGGCCTTTACGATGGCGGCTCCGTGACCGTGACCGGCATGGCAGAGCCCGAACAGGTTCGCGTCCTCAACGTCACTGACGGCTTGCTTCCGGCTTTGGGAGTGTCCCCGATGCTGGGCCGCCGGTTCAATCGCACCGACGACACTCCCGGTAGCCCGGACACGGTAATGCTCACGTACGGTTACTGGCACCGCAAGTTCGGCGCCGACCCGTCGGTCGTCGGCCGCAATATCACGATCAACGGCAGCTCGCACCAGATCATCGGCGTGATGCCGCGCGGATTCCGCTTTCTCGATTGGGAGGAGCCGCCGCTCATTCTCCCGTTTCGCTTCGATCGCAATAAAGTTCATCTGGGCAACTTCAGCTACGACGGCATTGCGCGGCTCAAGCCCGGCGCGACAGTCGAGCAGGCCAACGCAGACATCGCGCGCATGCTCCCCATCGTGATGAGCAGCTTTCCCGCGCCCCCGGGATTCAGCGTCGAACTCTTCAAGCATGCGAACATCTCGTCCAACGCGCACCCGCTGAAGCGCGATGTGGTGGGTGACGTGGGCAAGCTCCTCTGGGTCTTGATGGGCAGCATCGGCATGGTGCTCCTGATCGCCTGCGCGAACGTCGCCAACCTGCTTCTTGTTCGCGCCGAAGGACGTCAGCAGGAACTCGCCATTCGCGCGGCCCTCGGCGCCAGCCGCGGACGCATCGCCGGGGAACTTCTGTTCGAGAGTTTGATCATCGGCCTTCTCGGCAGCGTGCTGGGACTCGCGCTCGCTTACGGCGCGCTGCGCCTGCTGATCGCGATGGCGCCCTCGGGTCTCCCGCGTCTCGACGAAATCGGCATCGACCTGCCTGTGCTCGTGTTCACGCTCGTAATCTCGCTTTTCGCCGGCTTGCTCTTCGGCTTGATTCCAGTGTTCAAGTACGCGGGCGCGCGCGCCGCCACCGGACTCCGCGAGGGTGGCCGTACGCTCAGCCAAAGCCGCGAACGCCACCGCGCGCGAAACACGCTCGTCGTCGTGCAGGTGGGACTCGCCTTCGTGCTGCTGATCTGCTCCGGCCTGATGATTCGCACGTTCCGCGCGCTGTCCCACGTCAACCCCGGCTTCGTCGCCCCCGCCGGCATCCAGACGTTTCGCGTCGCGATTCCGGAAACCGAAGTCAAAGAGGAGGAAGCGGTGGTGCGCATGCAGGAAGCCATCCTTCGGAAGATCGCCACCATCCCTGGCGTTTCTTCCGTCGGCCTCGCCAATTCGGTCCCCATGGACGGAAACCACTGGACCGATCCCGTTTTCGCGCAGGGTCGCGCCTACGCGGAGGGCGAGATTCCGCCGCTTCGCCGCTTCAAATTCGTTTCGCCCGAGTTCTTTCAGACTGTGGGCATTCCGCTCATCGCCGGCCGCAACCTGACCTGGGCCGATACCTACAACAAACTCCCGATCGCGCTCGTCTCGGAAAACTTCGCGCGCGAGTACTGGCACGACCCGGCGAACGCCATCGGCAAGCGCGTCCGCGTGAGCACGAAGGACGATTGGCGCGAGGTCGTAGGCGTCGTCGGCGACATCCACGATGACGGCGTCAATGAAGCCGCCACGTCCACGATTTACTGGCCGATTCTCACGGCCAACTTCGAGAGCGACTCCGTGCAGGTCCAGCGCGGAGTCGCCTTCGCCATCCGCAGCCCGCGGGCCGGCTCCGAAAATTTCATGAAGGAAATTCGCGAGGCGGTCTGGTCGGTCGACGCGAATCTTCCGCTCGCGAACGTCCGCACTCTCGACTACTACTACTCGCGGTCGCTGGCGCGGACTTCGTTCACTCTCGTGATGCTTGGCATCGCGGGAGCGATGGCGCTGCTGCTCGGCATCGTCGGGCTCTACGGCGTGATCGCCTACTCCGTGTCGCAGCGGACGCGCGAGATCGGGATTCGCATCGCGCTCGGCGCGCAGCAGAGCGAGCTGACCGGAATGTTCGTCCGGCAGGGTTTGTGGTTGACGTCCGCCGGCGTCGCCTGCGGCCTCATCGTCGCCTTCGCCGCGATGCGCTTGATGTCGTCTCTCCTCTTCCATGTGAAGGCCAGCGACCCGCTCACTTACATTGCGGTTGGCGCCGGACTGATTGCCACCGCCGCGCTCGCCAGCTACTTGCCGTCGCGCCGCGCCGCCACCGTCGATCCGGTCGAGGCGCTTCGCTCCGAGTGAGCGCGCGCTTCAACCAACGGGCGTGGCGGTTTTTCGCGGGGGGTTGAAGAAGGGAAGCTCGCGGACGATCGCGCGCACCTTGTGCCGCGTCGCTTCGACCGTCATTTCCATCTGCAGTTCGATGCCGGGCGCGGCGTGCTCGCGGTTCAAGGTGGCGAGCGCGATCATCTTCTTCAGCGTCGGCGACCAGGTGGTCGACGTCGCTTTGCCGATCTGCAATCCGCCGCGATACACGGGCACGGCCGCGCGCGATGCCGTGCTCGCCACCTGAGGCGCGAGCCCCACCGCGTCGTAGAGCCGCTCGATGTCGTCCCAATTGATGTCGAGGCCCATCAGGACGCGCTTCGGGCCGCGACGATTTTCTTCCTCGAGCGCCGCGCGGCCGATGAAGTGCTCCTTCTTCAAATCGACCAGACGCCCGAGTCCGATTTCGTACGGCGAATATTTTTGCGCCTCGATCATTGCTTTCTTGCTGCTGAAGTAATCGACCTCGATCAGGATCAGCCCGGCCTCGATGCGCGCCACGTCCAGCGCCAGCATTCCCGCCGCCTGCAAATCGAATTGCCGCCCGTGCTCGAAGAGGGCGTCCCACACGCGCGGCGCGTCGTTCCACGGAATCCAGATTTCGTAGCCCAGGTCGCCCGTGTAGCCGGTCCGCGAAATATCGACTTCGACGCCCGCGATTTTTCCGTGCGTGACGCGAAAGTATTTCAGGTTTGCGATGTCCGCTTCCGCTGCGCACATCAGCAGGCGGCCGGACGTCGGCCCCTGCAGCGCGAGCGCCGCGATCTTGTCGGAGATGTCCTCGATCTGCACGTCGAGCCCGAGCGCGTTCTGGTGGAACCAGCGCATGCTCGGGTCCGCGGCGGTCCAGCGATACAGATTTTCGCCGAGCCGCGAGATCGTGCCGTCGTCGATCGTCTTGCCCTGCTCGTCGCACCAGCAGCAGTAGATCACCTGGCCGGCCGCGACTTTGTTGATGTCGCGCGCGATCACGCGGTTGACCAGCTTCGTCGCGTCCCGCCCGCTTACCCGGTATTTGTAGAGCGGCGTCACGTCGATCAGCGCCGCCGCGTTGCGGATCGCGTTGTACTCGTGCTCGTGATGCGTCTCGTAGACGCTCACCGCGTAGTAGCCCGACCACTCGCGGTAGTTCAGGCTCTCGCACAGCTTCGATGTTCTGTCGTGGACCGCTGTTCCTATCGGCACGGTCGCTCCTCTACGCGCGGGTTGCGGCGCAAACTCCGCCGCGGATTATAGTGGCAGGAAGGGAGAGAAAGGAAGCAAGGGAAGTACACGAAGCAAAGGAGGGGGAGGTGAGGGCGGCCAAGGCGCTGAAAGTGTACCGATTGAAGTTTTTCATGTGGTTGAAGCGCAAGGGGTTGCGGCGATTTTCAATTGCAAAGTGTACCGATTGAGTTTTCAGAAGCTTGAGTGTCGACGAGGAAGCAGAGAAAGCAAAGGAGGTACAGGAAGCAAAGGACGCAGAAGAGGAAGAGAGCGCGAGCGCCCCAAATGCCTGATTTGTTGCGATTAGAATTTTGGAAGTGATTGATTTGGCGCGGGTTGAGGGGAATTCTAATAATGAACTGTTGCGATTAGCCGCCACGGCGGCCGGGGGATTTGCCACGGAGGCACAGAGACGCAGAGCCAGGGAAGCAAGGAACGATCGATTGCCAAGGCAGGGACGGAAGCCACCTTGGTTTTCCCCGGGAGGGCGCCACGATGCTCCGTTGCGGCGTCGCAACTGTATATTAGGCATGGGGTCGGTCCTTTGTTTTCAATGAGTTAGAGGGATTTCTAATCGCGTAACTGTATATTAGAAAGCTGCGACCCTTCGCTCTGGCTCTGGGTAAACCAGCGACCAGCGGTCCGCGATCCGTGAAGTGCGATTCACACATCGCGGTCGGCGTTCCGCCCGCGGATAGCGCCTTCTCGCTCACCGCGTCTCCCCCTTCGGGCTCATTCTCAGCTCAGGGTTTGCAAGTACAAACCCTGAAACCCTCTGTTCTCGATTTCGCTCAGCGCGAAAACGAGCCACGGTAGCACGGAAATGGAATCGTGAACAGGTTCAAAATTCGAGTAGTACGGCTAGAACTAGGGGGACGGAGGCGGACGAAGTGGGCGCTTCGTTTTGCAGAACCGAACTGCGCCAATCGGGAGATTCATCCCGCCTGCCTTTAGCGTGTTTTCGGGCTCTGCTTTTTTCGGGGCCGGACAGGCGGCGCAGCCTGAATTTCATATTCGCTCTGCACCAGGCCGCTTTTGTAAGAGCGCGTCGCCACGTGGTGAAGAGTGACGTCACGCGGCAGCGCGCCGAACAACGGGATGCCTGCGCCGACCAGGACGGGCACGCGCGTGATCACCAATCGGTCGATGAGTCCGGCGGCGAGGAATCTTTGGACGGTGATGCCGCCGTCCACATAGACATGCTGGAAGCCGCGCGATTCGAGCTGCTTGACGATTTCGGCAGGTTCGCCCGACATGCGTTCGGGTGCGCCGCTTTTGGCCGGCGGGAAAACCAGCGGGCGGTTGCTCAGCACGACCACCGGCGTCTTGCCGTAAAGCGGCAGGTGCGTGAGTTTCATCACCACATCGAACGTTCTTCGGCCCAGGACCACCACATCGACGCTGGCGATAAATTCCGTGAAGCCGTGGGGCTCCTGCCCACCTGCGTCCAGGAAGTCGAGCGCATCGTCCGGGCGAGCGAGAAAGCCGTCGACGCTCACACCGCAGAAGACGGAGAGTTTGATGGCGGACCTCCTGGGTTGACGCTATGTGGCTGGATTATAGAGACGGAAAAGGGAAAAGAGAAAAGGGAAAATGGAGCGGAAGGATGTCGGTGCGGACGTGCGGGAAGGAGGCAGAGGAAGCAAAGGAGGCAGAGGAGGCAAAGGACAAGTCGGGAGCTGACGCGAATGGGCGGGGCGGGGAGTCAACTCAGGATGAAGGGCGCGCACCCTTTTGCAGACCCGGCAAAGAATTGATTGGCTAAGACCGGCACCCGCATCTATCACGCTTCTGCCACGGACGGCAATCGTGGTTCGGTGCCCGGCTCGGGTTTCGTTCGGCGGAGACTATTGCTAGAGTAGTTCTGGAACTGCGTGTTTCTTAGGCGTGGTGCGCCGAGCTGACTGGATGGATCGTGTGAGTCCCCAAACCTGCGTTTATTGCAAAAGCCACGACAGGCTTTTCGACCGCGAGCATGTGATGCCTGAAGCCTTCGGGACTTTTGAGCCTGATTCGCCCGTGCTCGATTGCGTGTGCAAAGAATGCAACGGCTACTTCGGAAGGAGTCTGGAACTTGCGCTCTCGCGCGACAGCTTGGAGGCCGTGCTAAGACTCCGGTACGGCGTCAAACCTGCGTCCGAGGCTAAAGACCTTCGGTATAGGAAGCTCGAAGTGAAGATTGGACAGCCGGGACCGTGGCTCGGCGCGACGGCTATTCTCGAGGCGGACGGAAGTGGAACCTGCGTTGAGCCTGTCCCTATCCCGCAAGCGGGATTCAAATGGAGGGGCGGCTCGGAATTTAGTTGGATCGTCGAAAGGGAGGTGAGCGCCGAGCGGCTGGCGCCGTACAAGAATCCGCCTCGCGGTACGCTCGAAATCAGAATCGTAGGGCCTTCGCCCGAGGACCGGCAACGTCTGATCGAAAAGCTGGGGGGACTGGGTATCAACTTCGACAAGCAGGGTGAACTCAGACAAATAATCCCTGACGAAGACGGGAAGGTCGAGGTTCGGCTGTCGTCTCAGGTGGATGCGACTATTTTTCGCGCTATCGCCAAAATTGCGTTCAACTACCTAGCCTACGTGCATGGCTCGTCCTTTGCCCTGCAGCCGGATTTCGATGAAGTGAGGAATTACGTGCGATACGCGGCGTTACCGGCTTGGGGAGCCGTCGTTAGGCCATCCCAGGGGCCTATCCTCTATGATGACCTGCCGCAATTGCGACAGACCAACGGACATCTGATTACGTTGAATTGGAACATGGGACTAAGGGGATTGCTCGTGCAGGTCAGCCTATTCAACACGACTACCTATCATGTGGTGCTGTGCCCGGCGTATTCGGGGCTTTGGCGCTATGACATCCAAAGGGGGCATCATTTTGACATCGAATCGCGAGCGGTCGCGCCGCTAACGTCAACAGTTCTCATCAGACCATTCTAGCGCCGGGACTCGTCGGGGGAGGCACTTCCGACACGTCAGCGCCGCCAAGGTCCATTTGCCAGATCCCGCGTCGGGCGGCTATCCACTCGGGGTACGAACTGTCTTGACGATAGTGCGATATATAATTGGCCGATGCCACTAGGTGAGGTTGCTCGACGCTACGCCGACAGGCTTTTCCAGAATGGTCTCGAGTCGTGCCTTGAGAAGAGAAATCACGAGCTCGCTGGGGTCAACTCTGTAGGGCTCCCCGCTGAAACTGGACACTTCACGTAGGTAGAATCAGGGCCTCCAACTGGAGGCAACATGGGCAGGAAACCACGAGTAGATCGATCCCCCGAAGAAAAGTGGCAGATCGTGCAGGAAGGCATGAAGAGCG
>DATIZQ010000136.1:0-353029 GCA_035517015.1 Candidatus Acidiferrum sp. | reverse complement strand
GACGATTTGCTTTTCGAGGTCGACCGTGAGCTTGTAGCCAGGGGTCTTCTCGGTGCGCGCGAAAAGCTCGTCCATCTGTTCGTTCGTGAGCGTGACCGGCAGAATGCCGTTCTTGAAGCAGTTGTTGTAGAAGATGTCGGCGTAGCTGGGCGCAAGAATCGCGCGAAAGCCGTAGTCGAGGATGGCCCACGGCGCATGTTCACGGCTGGAGCCGCAGCCAAAATTGGCGCGGGCGAGGATCACGCTGGCGCCCTTGTAGCGCGGAGCGTTGAGGACGAAATCGGGATTCGGCTTCTCGCCGGGCAGGTAGCGCCAATCGTAGAAGAGTACGCGGCCATAGCCCTGGCGCGTGAGCAGCTTCAGAAACTGCTTGGGGACCATCTGGTCGGTATCGACGTTCACGCGATCGAGCGGCGCAACCAATCCGGTGTGCTTGATGAAGGGTTCCATCTTATTCTGCTCCGTCCACGTTCCATTTGCGGATATCCACGAAGTGGCCTTCGATGGCGGCGGCAGCGGCCATCAACGGGCTGACGAGGTGCGTGCGGCTGCCCTTGCCCTGGCGTCCCTCGAAATTGCGGTTCGAGGTGCTCGCGGAACGCTCGCCGGAGGGCAGAACGTCGTCGTTCATGCCGATGCACATGCTGCATCCGGCGTCGCGCCACTCGAAACCGGCATCGCGGAAGATTTTGTCGAGGCCTTCCTGTTCCGCTTCGACTTTCACGCGGCGCGAGCCGGGAACGACGAGGGCCTGTTTCAATGATTTGGCGATGTGCTTTCCGGCGACGACTTTGGCGGCGGCGCGTAAGTCCTCGATGCGTGAGTTGGTGCAGGAGCCGATGAAGACGCGGTCGACGGGAATCTCCTGAATGGGCGTGCCGGGTTGCAGCGCCATGTATTCGAGGGCGCGCTCGGCAGCCTTCTGGTCGACGGGATCGGAGAAGGAGTGCGGGTCGGGGACGCGGTTCGTCACCTGCGTGACCATGCCGGGATTCGTGCCCCAGGTGACCATCGGCGCGAGCTCGGCGGCCTTCAGCGTGACCGTGTCGTCGTATTTGGCGCCGGGATCGGTGCAGAGCGACTTCCAGTAGTCAACCGCGACCTGGAAATCCTTGCCGCGCGGAACGAACGGGCGGCCTTCCATGTAGGCGAAGGTGGTTTCGTCCGGCGCGACCATGCCAGCGCGGGCGCCGCCTTCGATCGACATATTGCACATGGTCATGCGGCCTTCCATCGAAAGGCCGCGAACGGCTTCGCCGGTGTATTCGACGACGTGACCGTTGCCTCCGGCGATTCCGATCTTGCCGATGATGGTGAGGATGATGTCTTTGGCGGTGACGCCGCGCGGGCGCTTGCCCTCGACGTCGATCTTCATCGTCTTCGATTTGAATTGCGAGAGGCACTGCGTGGCGAGGACGTGCTCGATTTCGCTGGTGCCGATGCCGAAGGCAAGGGCGCCGAACGCGCCGTGCGTGGAGGTGTGGCTGTCGCCACAGACGATGGTATACCCGGGCTGCGTGATGCCGAGCTCCGGGCCGATGATGTGCACAATGCCCTGATTGCGGCTGTGCATGTCGAAGAGGTTGACGCCGAACTCCTCGCAGTTGCGCGCGAGGGCTTCGAACTGGCCAGCGGCATCGGGATCGAGAACGGGGAGGGCGCGATTCTTGGTCGAGACCGAGTGGTCCATGACAGCGAAGGTCAGCTCGGGCCGGCGCACGGTGCGCCCAGCGGCCTTGATGCCCGCAAAGGCCTGCGGCGAGGTGCCTTCGTGGATCAGATGGCGGTCGATATAAATCAGGGAGGGCTGGCCCGGCTCGGCATGGACGAGGTGAGCGTCCCAAATTTTTTCGTACAGTGTGCGGGGAGGCATAGGTCGATTTTAGCTCAGGGTCTGCGGGACGGCGTCCCAGTGTGCACGGGCGGCTTTACGGACGCCCGCGCCATCGCGCATTGTAACAATTTCTCCCGGCGTGCGCCAATTGGGGAGAGAGGCGGCTTCGCGGGCGCGGTGACGGAATCGCGATTTTTGGCGATTAGACGGGGTTGCCGTTGTTTGTTTTCTATGACTTAGGAGGGGTTCTAATATTCGAATTTGGCGATTAGAAATCGGGAGAGAAGACACGTCTGCCACAGAGAAACAGAGAAACAGAGAACCATCGGGGTGGAAGGCCTCAAGACGCCAAAGTCGTGATTTGTTGCGATTAGACGGACCGAGCATTCTTTGTTTTCTATAACTTAGAGGGGATTCTAATAATGAACTGTTACGATTAGAGGTCGAGGTGGGGTGCGCCCAGTCTATCGCAAGAGGAGTTCGTCGGGCGGCCTGCATCTTTTTTCTCGCTAGTCTGTCATTTTCCTTTCGCAAGCCATTTTATCATGCATGGCAACTTGACATGGGCATTTGCGGTCTGCAAATGACAGAAACAATTGGGCTTGCGGAAACGCCAATCGTGACAAGGATCGAAAAAAAGTTGAGAACCAGGGGTCGCTTCGGTCCATGACCTCCGCGACGGCCTGCCCTCCGGCTCCGCTCAGGATGACAACCGCACGTACGGTGAGGGCAATGCTGCAGGCGGCGAGACGGTTCAATCGTCCCTCCGGGACTGCTGACTTGGTTTTGAGGGGCTTGCTCGGGTTCCCGGCACTCCGCTGCGCTGCATGCCGGGCTAAGTACAATCGCGCCTCCGGCGCTTGGTGGTGGAGGCGAGCAGAGCGATTTCAGATTTAAGATTTGAAACTTGAGATGAGGACAAGAAGAACCAACTGCAAAGCCAGGTCCCTCACGCCCGCTCGTGTGTTTTCAGCTCGAGTCGCGCGGAAGCTTGCCGCGGCGAGTGCTGAGCGGGTCTGAGACACGCCCCAACAAGAAGCAAAAACGCAGTGGCACGGGACTGTGTGCCCTTTACTCGTGGCGGAGAGCGATCATGGGATCGACGCGCATGGCGCGGCGAGCGGGGATATACCCCGCGGCGAGTGCGACGAGGACCAGCACGGCCGCGAACTCAAGGATCACGGCGGCGTCAATGGAGACGATACCGAAAACGAGGCTGGACATGGCGCGATTGATCGCGAGCGAGACAGGGAGGCCAATCGCGAGTCCGATGACGGTGAGTTTCATCGCGTGGCCGAGGACGAGTTTCCGCACGTCGCGCGGGGCGGCACCGAGCGCGACGCGGATTCCGATCTCACGGGTGCGCTGCGCGACGCTCTCGGAAAGCACGCCATAGACGCCAATCGCAGAAAGAGCCAGCGCAACCGCGCCAAATACGCCCATCAGAATGCCCATGATCCGGATGATTCCGATCGCATCGGTGACCTCCCTCTGAAGGGTGTGGACACCGGCGAGAGCGATCGAAGGATCGAGCCGGCGAAGGGTATCGCGCACCGGAGAAACGTAGCCGGCGGGATTCGCGGAAGTGCGCAGGATAAGGACCATGCCCCGGACGGGGGATTGAAGCATCGGCTGGTAGATCGCGGGCTGTGCCGGGGAATCCCACCAATTTTGGCGTACGTCGTCAACGACGCCGACGATAGTCAGCCAACGTGATGCGCTATCGGGGCCACCGAGCCTGATGTGCTGGCCCACAGCGTTGCCGCCCGTGAAGAACTGCGCCGCCAAGCTGCGGCTGACCACGGCGACTGGAGCGCCGGCGTTGTCGTCCTCGTCCGAAAACGTACGGCCCGAGATCAGAGCGACGTGCAGGGCGCGAAAGTAATCCGGCGTCGCGATTTGCAGGGAGGCGGACGGAGTCTCGCCGGGCGGCGGCGCCGGGCGGCCTTCGATAACGAAGGGAGCCTGGTCGCTATCGACGTTGCTCGCAGGAGGATTCTGCACGAGAGCAGCGGCGGTGACTCCCGGCAGGGAAGCAGTGTCGCGAAGGAGCTGCTGATAGAGATTCGCGATCTTGCGAACGTCCGTGTAGGAGTTCGCTGGCAACACGGGCTCGAGCTCCATCACGCTCCCGGGGCTGAATCCGCCGTAGATGTTGGCGAGACGCATGAAGCCTTGAATCGTGAGCCCCGCGCAGACGAGGAGGACGAGCGCGAACATCAATTGCACCACGACGAGAATGCTGCGGATGCGGCCACGGGCGCGCGTCATCGAGCCGGCACCGCCCTCTTTGAGGGTTTGGTTCAGATGGACGCGGCCGGCATGCAGAACCGTCGCGAGGCCGAAGAGGATCCCGACGACGGCGGCAAGGAGAATCGTAAACGCGAGAACAGCGCCGTCGACGCGAATGCCGCCCCAGCCCGGGACCCACTTCGTCCAGTCAGGCGAGATGCTGGTGCGAAGCAGCCGGACGGTCCCAAAGGAGACGAGGATGGCGACGGCGCCAGCTATGAGAGAGAAGAGGACCGTCTCCGAAATGAAAAGCTGCGCCAGACGCCGGCGGCCGGCTCCGAGTGCCGAGCGAAGGGCGATTTCCTTCTGGCGTCCGACCATCCGCGCGAACAGGAGATTGGCAAGGTTCGCGCAAGCCAGGAGAAGAACGAATCCGGCAGCAGTCTGGAGCAAGGAAAAAAGCGGCAGTGTGTACTGGTAAAGCTCGCGGCGAAGCTGGAGAAGAGTGGTGCGGCGGCCTGTGTTGGTCGAGGGATATTCCGCGGCGAGCCGGGCGGAGAATCCAGCGAGCGCGCCGCGCGCTTGCGCGACGCTGACGCCCGGCTTGAGGCGTCCGATGGCCCAAATCGAAAGGTGCGAGCGGTCGGAGTTATCGGTGGGCGAGAGCGCCAGCGGGACCCAGAGCTGCATCGGCACGGGGAAATCAAAATCGGCGGGCATGATTCCGACGATTGTGTACGTGCGGCCGTTCAGCTGAACAGTCTTGCCGATTGCGTTGGGATCGCCGCCGAACTGGCGTCGCCAGAAGCCGTAGCCGACCACGGCGACGGAATCAGCGCCCGGTTGGTCTTCTGTAGGCATGAAGGACCGGCCAAGAGCAGGGGCGACGCCGAGCAAGTCGAAGAAATTCGCGGAAATACCGCAGCCGTTGACGGGTCGCACGTCCGAGGCCGAGGTAAGGCTGAACGTGTGGCAGCGATAGGTTGCGAGCGACTGGAAGATGTTCGCGCCGGCGGCGAGGTCGGCGGCATCACCAGGAGCGAGAGCGCGGCTGTCAAAACCCGGGTCGGATCCGTTGTCCTGCCAAACAAGCACGAGCTGGTCGAGATCGCGGAAATTGTAGGGGTGCAGGAGCAAGGCGTCGACCATGCTGAAAATTGCAGTGTTGGCGCCGATCCCGAGCGCCAGCGTGAGGACGGCTACGACCGTGAAGCCAAGATTCTTAACGAGAACGCGCGCGCCGTGACGAAAGTCTTGAAGCAGGGTATCAAGCAGGTGGACTCCTCGGGCTTCGGTACATTCCTCCCAAACCTGGGACACACCACCGAATTCGCGGAGAGCGGCATAGCGGGCTTCGGACGGCCCCATGCCGCGGGCGATGTTCTCAGCGATTTGGCGGTCGAGATGGAAACGGAGTTCGGCGTCGAGTTCGCGGTCGACGGCGGAGCGGCGGAAGAGCGAACGGACACGCAGCGCAAGTGTAGTAAAGCATCGCATGGTCACTCGTAGCGGAGGGCGACGAGGGGGTCGACGCGGGTGGCACGGCGAGCGGGCAAGTAGCACGCGAACACAGCGACGGCCGCGATCAAAACGGCGACGCCCGTAAAGGTGAGCGGGTCGCCGGCTTTCACGTTGTAAAGCATCGAGCCGAGGAATCGGGTGATGCCGAGCGCGACGACGATGCCGATCACAGCTCCGACGGCGGCGAGCGCGATCCCCTGACGGATGACCATTCGGAGAACGTCGGCGGGATTGGCTCCGAGGGCCATGCGAATACCGATCTCGCGAGTGCGGCGGGATACTTCGTACGAGAGCAGGCCGTAGAGGCCGATGCAAGCGAGCACGAGCGCGAGCAGACCGAAGAAACTCGAAAGGCGCGCGATTAAACGTTCGACAAAGAGCTGGCGGTCAATCTGCTGGGTTTCCGTGCGAATCATGAAGATCGGGAGGTTGCTGTCCATCTGGCCGACGATGCTGCGAATCTGCGGGACCAAGCTCAGCGGCTCGATCCCCGCACGCAACGTGAAGCAAACAGCGCGGCCGCTGCTGGGAACGTAGATGGTAGGCGCAACATCGCGACGCAAGCGGCTGTACTTCGCGTCGCCGACCACACCGACGATTTCCCATCCGGGGTTCGAGGTAGGGTTCGAGTCGTCCACGCCGTGGGCTCCAAACGGAGCGCCGAGGGGATTGATCTCCGGGAAATATTTCCGGATGAAGGCTTCGTTGACGATGGCAGGCGTGGGAGGCAGGTCCGCGGCGGCGTCTTTGTTTTGCTCGGCGGCAGCGGCCGGGGAAGTCTTAACGGCTGCGGCGACGCGCTGCTGTTCGGCGTCGAGAACTTCTCCCACGCGGGCGGCCTGGTCGAAATCCTGGGAAGTGAACTGACGGCCGAGGCGCAAAGGAATTCGCATCGTCTCGAAGAAGCCGGAGCCGACGGGGAGCATGTCCGCGTCAGCCGATTGGTCCTTCGGCGTGCCGGGGAGATGAAAGTCAGTGGTCCAGAGGCCGCCGCCGAGAAGCGGCCGCCAGGAGTAACTGACGGAGGTGACGCCGGGAATCGCGGCAAGACGCTCCTGGAGACCGGCGTAGAAGGTGTCGAGTTCGGGACGCTTGTAGCCGATCAGCGTGGGATCGATGCGGAAGGTGAGGATGTTGCGGGTGTCGAAGCCGGGATCGACGGATTTCAAATTTGCCAGCGTGCGCACAAGAAGACCTGCGGCTACGAGGACAATCATGGTGAGCGCAACCTGCGCGACGACGAGCGTGTTCGCAGCGCTGAACCAGCGGGCGCCGCGATGCACGGGCGGGGCGCTGGCGCCGGAACCTTCCTTGAGCGCGGGAGTCAAGTCGACGCGCATGCCGCGCAAGGCGGGCGCAAGGCCGAAGATCATTCCCGTGAGAATCGAAACGGCGGCCGTGAACGCGAGGACGCGACCGTCGATATGAGGATTGAACGCCATCGAGTTTTCAAGGCTCGCGTCGATGAATGCGGAAATGCCTTGAGCAGCCCATCGCGCGAAGAGAATTCCCAGTGCGCCGCCCGCCAGAGAGAGAAGAAGGCTTTCAGTGAAAAGCTGGCGGACGACGCGTCCGCGGCGGGCGCCCAAGGCGAAGCGCAACGCGAATTCCTTCTGTCGCGCAGTGGCGCGGGAGAGAAGCAGGCCCGCAACGTTGGCGCAGACGATGAGCAGAACAACCCCGACCGCGCACATGAGCACGTAGAGAGGCGCTGAAACGTCCGTGCTGTAGCCCGTGAGGCCCTTTTGAGAAGGCACGAGAAGAATCGAGGGGGCGTCCTCGGGTTTCAGGACCGGCTTGGCGCTGTGAACCACCTCATTGAAGAAGATTGTGCCGACGGCGGACTGCGCTTGCGTGCGCGCGACGCCGGGCTTGAGCCTGCCCACGATGAGAAGCCACCAATCGTTGAAGTCGGCGTCGCGATTGTCCCAAGGGACTTCGATTCGAGAAACGGCCGAAAGAGGGAGCCAAAGATCGATGGGATTGCCGGGCGAGAGGGCGTCAAATTTCGGTTCGGCGACGCCGACGATCGTAAACGGAACCTTGTTGAGAAAAATCGTCTTGCCGACTGCGGAAGGCGAGCCGCCGAAATTGGTTCGCCAGTAGTTGTAACTGAGGACGAGAACGGGTGAGGCAGTGGGCGCGTCGTCGGCTGAGCCAATCAGGCGTCCGGCAAACGGCCGGATGCCGAGAGTCTGGAAGTAATCGCCGGAAACGTACTCGGGGCTGTCGACGCGTGTAGCCGCGCCATTGCCGGCCAAGTCGAGACCTTCACCGCCGGCGAACGCGGCCATGCTGGAGAAGGCGTCGGCACGAGCGCGGAGGTCATTGAACATCGGCTGGGAAAACGAGCAGCCGACCGGATTCGTCTCGCCCGTACGATCGTCGCAATCACCGTAGTTGCTATAACTGAAGTGGTGCGGACTGGAGTGAGCGGTCCATTGGAAGAGCATGAGACTCTGCGGATCGCTGACAGGCAGCGCGCGAAGCAGGGCGGAGTCCACCAGGCTGAAGATGGCCGTGTTCGCTCCGATGCCGAGAGCGAGCGTGAGAACGGCGATGGCCGTGAACCCGGGAGACTTGCGCAGGATGCGCAGGCCATAGTGGATGTCCTGAACGAAATCCTGCAGCCAACTGACGTTGCGCATGTCGCTGCACTCCTCTCGAAGTTGATCGACGCCACCGAATTCACGAATAGCGGCCGTACGCGCCTGCTCGGGTGACATTCCGGCGGCGATGTTCTCGGCGATCTGGTGCTCGAGGTGGAAACGGAGCTCGGCGTCGAGCTCGGTATCGACGGTGTCTCGGTGAAAGAGGGAACGGAGGCGAAGCCAGATTTTCGTCGTCAGGCGCATTTTGCATCCATCCCTGCTGCAGGCATGACTGCAAGACGCCGGCAATCGCGAAACAGTTCGGCGGCGCGCATTCGAGTCAGGCGATGTTCATGACCAGACCGATCGCCGCGGAGAGGCGCTCCCAGTTTGCCTGCTCCTCTTCGAGATATTTCCGGCCGGCCTTAGTGAGCGAATAGTATTTCGCGCGGCGGTTGTTCTCCGATTCGCCCCACTCGGACTTGATCCAGGCCTGCTGTTCGAGGCGGTGGAGGGCGGGGTAGAGCGCGCCCTGATTCACCTGCAAAACGTTTTTCGAGACTTGTCGAATACGCTGCGCGATGGCCCAACCGTGCGCGGGCTCAAGCGCGAGGGTTTTCAGGATGAGCATGTCAAGAGTGCCCTGAACGAGGTCGACTGGCTTGGTCATTGCGTCCCCTTAGTAACTGACAGGGAGTGTAGCCGGGCTTCTGTCAGTAATCAAGGGGAAAGTGAAGAGGCTATGGTTGCGGAGGGCTGAGAAGGCCGCGGCCGCGCATCCAGTTCTTGAGCAGCGCAGGCCATTCGCCGAGGGCGGGGTCGGCGAGATCGAGGCCGACGCCGTGCGGGCCGTTTTCGAAGACATGCAGCTCCGCCGGGACGCCCGCCTTGTGCAGAGCGATATAGAAGTTGACGCTGTTCTCGACGGGGACTACGTCATCATTCGAGGTCGCGAAGAGGAAGGCCGGCGGCGTTTGCGAAGTGACGTGCAGCTCGTTGGAGAGGAGCTCGCGGAGCTTGGGGTCGGGCTGATCGCCGAGGAGGGCGTGGACGGAGCCTTCGTGGGCATAGGGCGGCAGCATGGTGATAAACGGGTAGGCGAGAATCAAGAAATCGGGACGGCTGCTGACGCGGTCGATCGGGTCGGGTGCCTGCGGGTTGCCGGAATCGAAGTGCGTGCCGGCGGTGGACGTGAGATGTCCGCCGGCGGAAAAACCCATCATGCCGATGCGGCCGGGGAGAATATTGAATTCCTTCGCACGCGAGCGAACCAGGCGAATCGCGCGCTGGGCGTCACCGAGCTCGATGGGATGGTGGTAGCGCGGGCCGAGGCGGTACGTGAGAACGAAAGCTGCGAGACCCAGCGCATTGAACCAGCTAGCAACCTGCGTACCCTCATGGTTCGAAGCAAGGAATTGGTACGAGCCGCCGGGGGCGACAATCACGGCAGTGCCGGAGGGGTTCTTGTCCCAAGGCGGATAGTAGGTGAGGGAAGGCGTGTCGGTTACGTCGGAGCCAAGCGCGCCGGGCGCGCCGTTCTCCCAGAGGAGGATTTTTCGCGGCTGTTCGACGACCGGCAGGTGTTGGGGCGGCCGGGCTTGGGCGGGAATCGAGCCGGCGCCGGCGAGCGCAAGCGCGAGAATCGGGAGAAGAAGGTGGCGTTGACGATTTATGGACAGCATCCGTGCGTCCTCCGTTCGCGGGAGGAGTATAGACGATTTGAGGGCGGTCGAGGCTGCTCTCAGGATGGCAGCCGATGCCGGAAGAATAAGGAAGTCAGCAGAGCCGTTTGAGACTTGAAAGAAAGGCAAGGCGAAAGACCCGGGGCTGAAGCCCAAACACTCCTGCGGTGCTCGTTTCGGGCGGCCTGCCGTTCCGATGTCAGGGTAAAAAGGCCGCCCTCCCCCGACTGAAAGTCGGGGCTCCCACCCGAAAAACAAAAGCCGAAGCCAAGTGCAAGAGAGCTGGCAAGATGCCGGTGCAGGGAAAACTAGAACGGGATGTCTTCGTCCGAGATTTCCGGCCCCGGTGCTGCCGATGAAGGCTCTTCGGGAGGCGGGCCGGGCTCAAACTCATCGTGCGATCGGCTGGCGCCGCCGCCCGGGCCAGCCCCAGCACCGGCTGCTGCAGCGCCTTCGCCGCGGCCGCCCAGCATGCGCATGACGTTGGCGACAACTTCGGTGGTGGTCTTCTTCGAGCCGTCGCGCTTATCGTCCCACTGGCGGGTTTGCAGGCGACCCTCGATGTAGACGAGCTGGCCCTTTTTCAGGTATTGCTGCGCGATTTCGGCGAGCTTGGCCCATAGGACGATGCGATGCCACTCGGTGCGCTGCTGGCGCTCGCCGGTGCGGCCCTTGAAGGTTTCGTCGGTGGCCATCGTGAAATTGCAGACGGCCTGGCCGCTCGATGTGTAACGCGTTTCGGGATCACGCCCGAGGCGGCCGACGAGAATCACTTTGTTGACCATAGGGGCCGAGTATATCCGAACTGGCCGGGCGCGAAAAGGGAAACGCGGCGCCGCGACCGGGCGCACAGGCGGGGGCAGGGAATCGTCGGAGGGTGTCTGCTAGAATGCGGGCGCAGCAGCGCGGAACTTGCGCGAATGGAGAAAGCGATGAGCAAACCTCAAACTTTCAAGAATCACGTCCGATTTGTTCCGGTGTTTCATTTCTTCGTGCTGCCCGTATTTGCGGTGAATGTGGTGTGGTCGATCGTTCGCTGCGTGCAGCATTTCTCGTTTGGGTCGGTGATGGGCGTACTGCTGGCCCTCGCATTCGCGCTGGCGGCAGTGTCGCTGCGGCTGATGGTGTTAACCGTGCAGGACCGACTCATCCGGCTGGAAATGAGGCTGCGAATGCAGCAGGTGCTTCCGGCGGACCTGCGAGGGCGAATCGGCGAATTCACGTTGGCCCAGCTTGTTGCACTGCGGTTCGCGAGCGACGCGGAATTGCCGGGCCTTGCGCGCAAGGTGCTCGACGAGAAGCTCACGGAACGCCGCGCCATCAAGAAGATGATCCAGAGCTGGGTGCCGGATTACTTGCGGGCGTGAGGGAACTGCGGCGTGAAAATGAGAGCCGCGGGCCAGCCCAAGGCGCCCGATCAGCGCGGCGCGCGGGTGGAGGCGGGCACGCCGAGCTCATGCAGCTTGGCCTGGGCGCGGCGCGACGAGTCAGAGCCCGGGAAGCGGCGGACAACTTCCCGGAGGTCGCGTATCGCGGCGGTCTTCTGCCCCAGCTCCTGTTCCGCCATTGCTTTCTTGAGCAGGGAATCCGACTGCTTGAAACTGTGGGGATAATTGACGAGCACGTTGTCGTAGGCGCTGATGGCGTCCTTGTAGCTTCCCTGGGCGTAGGAAATCTCTCCCAAGTAAAACTCGGCGTTCGAAGCGAGATCGTTGCTCGGGAAGTTCCGGATGTAATCGGAAAACTCCTGATGAGCGAGGTCGTATTTGCCGGTGTTGTAGTCACGCAGGGCGTTCTGGTAGAGAGTGTCCGCCGAGATGGGAGCCATCGACGGCGTCGGTCCGCCGCCAGCGGGATTGAAGGCGGTCGGGCCGGGGCCGGCACCGGTGCTGCCGGGAGCGACCGCGCCGCCCGCAGGAGCAGCGCCGGAAACCTTGGCGTCGATGCTCTGGAGGAGATTCTGCATGTCGGTCAACTGCTGCGAAAGCTTGCCGACGCGGGCCTGAACATCCTGAAGATTGTCCGAAAGGCCTTGCGTCTGTTGGGCCATCGTATCGATGCGGGCGCCGCTATTGGCCTGCACCTGCTGGATCGCGGTCTGGAGCGCGCCCATCTGCGTGCTGAGGTGACTGACCGAGTCGAGTTGCTGCTGCACGAGCGTCTTCAACGAGGCGCTGTTCGTGTCGATAGCGCTGCGAAGATCCTGCTGGCCCTGCAATAGCTGCGCGACCTGTTGCTGCAACTGAACCATGTCTCGATTGACGGCGCCCGCGGGCTGCGGAGCGAGCATGGCTCCGCCGAGAGCGCCAAGAAATACCGCCAAGAGTGCGAGCACAATCCAACGTTTGCGCAAAGGGGTGCCTCCTTTTCGGTCAGGGTTGGCAAGTGCAAACCCTGAAACCCGACGTGAGATGCCGAAGCGCTTCCGCGGGCCGGTCCGGGTAAAGCTCCAAGACGCGTTCGCGCGAAATTCGATCGAACCATCGAGAACATTATGACACGGCTGCGGGCGATGCCGAGCCGGCAAGTCACCGCGGAACGCGGCCCGATTGTTCGGCGGCGCTGGCCAGGCTTCTGACGAGGGCGTCCAACTGGCCTTCGAGGGTGCTGAGTTTGTCCTGTTCAAGGCGCAATTGCTGCTCGGCGTCGACTTCTGCCGCCTGGCGTTGCTGCTCCTCGGTGGAGGAAGCCTCGGCTTCGCGTTTGAGCTGTTCGAGCGCGCCCTCGAGTTCTTTCCGATGGGCCGGATCCTGCTCGGCGCCCAGCGCGTCCTGGACGCGGGCCAGGTTGGTAGCGAGCTGCTTTTCATTGGTCTGAACGTCAGCCAGACGCGAACGCATGTCGTCGAGGCGATCGGACGCGCGCGTGACGGCGGCCTGCTGGGTTTGCAATCGAGAGAGAAGGATCTGAGCGCGTTCGACCCTCGCGAGCGAGGCGTGAAGATCCTGGCGGAGTCCGCGGACCTCGGTCAGCAAATCCTGAAGCGTCTGCGAGTCGGGCGATGCCGCCTGGCCAAGAGCGGTCCCCGGCAATACGAGAACCACGAGGATGAGAAAAGATGCTCGCCGCATTGCGGACCTCCGGCGGAATGCGTGAACCGCGGGGAGGTGGGCCTAGTGCCACCGTCCCCGCGGCCACGGGAGAGGTTTACTTTGCCATGACGAAATGAGCGCGGCGGTTCTGCTGCCAGCACGCTTCATCGTGCTCGGTGCAGAACGGGCGTTCCTTGCCCCAGCTCACGGTGTCGATGCGGTCCGCCGTTATGCCGAGGGAAATGAGGTAGTTCTTGGCGGCATCGGCACGGCGTTGGCCGAGGCCGAGGTTGTATTCGGTCGAGCCGCGTTCGTCGCAATGGCCTTCAATTGAAACGCGGACGCTCGGGTACGACCGCAGGAATTCGGCGTCCTTGGTGAGGGCGTCGCGGGCGTCCGGGCGAATCTCGGACTTATCGAGATCGAAGAAAGCGTCGCGGACGTTCTGCGAAAAGAGATCGCTGACGTTCGGCGCGGGCGCGGGCTGCTCGGGCGGCGGAGGTGCGTTGACGTCGACGTGGGTGCTGGCGGTGGTGCTGCCGCCGGGCCCCGTCGCGGTGATGGTGTACGTGGTGGACTCGGTCGGCGTCACCGGCGTGGAACCTTCCGGCGAGACCTTCCCGACGCCGGGCTGGATATCGAGGTCGGTCGCGTTGGTCGAAGACCACGACAGCGTGACTGTCTGTCCGCTATTCACCGCTGTCGGCGACGCGTTGAGGGTAACGGTCGGCTTGGCGGGCGGAAGAGCGGGCGCCGCCGCAGGCGGCGGAGCTGCGACCTTCTTTTTGCAGGCACCGGCGAACAGCGTCAACGCGATAACGCTCAGCAAGAACATCCACTTGCGACTGCTATGAAACTGCATTTATTGCCTCCCTTCGGCGAGTTCGCGAGGGCTTTAGCGAAGCGCGCCGAAATAAAGTTGAACTGCCCGAACCTAACGCCAAAAGCAGGAAAACATCGCCGTGAGAGAACGCGGCGAATTCGTATAAATCGACCAACGCTCAAAAAAAGGGGCCTGGTACAGCTTTGAGATGCCCGGTTCCACGTGAATCCGAACTGGGCATCACAAACTCGAATGAGAACCCGATCCGACCGCAGGCTCGCGCGAGCAACGCATCATCAACGCGGCGACCAGTTCGGCGATTCGCTCTGGCCGTCGAACGTGAGCTGCCTCGGTTGACTTCCGTCGGCCAGCATCGCCCATATCTGACGCGTGCCGGTGCGCGTGGATTCAAAAACCAAGTGGCGACCGTCCGGCGCCCAACTAGGCCGCTCGTTCCGTCCTTCGTCCTTCGTGAGTTCCACGAGCTGATGACTCACGATGTCCATGACATAAATATCGTAATTCCCGCTCGGACGTCGCCAACTGAATGCGATCAATTGTCCATTTGGTGACCACGCCGGGTCGATGACGTAGCCCATGTCCGGGAGGTTGATCTTCGTAACATTCGTGCCGTCCGAATTCATTTGATACAAAACCGGAACGCCGTCGCCGCCACGGTCGCTGACGAAAACCATTTCCTTGCCGGTTTTGGGATTCCAGGCGGGCGAGGTGTTCACGCCGGCCGCAAACGTGATGCGATGCAGATGCGAGCCGTCGGCGCCGACCACGTAAATGTCGGGATTGCCATTCTGGCTGGACATGAAGGCAATCTCTTGCCCGTCGGGAGACCAGGCCGGCGAGCTGTTGGTTCCGCCGAAGCGCGGAAAGCCGATGAGACGGCCGGACGCAGTCGAATACATGCAGATCTGAGCGGACGTGACTCCGCGCCGATTGGGTTCGTAGCAGGTGAAGGCGATGCGAGCAGCGTCAGGCGACCAGCGGGGCGTGAGGGCGATGGAGCGGAGGTGGGTCAGCTCGTGGGCATTGCCGCCGTCGTAGTCCATCGCCCAGATTTCCTTGTTGCCGCTCTTTCCACTGACGTAGGCGATCTGCGTTTGCGCGATGCCGGGAAGGCCGCCGCTGAGGCGCGAGATGATGTCGTCGGCGAACTGGTGGGCCAGGCGGCGCGCGTCCTGGTCCGTAGCCGCGCCTCGATAGATCTTCTGCAACGCGAGTGGAGCGGCGGGATTGCTGACGTCGGCCAGATAGCCGGTGACGGCGAGATTCGAGCTCTCGGAGGCGAGAGAGCCGAAGGCGACCATGTACGCATTGGCGGGCGCGGCCGACCAGTCCTGCGCGTGCAATTCGCCCGGCTGGCCCGGAACCTCCTTAGGATAAAAGCTGGGGCTGACAAGCTCGAGGATCCCCGAGAATTCAAGGTCGGACCAGAGCACGTCGTGAAAAGTCTTCTCGAGCGGCTGATCTGCGGCGGCGCGGACGGCAAGATCGGGCGACGCCACGCGGGCCTTCGAGACGCCGAGACCGGTGCCCGTCTTAAACCAATCTTGCGCCGCAACAGGCTGGGCGCCGCAAGCGACGAGAACGGCTAAAACGACTACAAAGAATGCGACTTTCAGTTTCATCAGTAAGAGCCTTTAAGAGCGCAACGCAAATACAAATGCAACTGCTTTCGAAAACGCCATCATCGGTGAAAATCGAACCAGAATTCGACGCTCACACGCGAGCCCGAATATTCTCCGGGCAGGGGATTGAGCGGGCTCGAATCGCGGATCGCGCGAACGGCGGAACTGTCGACGGAATAGTTGCCGCTGGAGCGCGTGATCTGGATGTTCGTGATCGTCCCGTCGCGCAAAACGTCGAATGTGGCCACAACGCGCGGCGCGACGCTGATGCTTGGGTCGATGGTCGATTGCAGCCAACTGCCGCTGACACGCCGCTGCACGGCCTGAACGTACCAGGGAAATCGCGAGCCAAAATCTCCGCCTCCGGCGCCGTTGAATCCGAGGCCGCCTTGCGTCGCAGTGCCCGAGCCCATTGCAAAGGACGTATACGGCACGGTCGGCGTTCCGCCTCCGCCGTAAGGAACCGCGTTGGGCGGCGGCGGCGTGGGATTCTCGAGTACCTTCGACGGGCGCGAGACGTAGTGCGGAGGCGGCTTCAGCTTGAACTTCGGGATTGGAACTGCGTCGGGTGGCGGAGGAGCCTTGATTTCCGGCGGCTGGGTCTTGTACAGGCCCTTCGATTCGTCGACGACGCGATTGGGCGTTACGACCTCCGGACGCGGCAAGGGAATGCCCGGCACGTTGCCGACGAGTCCGACGGTGACGGCGCCGCCCGGTCCACCCCATCCCTGGCCATGATTCGAAAGAAAGCCCGAAAATATCATCAGTGCGATCAGGCCCCCGTGCATGGCCATGGACAAATACAGGAATCCTTTGAGGCTCGGCGTCGATCGGTCTGCGGCAATGGCTGACATGGCTTTCCGTTACCTTGGCGCGCCTTTCTACTGCGAATGCTCCGCGAGCGGTTGCGTCACCACGCTGATATTCTGAATACCTGATTGCCGCAAGGCGTCGACGACGGTGGCCCAGCTTCCAAACGGAACGCTTTCGTCGCAGCGGACATACACGGTGCGGCGCTTGGGGTCGCGCGACTGCGCCAGCACCTGCGGCCCGAGATCGTGAATGTTGATGGGCTTGTCGTTCAAATAGACTTTTTGCGCACGGTCAATGGTCACGACCATGCGGACTTCGGTGAGCTCCTTGACGGTCCTCGTTTTCGGGACGTCGACTTCGATGCCCGACTGCAGAATCGGCGCTGTGATCATGAAAATAATCAACAGCACGAGAACGACGTCGATGAACGGCACCATATTGATTTCGGATAGTGAGGTGCCGGTGTCACGCTGAATCTGTGGCATAGCGACTAGGAGGTGTACAAAGTCTCGATTTTCGCGACGAACTCCGCGGCGAAGTTATCCATGCGAGCAGCGACGCCGCGGATGCCGCGAAGGTAATGGTTGTAGGCAATGACGGCCGGAATGGCGGCGAAAAGTCCCGCGGCCGTGGTGATGAGCGCTTCGGCAATGCCTGGCGCGACCGCGCGAAGGCTGGCGGTGCCCGCATCGCCTAGGCCCGAGAAAGCGTCAATTACGCCCCAGACCGTGCCGAACAATCCGATGAACGGCGAAACGGAGCCGGTGGTCGCTAGCCACGACATGCCCTTTTCAAGGCGGCGGATTTCTTCCGCCGCCGCGATTTGCATCTCAACGCCCACGGCATTGGCGTTCTTTAGCGTGCGGACCGCAGCGCCTCCGCCTCGCGGATTCGGGTGGCCCATTTGCGCTTCGAGTTCGCGATAGCCGGCCTCGTATACCGCGACGAGGGGAGTGCCACCGACCCCGGCGCGAAGAGTGCGCGGATCGGGAAGCGCTCCGGAGCGAAACATTTGGAGAAACCGCTTTGTCTGAGATTCGATGTTGCCGATCTGGGTCGACTTCTGAAGAATGATTGCCCAGGAGAAAATGGAGAGAATCAGCAGAAGACCGAGGACAGCGCGCGCCACCCAGCCCGTCTGCTCGAGAAGCGTGAGAGGGTTGGCGAAAAGAAGCAATGCAAGGCCTGAAATCGTTCTCCCCCCAGAGAAAGATTCGACTCCGTGCTGCAAATTCAAAGCTAGCACACGCAAAACTCAGATTCAAAGATAATCAAGCTGGCCGTGGCGTGCCGGTACTCCGTGCAATCGCCGCTCGACAGTCCCGGGCCGGGCGGATAAACTCCAATTTCGCCGGTCGGCTCTTTCGCCCCTGAAACGAGGAGGTCTTCGTGCTCCGGCTACGTCGTCTAGGAGGAAATTGTGGCTCGTAATCATCGAAATTATTGGATAGCTCTGCTGGCGTTCGCGTTGCTTGGATTAAACAGCCGCGCGGCGGACCGTGTAAACACGGGATCCGGCGCGCTGGAGGGCACGAAGAGCGCAGACGGGACAGTGAAAGTCTTCAAAGGCATCCCTTACGCCGCGCCACCGGTGGGCGATCTCCGCTGGAAGGCACCTCAACCCATGCCAGCCTGGCAGGGGGTCCGAAAGGCAACGGAGTTTGGCGCGCGCTGCATGCAGGGGAACATCTATGGAGACATGAATTTTCGCGATAGCGGTCCGAGCGAGGATTGCCTGTACCTGAATGTCTGGACGCCAGCGAAGTTCGCGAATGCGAAGCTCCCGGTGATGGTGTGGATTTACGGCGGCGGTTTTGCCGCGGGCTCAACTTCCGAGCCGCGGCAGGACGGCGAGATGCTGGCGAAAAAGGGAGTGGTGGTCGTGAGCATGAACTATCGGCTCGGCGTTTTCGGGTTCTTCACTAATTCCGAGCTCGCGAAGGAATCAGGGCGCGACGCGGCGGGCAACTACGGCTTGCTCGATCAGGTTGCGGCACTCCAGTGGGTGCAAAAGAACATCGCAGCGTTCGGCGGCGACCCGCACAAGGTCACCATCTTCGGCGAATCAGCGGGGTCGTTTTCCGTCAGCGCGTTGATGGCGTCGCCGCTCGCGCGAGACCTATTCGAGCTCGCGATTGGCGAAAGCGGAGCGTTCCTGGGCAGAGGGGCGGCGATGAAGACGCTGGCGGAGTCGGAAGCAGAGGACGCAAAGTTCGCGGAATCTCTTGGCGCCACTTCCATCGAGGCGCTCCGTGCGAAGCCTGCCGCCGAACTTCTCGCTGCCGCCATGAAATCCGGCGTGATTCGCTTTTGGCCGGTGGTCGACGGTTACTTTTTCCCCGAGGACCCGCACGCGATTTACGCCAGCGGCCAGCAAGCTCACGTGCCGCTGCTGGCCGGATGGAATCGGGACGAAGGCAATTTCCACGCATTCTTCGAGAAGGACGAGCCGACTGTGAAGAATTTCATCGAACGCGCGCACGTCGTCTTCCGCGACGACGCCGACGAATTCCTGAAGCTGTATCCCGCGGCGACGGAGGCCGAGGCGATACGGTCGGCGCAGGATATCTCGGGAGATCAATTCATCGGGTTCGGGACGTGGAAATGGATCGAGATGCAGGGCACGACGGGCAAGGCTACGGTCTACCGGTACGAATTCGACGATGCGCCGCCCCAGCCGGCCGGCGAGCCCACTCACGGCGCGTACCACTCGGCGGAAATCGAGTTCGTCTTCGAGGCGCTGCCGTCGAAGAAGCTTCCGTGGCGGCCGGGCGACGAAAAGCTATCGGATTTGATGTCGTCGTACTGGACTAATTTTGCGAAGACCGGCGACCCGAACGGCCCCCGGTTGCCTGTGTGGCCCGAGTACTCGGAGGCGACTCGCTTCGAGGTGATGCATCTCGACTTCGACTCCCACGCAGCACCGGATGCACACCGCGCGCGGTACGAATTCCTGGACAAGCTGCCGCCAGCAAAGTAGGCCCGCCGGAATTCGTAGATTGAGCCGCCCGCGTGACGTTGCCGACTTGGAGGGCATTTCGTGAAGCGATCCGTCATTTTCACTTTCGTCCTGATGTCGCTTTCTGGGCCGGCGTTTGGCCAGAGTAATCCAGCCTCACGTGCCGCACATCAGTGGCGGCAGCAGCATGAGCGGCAGATCGTCGACGAATTTGCCACGCTGCTGTCAATTCCGGATATCGCCAGCGACCGCGCCAACATCCAGCGAAATGCGGAAACCATCGCGGAGATGATGGAGAAGCGGGGCATCGAGCCGCGGCTGGTTTCGGTTCCCGGCGCGAACCCTGTGGTGTTCGGCGAGATTCGTGCGCCCGGCGCCACACGTACGATCGTTCTGTACGCTCACTACGATGGGCAGCCGCTGGATCCGAAGCAGTGGCACACGCCGCCTTTCACGCCGACGCTGCGGGACGGGCGGGTGGAAGATGGAGGCAAGGTGGTCCCGTTGCCGGCGGCGGGCGTGCCGTTCAGTCCCGAATGGAGGCTTTACGCGCGCGCGGCGGGCGACGACAAGGCGCCGGTCGAGGCGATGATGGCAGCGCTCGACGCGACACGCGCGGCGGGGCTCAAGACGAAATCGAACATCAAGTTCGTGTTCGAGGGCGAGGAGGAGGCAGGCTCGATCAACCTGGGGAAGATTCTCGCGGCGAACAAGGAGCTTTTTTCGGGAGACGTGTGGCTGATTTGCGACGGGCCGGTCAGCCAGACGCGGCAACAGTCGATCGCCTTCGGCGCGCGCGGAATTACCGAGGTGGACATCACGGTGTACGGCCCGCGCGTCGAGCTGCACAGCGGGCATTACGGGAATTGGGCGCCGAACCCCGCGATGATGTTGGCGCGTCTGCTGGCGTCGATGAAGGACGATAACGGCCACGTGCTGATTGACCATTTCTACGACGGAATCGAGCCGCTGAGCGATACCGAAAAGCGAGCGCTTGCGGAGGCTCCGACAGTCGATGGGCAGCTGATGAAGGAACTGTGGCTGGGTTCGACGGAAGGGGCACCGAAGACGCTCGCCGAGCTGATTACGCTTCCATCGCTCAATATCCGCGGGATGTCCAGCGGGCATGTGGGCGCGCAGGCGTCGAATGTGGTTCCCGCGTCGGCTACCGCGAGTATCGACATGCGTCTGGTGAAGGGAATGGACGCGCAGCAGACGGCAGAGCGGCTGATCGAGCACATTCGTAAGCAAGGATTTTTCGTCGTCGATCACGAGCCAAGCGCGGACGAGCGCCGGAGCCATGCGAAGGTGGCATGGGTGGCCGTGGAGCCGGGCGGCTACAACTCCGTGCGGACGTCCATGGACCTGCCGATCTCGCAGGAGGTGATTCGCACAGTCGAGAGCGCGCGGGGCCCGGCAATCAAGATCCCGATCATGGGAGGGAGCGTGCCGCTCGACATGATCGAGCGAACGCTGGGCACGCACACCATCATCGTTCCCATCGCAAACCACGACGACAACCAGCACAGCTTCGATGAGAATCTGCGGATTCAGAATTTGTGGGACGGGATCGACCTGATGGCCGCGCTGCTGACCATGTAGCCGGCGCCTTGTTGGGCCATCGGTTTCTTCACTTCTTCCTTCGTACCAGACATTCAAGAGGGCGTTAGCTCCATCACCCTTAGGCAGGCGCGGTAAGCCGCATGTAAAAGTTTTGTAATGTGCCCGGGGTCACCGTCAAAAGCTCGCCGGCGAAGCAAGATGCTCGCGGAGACCATATGGAGACACACCCAAAAGGAACTCATGCTCGCGTTCTGCTGAGCTCGGTTTTCGGCCCTTATGCGCAAGACGACGAATTTGGCAGCAGGTCGATCAATCCGATGGAGCTCTATCACAACCAGGTTACGCGCGCCCAGGGCTGCTTCTCGCTGCGCATGTTTCATCGCTCCTGGGGCATCATGATGATTCAAGCAAACATATCTGCGCCCTGCTGCGTGCTGGATTTTCCCACGCGAGAAGCCTTCGCTCGCGAGCTGGCAGCAAACCAATATGACATCGTCGGTATTTCTTCGATCATCGTGAACGTGGGGAAGGTTCGTGAGATGTGCCGAATGGTTCGACAGCTCTCACCGACTTCGGTGATCGTGGTCGGCGGACACGTTGCCGCCATTCCCGGCCTGGAATCGATGATCGACGCCGACCACATCGTACGAGGCGAAGGCATCTCGTGGATGCGCCGGTACCTGGGAGAGGACGAGCATGCGCCGATCCGGCACCCCGCCATCGTTTCCGGTTTGCAGGCGCGCATCATGGGAGTTCGCCTGCCGCAGCGAAAGGGAGCGACAGCGGCGGCAATCATCCCATCAGTCGGCTGCCCGATCGGCTGCAATTTCTGTACTACGTCCGCCTTCTTCGGCGGCAAGGGGAAGTTCTTCAACTTCTACGAGACCGGAGACGAGCTGTTTGACGTTATGTGCCGAATCGAGGCTGAACTCGAAGTGCAGTCCTTTTTCGTCATGGACGAGAACTTTCTGCTTCACCGAGCGCGCGCCATGCGTTTGCTGGAGCGCATGAAGCAGGCAGGGAAGAGCTGGGAGCTGTCCGTGTTTGCGTCCGCGAACGCCATTCGGAAGTACACGATGCTCGAGCTAGTCGAACTGGGGGTTTCCTGGGTATGGATGGGTCTGGAGTCTCCCAAGGCCGGATACACCAAGCTGCAGGGTACGGACGTTGGGCAACTCACCCGGGAGCTTCGCGAGCACGGCATACGCGTCCAGGGTTCGACGATTATCGGACTCGAGCACCACACGCCGGACAACATCGTCGAGGAGATTGAATCAGCGGTCAGCTATCAGACTGACTTCCATCAGTTCATGCTCTACACGCCGGTACCGGGCACGCCGCTTTACCGGGAGATGGAGGATCAGGGCCGTTTGCTGACGAACATCGACCTCGCCGACATCCACGGGCAGGACAAGTTCAACTTCCGCCACAACGCAATCTCCCGCGAGGATTCGAAGCGGTTTCTAGACTGGGCGTTCCGGCTCGATTTCGAACAAAATGGTCCTAGTCTCTACCGTATGTGCCGGACCATTCTCCAGGGATGGCAACGCTACAAGGGCAGCCCCGATCCTCGTGTCCGCGAAAGATTCGCGCGGCAGGTGAAAAGGCTGAGCCACGCCTACAATGCGGCGCTTTGGGCGATGGAGCGGGAATTCAAGAGAGTCAATCGAAGCGTGAGTGAGCAAATCCGCAAGCTGCGGCACGAAGTGGAGAAGGAGTTTCCCGTCGTCGCTCGCCTCACAGCGGCATGGCTGGGGCCCGTTCTCTTGTGGGCCGCGCGCCGAGAGGAGCATCGGCTCGCGTCAGGACGTACGTACGAGCCCCCGACCTTTATCGAGCGCCGCAATTGGATTCCTGCTTCGTAGACTATCCGGCAAGGGTCATTGCGGAGCAGTGGCTCCGAGGCGCTATTCCTCTTCCTCGTCGGCCATCTGCATAGTGAGGTAGCGCTCGTAGCCGAGTTCCTTGATCATGTGGATCTGCGCTTCGAGCCAGTCGACGTGGTCCTCTTCGTCCTTCAGCAGCATCACGAAGAGGTCGCGCGAGCCATTGTCCTTCTCGGCGACAGCCACCTGGATGGCTGCGTTGTAATCTTTCACGGCGCCGAGTTCGAGGTCGAGATCGCTCTGCAGCATGTCCTGCACGTTCTTGCCGACGGTCAGCTCGAGCGGCTTCATCGTGGGTGAGCCGTCGAGGAAGAGGATGCGCTCCATCAGCACTTCGGCGTGCTTCATCTCGCCAATCGACTGCTTCTTGATGTATTCCGACAGTTTCTCGTAGCCCCAGTTCTCGCACATCTCCGCGTGCAAGAAGTACTGATTGATTGCGGTGAGCTCTTCGCGCAGCGCCTTGTTGAGTTCGTCGATGACCTTCGCTGAGCCTTTCATGCCGGCTGTGCCTCCTTGAAAACAAGCGAGTGTATCGCAGTTGGGCGGCCGAAAACAGACGCGCGTGGGCCTGTGCTAGAATACGGTTTTGCGAATGAGCGAGACCTTCGATATCGGTATCGACACGCTTCGCGTGAAGTCCGCGCTGGATTCGCCGGACGCTTCGCCCGGGCCGGCTTCCGGAGGGGCACGACTTGCCGTGCCCGCTCCGATGGCCGCCGCATCCCACGTGGGAGCTTCAAAATCGTTTTACATCGAAACGTTCGGCTGCCAGATGAATGTGCACGACTCGGAGAAGGTAGCGGGTGTGCTGATTGGCCGCGGCTATCGCGCGGTGGACGATGCCGCGAAGGCTGACCTGCTGCTTTACAACACGTGTAGCATTCGCGAGAAGGCAGCGCAAAAAGTGTTCTCGCGCCTCGGCGACTTCAAGCTCGCGGCGAAGGATCATGGCAAGGTGATCGGCGTGCTGGGATGCGTCGCGCAGCAGGAGGGCGAGGAGATTTTCGAGCGCGCGCCGTGGGTGAGCCTCGTGTGCGGCTCGGCGAGCTATCGCAAGCTGCCGGAACTGGTCACGCAGATTGAAACCGGCGGGCGGCGCGTGATGGGTCTCGATCTCGACACGGACGAGACGTTCGAGACCGAAATCACGCGGCGGGACAATCCCTTTCGCGCCTACTTGACGATCATCGAGGGTTGCGACTATTCCTGTGCGTATTGCGTCGTGCCGAACACGAGGGGACCGGAGCGCAGCCGATCGAGCGACGCCGTTCTAGCGGAGGTGCGCCGTTTGGCCGACGCGGGGTACACGGAGATTCAGTTGCTCGGCCAGACAGTGAATTCCTATCGCGACCCCTCGCCGCGCGGGCTGGACTTCGTCGGCCTGCTGCGCGCGGTTGCCGACGTGAAGGGAATTCGGCGCGTACGGTTTACGACATCGCATCCCAATGATTTCCACCTCGCCATCGTCCAGGCGATCGACGAAGTCCCGGCGCTCTGCGACCACATCCACCTGCCTGTGCAATCCGGGTCGACGCGGATCCTGAAGGCGATGCGACGCACGTACACGCGCGAAGAATATCTTGAGAAGATTTCCTGGATTCGAAGCGCCCAGCGGCCCATCAGCGTCACATCGGACATCATCGTCGGTTTCCCGGGCGAAACCACGGAAGACTTCGAGGATACGCTCACGCTGCTCGATGCCGCCCAGTACGACGGCGTCTTCTCGTTCAAGTACTCGCCGCGCCCGAACACGCCATCCTTGGAGATGCCCGACGCGATTCCGGAAGAAGAGAAGGGCAGGCGTCTGGCGATTGTTCAGGAGCGGCAGCGGCAAATTCAGATCGCGCGCAACGAAAGACTGGTCGGTGAGACGTTCGACGTGCTTGTCGACGGGCGGCACGCCGCGCGGGAGCAGTGGAGCGGTAGAACAACAGGCAACCGAATCGTAAATTTCACTTCAAGCGGCGAAAACATTCTGGGAGAATACGTGCAGGTTCGCGTTACGCGTGTAGGACCAAACAGTCTCGTGGGCGAGCACGTTGAAGCCTCATAACAGGGACACCGGAGGCCGCCATGGAACTCGAAGTCAAAATTCGAGGCTTGATGATGGACCCGGTGACCAACATGCCGGTTGTGGTCCTTAAGGAAACGCAGGGCGCCGGAATCCTGCCGATCTGGGTCGGGATTTATGAGGCCAATGCGATCGCGCTCGAAATCGAAAAGGTGCAGACGCCTCGCCCAATGACGCACGACCTCCTGAAGAACATGCTCACCGGATTGAACGTGCGCGTGCAGAAAGTGGTCGTTTCTGACTTGAAAGACGACACGTTCTACGCGCTCATATGGATGGAGCGCGAAGGCCAGACGATGTCGATGGATTCGCGGCCCAGCGACGCGCTCGCGCTCGCCCTGCGACTCGATTGCCCCATCTTTGTGGAGGACGAAGTCCTAAAGAATTCGAAAATGGCGAGCGTTGTCTCCGAGAAGAGCTCGAACGAAGAATTGCGCAAGTGGCTCGAGAACCTGAACGACGAGGACCTAGGCCGCTACAAGATGTGAGCGACACCATCGCTCGCCAAAATTCCCCTCGCAGAGTGTCCCCGCAAACCGAGGCCCCGTTAGCGGCGTCGTCTTCAGGCGCCGGAGTCAAAAATAGTGGTGCCGAAGTGCAAAGCTGCCAATGAGCCCGGAAAAAGTGTCCTGCGCAGCGTGTTGCATCATTCCCGGGCGCAGGCTTTTCCGCCACGCGGCCAGCACGCCGAACAGCGCCCCGTATACGGTGATTGTTACGGCGCCCTTCCATCCCTGGTACAAGTGCGCGGCGCCGAAAATGAGCGCCTGACACACGACGGCTAGCTTCGGCCTTCGCGTGAGCGCCAGGAATTGCCGCTGCAGGTATCCGCGAAAGACCAGCTCTTCGCAGAATCCCGCGATCGTCGACAGGAACACCCAGGCGATCATTTCGGTGGGCGTCCGCGGGAGCAGAGCTTTGATCGCTTCGACTCCCTCTTGGTTCTTGCCCACGACAAGGCTCACTGCGATCAGCATGCCGACAACCACGCACCAGAATCCGGCCGCGATGCCCACATCGATCCAGAAGTCGGGCCACCGATTCCACTTTCCGCCGATGATTTCACGCAGGCTTTTGCCTACGATCCGCAAACCCACCCAAACGTAGCCCAACAGGAAAAGCTCGAACGCGATCATGATGGCGTACACCGGCGTCCGGCTCGGCAGATTTAGCGAAGGCATTTTGGGCTGCTGGTGCGCTTGAACGGCTGTGAGCGCGAGCGTCACGACCACGAACAAGACGGTGTGCCACGCGGGTGCGACCCGGCTGCGCTCATCGTGTGACGGAGCCGAAGGCGACGGAGGCATCGGTGTCAGAGGAGGTGCGTCGGCCATTTGCGTTCCCGACATTTCCCGGGGAGCGGCACAGTGTAGCATCACGACCCTCGGTGCGCGAGGGCAGCCCCGCTGTGGTGTTCGCACGCGAAGCGGCCTGGGCCGTGGTATAACGAATCACACGAAAGTGTGGGCGAGCCTTCCGGCACAGGAGAAGAGAATGCCGAAAGTCCATCGCTATGCCGTCACGGTCGAGTGGACCGGGAACACCGGTGCGGGCACGTCAGGTTATAAAAGCTACGAACGCCGCCACGAAATCACTGCCGGAGACGGGAAGCCGCCGATTTCGGGCAGCTCTGATCCGGTGTTCCGTGGAGATCCCGGGCGATGGAACCCGGAGGAGTTGCTCGTCGCTTCGCTGGCGGCCTGCCACAAGCTCTGGTACCTGCATCTGTGCGCGATGGCCGGAGTGGTCGTTGTCGCTTACGTAGACCATGCGGAAGGTGAAATGGAGGAAACCGCGGACGGAGGCGGACATTTTCTTCGCGTTGTTTTGCGGCCTCAAGTGACCCTGGCGACGAGTTCTGACCCTGTGAAGGCCCGCGAATTGCACTATGCCGCCCACGCGAAGTGCTTCATCGCGAATTCGGTGAACTTTCCCATCGAGCATGAGCCGGTCATTCGCATGGCGTGAGTCGCGCCGCGAACTAGCCAGCTGCAGGCTGGCCAGGAGAAGACAGCCATGAGCACGCAGGTGACGACCGTCATCACGATTGTCGCGGTTGGCTTGGGCATCGGGTATCTGATGTGGACCGAGAGTGCGGTATTCGGTTCGTGGACGCCTGCACGTGCGATTGGACTGGCGCTTGCAGCCGTGGCGTTCGTCTTTTGGACCGTGGCAAGGCTGCAGCTGGGCAAATCGTTCTCGATTCAAGCGAAAGCCACGGAACTGGTCACGCACGGCATTTATTCGAAGATTCGCAATCCCGTCTACGTATTCGGGACGCTCTTCATGGCCGGTATCATTCTCTGGATCGGACGGCCAGTTTTGTTGCTGGTTCTGCTTGTGGCAATTCCCGTGCAGGTGATGCGCGCAAAGAAGGAAGCGCGGGTTCTCGAAGCCAAGTTCGGCGACGCGTATCGACAGTACCGCGCGAAGACGTGGTTCTGACAGCAGCGCCCGCGAGCGTTTCACCTACCCAAGCGGTTTCGACATGTCGATGAAATGGCAGGGAACCTTCGTCTTGATGCCGGCCGTGAATGGGGCGGTGCCGGTTACAACGTACCCGAGCCGCCGGTAGATCGGAGGCAGTTCCGCCCGCAGGTTCACCACACGAATGTCCACGAACCGGCAGCCGGCCTCGCGGCCGAGATTCTCAACCGCCGCTATGAGCGTTCGCCCGAGGCCTTTCTTCTGACGCGCCGGATCGACGGCAAGTAATCCGAAGTACATCCGGTCGCCCCGCAGCTCCAGGTAGACGCACCCGGCCAACTGGCCGGCCTCTTCCGCCAAAAGAAATTTCCCGGACTTCAGCCTGGCGCGAACCTCCTCCGCAGACGTGCGGTCGCGCTCGACGAAGAAGCGTTCGACGCGAAACGCCAGATTGATCACGCGCGCGATCGCTCCAGCATCGCCCTCGCCCGCAAAGCGGAATTCCACAGTGCCCGGCCTCCCACGGCTCACGCAAGAATAAAGGACGCCGTTTCGGCACGCCAGTGCGTCGAGGGCCGTATTGATGCCATCGCGGCCGAAATTGCGTTGCGGCGCTGCAAACGATGCTCGGGCGCGTTCTTGACAACGTCGGGAAGGAAAGTCACACTACCACGCGATGAGAGAAGCCCTGCGACGCGTCTTGATGATCGACCTCCTGAAGGGAATGTGGCTCACGTTCCGCTATCAGGCCCCGAAAAACATTTATACCGAGCAGTATCCCCTCGAGCGGCCGATGGTCGCGGAGCGGTATCGCGGCGCGCCGCGCCTTAACATCAATCCCGAAACCGGCGAATCGCTCTGCATCGCCTGCAACCTATGCGCGCTGGCGTGCCCCGAAAACCTGATCGTTGTCGGATGGCTGCGCGACGACGCCACGCGCCGCAAGGTCCTCACGACCTTCACTTACGACACGTCGCGCTGCATGTTCTGCGGCCTCTGCGAGGACGCCTGCCCGACGGACTGCCTGGAACTCACCCAGGACTTCGAGCTGGCGAGCTACAGCCGCGAGGGGGCCATCTGGGACCGGCACCGCCTCGAAGTGGGCCCCACTCCCACGCACTATACCCGTTGATCGTGCGCAACCACCGCGCGCCCGCGAGGAACGTTTCGGTTCGTTCGCGCTTCGTCTCGCTGCGCAACTTCGGTTAAGATGGCACTCTGGCTTCTTCGCAAGGACAAGCATGCAACTTCGCAAAGACCCGATTACGCGTAGCTGGGTGGTTGTAGGCCATCCCGAACGGGAAAAGCTTCGCCCGGATCCGTGTCCGCTGTGCCCCGAGAATCGTATCGAAACGCGCGAACTCCTCTCGATACCAGCGCAGGGACAATGGCAGGTGCGGGTGTACCCGCATTTCCGGCCTTTGTATCGAATCGAGGGCGATCCCGCCCGCAGTGCCGAAGGAATTTACGATCGCATGGAATCGATCGGCGCGCACGAAGTTGTCGTCGAGACGCGCGACCATGCCCGCACGCTTTCCCAGATGAGCGATGAGGAAATCGAGCGAGTGCTGGAGGCGTACGCGCAGCGCATCGCCGACTTGAAGCGCGACGCGCGGTTCAAGTACGTCACCGTGTTCAAGAATCAGGGCGCGGCCGCCGGTGAGGAATGGGCCCACGCGCATTCGCAGATCACGGCAACCACGTTCGTGCCCCGCCGGGTTCTGTACGAGCTTCGCTCGGCCCGCGAGTGGTACCGCGAGCGCGAACGTTGCGTCTTCTGCGACATCCTTCGCCAGGAGATCAAGCAGGAGAAACGTGTCGTTGACAACGTCGGCGACTATTATGCTTTTTGCCCTTACGCATCGCGGGTCCCTTACGAAGTGTGGCTGATGCCGAAGACTCACAATCACCAGTTTGAGTCATTGGTTCCTGGAGAGATTCGAGGCCACCTCGCGACTCTGCTTGGGCGGACGCTGCGCAGGCTCGTGCAGCTCACACCCAGCTATCACATGGTCGTGCACACTGCTCCGAACACGCTGCAAACGAAGGGCGAGCTGAGCGAATACTGGCGCACGATCGCGGGAGATTATCACTGGCATATCGAGATTCTCCCCATCGTTGAGCAGCGCAGCAAGTCCTACAGCATCAAGGAAATCTATTTCAACGGTACCCTCCCCGAGCAGGCGGCGGAGCACCTTCGCCAGCTCGATCCGGGAAAGTGACCCGGCGATGCTGCCGCCCTGCCGGTTGCAGAATTCCGAGCGCGGCGGGATCATCTCTCGCTTTCTGTTTCTTGTGTTCTTCCTCGCGCTCGTGCTTGTGCTCTATTTGGTGCGCCACCCCATCATGCGCTTTGCGGGCGGCCTTCTCGTAGTGGACGATGCACCCCGCGCGTCCGATGCCATCGTTGTCCTCGGCGACGACAACTACACCGGAGATCGCGCCACGCGTGCCGCCGAGCTGCTCAAAGCGGGGTGGGCCCCTCGCGTCGTTGCCAGCGGCCGGTATTTGCGTCCCTACGCCACCATCGCTGAGCTCGAGCAGCACGACCTGGTCGCGGACGGCGTTCCCGCGACCGCCGTTGTTCGCTTCCCACACCGCGCCACCGATACGCGGGAGGAATGCGAAGTTCTGGGGCCGTTCCTCAGCGGTCACGGATGGAAACACATCCTAATCGTCACCTCGAACTACCACACGCGTCGCACGGGATATATCTGCTCGCGGACCCTACCGGCGGGAACCGACCTGCATGTCATTTCGGCGCCCGATGCCGAGTACAACCCGGACAACTGGTGGCACACGCGGCAGGGCGTGAAAATCTTCATGCATGAAGTGGTCGGCCTCGTTGTCGCCACATGGGAACTGCGTCACGACTCGGTCCGAACGACGGGCTAGTGAGGGTGTTTTGCGCAGGCTCCCAAGTTTCACGCAACGAGATGAACCCTTATCCCTCGCTTCGTCATCTGTAGCTGTGCACGTATGGATGCAATCAGGCGATGACGAACACCGGGCCCAGATTTGAGAGGGACGCCTCAAAGGAGAGGATGACATGGCGACGATCACAACCAAGGACGGGACGCAGATTTATTACAAGGACTGGGGCAAGGGACAACCGATTGTGTTCAGTCACGGCTGGCCGCTGACTGCGGATGACTGGGATGGGCAGATGCTGTTCTTCGGGCAGCATGGCTATCGCGTCATTGCGCACGACCGCCGGGGCCATGGCCGCTCCGATCAGACGTGGGACGGCAACGACATGGACACCTACGCGGACGATCTCGCTGTGCTATTCGAAAAACTCGATCTCAAGGACGCGATCATAGTGGGGCACTCGACCGGTGGGGGTGAAGTGGCGCGTTATCTGGGCCGCCACGGCACGAAGCGTGTCGCCAAGGCTGCGCTCATCAGCGCCGTCACTCCGCTTATGCTGAAGACGGAAAAGAACCCGCTGGGCTCGCCCATCGAGGTTTTCGACGGCCTCCGGGCGGCGCTCGCGGCCAATCGGCCGCAATTCTACATCGACATTACTCTCCCGTTCTACGGATACAACCGGCCGGGCGCAAACATTTCCGAGGGCATCCGCCGGCACTGGTGGCTGCAGGGCATGGTGGGAAGCGTCAAAGCCCACTATGACTGCATCAAGGTTTTCTCAGAAACCGATCTCACCGAGGACCTCAAGAAGATTGACATTCCCGTGCTGGTGCTGCATAGCGAAGACGATCAGATCGTGCCGATTGCTGCCGCGGGTCCAGCGGCCGCGAAGCTGCTCAAGCATGCAACCCTTAAGGTCTATTCCGGCCTTCCGCATGGAATGCCGACGACGCACGCGGACATGATCAACGCCGACCTGCTCGCGTTCTTCAAGGGTGCCGCAACGACCGCCACAGCGTAATCAAAGGTTTGCAATCGAGCGGTTCGGCGCTGCAACTTCGCGTGGCGAGGCGTTTCGGTTCGGGATTGGAGGTCTGGGCTGAGTGGGAGGGCGGGCATCAGACCGCCCCTCCTCGGCTCCTAGAATTGCGGAAGGATCGCCTACTTCAGGAAAAGCCCCTCGCGGATTTGGTCGCGGCCTACGAAGGTTTTCGAGGTGCGGAATTGCCCGAAGCTGTCGAGGATCTCACGGTTCTGGAACACGCGGGCGTGAACCGCGAGCGTTGGCGCGGGCAACAACTCTATCGACTGCTCGTCGGCCAGCCGGTAGCGGTGGAAGCGGTCGGGCGGCCTGCTATGGAACAGGCCCAGGACCGCGCCGCCGGGACACAGAATCTTGAAGATGCGCGCCATCACACGCGTCATCAACTCCGCATCGAAGTAGTCGAACAAGTCCCACGCAAGGACTCCGTGGTAGCTTTCCTCTGGATATTGGAGCGCCGTCTCCAGGAACTTGTCTGCGAGAGCGGCCTGCGAAACTCGCTCGCTTCCGTTGCCGCCGACGGGAGCCTGCCGCAAGCGCTCTTCTTCGGTGCTGAGGAAATCCTTCCAGGCGCGCAGCAGATCTTCCGTTGAAATTCGATAGCCGCGCTCGATAAAGAAGTTGATCGTAGACTGCCACACCGGGCCCAGATCCAGCACGCGCCCGCGGTCGATATCACTGATCAGCCAGAGGAACTCCTTCATCCCGTTCGAAACTCGCACGTTGGCTCTGGGAGGCACGGACACCACCGGGCCGGGTTTCACTCGCGCGGTCGCGGGAGCCGTCCCAAGACGTGCTTTTGCGGTCCAGTTCATGGCCCGATGTTATTCCTCGCTCGAGCTCGCCGATGCGGCGCGAGCCGCGGGCGCCGCCACAGCCGGTTCCTCCGCAGTGACGGCTTCTCCGGCGCGCGTCATTTCGACGTTGCCGCGCAGCCGCGCGCCGTCGTCGATTCCGATACGCCGTGTCAGGATGCTGCCCTCCACATGGCTGTTCGGTCCCAGCCGAACGCTCTCAGCCGCCTTCAGGTTCCCGTGCACTGTGCCGTTGATGACGATCTCACGCGCGTCGATGTCGGCGTTCACACGCCCGCTGGCTCCGACAGTGACGCGCCCGTTCGCCAAGCGAATCTTCCCCTGCGTTTCGCCTTCGACCACCAAATCGGACATGCCTGTTATCTCTCCGCGAATCTTCAAGCCCTGACTGATTGTCGAAGTGCCCGCTGATATCGCGGGCGCAACCGCAGATGCCACGGGCACGGGTGGCGCGATCGGTGGGACAGCGCTCGCAACAATCGGCGCCGGGGTTGCAGTCGACGTGGTGGCCGCCGTCGCGGGTGCTGGCGGAGACGGCTGAACAGATACCGCTGTTGGCTCCTGCGGCTTTGCAGGAACCGAGGTTGTTGCCGGCGCGGTAGGCGCCTTCGAAGAAGGCTTCGCCTCTGTAGGCTTACGCCACATAAGAATTTCCTCCCCCTGGAGAATTTCAGGAGAGCCCTGCGCCGGGCTGGCAGGGTTCTAACCGGGACGAACTATAGTACAGAGTCCGTAGCCTGTAAACCGATACCTATCAACGGATGTTTCATGTTGCGACACCCATGCGCCGAGTCCTGCGGAGCGTGTACTAGCAACGTAGCAGCCCGGTATCGGTGGCGACGCTACGTTGAACCCTTGATTCGCATCCCGTAGAACGACCGGTAGACGAAACTGAATGATACGAGGAAGAACGCACCCGCAAGAATGTGAGTGAGCATCGGATTCTTCCAGGCCAGCTCGACGGCCAACTCGACGGCGAGCAGCCCGAACAGCGTCGTGAACTTAATAACGGGGTTCAGCGCCACCGACGAAGTGTCTTTGAAGGGATCGCCCACCGTATCGCCTATGACGGTGGCGGCATGAAGCTCCGTGCCTTTCTGCTTCAGCTCAACTTCGACGATTTTCTTGGCGTTGTCCCAGGCGGCGCCGGCATCGGCCATGAAGATCGCCTGGTAGAGTCCGAAAATCGCGATGGAAATCAGGTAGCCGATAAAGAAGAACGGCTCAACGAACGAGAACGCGAGCGTCGCAAAAAAGACGGCGATAAAGATATTCAGCATGCCGCGTTGCGCATACTGCGTGCAGATCGCCACGACCTTCTTGCTGTCCGCGACCGACGCCTTCTCGACGCCTTCCAGGCGGATGTTCGCTTTGATGAACTCGACCGCGCGGTATGCGCCCGTGGTCACCGCCTGCGTCGAAGCTCCGGTGAACCAGTAAATCATCGCGCCACCGGTGACCAGCCCGAGAAAAAACGGGGCGTGGAGCAGGGACAGCTTGTCTACATTTTTCGTGATGCCGTCCGTCAGCGCCATGATGATGGAGAAAATCATCGTAGTTGCCCCAACGACCGCCGTGCCGATCAGAACCGGCTTCGCCGTCGCCTTGAACGTGTTGCCGGCACCGTCGTTCGCTTCGAGCAGATCCTTGGCACGGTCAAAACGAACGTCCACATCGAAATCCCGCTTGATTTCCTGGGCTACGTTCGGGATTTGCTCGATGAGCGAAAGTTCGTAGACGGACTGCGCGTTGTCGGTCACGGGCCCATAGGAATCGACGGCGATCGTCACGGGTCCCATTCCGAGGAACCCGAAGGCGACAAGCCCGAACGCAAATACAGGCGCGGCGATCATCACGTTGCTCAGGCCCGCATTACTGACGAGGTAGCCGATCGACATCAGGATCACCATCGCGCCGCCCAAGTAGTAGCCCGAGAAATTCCCCGCGACGAAGCCCGAAAGAATTCCGAGCGACGCGCCGCCTTCCTGGGCGGAGTGAACCACTTCGCGCACGTGCCGCGAGTCTACCGACGTAAACACCTTCACAAGCTCGGGAATGACGGCGCCGGCCAGTGTGCCGCAGGAAATGATCGTCGCGAGTTTCCACCACTGCGAGGCATCGCCGCCGAGATCCGGGATGATGAAGTAGGAGATGACGTACGTCAGTGCGATCGAAACCACCGACGTGATCCACACGAGCGACGTGAGCGGCGCTTCGAAATTCATTTTCTCCGCGTGGCTGTACTTTGCCTTGGCAATCGCACCGTTGATGAAATAGGCGCTCGCTGCGGCAACGAGCATCGCGATGCGCATTACGAAAATCCACACCAGCAGTTGCACCTGCACCGCCGGCTGCTTCACTCCGAGCAGGATGAAGGTGATCAGCGCTACGCCCGTGACGCCGTAAGTCTCGAAGCCGTCGGCCGTGGGCCCGACCGAATCGCCGGCGTTGTCGCCCGTGCAGTCGGCGATAACGCCCGGATTACGCGCGTCATCTTCCTTGATCTTGAACACGATTTTCATCAGATCGGAGCCGATGTCCGCGATCTTCGTGAAGATGCCGCCCGCTATTCGCAGCGCCGCTGCGCCCAGCGATTCACCGATGGCGAACCCGATGAAGCACGGCCCGGCGTAGTCGCCCGGAACGAAGAGCAAGATGAACAGCATCATCAACAACTCGACGCTGATCAGCATCATGCCGATACTCATGCCGGCCTCGAGCGGAATGCGGTAAATCGGGTATGGCTTGCCGCCGAGGCTGGCGAACGCCGTCCGCGAGTTCGCGAAAGTGTTTACGCGGATGCCGAACCACGCGACGCCGTAGCTTCCGGCAATGCCCAGGACGCTGAAGGCGAGGATGATGACGACGCGGGTCGCCTCATAGTGAAGCAAGAGTCCGAAGTAGAGGAGGATGATCGCTGCGATGAAAACCCAGAGTAGGAGGAGGAATTTTCCTTGTGTGACAAGATATGTCTTGCAGGTTTCGTAGATCAGTTCGGAAACCTCGCGCATGGCGCGGTGAACGGGGAGGTTCTTCAGCCGGCTGTAGATGACGAGCCCGAAGACCAGGCCGAAGACGCAGAACGCGATGCCGAAAAGCAGCAGCGTATGGCCGTTGATCCCGAGGAATCGTACCTGCGTGAGATCGGGAAGCGTCAGGTTGGCTTCGCCGCTGGGACCGCCTGGCGCGGACGCGCTGGCCGCCGGTTCTTGAGCACGGAGCGCCGCTGTGGAGAGCAGCGTCAGGAGAAAGGCGCCGGCACTAATCGTCGCGATTCGGCGCACCAGCGTGTGACACGTTTTGAGCCCGATGGGCATCGGAGATCCTCCAGTGAATGGCCGTATACTCTGGGTCGCAGTCCCGCACGTGCTCTGACCGGACGAGCGTCTTCCGCTGAAGTCGTCAATCACGTCGTCGGGGGAGCGCCTTGCCGGCACAAGGGCGAGAAGCTACGACAATGAAGCCTAGGATTTGTAGCAAGAATCGCCAGCTTCGTCAAGGAAAGAGCCGTCGTGGGGTGCCTCTAGGAGGCAGCGACTCGCGAACGTGGCATCCCGCTACTTCTTCCGAGTGAGCGGAACTTCGAAAAACATCATCGGCGTCTTGTCAGGGAGGACAACCACATCCGGGACATACAGACTCGATTGCAGCGCAGCCTCAAAATCGTGGCTCACGTTGAAGAATAGGAATCCATGGATTTTGCCTAGCGGCGGGATGACGTCGGAATCGAGTGCGAACGGGCGCAGCACCTCGGAAATGCTGTCAACCTTCTTGTCCTTGCTCGCGGTCGGAATTCCGATCGGAAAGCGACGCTCGCTGGGAGACGCGGGCACTCCGCCAGGGTGCACGATGAGCGTGGCGACCCGCCGGACGGACAGCCAGTCGAGGTCCTGCTTGCCTCTCTCGAAATGAACTTCGAGCTGCACCGTTGCGAGGTCGACCTTCAGGGGGTGCGGTGTTTCATTGGTCAGAAAAACCTCCACGGGCAGAATGCCGGCCGGAAGGGGATTGGCGGACTTGCCGAACTTGTCCTTGGCGCGTTGGGAATCGGTATATGGGTCGACGGAAATCGTCAACCCGTCGTGCTTGTCGCTCGGAAGTACGGTCGACCCCGCGGGTGGGTTTTTCTCGGACGCAGGAGCGCCCGGGCGATTGGCCTGGGCGACTGCGCCCACACAAGCCACCAAAATTGCGACAATCAGAGCGAGGCTTCGCATGGCGCTTGTTTCTCCGATGCCATACTCGTTACAGAAGTTGCGTGCGCGGTTCCTGCGGCTGCCACTATAATACTGGGTTAGCGCGCGTGGAAGCTGTTTTGGCGCAGCGCGCTCTTCCTTCGCATGTATTTCCTTTATCGCATACTAACGGCTCTGAGCATGCTCGTGCTCGTGCCGTACTACGCAGTCCGCGGGTGGCGGCGCGGCGAGACGCTGCGCGCCCTGCGTGAACGACTCGGATTTCTGTCGCCGGAAATCATCGCTACGAACAAGGGAAAGCCCGCTGCGGTGTGGATTCACGCAGTCTCCGTGGGCGAGGTCCTCGCAGCAAAGCCCCTTGCCGAGGGCCTCAAGCGACGGACGCCTGATCGTCCCATCTACGTTTCGACCACCACCGAGACGGGACAGCGTCTGGCGCGCCAACGCCTGCAGTGCGCCGACGCGATTTTCTATTTCCCACTCGATTGGGTAGCTCCGGTGCGGCGCGCGCTGCGCGCAGTTCGACCCGCCCTCGTCATCATCATGGAGACCGAGATCTGGCCGAATTTTCTGCGCGAGGCGCGAACGCTGGGCGTTCCCGTAGTTTTTGCGAACGCACGTATTTCGGAGCGCTCGTTCGCCCGGCACGGCACCTGGAAAGTCCTCGTCGGGGATTTCTACCGGCGCGTCCTCGGAGACGCGGATCTGTTTCTGGTGCAGACGCCCGAAGATGCAGCGCGGCTCCAGGAAATGGGCGCAGCGGAGGAGCGGATCGAGGTAATCGGCAACCTGAAATATGACGGCGAGCCGCCCGGCACTAGCGAGTTCGGCGCGTGGCTTAACGCGCAGATCCGCCAGCAGGAGCGCTGGCCGGTGATGGTTGCGGGAAGCGTGGTAGCCGAGGAAGAGGAGCCGGTGCTTGCGGCGTACGATATCGTTCAGCGCAAGTGGCGCCGCGCCTTGCTGATCCTTGCTCCGCGCAAGCCAGATCGTTTTGACGCCACGGCGGAAATCGTCGAGGCGAGCGGATGGAATCTGGTACGGCGCAGCCGCCTTAATCTCGCGGGGCCTCTCGACGAAAAGGCGGACGTTCTTCTGCTCGACTCGATCGGCGAGCTTGCGGGGCTCTATGCTCTAGGCGACGTCGTATTCGTCGGCGGCTCGCTCGTCCCGAGCGGGGGCCACAACATCCTCGAGCCGGCGTGGTTCGCGCGGCCTCCGGTTTTCGGCGCCTCGATGGAAAACTTTCGCGAGATGGCGGCGCAGTTCTTGGTCGGACGCGCTGCCGTACAAGTGACCAGCGGACCGGGCCTCGGCAAGGTCTGGACGCAGCTCATCGAGGACGCGCCGTTGCGCGAGCAAATGGGGAACGCCGCGCGCCAGCTCTCTGAACGGAATCGCGGTGCGACCCAGCGGTGCCTGGATAGAATTGCGGGGCTTCTCGAAGGCCAGGTCCCAAAGGAACGTGGATCGTGACGCTTGCGGAATGGCTTCTTTGGCCGCTTTCCTTGCCCTATGGTGCGGCGGCGCATCTGCGAGCGCGTGCGTACGAAACGGGCTTGCTGCGGCAGCAACGGCTTGACGGCGTCGTGATCAGCGTCGGGAATTTGACGGTCGGTGGCACCGGAAAGACTCCGATGGTGCTCTGGATCGCGCAGCGCCTGCTGGCGGACGGAAAGCGCGTTGGAATTTTGACGCGGGGCTATCGCGGCGAAGCTGAGAACACCGCCACGGGTGAACCGACGAGCGACGAGGTGCGATTGCTGAAGGCTCGCCTGGGTTCCCAGGTAGCGTTTGGCGTCAGTGCAAATCGCTTTGCAGCGGGCCAGAAGCTCAGCTGCCAAGGCGTTGGCTGGTTCGTTCTCGATGATGGTTTTCAGCATCTTTCCGTCGCGCGCGACGTCGACATTGTCGTCATCGACGCGTCCAATCCGTTCGGCGGAGGGCGGTTGCTGCCGGCCGGACGCCTTCGTGAGCCGCGCACGGCTCTCTCTCGAGCAGATATCGTGGTGATCTCGCGTTCTAGCCACGCGCCGGCCATCGAGGCTGCAGTTCGCCGCGATTCCGACGCGCCGATCTTCTACGCGCGGCCGCAACTCGAAGCCGTTCGAATCTTCCGTGGAGCCTATCCGGGCGATGAGGAGGCGAACGCGCGATCGCAAAAGCTGTTCGCCTTCTGTGGAATCGGGAATCCGAATGCGTTCGTCGCGGATTTGCGATCGTGGGACTTCGATGTCGGCGCCTACAAATTCTTTCCGGACCACCGTCGCTACACGCCCCGAGACATCGCCGCAATCGAGCGCGAGGCCCGTGCGGCCGGTTCCGGCGGCGTGATCTGCACCGAAAAAGACATCTTCAATCTCGGCGGCGTCGATTTGCGCGCTTTGGAAGTCCGGTATTGCTCCATTTCGATGTGTGTGGACAACGAAACGGAATTCTGGCGAACGGTCACGGAAACGATCGAGGCGCAGTGCAGGAAGAGCCGATGACGATGCCTCGCGTTGTTGGCCTTACGGCGGCTGTGATAACGTGCGTGTCGAGAGTGCCGGCGATGTTGTTTCGGGAGAACCGGTGAGTCGAAGCCGAAAAGGAAATGCGCGCCGATTGGGGCACGGACTAGGTAGCGCGACCGACGCGACCGTCGACCTCACACGCCTGCTTGACGTCGTGGGCGCGTTTCCGCGGCAAACGATTTGCGTCGTTGGGGATTTCGTCCTCGACGAGTTCGTGTCCGGCGAAATCTCCCGCGTTTCCCGCGAAGCGCCGGTCCTGATTCTGCGGCACCGCCGCAGCGAGGCGTATCCAGGTGGCGCGGCCAACGCGGCGAACAACATCGCGGATCTCGGCGCGCGCGTTTTGCCTGTCGGTGTCGTCGGCGCCGACGAAGGCGGTCGGAAGCTGCTCGACTTGCTGCGCGCCAAGCGCGTCGACGTACGCGGGATCTTCCGCGCGCGAGGGTACGCCACCACGACGAAAACGCGTTACCTCGCGGGCTGGACGCACACAACCGAGCAGCAAGTGCTTCGCGTGGATCGCGAGGCCGCGAGCACCGTGCCGGAGAAGGTGGAGCGCGCGATCGAGCGCAAAGCTCGCCAGCTCGCATCGCGTGCTGATGCGGTCCTTGTTTCGGACTACGGGTTCGGCGTCGCGCCACCGTCACTCGTGCGCAGTCTTTCCGCGAAGCGCGTGACACTCGATTCGCGGTATCGCCTGCTGGAATTTCAGGATGCCGGCGTAACGGCGGCGACTCCGAATGAGGCCGAACTGGAAACCGCTTATCACACCCGCGTCGGGACGGACATTCGAAAGGTCGAGGAACTGGGTTCGCGCACATTGAGTGAGCTGGGGCTCGAAGCCCTTGTTGTGACACGGGGTAAGGATGGATTGTCGCTTTTCGAACGCAATTCCGTGAGGCACCGCGGTGGGCAGCCAGTGCGCCACATCCCGATCCATGGGTCAGACACGCCCGTGGATGTCACAGGCGCCGGTGACACCGTGATTGCCGTATTCACGCTGGCCGTGGCGGCGGGCGCTTCGTATCTGGAAGCGGCACACCTCGCGAATTATGCCGGCGGAATCGTGGTGATGAAGCCGCGCACGGCGACTGTGACGCGCGCGGAGCTCGAGGCGGTTCTGCGGCGCGAAGCCACGGCGCAACGCTGACCTGAAGAGTCGAGTCCTCACGGCATGAACACACGGGAAAAAATTCTCTCGCGCCAAGGCCTGCACGATGTGCTCGACGAGCATCGTCGCGCTGGGCGCAAGATTGTCTTCGCGAACGGCGTGTTCGATTTGCTTCATGTGGGGCACGTGCGCTACTTACAGGCGTCCCGCGGCGAAGGGGATATCCTGATCGTCGCCATCAATTCGGATTCGAGCACCCGGCGGCTGAAAGGCGAAGGGCGGCCGATCATGACGGAGCGCGCGCGGGCTTCCGTCGTCGCGGCGCTGGCGGTGGTGGACTACGTCGTGATCTTCGACGAGATGGACGTGGCGCCTCTGCTCCGCGAGTTCCGGCCGCACGTCCACGCGAAGGGAACCGACTACTCGGTGGATACGGTTCCCGAGCGCGACCTCGCGAAGTTGCTCGGCATCCGCGTCGCAATCTGCGGCGACCCGAAGGATCATTCGACGCGCGGCATCCTGGCACGCGTCCGCCGAGAATCCCATGGATGAGCCGCGGTTCCTGCTCGTGCGGCTCGGATCGATGGGCGACATTATTCATGCGCTTCCGTCTATGGGCGCTTTACGCGACACGTTTCCTTCCGTGCGCATCGACTGGATTGTGGAAACGAAATGGGCGCGGCTGCTGAAAGGCAATCCCGACGTCAGCGAGGCGATCGCCTTCGATCGCGCGAGACCGGGCGGGACCGCCGCCAAACTGCGGTCGGCAGGCTACACGTGCACGATCGACTTTCAGGCACTCTACAAGTCGGCGCTGCTCGCGTTCGCGTCGCGAGCTCCTCGCCGGATCGGCTTCAAGAGCAGCTACGCGCGCGAAGGGCTTGCCGCTGTGTTCTATACGGAGCGGTTGAATCCGCGCGGTCCGCATAAGGTGGATCACAATCTCACGCTGGTGGAATGTGCTGGCGCGCGCGCGACGAAAGCACGATTTCCTCTTGCGATCGAAGCCGACGACGAGGAGCGCGTCGCCAAAGAGCTCTCGGGGCACGGCATCAGTGAATTCTTCGTCCTGAATCCGGGTGGCGGCTGGCTGTCAAAGCGCTGGCCGGCTGCGCGGTACGGGGAACTGCACCGCAGCCTCGTGGAGCGTTTCGGCTGGCGCGGTGTGGTGACGTACGGGCCTGGAGAAGAGAATCTGGCGCGGCTTACGATTTTTGCGGCAGGGAAGCCCGCTCCTTTTGCCGTTCCGCTCGGCCTCGGGCCGCTGATGGCCTTGCTGCGGCGCGCGAAGTTCATGGTTTCGGCGGACACGGGACCGCTTCATCTCGCTTCGGCGCTGGGGACGCCGGTCGTCGGACTCTACGGGCCCACCGATCCGTCTCGCAACGGGCCGTTTTGCTCCGATGACGTAGTCGTGCGGAACGCAAGCGCGAGCGTAACGACGTACAACCGAGGAGCATCCTACTCGCCTGCGATGATGTCGATCACGGTGGAACAGGTCCAGTGCGCAGTCGAGCGCCGCCTGGGGATGCGCGCGTGAGCCAGCGAACATTCTGGATGCGGTGGCGCGTGCGCGTGGGTTATCCAGTCGGCGCGCTGTACTGGGTGCTGGCGCGGCCAATGCGTCACGCGATCCTTTATGGCGCGATTGTGGCAGCGTTCGGACTGTTGGTGCGCGGAATCGCGGCCGGCCATTTGCGCAAGGACAAGGCGCTCGCGACGACCGGCCCTTACGCCTCGACACGAAATCCGCTGTATCTCGGCAGCGCGATTCTAGCGGCAGGATTCGTTGTCGCGGCGCATTCGTGGATAGCGGGCGCGCTCGTCGGCATCTATTTCGGCGTTTTCTACTACGCCGTGATGCGCAATGAGGAGCAGGACCTTCGCGTGCGTTTCGGAGCTGCGTTCGACGAGTACGCCGCACGCGTGGCGTTGTTCTTCCCGCGCGTCCCGGACCCGGCGGTTGCCGCTGCAGCGGGCGCGGGCGCAGGATTCTCCTGGGCGCAGTATCTTCGCAATCGCGAGTACAGGGCTCTCATCGGAACCGTCGCGGGTTTTGGAATCGTCTGGCTGAGGATGTGGATTCGGGCGAAGTATGGATACTAAATGGCGGGAGTTACTGCAGGCGATAGACAGCGTGCATGACGCGCTGAAATTGAGGCCTGTAAATCAGGTCGAAGGCGCGCTCCTTGCCCGGAAACATCTCGAGGGCGACGCGCCGCGTCGCAGCAACCATGCCAGCCGCTTCCTCCGCGGAGAGATCGCCTCCCGCAATCGTGTCGAGGGTCAGATGAACCAGAATCCGCAGTCGGCGAATGCGTCTGCTTTCTTCGTCGATTTGTTCCTGGGTGGGTGCAGTGGCACCCTCTTGCATGATATCCATGATTGGGCCCGTGGCTGGTACTCAAATTATTATGAACTGGGCTAGGAACTCGTGCAATAGTACTGAGAGCCAGTGGTCCGAAGTTCCTGGGCTATTTTTGAGGCCGAAGTGCAATGACGAGAGAAGATAAGAACGACCGCGTCGTGAACGTTCACACGGCCGGGACGCTCGCGGAAGCGATCGTGATTCGCGGGCTGCTCGAAAGCAACGGGATATTGTCACCCGACCCCGCGACGGCCGATCCGTTTCCGCTGAGGGACCCGCCCGAGGGGACGCACGGCACGGAGGTCTACGTGCTCGAGTCGCAGGCTGAGGACGCGCGCGAAATCATCGAAGCATATCGCAGACGCGGCCCAGTGTCGTCCGCGAGTTCCGCGGGGTAACCTCAGTTGGGATGCGATTCGACAAAAGTGTGCACGGAAAGTTGCCGTCCGTCCGTCAACGCAATGACTGCTCCGTCGCGGTCCGTGCGCAGAAATCGAACGCCTGCGTCCGAATAGCGCTCGACCACTTCCTCGGCCGGATGACCAAATGGGTTGCTCTCACCTACTGAGACGACCGCCACTCGTGGCGCGACCGCTTCGATGAACGCCTCCGTGGAAGATGTCTTGCTGCCGTGATGCGGGACTTTCAGAAAATCGGCTGCCAGCGGCGCCCGCTCCGCAACCAGTCGGTCTTCGACCTTCTGCTGGACGTCGCCGGGAAGCAAGAAGTGCAGCTGGCGGTCTTGGAGACGCAGGACCAGCGAGTCGTCGTTGGACGCTTCTGAAACTGCACTTGGATCGTCCGGCCACAATACTTCACCGTCGACGCCACCCCAGTTGAACGTGCGGCCGCGAGTCTTGGTCACGATCGCGACGCCGAGCGAGCGCGCTTCAGCAAGTAGTCTCCTGAATGCAGGAGTCTCCTCGGCGCGCCCGATCCACAATTCGCCCACGCGGAAGTTCTGCAGCACGCTGTACAGGCCGTCGAGATGGTCGTGATGAGCGTGCGTCAGCGCCACGACGTCAAGCCGCTTTAGCCCGCGGGTCCACAGGTACGGCGAAACCACTTCTTCTCCGATATCCGGCCCGGATCGAGAATCGCCGACCCATTCGGAGCCTGCCAGTCCTCCTCCATCGATCAGCATGGTGCGTCCGTCGGGGAAGGCCGTAAAGATCGAATCGCCCTGACCCACATCGAGGACCGTAACCTCGAGCTTGCCGCGCTCGAGGTGCGGCGCAAACGGACAGGTCGCGACCATGAACGTGAGCGCGGCGAGAACGGCTGCCGACTTCCATTCCGGCGGGCGAATCAGGGGAGCAAGCTGTCTTCGCGCAACGCGTCCGGACCGCCGCCTGGCTTCATCGCGCGAGGCCGCCGCAAGACAAATCAGCGCCACGAAGAACGAAATGAGCAGCCACGTTGGCGGCCCCGGAATCCGATACGACACTCTCGGCCAGTGACTGAACCACGTCACCGAAGCCAGCAGCATTCCCGTCGCGGCGGAGAGCGCCTTCGCAAGAAGCGCCGCTAATCTCGCCCACGCGAAGGTCGTCGCCAAGGTGATGAAGCCGAGAGGAACGATGAGGCTGGTCAACAGGACCGCGGGAATGTTGCTGAGCGGTCCTGCAAGCGTAGCTCGGTGAAATGCCTGGGCGAGAATCGGCATCATCCCCCACTGGATGAACGTGGAGAGCAGCACGACGTCCCACAACCGTAGACCTGCGCGGAGCGGAATCGTCACGAAGTTTCCGGAGTGCGGGCGCAATCGCTGGGGGAGGCGGGCAGCAAGCCACTGCGTGGCCGCCCGCATCTCGATTCGAAACTGCGCGACTCGCGGGGCGTGGGCCGCATCGCGCGTGGCATCGCCCAGATGCGCGAGGCCGGCGCGGTAGGGTTCGCTCGTTCGGTCGATCCACGGGAGTGCGAGGCTGGCGATCACTCCAGCGGCAAGAAACGAAAGGTCGAAGCTCGAGTCGGCGAGCGATGAAGGCTTCCAGAGCAGCAGAACGAGCGCTGCGAGGGAGATTGTGTTCAGCAAGTCGATGCGCCGAAAGAGCGGCCTGGTGAGCAAGTAGAACGCGGTCATCAGGGCGGCGCGGAAAATAGGCGGCCGATCCTGGACGATTCCGACGTATACCGCGAGTGCGGCGACAGTGACGAAAATCGTGGCGGCGAGCGGCAGCCGCAGCCGCCGACAGGCCCAGAATAAGAACACGGCGAGCGCTCCCACGTGCAGGCCCGCGACCACTAGGACGTGATATGCCGCGGTCTTCTGGAATGCGGTTACGACGCTCGAATCAATGAAGCTGCGATCGCCGAGCAGCATGGCGCGCAGAACTGCCGCCTGCGCCGGGTCGGAGACATATAGCCTGTCAAGGCGCGCCAGCAGATCGCCACGGGCGCGGGCGAGACGGTACATGAATCCTAGTGGCGGGTGGTCGATTGGGCGCAGCAACTCGGCGCTGCGGAGCGTACCAATGACGTCGATCCGCTGCCGGGAGAGATAGCCGCGAACGTCTGCCGCGCCCGGATCGAGAAAATTGCGCGGCGGGCGCGCGCGGACCAGGGCTTCAACGCGGTCGCCAGCCCGAACGCCCAGAATGTCGCCGTCAGGTTGAGACCCGTCGTAAAGGTTTGCGCGCAAGCCACCGCTCACAGGAACCGCCGCGCCGGCGATTTCAACTTGCTCCAAGTCGATTTCGTATCGACGACCCCACGGAAAGCGAATGGGGTCCTCGCGGAGGCGGCCGCGCCAGCGGAGCGGCTGGGTCAAGTCGATTCGGCCCGAGGCGATAAGCCCAGACACGTGATTCGCAGGTACCGCAACTCGTTCGAGGGTGCATGCGAGCCCGCCGAGCGCGGCCCAGGCGACAAGGGCCATAGCCCACGCAAGGACTAGCCGCATACGCCAGGCAAGAACGACAGTGAGCGCGAGCCCGATCAATACACCAACGAGCCAGTGCTTCGGCGACACGCCGCCGTAACGGCTTCCGATGATGATGCCGCCCGCGAACGCTGCAGCAAGCCACAGCGCCGGGAGCCTCATCAGCTTCGGCTCAATCGCACGAGGGTTTCCATGTGGAATGTCTGAGGGAAGAGGTCGAAGAGGTGAATCTCCGAAATCTCGTAGCCGCCAGCGCGAAACACAGCGAGATCGCGCGCGAGCGTCGGTGGTTCGCACGAGACGTACGCAATTCGCCGAGGTGCGATTTGCGAGAGGCGCCGGGCCGCCTCCGGAGAAAGTCCGGCGCGCGGCGGGTCGAGGACGACCAAGTCGGGCGTGGACCGGAACTTGTCGACGAACGGCTCGACGTCCGAGGTCCGAATCTCGATCGCGTGGCCCTTCGCGTTCGTTTCCAAATCGCGCGCCGCGGCTGGATTCGATTCCACCGCGATCACGCGTTTGAATTTCGCCGCCAACGGAACCGCAAAGAGCCCGACGCCTGCGAATAAATCGAGCGCTACGTCGCCGGCCGCTTCAGTCTCCGCAACTTCGCGCGCCAGCGCCTCCGCCAGAAACCGATTGACCTGAAAGAACGAGAAATGGCCGACGCGGTACGTGTACTCCCCGACTCTGCACTGGACAAAGCCAGGGCCGAAGAGTTCCATACGATCGTGGCCTGGATCGTAGAAAAGCAGACTCTCGACTTCGGGAATGAAATCGCGGATCTTCGCAGCGTGCTCCGCGGCGCGGGAAGGGAAGCCGGCGAAAGTCGCAGTGAGCAGCACGCGAGCGCCATCTCGGCCCATGTCGTCGGCCGCGAAGGCCTCGATCTCACGCAATTCGCGCGGCAGCGCACCGGCAGCGAGCCCGTCGCGGATCGCGAGGAGAGTCTTGAGCAGGACAGGAGTTAGAATCGGACAATCATCCACCGGGCAGAGTGACGTCGAGTTGGCGCGAAAGTATCCGATTCCAAGCCGCGGCTCGCCGCAAGACGGGTCGCCGGCGTTTCCGCTCTTAGCGAGCGGCCGAACCTTCCACTGCGCGCGGTTCCGGTAGCGCCATGCTTCCGACGCGTGAGTTATGATCTCGCCCGGCCAGTCGGTTTTTCCCAGGCGTCGCAGCGTCTCGCGGAGAATCTCGGCCTTGTATTTCACCTGCGCTTCGTAGGGAATGTGCTGGTAATCGCATCCGCCGCAGACACCGAAATGCCGGCACAACGGCGCTGCGCGTTCGGGCGAAGGCTGGACAACGCGATTCAGCCGAGCGCGAACGAACTTCTTCTTTTGCTCGACTGCCTCGATCGTCACCCGCTCTGAGGGCAGCACGAAGGGGACAAAGATTGTCGCACCGTCGTGATGCGCCAGACCTTCGCCGCCGTACACAAGCTTTTCGATGGTGACGTCGACGCTCCCGTGGACAGCGTTAGACGACTTTGCAGAATGTGGGTTGGGTGCGGCCATAAGGGAAGAGACGCGGTCGCGCATTTTAGTCAGACAACGGTGCTACGTTAGATAGAACAGGCTCAGCCGCGGCACATCGAAGAACTCGAACATTCTCTTCTGCGTGTACTGCCGCTCAAGCTGAGCGAGTTGCTCGGCCGACATTCTACGCCGATACGGCGCGAGCGAGCGATCCATTTCTCGCCGAATGGCCAGCAGCTCGTTCTCGTCGGCAGCAAGCGACACGGCCGCCGCGAGCTTCTCCTCGAGGACGGTCAAGCGCCGCTCGATATCTTCCAGGTCGAGGGCGCTCGGCGAATTAATCAGCGGTAGCATTTCGTCCAGTCGCTTGGCGGTATCTTCCAGGTGCAACGCCAGCGCTGCGTGGGCGGCGCGTTGCTTCGCGGCTGCGGTTCGCAGTCGGCCGGAATTCCGCTCGAAGTATTTCCGCAGTTCGTCGCGCGAAAAAGGCTCCGCCGTGCCGCGCGATGTGATTTCGGGCCCTGCGCCCGCCTTCGCTTCCTGTGCCTCGGCGGCAGCGTCGAGCACCGCGTCTACGCAATACGCAAGGCTCTTCAACTGCCTGCCGCCGGCGGCCCGCCGCGACCGGCCCCAGCTCTCGAAGGCCCGGTCGATTCCCTTCAGCACGGCGGCGAGGGGAATGCCCGCCTTCTGCCACGTTTCGACGATGGCCCAGTCGAGCGGCGAAACCAGCAGATGCGCGCCGCGCTTCCGCCAGAAGTGGTCTTCAATTTCGGTGAAGTAATTGAAATAGTTGAAGGATTCCATGAGGTCCGCAGCGTCCCGCAGGCGGCGTCGCCAATTGCAAGGGTGTGCTTCGCTACCGCGTCGATCGTGTGGCTGTCGACGCCTTCTTCTTGGACGCGCCGCTCTTTTCGGTGTGGTTGCGTTCCCAGATGATGCGCAGCCCATGCAGCGTAAGAAACTCGTCCGTATGCTGGATGTGCTTCGAGCCGCGCGCGATCAGGCCGGCCTGGCCGCCCGTCGCGACCACCGTAGCGTTCTCACCGAGTTCCGCTTTCATGCGCGAAAGCATTCCGTCGACCATGTCGATGGTCCCGTAATATAAGCCCGATTGCATGTGCGCAATGGTGTTGGTGCCGATCACTTTGCCCGGGTCTTTGATCTCGACGCGTGGCAGCCTGGCAGCGCGCGCAAACAGAGCTTCCGAAGAGATCCCGAGTCCCGGCGCAATCGCGCCACCAACGTACTCGCCCCGCGCCGAGATTGCGTCAAACGTAATCGCCGTGCCAAAATCGACCACGATCACCGGCCCGCCGTACTGGTGAAACGCCGCCACGCCGTTGACGATCCGGTCCGCGCCCACTTCCAGCGGATTGTCCACCAGCACGGGCATCCCGGTCTTCACGCCCGGTTCAACGAACAGTGGCTTCTGTTTGAAATAGTTTCGCGACATCTCCGCGAGGGTCCAATTCAGAGGCGGTACAACTGAGCTGATGATTACGCCGCTGATCTCGTTCGGTTCGAGGCCGGCGAGTGAAAAGAGATTCCGTGTGAGGATGCCGTACTCGTCGACCGTCTGGTCGCGTGCCGTGGTCAACCGCCAATGCACGATCAGTTCCGTGTCGCGAAACACTCCGAGCACGGTGTTCGTGTTTCCCACATCGAGCGTCAGGAGCATCAGGCGATTTCTCCTACATCTCCGGAAAGCACGACTTCGACGCCTCGCCCGTCGTGGCGGGCCACCCGCAGAGCGCCGCTCGGCTCGAGCCCCGCCGTGGTTCCCGTGAACGTCTCGGCGCTGGTCGTGATGCGCACACGCTTGCCCTGAGAATAGCTGGAAACCTCGGCGAACCGCCGCAGAATCGGGGCCGCGCCGTCCGCGACGAACTGATTGTAGTAGCGGTCCAGGTGGCGCAGCAACCGAATCAGCAGTTCGGGCCGCGAATGCGTTTTCCCCGTCTCGATGCGGAGCGACGTCGCGATAGCCGCAAGGTCGGCGGGCATCTTCGTTTGGTTGACGTTCATCCCGATCCCCAACACCGCGTAGTGGACCCGGTCTGGCTCCGCGTACATCTCCGTCAGGATCCCGCAGAACTTCTTCCCGTCGACGATCAGGTCATTGGGCCAGCGAATATCCGGGGCGCCGTCGAGTTCTTCGGCCGCGGCGTCGCGCGCGGCGAGGCCTGCAACGAGTGTTAGCAGCGGCGTCTGCGCCGGCGGTATCGGTGGGCGCAGCAAAATCGAACACGTGATTCCCGCGGACTTCTCCGATGTCCAGGAGCGCCCCGCGCGGCCCCGTCCTGAAGTTTGCTCCTCCGCCAGCACAAGCGTCCCGTGCGGTTCTCCCTGTTCTCCCAGGCGCAGCGCGACGGTATTCGTCGAGTCGACCTTGAAAAAATGAAAAATGCGCCGCGCGAACGGCGTGCCGTAGAGCCGATGGCTCAGGAGCTGCGGCAGCAGAATGTCGGGCGTGCGCTCGATGTGGTAGCCGGTGCGCGCGTGCCCCTTCACACGCACTCCTAATTCGCGCAGCGTTTGAATCCATCGCCACACGGCCTGCCGCGAGACGCCGATTTCCTTGGCGATTTTCGCGCCGCTGATCACGATCGTCGCGTTCTCGGCGAGCAGCGTCAGCAGCGCATCGATGCGCCGGTCGGTTGTGTCAGGCAATGTGGCGATTCGTTTCTTTGCCATCGCTAGATCGATTCGAGCTCCGCGAAGCGGTCGCGGAGCTTTTGCAGCTCGGCCTTGCGCTCGGCCAGGGTTCCTTCCATCGCCCGTACGATTTCAGCCGGGGCCTTGCTGCGAAACGTCTGGTCCGCCAGCCGCTTTCCCTTGGACTCGATGTCTTTTTCGAGGCGGTCGATTTCCTTCTTGAGGTGCGCGATATCAGCCGGCTTGTCGACAGTCTCCCCATAAGCGATGCGCAGGTCGAATTGCGCGGTCGAACGAATGGCGGCACCGGCGGCATCGAGATGCCCGGGCGAAATCTGCAGCGCGGAAAGATTCGCGAGACGAAGCAAGGGATCGATGTTCCGCTCGACGAGCGCGCGGACGCTCGGCTCAGCGCTGGAACACTCGGCCGCCACTTTGCGCTTCGGATCGAGCTTCATCTCCGCGCGGATGTTGCGCGCTGCAATGATGATTTCCTGCAGCAGCGCCATCTCCTCTTCCGCCTGCGTGTCGGCCCAACGCGAGTGCGGCTCGGGATACGGCTCGAACGCGATCGTCCGCGCGTTCGGGTATTGCGGCAAGCGATGCCAGAGTTCCTCGGTCAAAAAGGGCATCACGGGATGGAGCAGCCGAAGCGCCGCGTCGAACGCCGCGAAGATATTTCGCCACGCTGCGATCGCGGCTTCCTTGTCGTTCGAAGCGAGTTGCGGCTTCACCCACTCAATGTACCAGTCGCAGAAATCGCCCCAGAAAAAGTGGTAGATCGTCTGGCAGGCTTCATGGAAACGAAAATTCTCGAGCGCGTCGTTCACCTGCGCCGTTACGGCGGAGAGCCGCGAAAACATCCACCGGTGTGCGAGTGAGCCCTCCTCGGCCAGTGCGTAGGGCGCGCGCTCGCGAATTTCCGGCGACGCGAGATGCTCGATCAAAACGCCCCGCGCCTCAATTTTCTCGAGATTCACGAACAGGAACCGCGCGGCGTTCCAGATCTTGTTCGCGAACGCGCGCGCCCCCAGAATCCGGTCTTCGCTCAGAATGATGTCCGTGCCGGGCGCGGCCATGCTGGCGAGCATGTAGCGGAGCGCGTCGGTACCGTGCTGTTCGGTCAATTGCAGCGGATCGACCCCCGTGCCCTTCGTCTTCGACATCTTCGCGCCTTCCGCGGTCCGCACCAGCGAGTGCAGGTACAGCCGCCGGAAGGGAATCCGTTGCGAGACGTCGCCTGCCAGCACGTTCGGAGCGGTCATCAGGTGTATGCCCATCATGATCATCCGCGCATCCCAAAAGAACAGGATGTCGTAGCCGCTGATGAGCAGGCTCGTGGGATAGAAATTGCGCAAGTCCTGGGTGTCGTCCGGCCAGCCGAGCGTGGAAAGCGGCCACAGTCCCGAGCTGAACCACGTGTCGAGAACGTCGGGATCCTGCTTCAGCTTCGAACCACCGCACTTCGGGCACGTTTTCGGGACGTTGGCTGCGCGGGCGTGACCGTCGACGATTGCGACTTCGGAGTCGTACGCTGGGACCATCTCGCGGCAGTCCGCGCAATGCCAGACGGGAATCCGGTGGCCCCACCAGAGCTGGCGGGAGATGCACCAGTCGCGGATGTTTTCGAGCCAGTTCAGCAGAATCGTGCGCTGGTTGTCCGGAACCACTTCGATCAAGCCGTCGCGCACCACTTCCTTCGCCGGCTCGGCCAGCGGCTTCATCTTCATGAACCACTGTGTCGAAATCCGCGGCTCGACGATTGCCTTGCAGCGGTCGCACGTCCCGATGGCATGCACGTGCTCCTTCACGGAGTCGACCAGGCCAAGCTCTTTCAGGTCCGCTAGGATTCGGCCGCGGGCCGCGAAGCGTTCGAGCGCGGCGTATTTTCCAGCGGCCTCGTTCATGTGGCCGTCGTCGGTCATTACATCGATTTCCGGCAGGTTGTGACGCTTGCCGATCTCGAAGTCGTTGGGGTCGTGCGCCGGCGTGATTTTCACGACGCCGGTACCGAATTCGCGGTCCACATAGGGGTCCGCAATCACAGGAATCTCGCGGTTCATCAGCGGCAGCATGACTTTCTTGCCGACGTACCGCCGGTATCGTTCGTCGTGTGGATTCACCGCCACTGCGGTATCGCCCAGCATCGTCTCGGGACGTGTTGTCGCGACGACCAGGAACTCCTGCGACTCGACAAGCGGGTAGCGAAGATTCCAGATCTCCCCGGTGCGTTCGTTGTGAACCACTTCAAGATCGCTGATGGCCGTCTGGCAGCGCGGGCACCAGTTGACCATGTACCTCCCGCGGTAGATCAGTCCCTCGCGATACAGCCGAAGAAACGCGTGCAGCACCGCCCGGTAGAGCTCCGGTTCGAGCGTAAACCGCTCGCGCGTCCAGTCGCAGGAAGCGCCCAGCCGGATCATCTGCTGCTTGATCGTCCCGCCGCTTTCCTCTTTCCATCTCCAGACGCGGCGCTCGAACTCCTCGCGGCCGATGTCCTGGCGCTTGATTCCTTCTTTCACCAGCATCCGTTCGACTACGAATTGTGTGCCGATTCCGGCGTGGTCCATCCCCGGAAGCCAGAGAGTCCGCTCACCACGCATGCGATGCCAGCGCACCAGCATGTCGATTTGGGTGTGCTCCAGCATGTGGCCGATGTGAATCGAGCCGGTGACGTTCGGCGGGGGCAGTGCAATCGAAAAGCGCGAGCCGCCGTGCGAATTCTCGGGCCGGAAAAGCCTCTGGTCGAACCACGCTTTCGCCCAGCGCTGTTCGATCTCCTGCGGCTCGTACGCCTTCGGTATCTCTCGGGGCATCGGTTCCTGGGCTGTTGGATTTTGCGACAAGGCCAGCCACCCAATATACGGGGCGGGCGCGCGGCACGTCAATCGCGCCGCCGTAGAGCAGAACGGCAGGGCATCCGGAGATGTAAAGCAAAGCGCGACAGCGGTCTGAAAACGTTTACTGTTCTCCTTGACTTCCCGCACACCCAAAAATAGATTGGCGCTTCGGTGGGCACGTGCCGAACGCTGCTTGCCGGCTCATGCGGCGGCGTATTGCCATGTCCCTCCGAGCGCAGGGCTGCCCGTCGTTCTTTTTCGACAGGACCGCAAGATCTTCGCGTATCAAACCGGGGAGCAAGCCATGGCCAAGAAAATCTCGCGCCGCGAACTCTTCAAGAACGTCGGCACAGCAAGTGCCGCTACTCTTTTGGCTCTTCCAGCAAGAGCGCAGCAAACGCAGAAGGCCAGCGAGGAGTCGACTCTCGCGCGCGTGCTTTCGGAGTCGTCGAAAGCGCTGCTTGCGGAGCACGAAAACTATCAGGTGCAACTGACCGCGGGAGACATGCTCGTCGAGTTCGACAACCGCTACGGTTCGATCTCTTCGATAACTCGCAAGGGAGACGAGTTCGGAACGAACTACATCGGCAACGAAACCAACACGCCAGGACTGGATCCGTCCGACTCGCGCTTCACCGGCGATGTTGTCGCCACTGTATGGGAGCTCTTTGGGGCGCTGCAACCTGCCCGCTTGGGTCAGAACGATATCTTCAAGATGTCGGGGAAATGGAAACCCGAACGAACCGGGAAGTCCGAGGATATCCGCCGTCTTGGTTTTCGGAACGGCGTCTTCACGGTCGATTACGACGGAGCCGCGAGAGACGGAGAAGGGATCCGAAGGTACCGGCTCGGCATGTCCTATCGGGCGGGGAAGGGCAGCTCGCTCCTCTGGGACATCGAGATCGAAAACGTCACGGACCAGGTGCTGGAGGTCGGCGAACTGGCGCTTCCGTTGATGGTCAACGACGATTATGCCGAGCTCTATTACCAGCCGGGCGGGCGGGAGGCGATCAGCGGCGGCGGCAACGTCGACTTCGGCAGCACGCCGATCCGGCAGAAACTGATTCACGAGCAGAAGGTGCTCGTGCACCACTTCATCGCAGGGCACAGTTCCTACGCGCTGATTCAGAGGCCGCTGGGCGACGCGCCTTTTCTGCTTGTGCATCCGACGGGCGACACCGCGTTCGAGTGCATCTACAAAGAGCCGGAGGGTGCGTTCTTCGCGCATGTGCAAGGCTGGCGTGGTCCAGACCTGCTCGCGATTCATTCGTGGGCCACGAAGAATCAGCGCCGGTGGAACAGCAATCCGTGGGTCAACGGCCACACATCCCTCGTCTTGAAGCCGGGCGAGAAGAAGTCTTACCAGCTTCGCTTCGCCTTTATACCGAGCTACGAGGCCATTCGCGATGAGCTCTACGACGCGGGTAACCTCGGCATTCGCGTCGTTCCCTCCATGGTCGTGCAGGAGGGAACTCAGGCGTTCGCGGAGTTGAAGTCCAAGTCCCCCATCGAGCAGATTAAGTCCCTGTCGGACAACATCACGGTTGAAAAGCAGGAACGCAACGGTGACAAAACGCTGCTGACGCTTTCGTTCAGGGGCCGGGGACAAAAAAGCCTCAAATTGCGCTACGGTGGCGGCCGCTGGACGAACCTCCACTTCTATTGCATCAACGACATCGGGCAACTCCTGAAGGCGCGCGGGAAGTTCGTCGTTGATCGCGAGTTCTACAAGGATCCGGATGACCCGTACCATCGCTTCCACGGTTTTCTGCCGTTCGACTACCGCATCGGCAGCACCTTCCTCGATTCGGACTCGGTTTGGGAGGTTGGCGGCAGCGACGAGTCGGGATTCTCCGAGCCGCTTTTTCTCGCCGAAAAGAACGTCTGCTGTCCGTCGAAGGAAGAGGTCGACGCGCTGGAGATGTACGTTGCCGACTGCCTCTTCAAATACATTCAGAACCCGGAAACCTACGAAGTGCGGGCCTCGCTCTACTGGAAGGACCGCTATCCATCGAGCGGCTGGGGAGACTGGACGAAGGAACGGTCGGAAGCGACGTTCCGAAGCTATAACTACGTTCACCCTGCCAACATTTACCACGCGTTGTATCGCATCGGGAAGCGCTACGGCCTCCTGACGCAGAGGAAACCGGAGGAGTATCTGCGGATGTCGTATCGCACGTGTATGCGATGGTTCAGCACCGGGCCGTGGCGGCACATCGGGCTGATGGAGGGCTCGAACGCCATACACATCCTGAACGACATCCGGCAGGAGGGCTGGGAAACGGAGTACAACAGCCTTCGGCAGCAAATGAAGGAATGCGACCAACAGATGGTGGACGATCCATATCCCTATAGCTCCGAACTGATCATCGACCAAACCGCGCACGAGCAGGTCTACTTCTTCACGAAATTCTTTGGCGATACGGAAAAGAACCGCAAGACCGTGCAGGTGCTGAAAGCGCTGCGCGGCGGCAATCAGCCGGTATGGTTTCGCTACGGCAACGACAAGCGCGGCGACATCTGTTGCTGGTACAACGCGTCCCTCAACGGGATGGCTCTGCTGGATGCGTTCGAGGAATCAGGAGACCCGGACGCCTTGCTCAAAGGCTATGCGGGTGTGATGAGCGTGATGCACAACGTTCTGCCGGACGGGATGGGTTTCAATCACTTCATTTGTACGGCGGGAATCTTCGACAATGAGCCTCCGCGAACCTTCGAGAGCGGCTCCGGCCTTTGGGGCTTTATGCGTTCGGCGAAGAGCTATGTGGTCCGAGACGAGGCTTTTGGCGTGGTCGGATACGGATGCCGCGTCGAGGACTCGGCCGGGCAAACGTCAGTTGTCCCGCAGGACGGCTTGAAAAAGCGGCTTCGCTTTGTCGAGGACAAGATCGACATCGAAGTGACGCAGGGCGAGATCGGCCGCGTGGTTTGGAACAAGGCGCGGGGCTCGCTCGAGCTACAGATAGGGGACTCGACCGGGCACGTGCGGCAGGTCGCTGCGGTCGTACGCGGTCTCGAAAAAGGGCGTTACAAGCTGAGCTACGGAAGGTCGTCAAGGACACTGTCGTCGGACGGAAGCGTCAAGCTCGAAGTGCCGATCAGGGATGGAGGAAGTATCCGGCTCGAGAAGGCGTAGGCCTTGACGATATGCAGCGCGGAACGGAGCGCGCTACTTTTCCTTCTTTTCAAGTTCCTGGTGCAGCAGATTTTCGACGAGCGGCCTGAGCACGCCCTGTGAAAGGAGCTGATGCAGCTGCGGCTCGAGCTTTTCCAGAACCTTGGCCACCACCGCGTCGACAGATTCCGGCGTTGAAGCGCGACGGCTGATTGGCTCGCTTTCGAGCGGCGATGGTGGAGGCGGCATCAAGAACGGTATGTCGGCGAGCGCTTCGCGGTTCGGCGGCGGAGCCGTGGGAATGCGCTCGTCTGAAGCCGCCGGAACTTCCGGCGCGGCAGACGGCGCGAAAATCGATGAGCTGAATTCCTCGGCCGGCGCGAGCTCTTCGGCGGGCGGCTCCTGCACCGAGGGGTCGCCGGAAGCGGGCGCGAAGAACGAATGCAGAGGTTGCGGCTGCTCGGAGGCGCCGCTGAACCGTGAGGGCCCGCTTGCTTCGTCGTCGTTGACAAGCAGAGGCTCGCGCGTCACGTGCGCTGCGGGCGGCTCTTCGAGTTCCGGATCCTTGATTGCGCCTGACACGTCCGCCGGGGCGGCCATCAACTCATTGCCAAGGTCCGACGCGGCGGTCGTGGAGAGCGGGAAATGGCTCTCCGGCGCGCTCTGCAGAACTGCCGGAGGCGGTGGCGCGAACCACGACTCTGCTGCTGCGGCTGGCGTTTGTTCAACGGCCTGATCTTCTTGCTCGGCTTGCTCGGAAGAAACGGGCGCGGCCTGCAACTCGACCGGAGCCTGGAACATCTCTTCGTGGGCCGTGTTGTCGGAGGCGGCGACGGCAATCGGTTCAGCCGAAGGCTCGCTCGCTTGTTCCTTCTCTGATTTCTTTTCCCCTCGGCGGTTGAAGATGCTCGACAGCCAGCCGCCGTCTGAGTATTCCGACGGCGACGACATCATGTCCATCCAGCCGGACTTTTTCGATGCCGGCGGGGGTGGAATCTCTTGGCGTGCAGCGGACGGTTCCGGGACAACCGGAGGCGGAAGCGGCGTCTCTTCGACCACGGGCGTCGATGGAGCGGGAAGAGCGGCGACCATCTGCGGTAGCGTCACTTTCGCCACGATCTCTTCGACCGGCTGCGGTTCAGCCTCAGGCTCAACCTGGGCTATTTTGTTCTGTGAAACTGGTAGTGCCGACGATTCTTGGTCCGTCACGGGAACCCGCCGTGGCGGCACTTCGCGCTCCGAGGGGAAGGAGATTGGGTTGAAATCCTCATCGGAGGCGAATGCGAGTTTGCCACCGACTTCCTCCGGAACTTCGAAGTCGTTCGCCGTACGGCGCCAGTCGTGAGCCGTCAGCGCTTCTCCGTCCTCTTCTTCCTCTTCGTCTTCTTGCTTGCCGCCCTTCTTCGAGGTTGCCTTCGGCGCCTTTGGTGCCTTCGGTTCGCCGCCGGCTGCTTCCTCTTCTTCATCGCCGATGTTGCGAACGCCTTTGCCGAAACCGTAGATCTGCGCGGCCTCTTCAGGGGAAGGCTCGGGGAACTCCGGCAGAGGCTTCGGCTCCATTCGCGCTGGCGCCTCGAGCACCGGAGCGATGGGCTCGGGAGGCGGCGCAGCGGCGGCTTCTCGCGCTTTCGCCATTTCGGCGGCGACCTTGGGGTTCTTTTCCAGGGCCGAAGTAACCATCGCGATCAACGGATCGGGCGGAACGAACGGCTTCTTAAGAACTCCATCGGCGCCGACGCGTCGCGCTTCTTTTTCGTCGAGCGGGTCGAACGCTCCGACCAGCAGGATCACGGGAACGTGCGAGAAGCGGTCGTCCTTCTTGACGAACTCGCACACTTCGTAGCCGTTGCGAACCGGCATGAACACATCCGCCAGCACCAGATCGGGGTTCAAATCGGGGATGCGACGGACCGCGGCTTCGCCGTTGCCGACGGACACCACGTCGATTCCGCGCTCCTCAAATGCGAGCGCGACCATCTTCTGGATATTTGTGTTGTCGTCGGCGACAAGAATCCTAGGCACTGGTTTCCTCACTGCAGTCGGGGTTCGAGTCGCGAACCCAGACGCCTCGGGAGGCGCACCCACACGGAGACACGCCTGCCCCTTTCACTCTTCTATTGCTAACACCCCCAAAGGGGTGCGTCAACAAACTCGAAGGACAGGAGTGCCGGAGATGTTAGCAGGGGGTAAACAGGCCGGTTACCAGGGGATCAGCTTCTTAAGTCCCTTTTTCTTCTTACTCGTGGACTCGGTCTTGGGGTCGGCTTTGTCACTCTTGAGCGGGGTCTGGTCCTTCGCCTGGGCGGCCGTCTGAGGAGCCGACTGGCCGCTGGTACCGGTGACCGGGGCGACGGATGCGGGTCCTGTGGTGCCGCCCGAAGCTGCGGCCGGAACAGCGTCAGGAGGCGGCGGCTGCGTCGCGGCGGGCGTGGGATTTGTTGCGGGCGGATTTCCCGCAGTGCCGGGTGCTGGCTGGGAACTGGCCGGCGGAGTCGAGTCCGGACTGCCGGTGCTTATGATCTGAACGCCGACGTTGCTGCCTTCAGCGTTGGAAATGGGTGGCGCGGTCGTGGCTTCGACGGGCGTACCCGAATCGATCGGCGCCTGGTTCTGGTCCTGAGCAGGCCTCGTCTGCGCCGTGAAGTCAGGTCCCTGCGCGCCTTGCTTGAGAACCTCCCGAGCGGATATAGCATCGTTCGGAGGCTGAAGGTTGGGCTCGCCGGAATGAGCCGCATCTTCAACGGGCGGACTTGACTTGAGCATGTGAATGGGCAACCGGAGCACGGCCGTCTGATGGTGCTCCTTCTGAAACGCCTGCTCCTTCTGCATCCGCGCGACGGCCTCGGGATTGGCCGCAGGAACCGGCATTCCGAGCGCCTTCAACCGATCTTTCGCCTGAGGCGCGCGATCCGAAAGAGGGTACTCCTGAACGATCCGGTCGTAGCACTTTGCGGCAAGGTCCGCCCAATGGTTCTTGTCGTCTTCGTTGCGCGATCGCGCTTTTGCAAGGGAATAGACGTCCCCCAGCATCCACAGCGCCTCATCGCTCTGGCTATAGAGCGGATACCGCTGCGAAAGTTCGATTAGCCGCGCCGCCGATGCCGGATAATCCTGCTTGACGTAGTAGAAACGCGCGATCTTGTATTCGCCGTCCGCCAGCACTTCCTGCGCGTCGCGCAGATACTGTTCCGCCTTCGAGATGAGCGGGCTCTGGGGATATTTCAGGAGAAATGTCTGGAACTCCTGCTCAGCCTCGATGGCCTGCGTTGTGTCGCGGTCGGACTTCTCCATCATCCGGAAGTGTCCCATTCCGATCTGCATTTGCGCGTAGGCCGCTTCGTCGAGGAACGGGAAGAAGATGATGAAGTTCTTGTACTCGTCGATCGCCTGCGTGAGGTTCGAAGTGCCGCCTTCCTTATAATACGAATCCGCCACGCCGAGTTTCGCTTTTGCGAGGTATTCGCTGTCGGGATACGTGTTGATGAGCGCTTGCAGCGTGAGGCGTGCCTCCGTGTACTTGCCCTTCTTGACGTCGAACATGGCGCGCTCGTACAGGACCTTATCGGGCTCGACCGTCTGCGTGGTGTCTACCGCTTCATCGGCGGCCTTCTTTTTGTCGGCCTTTGTGTCGGCTTTGACGACGTGCGCTTTTATCTTTTTCTGGCGCGGTTGTTTTTGATCCTTCTTGGGCTGGTCTTTCTTCGGCTGATCCGGCGGCGTTTGATCCTGCGCGGGCGGATTCTGCGCCTGGGCCGGCTGCTGGCTCTGGCCGCTGGACCCCGTTTGGGCCTGGACGGCCTGACCTCTCGCGCTGAGGCTCAACGGCCCTGCGAGAAGCAAGGACAGGATTGCGGCTGCGAAGGTACGATTCATGTCGGTCAGACTCTCTGACTCAGGGCTTCGGTCGCGAGCTTGCGAATCTGTCGCGTGGCCGCGGCTGGGTCGGGCGTGTGGAAGATCGAAGTCCCCGCAACGAACGTGTTGGCGCCGGCCTGGGCGAGCTCGCCCGCGTTTTCCAGATCGACTCCCCCATCCACTTCGATCCGGAACGATGCATTATAACGCGCGCGCCATTGGTTGAGCTGGCGAATTTTCTCGAAAGCGTTGGGAATAAACTTCTGTCCGCCGAAACCGGGATTGACGGACATCACCAGCACCGTATCGAGTTTGTCGAGAACGTCCGAAAGCATCACAACCGGCGTAGCCGGGTTGATGGCCGCGCCCGCCTGCGCTCCGCTTTCGCGAATCATCTCCAATGCGCGATTCAGATGGGCCGTGGCCTCCTGGTGGACCAGGACGCGATCGGCGCCGGCTCGGATGAAGTCCTCGACGTACTCTTCGGGCTGCTGGATCATCAGATGCACGTCGAGCGGGAGGCGGGTTGCCTTGCGAAGCGACGCGACGACCGGGATGCCAATCGAAATGTTGGGAACGAAGTGGCCGTCCATGACGTCGACGTGAATCACGTCGGCGCCGCCGGCTTCGACTTTGTGGACCTCGTCGGCCAGCCGGGCGAAGTCCGACGCGAGGATGGAAGGCGCGATTTCGATTCGGGCGTAGGTCATGAGAGGTCTTTTGCACACGGAGTTCGCAAGCGGGAACTCCGAAGCCTCTTGAATTCTAGTGTAGCGTAACGGAGAAAATCCAGGGATAAAGCAGATTCTTCGCTACGGCTCGGCCGTCCCGCAACAGCGGGACGCGCAACGGCCGCGCCGAGCCTCCGCTCAGAATGACACGGTTGTGATGGTCGCCGGGATGCACGCAGGGCGCAGAGAAGCGGCCGACCCATGGTCATTCGGCGACCTGCAGTTCGATGTTGGAGCCGGCGTCGACGCGCTGGCCGCGGAGGGGCGTTTGGCCGATGACGCTGCCGTGCGTCGCGCCGGAAGTGGGCGAGAGCATGAGTTTTGCGACTCTGAGTCCGACGGAACGGAGCTTCGCCTCGGCCTCCCCGAGGGGCAAGCCCACGAGTTCAGGCATCACGTAGGCGGGCGGACGCGCGTCGAGCGAGACCAGAAAATTGACGTGCGGGCTGGCGTTGTCCGTCGCGCCGGGAGCGGGATCCTGCTGAAGCACCTGGTTCTCACCCCAGCCGGGCAAGTACGCGGTCGAGATTTCGCCGACCTGCAAGCCGCTCCGCAGGAGTTCGATGCGCGCGGATCGCAGGCTTGCCTCCTCGAGTTTCGGGATCGTGGCGTGCTGCGGCCCGAGGCTCAGGACGACGTGGGCATACTGCCCGATCTTCACGCGCATGTTCGCGGGCGGACTCTGGCGGACCAGCGAATCGACGGGAAGGGTGCTGTAGATGCGGTCCTCGACGCGCATTCCGACGCCGCGTCCCTGCAGCATCTGCTGCGCGGCTATCGCTTTCATGCCGATTACGTTGGGCATGGCGACTTCGCGGCCCTGGATGGCGAACCGGATGGCCATCAGCGCACTGAGGAACGCTACGGACGCCAGGATAAACACCATGAGCGCCATGCGAGCGAGCCATTCGAGGCGCTCGCGGAACGTCATCGAAGACCTCGGAACGCGAAATCAGGATTCGGGGAGGCGGGCAGATTAGACATGGAGCCGACCCTTTGTTTTCATAGAGTTAGCCGAGTTTCTAATCTTCGACGGATAGATTAGGAATCCTGAACCATAGACGAACACAGATAAACACGGATGAGGAAAGGCAGGGCCGAAAAACAGAGCTCTGCTGCGTTTGCAATTCTCCATTTTTTGGCGATTAGAGCGGGGCGCCGTCGTTTGTTTTCTATAACTTACGGGCTGTTCTAATATTCGAATTTGGCGATTAGCCGCCTTCGCACTTCGTGCTTCGGCGGCCAGGGAAAAGCAGGGACGAGGCACGGGGGCGAGGGGCGCGAAGACGCTCCGGGGACTCGCCAGGGCCTCGACCTTTGCCAAGCGACGTCCCTCTTGCGTGTTGTCAGCTTTCATAAACATAAAAACGAGCCACGGTAGCACGAAACGCGCGGCGTGGACAGGTTCAAAATCGCGATAGTACTCCTAGAACCCGTGGTACCTTGCAGCAACGGCAGGCCCGGTGATCACGTTAGCATTTTGCGGGAGAAGCGCAAGGAGGTGTTCGCATGAAAGCAGTTACCGAGTCAGCGGGACGGCACAGGAAGGCCAAAGGGCGAGAGGCCATGGAGTCCGACCTCGTCGCGGGACATTGGGTGTCGAAGCCCACGTTCCGCACGGCCGCCATAGTTGTTGCCGTTCTATCGCTTGGCTCCGTGATCTCCCTGGGCGCGGCCAGGCGAAGCACACCGGCGAAACGGTACGAGGCCGGCGCCGGGCAGAGTGCCAATACGGCGCCCGCCGATGCACACGCGCTGCTTGTTCGGACGAGAGATGCGATGGGATTTGAACGGACGGCGGACAAGGTAGTGCACGTGCGGATCTCCGGAGCAACATTTCAGAATTACGAATCCGACCGTACGTATCCCCCGTTCTTTTCGTATTTCGCGCGGGTGGACACGTGGTTCGACCCGAAGAGCGGCACGGAACGGTCCGAAAGCCAAACGGCGTTCCCGGGCGGGGAGGGCCCTGCCTCGACGACGTTCAGCTCGACCGACGAGACGGTGATGCTCGCGAACGGAAAGGTCTTCCCGGTGCCAAAGCGGTCGATGCACATGCGGAATCTGGCGGCGTGGGCGGTGATTTCGGATTGGGCCGCGGCCCCTGACGTGAAGTTCAGCGGACGAGAAGTATATCGGGACTACCTTCGCGCGGTATTGACGCGGAACACGGAGGATGGCGAGCAAAGACTCTTCCTCGACGAGAAGACAGGATTCCCCGTGAAGTTGGAGCTTACGGAACCGCACTACATGTGGGGACAGAGGCGCGTGGAGTACGTGTATTCGAATTGGATGCTGTTTGAAGGAGGACTCGTAGCGCCCGGGTCGGCATTCCGGCTGGCGGACGGCGAAGCAGAGGTGTCCGAGACGGTGACGAACGTGGAGGCGGTGGATCGCGGCAAAGCTCCTGACATGGCGATGCCGCAGTCCGATGTCAAACCGGAACTGTTGCCGGCATTCCTCCGTCCGATCGAGCCGAAAGCGATTCGAGTGAGCGAGAACACGTACGTGCTGTCGAATCCGGGCTACAACGAGGTGGTGACACTGGCAGGAGACGACTTGTACGTCTTCGACGCGACGCAAGGAGAAGAGCGTGCCAGGCAGGATGCCGAATTGGTCCGGAAACTGTTTCCGGGGGAGCATCGCGTGTACTTGGTGGTGACGGACCTGGCGTGGCCACACGTGGCGGGGGTGCGGTATTGGGTAGCCTCCGGGGCTACGGTGATCGCGCATCGCGCGGCAGAGCCATTTCTGCGGAAGGTGATCGAGCGGAGGTGGACACTCGCGCCGGATACGCTCGAGCGGTCGCGTCCGTCGGCGCGATTCAGATTTGTGGGAGTCGATAAAGCGTACGCGACGGCGAACGGGAAAGTGGAAGTGTATCCGATCGACGGGATCGGAAGCGAAGTAGCGCTGATGGTGTACGTGCCCGGGGAGCATTTTTTGTGGGCTTCGGATTACATACAGAGCGTCGACGCGCCCACGGAGTATGCGGCGGAAGTTCGGGACGCGGTCCAGCGGAACCACATAACGCCTGAAAACGTTGCGGCGGAGCATTTGGCGATCACGCCGTGGAGCGTGGTGGAGGGAATTGAGTCGAAGTGAAAAAGCAGGAGAGCCGGTGAGCCGCCCTTCGAGGCTCAGGGCAAGCCAGCGCTACAAAGGCCGCCCCGATAAGGCCGGGGCGAGTAAGGGAACAACCAAACCGCGATTCGTCGAAGCGCAAGGAGGGGAGTTAGCGCGGAGAGTTACGTGCGCGGCTTTTCGAGGAGGCGACGAGGTCGGCAGAGTGGCCGGGCCCGCGCTCATCCAGAACGGCGAAGGGTAATGACAGCAATGCCGATGAGTGCCAGCAGGAGAAAACCTACCGAGAAGATGTAATAGACAATTCGGACCTTGGGCCAAAGCCACATCGGGAATCGGTCCGCGAACTTATCAGTCCAGGTGTCGCCAAATCGGGGCGGAGGGGCGGCTTGGTCTGCGTCGGGTTTCCATTGCGACGCGATCCAAGTGGCGCGGAGGTTGGAAAGAAGAAGAGCCGTGATGAGGACCCTAAAGACTCCCGATGCCGGGCCAACCGCGACCGCGCCCGCGATCACGATGGATGCGACAAAGTCCGTCATGAAGAAAACCAGACTGACGGCCGCGGCGAAGCGGCTGCGCTCCCGAACTCCCACGCCACCCAAGAAGTAAAGGAGAAAGGCGAACGACCCGGCAATCGGATGTTGTTGCACCGCAGAGGCGGCAAGGGACAACAGTCCCACGATCACGCAGACCCAGTAGCCCTGCGCGCCTAAATAGTCGACGTCGCTCGACGTTTGAATCGACGGCCAGAATAGGCTCTTCAGGCGACTCTCGGGAGGAGGCGTTGAACCGGAGAGGTTGAGGGTCTCCATCGGGCGGGATTAAAGCGCAGTTCCGCCGCGGGGTCCAGGGAAAACTAGAGAGTCAAGGTGCTTTGGGATTACGGCTTTGCCTTTTCGAGGATGGCGGCGAAGAAGCCGTCGGTGGCTTGCGGGCCGGGAAGGGTGCGGAAGTAGCCGGAGGAATCGAAGAGGGAGGCGGCGTCGACGGCAGAGGCGAGGTGAGGGGCGAGAATGGCGGCTGCTTCGGTTGCGGGGAGGCGGCGGATGCCAATCGAGACTTCAGGGGCTTCCCGGTCAGAGGCGGACCGGGACGCGGAAAACGCGGAAGCCCCTGAAGAGGAAGAAGCGGGCTTATTGTCGGAGCCGAAGCTTCGACCCCCTGAAGGCGAGGCGGCGAGGACTTCGGCGATGACATCTTCGTTTTCTTCGGGCTCGAGGGAGCAGGTGGAGTAGACGAGGCGGCCGCCGGGGGCGAGGGCGTCGAGCGCGGAGCGGAGGATGGCGACCTGGAGGCGATGAAATTCGGCGAGCTGTTCGGGCTTGAGGCGCCAGCGAATCTCCGGGTGGCGCGCGAGCGTGCCGGTGCCGGAGCAAGGGGCGTCGACCAGGATGCGGTCGAACTGGGCGCGGAAGGGAAGCGGATGCTCGGCTTCGAGTTCGAGGAGGTGAATGCGATCGAGATGCAATCGCTCGAACTGCGCACGCATGGCACGGAGGCGATGGGCGTGGCGGTCGGCGGCGACGACGAGGCCGGTATCGCCTGCGGCACGTACGAGAGGGGGCGTCTTGCCGCCGGGCGCGGCGCAGAGATCCAGGACACGATCACCGGCGTGCACATCGAGCAAGAGCGGAATGATTTGCGACGCTTCGTCCTGAACGGAGATGGCGCCGCGGCGAAAGGCGTCAGTGCGAATGGGGCTGCCACCGCTAATGGCGAAGGCGTTGCGGAGGAGCGCGCCGGGTTCGACGCGGAGGCCGGATTTTTCGAGAACGCGCAGGATTTCGTCACGGTGGGCGGGGTCGTGAAGCGTGCAACTGAGGCGCGGGGCGCGATTGTTGGCGTCGAGGAGAGCGAGGGTGGGCGCTTCGCCGAGGCGGGCGAGCCAGCGCTCGACAAGCCAAGTGGGATGGGAATGGAGAATGGCGAGGCGATCGGAGGGCGAGAGACCGGGCGGTAGTTCCGCTTCAAGGCGAGCGGGTTTGAAACTCGCTCCTTCAGCATCCTGACCCAGGCGGCGAAGGATGGCGTTGACGAGGGATGCGGCGGAAGATTTGCGCGCGCGCTTGACCAGTTCGACGGATTCGTTGACGGCGGCGCGCGGCGGAATGCGTTCGAGGAAACGAAGCTGGTAGAGGCCGAGGCGCAGCGCGAGCGCGACGGGAAGATCGAGTTTCGCGACCGGCTTCTTGAGCCATCGGTCGAGCAGGAAATCGAGAAGGCGGCGCCAGCGGAGGACGCCGAGAGTGAGTTCGGTGGCGAGGGCGGCATCCTTTGGACTGATGTCGGCAGTGAGCTCGGCGTGGAGGAGGTCGCTGGCGTAGGCGCCTTCGGCTTCGACGCGGCGGAGGGCGTCAAAGGCGATTCGACGGGCGGGGGAGATGCTCACGGTCCCATGAAAGCACACCCGAAGAGCGCGGGAAAGGGCTGCTCGGAACGCTTGCCTTGGGCGGGGCGAATTCGGGATAATTGAATTGCCCGCCCACAAGGAGACCGAATGATCTCTCGAATCACGCGCTACTCATTGATGCTGTTGGGCTTACTGTTCGTGCTGGCGGCGTTTCAGTCGCGACCTCTTTGGGCGCAAGACCACGTGGTGACATCGGCCGATCTCCAAAAGGATGTGAACCAGGCGGCGCAAGTGCGGCAGAGCCGGGAAGCGAAGCTGGAGGCGTTCCTGTCGACTCCAGAGGCGAAGAAGGCACTGCGGGCAGCCAACGTCGACTACAAAACGGTGCAGAAGGGCGTGCCGATGCTGAGCGACGCGGAGCTGGCTCGGCTGGCGGCGCGCGCGGACAAGGCGCAGGCCGACTTCGCGGCCGGATCGCTGTCAAATCAGGACCTCACTTATATCGTCATCGCGCTGGCAACGGCGGTGATCGTTCTCATAATTGTCTATCACTAGAAACAGAATCAAACCGCCTGCGACATGCGATGCGTGAACAGCTTGCGTTGCGCGGCCCTGTGGCTGATAGCTGCGGGCTGCGCAACGGCGGGCGGCGCGGCGGGTGTGCAGCTTGACGTGCCGTTCGTGGCGCAGCCGAAGAACGGGTGCGGCGCGGCGTCGATCGCGATGGTGATGCAATACTGGGAGCGGAGCCGCGGCGAGGCGCATTCACCGCGAGCGGATGTGGCGGCGATTCAGCGAGCGATCTACTCGAAAGAGGCGAAGGGGATTTACGCGTCAGCGATGGAGAAGTATCTTCGCGATGCGGGCTACCGGACGTACGCGATTCACGGCGAATGGAGCGATCTGAGGGAAAATCTGGAGAAGGGGCGGCCGTTGATCGCGGGGCTCGAGCCCGAGGGGCCGCACGACCCGCTGCACTATGTGGTGGTGGCGGGAATCGATTGGGCGAACGACTGGGTGTTCGTGAACGATCCCGCGCAGCGAAAGTTGCTGAAAATGGCGCGCGCGGAGTTCGAGAAGCAGTGGGCGGCCACGCAGGATTGGGTGTTGTTGGCGGTGCCGCAGCAAGACAAGTGATTTTTCTTCTGCTCGCGTTGAGCCTGCCGATTTCCGCCGGCGCAATTCCGCAACAAACGACTCCGTCACAAACCGAAGAAGTGAAGCGGCTCTACGATGCGGAGCAATGGGAGGCGGTGTTGCGCGCGGCGCCGGCCGATCCGAACGCGCTCGCGGAAACGGATTTGTATCGCGGGCTGGCGCTTGGAAAGCTGCAAAGATGGGCGGAAGCGCGGACGGCGCTGGAAGAGGGCGAGCGGAAGGATCCCGGCGACGAGCGGTTTCACGTGGAGCTGGCGGGCGTCGAATACAAGCAAAAGGATTTTCGCGCGGCAGAAGCGGAGTTGCGGCGGGCGCTGCGGCTTGAGCCGAAGGATGCGTACGCGCTGAATTTTCTGGCGTCGATCTATTTCCTGCGCGGGAATCTGGAGGCGGCGCTCGAATACTGGAATCGCGCGGGGATGCCACACGTCAACACAGTGAAGGAGGTGCCGGAGCCGCAGGTGCGCGCGAAGTTGCTGGACCGGGCGTTCGTGTTTGCACCGCTTTCGACGCTCGAACGAAAGGATTTCGAGACGACGCAGGCGCGAGTGGACAATCTGGGGATTTTTTCGTTCTACCGGTGGGAACTGAGGCCGACGAAAGACGGCGCGGAAACGGATGCGAATTCGTTCGACGTGATTTTCCATTCCATCCAGCAGAACGGATTCGGTGCGAACAAGTGGATCGCGGCGCTCTCGACGCTGCGGGGGCTGCCGTACGAAACGATCTATCCCGAGTATGACAATGCGTTTCACGCGGCGGTGAACTTCGATTCGCTGCTGCGATTCGATCCGGAGAAGGAGCGGGCGTTCGCGGAGATGTCATCGCCAGTGGGAGGCGATCCGCGCTGGCGCGCGCGGGCGTGGATCGACGGGCGCGATGAAAACTGGAACATCACCGGAAGCTTTTCGGGCGCGTCGGCACCGATTTCGGATTTGCAGCTGAGGAAAATCGAGGCGGGAGCGGGAGTTCGGTCGGTGGAGAACGGACGGTGGAGCTGGCAGACAAGTGTGGCGTTCGCGCGGCGCAGTTTTCGGAATCAAACCGGACTGGAGCCGGCGGCGACGCCGTTTTTCACGGACGGGAACTCGCTGGAATTGACGGCGGCGACGAATTACCGGCTGCTCTCGATTCCGGAACGGCGAATCACGGTAGATTCGTCGGCGAGCGTGACCCTGGGACGATTCTTTGCGGCGCCGCTGAGCACGTACGCACGGGCAACGGGGAGCGTTGCGCTTCGATGGCTGCCGAAAGAGCAGGGCGACGACTACGAGATGAGGACGACGTTGCGCGCGGGCGGGACGGCGGGGCTAGTGCCGCTCGATGAATTGTTCACGCTGGGTGTGGAGCGCGACGACAACGATTTGTGGCTGCGCGGAATTTCCGGGACGCACGGCGGCCGGAAAGGGAATTCGCCGATGGGGCGCGACTACGTCCTGTGGAATTGGGAGGAGGACAAAATCGTTTACGACGGGGCGTTCTTTCAAGTGCGCGTGGGGCCGCTGTTGGACGCGGGCAGGATTTGGGACCCCGCGGGGCTATTCGGATCACGGGGATGGCTGTGGGATCCGGGCGCGCAGGTGAAGGTTCGCGTGCTCGATTCGTTCGAAGTGGTGTTGAGCTACGGGCACGATGTGCGGTCGGGGCAGAACACGTTTTTCGGAGGGACGGAAAGGAAGTGAGGAGGCAAAAGTGAGAAGGCAGAAGTGAGAAGTGCGAAGGCAGAAGGAACCTCGTTCAGGATTGCTTGGATCGCCTTATGAGCGCGACGAAGATGGCCGAGAGCTCATTTGTTTCCTTCCGGAGCGGTTCGAGCGCCCTGCCGCTTTGGATTCCTGCACCTTCGAGCAACTCCGGCCAGTAGGAGCTTTGTCGCATATTCCGCTCGTGAGCGTCCGCGAGGGCTTTCGCAAAATTCGCTCCTACCGACGTCCCCGAGCGCAGAAGTTGCCGCCCCAGGACCTGGGCCTCCGGACTCTTCGGCAGCGATGTAAACAGGCGAACAACGGCGACGCCGTAGTCGCGCGTGCGTTGCTTCAAGTCATCCATCACGGTCAAAGCTCAGTTCGACGCCAGGATATCGTCGTGGAAGTTGATCATGGCGCGCTTGGGCGTCTGCGTGACACCGCGGAGCGTGATCTTCCCCTGGCTTGAGGCGGCACCTCGGCGGACGACGCGGCCGAGGAAGACGGCTCGACCGTCGGCGAGTTCGAGATAGATAGGCACCAGCATGACGAAATGGTCGTCGACGCCCGACTGCGAAAGAACGTAGGACATTACGACATCGCCGGAAGGGCCCTTGTCGAAGTTAGCGTTGAACTGGTAGGAGGGCAACGCCGTTCCGTAGACGTACTCGTTGAAGAACCAATCCATGGTGCCGCTGCCGACCGCCTTCATGTCCGGAGTCATATGCCTTTCGACGATGGCCTTGAAATCGTCGGTCGTGGCGGAGCGACCGCCGTATGTTTTCACGAAGTCGCGCATCATCTCCTTGAAGGTCTCGTCGGCAGACTGCGGGCTCTGCATCATCATGCGAAGCATTTGAAGAATGTAGGCGCCCTTAGGGTAGATGAGGTCCTGATAGATATCGAAGCCTGACTTCGCGTTGTTCAGTCGAAAGCCCATCGTGACCGGGCCGATATCAATCGCCCGGACACCAAATCTGTTCTTTCTTGTAAGAAATGCCCGTTGGTCGTCCCAGAACTTCGTGTAGAGCTCAGGTTTTTTCGGGTAAGCGGTCTCCACGAAAAGCGATGCGGAGAAATGGGCGAAACCCTCGCTCATCCACTGATCGCGGTACGAATCGAACCCGATAAACTGTCCCCACCATTGGTGCGCAACCTCGTGGGGACTTACGGCGACCCAATAACTGTGATAGCCCACTTCGGCCGATGCGGTCTGTCGAGCGTAATACGAACACATGGGGAGCCAAACCAAGTCGGGCCACGACTGCCCGTAGTTGCAGGCGGTCTGCTGCGTCATTGAGAGCCGCTTGAACGGCAGGGGGCCGAAATAATCCGTGTAGAGTTTTATGGCAAACTGCGCCTCGGAGAGAGGTTCGTCCATGGTGACGACGGTATTGTAAAAGCCAGTGTTTCCGCCCGGCATATTGCTGACCATGTCCGGGGGAGCTTCGTTGGCGTACGTGGCGACGAGAAAGTCAGGAGAAGTCAGTTTCGTTTCCTTTTCTTTCATGCGGCCGAATTGAAAGCCCGCGACGGGCTGAGGGGCATCGCTCGTCCACTCTGTGACGTCCTGATTGCCCTCCTCTTTCTCGCTGATCAGGCTCCCAGAAGCGGCCATCTTCATCCCTTTTGGGATGCGGAATGTCATGTCGAAAGTTGAATCGTCACCGAACGCCTCCGCCGCATTGGCCGGATACCAATTTTCGCGAGCAACTGGGTAATAGTTTCCATTTCCTTCGTTGGCGACGGCGTCTTTGCCGCTGTACGTTGTGGTGATGGTGTACTTTTCGCCCTGGGCCAGCGGCTTCGGCAAGATGATGCAGAAATCGGGGTCATCGTTCTTGTCCTCTTGAACGAAGGAGAGGGGCAGGCCGTCAGAGCCGAGGACCTGTTGCACGCGAAGGGTGCTGAAGAGGTCGAATGGCAACACCCGGGGGCCTTCGACAAGAGGGAAAAACGTAGTCTTCGCCCGTCCAGTGAGATAGGCGTTGCTTTCGATCGTGGTGTCTAATTGCTGGATGGCAATGTGTATGCGAGAGGTGCTGGACGCACGCGGGCCCAAACGCGACCTGTAGTCGCTCGAGAATGGAAACGCAGTCCAAATGCCGAAATTGTTTTCAGCGTAGGTCGTCAGCTCCACTTGCTCCGGCGCAACATAGCGAGCGCCGTTCGGGTCAATGATGTAAAGCAGCTTGCCGTCGTAGCGCTGGCCGTGGACGAAGGCGAAGAAGAGCCCGCCTGGATTTGCGCTGAGGACGTCTTCGAGGATGCGCGCGTCGAGGTTGTAGTGAAGCTTGTGGCGGGCGGTGTTCTGGCTGTCCTTGAGGAGGCCCGCGTCGCAGGCGCCCTGCACGGCGGAACCGGCTTTCTTTAGCTCCTCATAGGTGGAGTCGGTGAAGCGGAGGACGAGATGCTGGAACGTCTCGTTGAACTCATCCGATTTCGTGAGGAGCTTGAGGCTGCGGCGTTCGTCGGCGCTGGGCGGGTCAAGAGTCATGTGTCCTTCACCGACGAATACAGCGCCGGTGACCTTGCCCTGCACGGGCTGAACGAAGCAGACGGTGCCGGACTTCAGGTGGAAAGTGGCCGCATCGCGCTTGAGATCAAGTGCCTCGACGGAAACGGCTTCGGTGCCAAGGGTGATGTTCCGAAGTTGCTTGTAAGTGGGATCCGAATTGGGTGCCGGAGGATCTTGCGCATGGCCAAGTAAAGGTGTCAGGCAGACTGCGGTGGCGAGTGCAAAGAGAACTGCTCGGGTGTGAGGCATGGGCCCTTCAGTTGGAAGCCAGGACGTCGTCGTTGTAATTGATCATGGCGCGTTTCGGAACGTCCTTGAGACCCTTGATGGGAATCTTCCCCTCGGCGGTGGAATTTCCTTTTACGTGAATGCGGCCAAGCTGGATGGTGCGACCGTTGGCGAGCTCGAAATAGACGGGCACGGGCATGACGAAATTGTCATCGACGCCCGACTGCGTGAGCTTGTAGTTGAAAACGACGTCGCCATCGGAGTTCTTGTCAAAGGTGGCATTGAACGCGTATGTGGGCAGGGCCGTGCCGTACACATACTCATTGAAGAACCAGTCCATTTTGCCGTTGCCGGCGGCGTTCATGTCCGGGGTCATGTGCTTTTCGAGAGTCGCCTTGAAGTCTTCGGTGGACGCCGAGTGTCCGCCGTAGGTCCTCACGAAGTCCTGCATGGTTTCCTTGAAATGCTGGTCACCGGTTTGACCGTTCCACATCATCATGCGAACCATTTGCAGGATGTAGGCTCCTTTTGGATAAATCAGGTCGCGAGCGATGTTGAAGCCCGCTTTGCTGTTGTTGAGGCGGTAGCCCATGGTCACCGGGCCAACGTCAATGGCGCGGAATCCGAACTGGTTTTTCTCGATGATGGATTTCCGCTCGTCGTGCCAGAATTTCGAGTACATTTTCTCGCTATTTTTCCCGTAGGCAGCTTGAAGAAAGAGGGAAGCCGAAAAATCCGCAAAGCCTTCGCTCATCCACTGATCGTGATAGGAACCGAAACCGACGAACTGCCCCCACCATTGATGCGAGACTTCATGAGGCGTGACAACGTCCCAGTAACCGTTGTCGGCCCAGTCGAGGCCGAGTTGATGGCGAACGGTCGTATCGTAGAACGAACAGATCGGGAGCCAGACCAAGTCAGGCCAGGACTGGCCGTAGGTGCATGCGGTCTGCTGAGTTACGGACAGGCGCTTGAACGGTAGCGGCCCAAAATAACCCGTATAGAGTTTGATGGCAACCTGTGCTTCCGAAAGAGGGCCCTTCATCATGCTGACGGTGCTCAGGTTGCCCATCGTGCCGCCTTGCAGCCCTTTGTAAGCGTCCGGGACGTCTTCGTTTGCATATGTCGCAACGATGTAGTCGGGAGAAGTCAGCTTGGCTTCTTCAACCTTCATACGGCCGAACTGAAATGCAGCTAAAGGTTGAGCGATATCGCTCTTCCAGACGGTGACGCTCTTGCCGCCTTCCTCCCTTTCGCTGAGCAGGCTGCCAGCAGCGGCCATTTTCATTCCCTTGGGAATTCGGAAAATCATGTCGAAGTTCGCGTAGTCGCCAAGACCCGCGCCGGCATTGGCAGGGTACCAACTGTCGCGGGCACCACCGGAGACGTAATAGTTCCCACCTCCGGTGTTGACAACCGCGTCCTTGCCTTCGTACGTGATCGTGATCGTGCACTTTTCGCCCTTGGAAAGCGGCTTGGGAAACAAGACGTAGAAATCGGGGTCGTCGTTCTTGTCTTCCTGAATGAATGAGAGCGGCTGGCCATCGGGACCGAGAAGGCTCTGCACGCGCAGAGTGGGAAACAGATCGAAGGGTACGACTCGGGAGCCGTCGCGGAATGGAATAAAAGTGGTCTTGGCCTTTGCGGAAAGCCGCGCGTTGCCTTCGATCGTAGTGTCGAGATCCTGATGATCAATGTGAACCCGCGAGGCTCTGGCGCGCTCTCCCAGCGCGGCCTTGTAGTCATTCGAGAAAGAGAACCCCGCCCAGATCCCTTCTTTGTTCTCGTCGTATGTCATCAATTCGACTTGTTCGGGCGCGGTTTCTGGCGCGCCGTTCGGGTCAATGATGAACAGGAGCTTGTCGTCATAGTGCTTGCCGTGGACGAAAGCGAAAAACAGGCCGCCTGGATTTGTGCCCAGGACGTCTTCGAGGATTCGGGCGTCGAGGTTGTAGTGAAGCCTGTGGCGCGTAACGTTCTGGCTGTCCTTGAGGAGGCCCGCGTCGCAGCCACCCTGCGCGGAGGAGCCAGCCTTCTTTAGCTCTTCGTAGGTCGAGTCCGTGAAGCGGAGGGCGAGATGCTGGAAGCTCTCATTAAAGTCGGCACCCTTCGTGAGGAGCTTGAGGCTGCGCCGTTCGTCGGCGGTGGGCGGGTCGAGAGTCATGCTGCCTTCACCGGTGAACACGGCTCCAGTAACCTTGCCCTGCACGGGAGGAACGAAGCAGACGGTGCCGGATTTCAGGTGGAACGTGGCGGCATCGCGCTTGAGGTCGACAGCCTCGACGTTAACGGCTTCGGTGCCAAGAGTGATGTTCCGAAGTTGCTGGTAGGTGGAGTCCGAGTTGGGGCCGGGAGGATTCTGCGCCACCGCCGATGAAGCCGTAACGCAAATCGTAGCGAGTGCGAAGAGAAGCGGCCGGGCCAGTGGCAGCATGGTTCCTCACAGTAAGGCAGACGATAATCTCTAGTGAGTACTTCTCATTTTACGGAAGTGGCGTCAAGAAAGATATGTCGGACAGCACGCAGCGCACGTGTGACCGTGACGCGTGTCACATCGCGGTGTGGCCCTGTGCAATGTGGTGACTGAATCCGCGGGGAATCGTCGACGAAGTTGGGGACTCGACTACTCGAAGCGGTCGGAGGGCGTGAGATGAGCGCCGCTGGCGAATTCGCGAGTGGTTACGCGCTTGCGTCCTTCGAGCTGCAGGAATTCGAGGCGAAGCGCCGTGCCATCGCCGCAGGCAACGGCCAGCTCTCCGCCGCGCGGTATGGCCGGGCTCAGGATTGAGCCGGGCGAGGCGGCGATGTTTGCGTCGAGCGCCGGGCGCCCCCAAATCTGGCAAGTTTTTCCGCGAAATGACGTGAACGCGCCGGGCCAAGGCTGGAGTCCGCGGATGCGATTGTAGATTGCCTGTGCGGGCTGCGACCAGTCGATGCGGCCGTGCTCCTTCTTGAGCAGCGGCGCAAAAGTGGCCTGGGAATCGTCCTGGGGCTCCGGTGAAATCTCGCCGCAGTCGAGATTGCGCAGGGTTTCAGCGACCAGCGGCGCGCCAATTTCGGCGAGGCGAGCGGCGAGATCTATGGCGGTTTCGTCCGAGGCGATTCCCACTTCGCGCGTGAGCAGAATCGGTCCCATATCAAGGCCAGCGTTCACTTGCATGGTCGTAACGCCCGTGCGGGTTTCGCCGTTGACGATCGCCCAGTTGATGGGCGCAGCGCCGCGGTACTTTGGCAACAGCGAGGCGTGCAGGTTAATCCAGCCGAGGCGCGGGATATCGAGTAATGCCTGCGGAACGATCTGGCCGTAGGCAATGATGACGACAGCGTCCGGTGCGACGCGTTTGAAATAATTCATGGCCGACTCGGAGCGGATCTTTTCGGGCTGATAGACGGCGATGCCGGCGTCGAGCGCCGCATCCTTCACCGGCGAACCGGCAACTGCGTGGCCGCGTCCGCGCGGGCGGTCCGGCTGCGTGATCACGCCTTCGAGCTGAAAGTCGCGCTGGGTGAGCAGGTGACGCAGCGAGGGTAGCGCGAAGGCCGGGGTGCCGCAGAATACGATGCGCAGCGGCACGGGTCGCCTACCACTCGCCGGCTTTCTTGAGCTTGCGGACTTTTCGCTTGATGAGGTCGCGCTTCAGAATGCTCAAGTGGCTAATGAAGAGAGTGCCGTTGAGATGGTCGATTTCGTGGCAGAAGGCGCGGGCGAGGAGGCCTTCGCCGCGCATTTCGAATTGGGCGCCGGTGGCGTCCTGCGCGCGCACGGTGACGTAGATGGGCCGACCGACGTAGCCGCGAAAACCGGGAACCGAGAGGCAGCCCTCCTCTTCGCGCTGCTCGCCTTCCGCATGGATGATCTCGGGGTTCGCGCAGACGATTTTTGCTTCGGGATTCTTGCCGTTGCTCACGTCGATCACGGCGAGGCGCAGGCCGATTCCGATCTGCGGCGCGGCGAGGCCGACGCCCTGCGCCGCGTACATCGACTCGAACATGTCGTCGACGAGCGTTTGAAGCTCCGCGTCGAATTTCTCGACGGGCTTCGCCGGAGTTTCGAGAACGGGGTCGCCCAGCTTGACGATGGGGTGAATCATTTCTCTCCCTGCGAGAAGAAGCTGATCTGAGAGCCGCCCCTACGCATGATCCTTACGCGCATCATTCTTCGTGCGAGCTTAGTACGAGTCCAATTGGTTCTGGTAGCCGGTGAAATTACGGCGCGTTTCATCCAGGGAATCGCCGCCGAATTTCTCGAGGAATGCGCGGGCCAGCTCGAACGCGACCATCGCTTCACCGACAATACCGCCAGCCGGGACGACGCATATGTCCGAACGCTCGTACGCCGCTTTGACGGCTTCCTTCGTATTCAAATCGGCGGTGAGCAGGGGACGCCGCAAAGTCGAAATCGGCTTCAGGTATCCGCGCACAACGATGTCCTCGCCGTTCGTGATTCCGCCCTCGAGTCCGCCGGCACGGTTCGAGGAGCGGCGAAATCGCTTGCTGTTCGCGTCATAGCGAATCTCGTCCTGCACTTCGGAGCCGTAGCTCGTCGCGTTGGAGATACCGGTGCCGATTTCCACGGCCTTGACGGCCTGAATCGACATGACGGCGCGCGCGATCCTGGCATCGAGTTTTTCGTCCCACTGCGCGTGACTGCCGAGCCCCGGCGGAACGCCGCGCGCGACAACTTCGAAGATGCCGCCGACAGAGTCGCCGACACGAAGAGCGTCGTCGACTTCCGCCTTCATCCTGGTGGCGGCTCCGGGATCGACGCAGCGGAACAGCGCCTCAAGATTGTCGCAGATCGTTTCGATTTCCTCCCAGGATGCCGAGCGGTCGAGGCGCGCGTGACCAACGGCGATCGTGTGGCTCAGCACGGCGATATCGAACTGGCGCAGCAGGAGCTTGGCGAACGCTCCGGCGGCAACGCGGGCTGCCGTTTCGCGAGCGGAAGCGCGTTCCAGTACGTAGCGCGCGTCGTGAAGATTGAATTTCTGCGCACCGGCAAGATCGGCATGTCCCGGCCGGGGCGCGGTCAAAACGCGCTGAAGGTCGTCGGCTCCTTCGGTGTCTTCGACCGGCAGCGCCTTCTCCCAATTGGGCCAGTCGCGATTCTCGATGCGGAGGGCAATGGGCGCGCCGATGGTTTGGCCATGGCGCACGCCGGCGAGAATGTCGGCGCGGTCTTTCTCGATCCGCTGGCGGCCGCCGCGCCCGTATCCGAGCTGGCGCCGGTGCAGCTCCCGGCCGATAAACTCGAGATCGACGGGAAGGCCTGCGGGAAGCCCCGAAATCCAGGCGACAAGCGCCTGTCCGTGGGATTCTCCGGCTGTGACGAATCGCAACATGCTCAGTCGCGTCCAGTCGCGCGAAACAAACGGACGATTGTACCGGACGCACCGCGAAGCGTAAAGCGGCGCGATTCGTGCTTCCACTTTGCTTGACGCAATGGGCGGTGGACGTTACGCTTGCGAGGACTCGCCCGCGCGGGGGTGCGGGTAGCGATCACCATGTTTGAAGCGGCTGCGAATCCGTCTGTCCCGTCGGTGCTCGGGGAGGCACTGAAGCGGTACATCTTTGCCATCCAGGATTGCACGCTGCTCTCGATCGAGTCGATCCGGGATGCGTTCACGGCGCCGCAGTACTGGGTGGACACGCTCGAGCAGATGGACCTGATCGGCGTCGGTTCGCTTCCGATTGTCGCGATCGCGGCGGTCTTCATCGGCGGCGTGATGGTGCTGAACACCGCCTCGCAGTTCGAGCGGTTCGGCATGACGGCGCTGACCGGCGATGCCGTATCCCTGGCCCTGGTGCGAGAACTTGGCCCCGCCATTACAGCGCTGCTGGTTGCGGGACGCAACGCGTCTGGAATCGCTTCGGAACTAGGCTCGATGGTGGTGACGGAGCAGGTGGACGCGATGCGCGCGTTGGGCACGGACCCGATCCGCAAATTGATGACGCCGCGCGTGATTGCGATGGTATTCGTGCTGCCGCTGCTGGTCGCTGTCGCCGATTTTCTCGGGCTTGCGGGCGGATTCATCGTATCGTACTTCTCCTTGCGCGTAGGAGCCGTGCAGTTCTGGACGCGCGCCGTGGATGCGCTGGCGTTCGGCGACGTGGTGATGGGAATGGCCAAGCCGATTGTGTTCGCATTCATCATTGCTACGATCGGGTGCTACCAGGGATTTCGCGTGCGCGGCGGAACGCAAGGAGTGGGACGCGCAACGACCAGCGCGGTCGTCATCTCATCGGTGCTGGTGCTGGTGGTCGATTTCTTCCTCACGCGGCTGTTCCTCTTCCTATTCAACCTCTAGCGGCAAACACTGCGCGGTGGGCCCAAAGCAGGGCTGCGAATCGCTCGCGTTTCCATCTATAATCCTCGGCATGAAGCCCGCCGTCCGCCCGCACCGGTGCAGACGATGACTGAACCCCTTCCAGGCGAGCCCCTGATTTCCTTCAAAGATGTGCGCGTCGCCTTCGACGAAGGCGAGGTTCTGCGAGGCGTTTCCTTCGATGTGTGGCCCGGCGAAACGAAGGTCCTGCTGGGCGTGAGCGGCTCCGGGAAAACCGTGGTGATGAAACTGGCCGCCGGACTTCTGCGCCCGGACGCGGGGCGCGTCTGGGTGATGGGCCACGAACTCGGGCAGATGCCGGAGCGGGAATTGCTGGATTTCCGTCGGCATCTGGGCTTCGTGTTCCAGGAGGGCGCGTTGTTCGACTCGCTCACGGTGGCGGAGAACGTGGCGTTCCGGCTTCGAGAAGAGAAAGTTTCCGAAGCGGAGGTCGAAACGCGCGTGCGTCAGGCGCTGCGGTTCGTGGAACTCGAGTCCGCGATCGATAAGTATCCCGCCGAACTGTCGGGCGGAATGCGCCGGCGCGTGTCGATCGCGCGAGCCGTAATCGACGAGCCCACCATCGTGCTGTACGACTCGCCGACGGCGGGTCTCGACCCGGTGACGTCGCAGACGATCATCACGCTGATCATGCGGGAGCGCGACTTGCAGGGCGTGACGGCGCTTCTGGCAACTCATCGGGTGCAGGATGCTTTCGGGCTTGCGCATTTCCGCTTCGATACTTCGCTTGGGCGTGTGGTGGCCGCAGGGAAGAACGGGGCCCGCGGCGAAATGCCGCCGACAAACATCCTGGTGCTTCGACACGGTGAAATCTATTTTGAGGGTGCAGCCGACGCCGTTCTGCACTCATCGGATGAATATCTGAAGAAATTTCTCGCGGCGGCGGAGTAAGGTGGAATCGAGACTTACTGAGGAGGCAGAGCAATGGCGCAACGCAAACTGACGTGGGCGGAACTGCGCGTGGGACTGTTCGTTCTTGTGGCGCTGGTGATTCTGGCGTTGGGGCTTTTCTACGTGACGGGAAAGACCGGTCCGTGGGTGCCCAAGTACCGGATAACGACGTATCTGCCGGAAGTCGAAGGATTGCAGCAGGGGGCGCCAGTAACGTTGGACGGACTTCCAGTGGGAAACGTCGAATCCATCGGTCTGACGCAGCGCCCTCAGGACAAATCGCACAATATCACGCTCGTTTTGCGCATCAACCGGAATTACCACGAACAGATTCGCACCGACTCAACAGCGAGCCTCGTGACGGAGGGCTTGCTGGGGAACCGCTACGTGAATATCACACGAGGCGTTACGGGAGCCGAAATCGAGAAGAACGGTGTGGTGCCGGGTGGGGAGGTTCCGGCAATGTCGGACGTGGTGCAGCGCGGAGCGGACGTAGCGCAGAACCTCCAGGTCCTCTCGACCCAGCTAAATGAGATCACCGAGAAAGTGAACCGAGGCGAAGGAACAATCGGGAAATTCCTGAACGATCCTTCCTTTTACAATCACATGAATGCAAGTGCGGCGAAAGCGGAGGCGATGATCACGTCGATCCAAGAGGGCAACGGGACCGCGGGGAAATTGGTGGCGTCCGACGAACTGTATAACCGCGCAAACAGCGCGATCGGCAAGATCGACGATGTGGTCGGGGCCGTGCGTGACCAAAAGGGAACGATCGGCAAGCTGGTCTATGACCCGTCGATTGCTGACAACGTGAAGGGTGTCGCCGAGAAAGGAAACGCATTTTTCGAGGACGTCCGCGCCGGGAAGGGCACCCTCGGCAAGCTTGCAACCGATGACGCGGTTTATAACAACGTGCGCGACGCGTCTGCGAACGTGCGCGACGCGACGGCGAAGCTGAATTCCACTCAGGGGACGCTCGGAAAAATGTTCGGCGATCCCGCCTTGTACGACAACCTGACCGGAGCCACGGGCGATATGCGGCTGCTGATCGGCGATTTCCGGAAGAACCCGAAGAAGTTCCTGCGAATCAAGCTGGGGATTTTCTAGCTGCACAGATCATTCGGCGGCGGGCCGGGGCCACGGAGGGAACGCCGCCGTGGCCCCAGTCGCTTTGTGATGTTACGTTGCCTCTTCGCTTCGAGCGCTGACGACCTCAAGGGGTGGAATGTCGACGACGATCGTGTCCGGCGTTGACTCCTCGGAGCGATCGCGCTTGGGTTTGTAGTCTGTGCACTCGACGACCACGAACGGGACGTGGACCGACGGAAACGAGTAGCCGCACGAGATGATCTGTTCGTACGAACGAAAGCCGCGGATGACGCGCGCGTACGCGCAGATGTCGCAGAGAGACACCAGCCGCGGAGGCGGAGGCGCAGCTTCCGGCTTGTTCTCGGCGGCGAACCGAGGCCCTTGAGGGATCTTGAGGGTGATCATTCACACAGCTCCTTTCCGCGAGCGGTGCGCCCGCAAGTAACCAAACCGGCTGGGCTGTTTTCTCCCGCGAACCTTGCCGAGGCAGGTCCCGCCATGCGACTAGCTAGCATGACTGCGTCGTATGGCGCGAACCTGCGTTAGCCTCGACAAGATCGTTGGACGCCGCGAAGAGCGACCGTTGCAACGAGCGAAGCTTCCGGACGACCTCGCGCGAGGGGTCAATTCCCCTCGTTGAGGATCAACTCGATCGCGCCCTCGTCGCTCACTGCGTCGGTTGCGCGCACGAAACCGGCTCTCCGCTTCGTCCCGCCCGGCTCCAGGATCCAGGCGATTTTTTCCATCGCTTCGAGATCCTGGCGGTTTCTGTCGAGATAGCTCGTGCACTCGCGGATCGGGAATCGAACGCGGTGCACCGGATAATTCGCGGCGCAGACGATCAATTCCTCGCTCGCGCGGTAGCCCTTTTCGATATGCGCGTGCGTGCAGCTATCGCACAGAGACGGGCCGTGCAGCGGCGTACCGTCTTTGACATGTATGGACATGGTGACGCCCCTCCCAGAAGCGCCGCCGGGCGCTTCGGTCGCGCGCAACCGTAGCTCAGCCGGGAACGACAGCATTCCCACGTCTGACTCGAACAAGATTCGGGGCCGCGGCAATCGCAGCCGGCCGGATGCGCAGTTAGGACTGGTTTCTCAGCAAAGAACCGAACAGCAGAAGGAGCTACTTTGCGGGACCGAAGCCCATTCGGCCACAACCCCGGGACAGCGCCACTGCCGCCAGCCTTCGCAACGAGTTGTGTTTGTCGCTATACGTCATGCCGAATGTTCTCCAGCGCCCATTATGGTAAAGGGGCGTGTCGATTCGCGCAAGGACAAACAGGCAATCGGGCAGAAATCGGCGCTGAATGGTTCCCCAGCGGGGTTGAAGTGGGATTTTTGGCGGCCAAGCGGCACCGAGGGAATGGCTGCCTTCGGTGCCGCAAGCGATTCGGGGTCGAGCTCAGTGGCCGCCTGAGTCGGGATCCCCGTAGATGATGCCGCGGCCATTCGTCGAAAAGTAGACACGACCGTAGACTCGCGGGTCGCCCGTTATGGCCGCACTGGTGGAGCCGTATTGGTGGCGGTCGTCGTTGATGCGTGTCCAAGTCAAGCCGGCGTCGTCAGAACGATAAATCCCGCGCACATTGCGGACCTCCGCGCTGCTGTAGAGGGCCACGTACTTGTGATGAGCGGCGGGCATCCCGAAGCCGATGTTGTCGGCCGCGTCGACATTGCGCAGCTTAATGAAGGACGCGCCGCCGTTCGCGGAGTGCCAGAGGCCGTAGACGCCGCTGGCGGTACTCCCGCCCGCCAGCCAGATGTCGCCCTCATGGCCGGGCACGGCTTTGAAGTAGCCCGAGGTGCCGGCCGGGGGCAAGCCGGAGGCCGGCGAGGCGATGAAGCTCACGCCGCCGTCGACGCTGATATAGAACGTTCCGTTTGCGAAGCCGTAGAATTTCAGCGGATTCACACGGTCTGAACGTACGCGCGCACCTGCAGGAATGCCGGCAGACGCTGACCAGGTATTGCCGCTGTCCGTGGAGAAAAACACGCCTCCGCCGGAGGGAGCCCATAGCACGCGGCTGCCATCGGCGGCTGCCGCTACCGTTCCGGCAGAAGCTCCGGACGGTGCGGAATTGCCGGGTGCCCAGGTTTGGCCGCCATCCGTCGAGAAGCCGATATTCTGTCCTCCACCATTCCCGCTCCCGACACGAACGACGAGGTTGGGAGCTAGCTCGGCGTAGTCCACGCTGCTGCCGCTCGTAAGTACCGGATTGATCTGCATCACACTTGGCTGCGTGAGGTCGTTGTGCGTAAAACCGCCAAGATCGCTTATGGCGCTGATGAGATGGGGACCGGCAGGGGGACTAATGAGATCCTGTACGGCCGTTTCCTCGACACCGACTGCATTGACGGAGACCTGAACGGCGCCGGGAGTTCCGGTATCCCAGGCTGTGAGATTGCTGGTGCCGAAAATTGTGGCGCCGGTTCCATATAGCATGTGGTCCGAATTGAAGGGGTCGATCTCCAGGGAGCCGACCATCCAGCCCAGTTTCGGGGTCGGCTGCGGACACAGTGAATTGAGGTTCTCAGGAGCCGTGCAAGGCGAGGGCGTGGCGCCGAACGTCAGCCAGGGCGCGATGGTCGCATAGCTCAGAGTGTAGTTCGGAATGATCGTTGGCCACGGGCCCCAATTCCAAATCCTGCTCCAGGTGGAGCCGCCATCGAGGCTGCGGAAGAAGATGGTGTCCGGCCACCAGGAATTCAACGCGGCGACGACGATCGTGTCCGGGTACTGGGCATCGACACTCAATCCGCCATAGCCGAAATAGTCGTCCGCGGTGTCCGTGGAGGGAATCGGAGAGATGCGAGTCCACGTAGCGGAAGACGTATCGTACCTCCAGATGTCTCCGCTGGTGCCGTCGTAAGGACCGGCGTTGTTGTTATAGCTGAGGTAGAGCATGCCGGTAGATGCGAGCTTGCCGTGGTGAGCCATGAAGCCCGTGGGTTGGCCGGGAATAGCGGCCCAGGTTTTCCCACCGTCCGCGCTGTGATAGACGCTGGTGTTCAGGTCAGCAACGCCTACATAGATGTTCTGTGACACATTCCTGCGGCCAACCGAGACGGTGGTGCGCGGGTCAAACGTGACCCAGACGACACCGATTAAGTCCGTGTCGTAGGAGTCGGTGGCACCGGTCGTAAGGCCGGGGTAATAAGTGCCGGGATTCGGGAAGCTGGTAACCTTGGACCAGGTCTGGCCGTAATCGACGCTTCGCCAGAGGCCGTTTCCGCTATGAGTGCCCAGATAGAGAATACTGTTGTTGTTCGGGTCGATTGCCAGCCGCTCGCCCATGTTGCGTCCAGGCATGTTGCCGCCGACTTTGAAAGGCAAGTCGAAACGCTGAAAGGATCGGCCGTAGTCAAACGAGCGAAGAATTGCGCCGTTCTGCGAGGTCCAATCGTTCGTATATGTGCCGACGGCGAGATAGACGCGCCGCGGGTCAAGGGGATCCACGGCGATGCTTTCGACGCCGGTGAGATTCCAGTCGTCAAAGCCGATCCAATCGAGCAGGGGAATCCAGCGGTTCGCGTCTGGCTCCCAGCGGTAAGCGCCGCCAATGTCGGTGCGCGCATAAATGAGGTTGGGCTCTCTCGTGCTGAAGATGATCCCCGGCACGAAGCCACCACCGCCCCCGATGACGACGTTGCGGAAATGATAGCCGTGTCCCCAGTCCCAGTCAGCCGAGACGTGCGCGGAACGCGTTTTCGTGGCGACGACGGAGACGATTGCGAAGATCAGAAGAATACCGAAAGCCTTGGCGACAAAAGAACGCAAGCTGGTGTTACCGCTCATGGACAGCTACCTCCTCTAGTATGACTCTTGCAGGAAAACCGGTCTTGAAACGAAGGCACAATCTGGAAGGAAAAATCGAAGCCACGAAAAAGCCAACGCGCATATTGCTCAGCGGCATCGCGACCCTCATCCTAATCCTACGAATGTGCGGCTTTTAGCTCAGGGACATCGGCTCGCGCCGTGAGCCCGGTCACGCATTCCCGTGAAGCGGGTCACAGAGGCCATCGGATACTCCTGAGACGAAAGGCAGCCCGTCCGTGCCGGACGGCAGAGAGAAAGAGATTAGCTAAGCCTTGGGTACTTGACTGCCAGGCCACTCCACGCGGCGCAGCCTAGTCGTTATTCTAAAGAGGGCCAATACCGTGAACCCTGTATTTTCGGGCAAGGCAAAGCGCTTCTCACCCGCCACCTTCGTGCCGGCGATCTGGGTAGCGCGCAAGCCGTTAGGGAGCTTGTTCAGAGGGAGACATCTCCACAGCGAGGTCGCGGATGCGGCGCAAGTCGAGCTTGCCAGTGCCGAGATGCGGAAGTTCATCGACATGAAAAAACTGATTCGGGCGAGGAGTCCACAAGTTGGGCAGGCCGGATTCGGACAGCCGTTCGAGAGTGGCTTTAATTTCTTCGGGCGAGAATGTGTGAAGAACGACGAGGCGTTCGCCCTTCTTTCCGTCGGGCACGCTCGTGACGACGAATCGCTGTTCGGTTGCTCCCGCGAGCTCCTGCAGTTTTTCCTCGACCTTGATGTGCGGGACCATCTCACCACCGATTTTACTGAAGCGGCTGAGGCGGTCGGTGATGGTCAGGAAGCCGTCGTCATCCTCGGCGGCGATGTCGCCGGTGACGTACCAGCCGTCCTGGAGGACCTCAGCCGTTTTCTCAGGCCGGCCGAGATAGCCTTGCATCACGTTCGGGCCGCGCACAAGCAGCAGCCCCGGCGAGCCGATCGAAAGAGGCTGCCAGGTTTCGGGATCGACGATCCGGACGCTGATTCCAGGCAGCGGATGGCCGATGTGGCCGCGCTTCGCTCCCACCTGACGAAAGCCGGGAGCGCGGAAGTCTCGCGTATTGACGGCAACGACGGGCGAGCACTCGGTCGCGCCGTAGCCTTCGAGAGGACGGATTCCGAAGCGATCCTCGAAGGCAACCGCCACGCGCTCCGGCAGCTTTTCGGCTCCGACGACGACATATTGGAGGCTGCCGAAGTCCTCGGGCGAGCAACGGCGCAAATAGGCTTGCAGAAATGTAGGCGTCGCGAGCAGGAACGTCACGCGGTAGTCACGGACGAGTTCGCTGACGGCTGTGAGGTCCAGCGGGCTTGGATGATACGCGACACCGATCGCAAGCACGGCGGGCATCCACAGCGTTACGGTGAAGCCGAACGAGTGGAAGAACGGAAGGACGCCGAGCAGACAGTCCTTGCGGTCGAGCATGAAGGTTTGGGCGACCTGCTCGATGTTCGAGGCGATGTTGTAGTGCGTCAGCATCACGCCCTTGGGCTCGCCTGTGCTGCCGCTCGAGAAGATTACCGTAGCGAGATCGTCGAGCGTTCGCGGCCGCCCGGCGCTGAGAATGCGTTCAAGCAGCCATCCGGGTGCAAACCACAGCAGTAACGCCATCAGCTTTTCGCCGAGTCTCGGCGAGGCAGCCGCCTCTTCGATGAAGACGGTCTTGCCGGGAACCTCCAGCGGGATCTTTTCTAGCAGGAGTTTCGTGGTGATGACGGTCTCGAGCTTGCATTGCGCAGCGCAGGACGCGAGCGTTTCGTTGGACGAGGTGTAATTCAGGTTCACCGGAACCTTTCCAGCGAGTGTTGCCGCGAAATTCACCAACGCGCCCGGTACCGATGGCGGAAGAAGAATGCCGACCATGTCTTGCCCAACCCACACGCTTCGCAGGCGGCGCGCAAGAAGGATCGATGCGAGAAGCGCCCCACCCCACTTCATGCGCGGCCGCCTCTTGTCGCCCATCGCAAAGCGGAAGGGGTGGCGATGCGCCGTGTTCACCAAGCTGCGATGCAATGTGCGCAGCCGGTTCTTGTGGTGACGATATGCCTCGGTCTGCAAGTTCTGGACGGCGCGGCGGACCTCAAAGGGAGCGGAAGTCGGGGGCATCGGCGCGCCGAAGCTGACGGTGACGGGGTAGGGAATCGACCGCGGAATTTTCCAAAGAAAGCGGCCGCGCGCAAAACTGAAGATGCTGCCCCACACGCCGTCGAGGTTCACGGGCACGATCGGCGCGTCCACGCCCTTCATGATTCGTTCCATGCCACGCCGGAAGGGCAGCAGCTGGCCGATGCGTGTGATTTGGCCCTCGGCGAAGATGCAAACCACGTCGCCGGAGCGAATCGCGTTCGTCGCCTCGCGCAACGACTGCAGCATTTCGCGGGGGCGAAGTTCGGACGAAATGGGAATGGCGCGAATCATCTTCGCGAAGGGCTTGATATACGGGAGGTCGTAAATGCCCTTGAACATCAGAAAGCGAATCGGGCGATCCGTGGAGGCGATGAGAAGCATGGCGTCGACCAACGACATATGGTTGGAGACGAACAGCGCGCCGCCGGTTTCGGGGATATTGTCGCGGCCTTCAACGCGGATGCGATAGAGAGAGTGCGTGAGCATCCAGAGAATGAGGCGAAGCAGGGAATCGGGAAGGAGGTAGATCGAATAAGCTGTCGCCAGTAGGGTGAGGATCGCGCCGTCGAAGAAAATTCCACGGGCGGTCTGGTGCAACACGCGTGAATACACCGGATAAGAGATGCCGGCGAAGAGCACCCCCACGAACGACAGAAAGTTCGCGAGCGCTAAGACACCGCCCTTGTGTTCCGGACGAGGGCGGTGTTGGATCAGTGCATTGAGGGGAACAGCGAAAAAGCCTCCGAAGAACCCAAGCAAAGCGAGCAGTACTTCGGAGGATCGAAGAGTGTGGCCTAGCGGATAGAGCAGACCGCCGAATAGCGTCATGCCCAACGCGCCGAGAGGGATCAGGCCATATTCGATCTTTCCGCCCGAAAGGTACCCGGCCGCAAGGCTACCGAGTCCGATGCCAATCAACAGGGCAATCTGCATGTAGCTGATGTGCGTGTCGTCAATGAGCAGGACGAACCTACCGAAAATCACGACCGTGAGCTGCAACAGCGCCGCGAGAAACCAAAGGTAAGTGTTCCCGAGGACGGCCCAAGATAGAACGCGGTCGCTGCGAACGATCCTGAATTGCTCGCCGATATCTCGAAACGGGTTCCACGGAAATTTCCGATTCGGGTCGGCGGCAGGCACGTGGGTGATGCCGAGGCTGGTCGAAAGGCCCACCGCCGTGCAACCGAGGAAGATTACGGCTGCGATTACTTCGCGACCACGGAAGCGCTCGGCCAAGTAGCCGCTCGCCATCACGGCGGTGATGCTTCCGAGGAAGGTCCCGAACTCGAGGATGCCATTGCCCCAGGAAAGGCGCCTCTCCGGGAGGGTTTCGGGCAGCAAGCCATACTTTGACGGGCCAAAGAGGGCGGACTGCGTGCTGATCAGGAAAACGCTGGCGCATTCGAGCGGCAGACTGTGGAGAGTGAAGCTTGCGATCGAAAAGAGCATGACGCCGACTTCCATCAGTTTCGTGCCGATCACGACGTTGCGTTTGCTGAAGCGATCTGCAAGGTAACCTCCCGCCATTGAGAACAGGATGAATGGAATAGCGAAAAGCCCGCTTACGACAACACCCACTAGGAAATCCCGCTGGCTCGCTGTTAAGCTCATGGCAACAATGATGTAAATCACGAGGAACTTGAGGGCGTTGTCGTTAAACGCGTTTTGGAATTGGGTGACGATCAAGCTCCAAAACCCAACACGCCACCCTTGACGCTCAGCGGACGGCCGCTCCTGCGGGGAGGGCGGCGATGAGACCGCGGGTGCGTCAGCCGGCATGGCGTTGGCTCAATTGTGAAATGAGGGAAGCCATCATCAGTCGCAGAATAATCTGGGCCGAGTCTACCGCAGAACCGGATATTTGCGTCGTGGGGGCTGTGGCGTGTTGCGTATGATGCGTTGACTTATGCGATGACGCGGAGCGACGATTTTGCGCGAGCAGTCGACTGCGGCACGACGGCAACCGGAAGAGGCGATTCGCGCTTGTGATATTTCGTCGCGACGTAGTCGTCAAGCAGCGCGCGGAAAGCGACCGAAAGCTCGTCGTAGGTTCCCTCGAGGGTCGTGAATTTCTGGCCGTCGATGTAAACGGGGCAGCGGGGCGCCTCACCCGTGCCGGGCAAGCTGATACCGATGTTGGCCGCCTTCGATTCGCCCGGACCGTTGACGATGCAGCCCATCACTGCAAGTTTCAGTTCTTCGACGCCTTCATATTGGCTCTTCCACTCGGGCATTTTGTCGCGGATATAGTCCTGAATGCTCTCGGCAAGCTCTTGGAACGTAGTGCTCGTGGTACGCCCGCAGCCGGGACAAGCGGTCACGCTGGGCGCGAACGTCCGCAGGCCGAGCGACTGCAGGAGCTCGCACGCGGCGTAGACCTCTTCGCGGCGGTCGCCGCCGGGGCGCGGCGTCAACGAAATTCGAATCGTGTCCCCGATGCCTTCGCCCAGCAGAATGCCCATGGACGCAGCCGACCAGACGAGGCCCTTCGCGCCCATGCCCGCTTCCGTGAGACCAAGGTGAAGGGGCTGGTCGGTTTTGCGAGCCAAATCACGGTAGATTTCGAGCAGGTCGGCCGGGCGCGAAACTTTACAGGAAATGATGATCTGGTCCTTGCGCAGGCCACATTCGAGCGCAAGGTCGGTGGATTCGAGAGCCGAGAGAACCATGCACTCGTTGATGATTTCTTCCGACGTCTTGCCGAGGTCGCGGTCGGTGTTCTCTTGCATCTTGCGCATGACGAGCTCTTGATTCAGCGAGCCGCCGTTGACGCCGATGCGCACGGGCTTGTCGTTGTCGCGCGCCACCTTACAGATCGTGGCGAATTGTTCGTCGCGCCGCTGGCCATGACCGACATTGCCGGGATTGATGCGGTACTTGTCGAGGCCGCGCGCGCACTCGGTGTATTTTGTGAGGAGCACGTGGCCGTTGTAGTGAAAGTCGCCGATGATAGGCGCGTCGCAGCCCGCGTCAAGCAGACGCTTCTTGATTTCGGGCACCGCGGCAGCGGCTTCCGGGACATTCACGGTGACGCGAACCAACTCCGATCCGGCCTGCGCAAGTTCGAGACACTGTTGCGTCGTGGTGGCGACGTCGGCGGTATCCGTGTTGGTCATCGACTGGACGACGACCGGGGCGCCGCCACCGACCTGAACATTGCCGACCCTGACGCCGATGGTGTTGTGCCGAGCGTGTGTCATAACGGTTCTATTCTAGCGAATCCGGACGGACCTTGGGTAGCGGCGGTGGCCAATAATCAACGGCGATGGTGCAGAGCGGAAGCGATCAAAAGTCGGCTCGGCGTGTGGCGACCGCGCCCTTGGTGCCGCGGGGTGGCGGGACGATGGTAGCCATCTTGCGGATCATGGCCAGAACCAGCTTCTTGTCGTCGTCGGAAAGCGTCGTCGAGTATTTCTTGATTTCGGCGAGGAAGCGAATCTCCTCCTCGGAAAGTTCGCCAAGCACCTTGCGCGTCTCGCGATCTTGCGGCGTGTCGCTGCCAGGGAAAAAGTCGGCGAGACTGATCTCCATGGCCTCTGCGATCTTCGCCAAAGTCTCGAGGGAGGGAACCGTGTGCCCGTTCTCGACGCGCGACAGATAACAACGCAGCAAGCCTGTGCGGCGTTCGATATCACCCTGGGACAGGCCGCGATCGCTTCGGTAGGACCGAATCACCTCGCCGATGTTCACCTTTGGCTTTTCTTTGGGCACGGTACCTTTTCCTACAACACGCGGGTATCTTACGAAGCACCCCCTAAGCGCGCAAGGGGAATTTCGAAGAAATGTTCCTCGCGAGAACATTCCGCTATCTGGGCAAGACGAAGCGAATACGCCGGAGGGTCAGATGACGGACTGCGGCAAAGGAATCGTTTGGGCGTGGCCTGACCGGTTCTTCGACGCGCGCTTGTTCTCGTAAAGAGCCTCGTCGGCGCGCTTCAGCAGCTCGGGCGCGGTTTCCCCGGGCCGAAAATCAGTCCAGCCCCGCGAGAAGCGGCAATCGATGGTCTCGCGCTCGTACCTTACCTGCAGGCCGTCCAAGCGGCCCAAGACATGACGCACCTCGTCGGCGCGACATTCGGGCAACAGGACCATAAACTCATCGCCGCCTAGCCGCACGGCAAGGTCCGATCCACGAATGGCGCGCTGCAATCGTTCGGCAAACTGCTTCAGGAGCAGATCGCCAGCGGCGTGGCCAAGGCGATCGTTAATCTGCTTCAGATTGTCGACGTCGACTAGCAAGAGCGTGAGGGGACGTCCATGACGCACGGCGCGGCTTATTTCCTCCGCCAGCCGCTGTTCTCCCGAACGGCGATTGTACAGCCCCGTTAGTTGATCGAGAGCCGCGAGCTTGTAGACTTCCGTCGCCAGGTTCTCCACGCGAGTGAGCGACTCAAGCTGCTCGGCGATCTGATTGCGCATTCGGATTATTTCGTACTGCTGGTACACAACGTATACGCTGAAGAGCAAAACGATGCCGACCAACGCTCGTACGGCCTGGTTCAGATAAAAGGAGTAGGTCTGGGCGTCGCTGCTGAGCATCGCGGGAAAAGAAAACGAGGCGATCGCGATCGTCAACAGGATCAAGACCAGGACGGTGAACGACCAGAGCCACCACTGGCGACGATCGAGGTTTCGAAAGCGCTCCCTGACAGCGTCGGAGGAGAGGGAGTCTGCGTTTTGAGACGAAACAACCCTAGCTTCTGTCATAGGATGCCGTGCGTGTCCGCCTGCTCCCTTGATACCGGGAATTTGCCCCGGAGGCCAGCCGTAAATTCCGTAGGAGTTTCAAGTTGGTTATCCCGTATTCTTCGGGTGGTCACGTGGTCCAGCACGGAGCCCGCGTCCAGGCGACCGTGTCGCCGCCCGTACCAAAGCGGAACACTTCGCGGTAAGCGGCCAGTCGGTGTTGCTTAGTATTAACCGCTGAGTGAAGTAGTTGTGCTCGGTTTACCGAGCAAAGGGATTTTGCCTTCCGACCTTCCGGCCGACTTCGCTAGAGTCCACGCCGCGTTCCGGGGCCCACACAAAATCTGAGGAGACTACGAATGAAAAAGATAGCAGCTTGTCTGTTACTCGTTGTTTTTGCGGTACTTGCAGGGCCGGTGAGCACTCACGTTGTGAAGAATCTGAGCCCCACCTATCTGGCTGACGGTACGGGCCCGACGCCGCCACCCTATCCGATGGGATGATGTCGACGTATCGACGTGCTGTTTTGAATAGGAGGGGGAGGGAAAAACGACCTTTCCCCCTCGTCCTTTTGTGCTAGGATTCGCGCCTAGGCAACCGCCCCGTCAATGTTGACACTGGTCCTCTGGTGGGCAGGGATAGTTGTGGAGTCAGTCATCGTAGCCCGAGCTATGCGCAACGGCGTATTTCGCGCGTACCCCGTGTTTTGTTCCTACCTCTCGCTGGTTCTATTCAGCTCTCTGTCCGGCTATCTTCTTTACGTCTACCGGCCGTCTCTCTACCGACCTTGGTACTGGACCTTCGAGTTCACCTGCGTGTTGGTTGGGTATTGGGTCGTACTCGAGATCTTCGAGAAGGGGCTTGCCCGCTTTCCGGGGGCGAGGAACCTTTCGAGGAGTGGCGCGCTGATTGTTTTTGCCGTCATTGTTGGTTACACGACGCTTCAGTGGGTGCGCGAGCGCCACTCGGCCTCGCTGTTGACGATGGTGGACGTCGAGAGAAACCTGCGGACGGCAGAAACCGTTCTCCTGCTGGGATTCTTGGCGATCGCGCTCTACTTCGCGGTTCCCTTGGGACGGAATTTGAAGGGCATCGCGCTCGGTTACGGCTTCTACGTGGCGATCGAGGTCATCGATCATGCGGCACGCTCCTACTTTGGTGGGTCGTTTCACGCTGCCTTCTCTTCAGTTCGGGCATATTCCTATCTGGCTTCGCTTCTAATTTGGGCTGTTGCTTTGTGGGCGTGCTATCCGAATCCGGTTTCTGAAGGAGATCACGTCCCGCCGATCGACTACGAGTTGCTGGCAAGCAAGACCAGAGAGTCACTGGAAGCGGCGCGAACTCATCTGGGAAAGGCGGGCCGGCGGTGATATCGCTTGCCCTATTTGTGCTCCTGGGACTCGCGCTTCTGGTTCTTCTCTACCTCTTCGCGCGCAGAGGGGACTCGGGTGTGGAAGGCGGGGCGGCGGCTCTGGTAGACGCTCGGCAGGCCCTCACTTGCTTACAAACGGGCCTTCTTCCCGCGGAACTGGTGGATCGCGTGTTCAATGAGGACGACTGGCGATTCGTAAGATCCAAATCCGGGAAGCGGGTCCAGGAGTTGTTTCTCAGGGAGCGAAGGCGAATCGCTTTGTCCTGGGTTGGGCAAGTGCGGAGACAGGTGCTGGGCCTGAAGCAGTTCCACTCGGGGCAGGCTCGGGCCTACGCGCGGCTCGACATTCGCACGGAGCTTGCGTTGGCCCTGAGTTTTGCATCTCTGTTGGCACTTTGCCGGGTCCTTGAGGCGGTGTTTTACCTTCACGGACCGTACGCCGCTCCCCGTGTGGTCGGTACTGCAATTTTGGTGGCCGGCAAGGTTTGTATCGTCTCCGAGCAGTCACTGGCTTTCTTGGAGCCTGGCGGAGCGGGCGAGATCCCTCGTCAATCCCCAGGCGGCGCGTCGGCGGCGTAAGGAGCACCCAGAGTGGTCGCGAAACGGATGGATGTTCAAAAGGCCGCACAAGACCTACGGATGCGAACTCTGGCGACCCTTCCGCGAACGCTGGACCGGTTCATCTATCTTGCCTCGACCCGGGACTACAACACTGGCATGTACTATCACGATGGGTTGAGCGCGCGGTTTTCGCCCGAAGCGGCCTGCGAAGCGCTTGCGGATTGCCACCGCGAGGCCTTTCATCGGCTGGTTGCTATGCCGATGGAGCAGCTAGTGAATGAGATGGAGGCGTACATCGCCTCGCAGAGCTATCCGCGGGATTTCATCTCGGTGTGGAAGGGCCTACAGCCTTACCGGGTTGCGATTCCAGTGAAAGCGGACCCGTTCTCGGCCGAGCTTCTTTTTTCGAACTTCAGAGTCGCTTTGGCAATCGTGGAGGAGCGTCTCCTGCCTCCTCACCATTCGAAACAAGCCGCATAGCGACTGCGGTTACCTGCCCCACGATCTCCGCCTCGTCCGGATAAGCGAACTGTCGAATGCTGCACGCGGAAAGCGGGTGGGGAATCAGCGTGATCTGGGAACCCCGCATTTCGCACCACGAGCACGCGTATCCATCGCGCAATTCGAGAAAGTAGATCGGCCGATCGAACTCCGTCCGCCAATCGGAGGCGGGGCTCCGGCTGGCCCGGCTGTCAACCTGGACGAATGAGCCGGGCCGCAAGAGCGGGTACATGGTGTAATCCTGCATCCCAATGTATCCGTACTGGCAATGGCGCACGTCGAGCTTTTGGATCAGTGCGATCGGCACCTCGCCCCACACTTCGACCATCCGCGAGATCAAGCTGGTCCTGTCCAGGCTGAAGCTCTTGTCAAAGCGAACTGGAAAGGTGACCGTCTTTTCAGGATCCGGGGCCTCGATGGAAGCAAGGTGAGTGTTTTGAACAGGTAGCGACAGTTGATACCGCCCGCTGGCGTTCAGATTGACGCCGAAGACTTCAAGCAGGTCCGTGAACTTCGTCCGGTAGATCACGCTCAAACTGAACAACTTGTAGATGCTGGGGATGGAATTCTTGTTCTCAAGCTGAGTGAGCCATGCGTTCGATATGTAGTACTCCTCGTTGCTGAAATCCTCAGCGATGGTTCGGCTGAAGTCCTCCACCTCTCGCGTGGTCACTCCGAGGCGATTCCGGAGCTCCCTAAGCTGCTCTCCCGGCCGTTGCGGCAGTCCCATAATGGTATTGGCGTGTTCCGATTTGGGACTCCCCATCGTTTAGGGGCCCAAGTACTGGAACGAGATTAGAGCTTTCAGCCCCACGAATCAACTCCTTTGGACCAGGAGATCCCCCTCAGGAAGGATCGAGGGCTCAAGCCGCCCGTCAACCAGGAGGCCAAATGGGAGGAAGCACGAGAGCGCAGCGCCGGTCACAAGGAGGCGACGGATGTCCGGGGGGTTGCCGGATGCCTGAACACGAGACGGCTTGCTTGCAATAGAAAGCAATTGCGCAATTTTTGGATTGAACGCAACACCCGGTCGGAAAATAAATGAACGTCCGTTGACGACCTAATTCTCAACGAGAGGGAGTTAGGCCCCATGTCAAGCGGTAGCCAAACGGACGTTGGGCGGGGCTCTCCATGACCGTGCGGGAGCCCCGTCGTTTTTCGGGCCGGCAGACACGATCGGGGCCCGAATCGGCTGTTTACTCTAGGATATATCTAGAACTGACAGCTAGTGGCCCATGCACTCGTCGGAGACGACGGCTCCGGGGTTTTCTTTTTCGCAGCACCCGGCGCAGCTCGTCTGGTTTTCATCGTATCGCACGTGCGAAGCTTGATTAAGGTTGGAGTTCACCCGTGAGCGTCTCTTCTGATTCTGCACCTGAATCGGGGCACGCGTTCCGCGAGAAACGCAGTGTTCCGCGGTATGAATTCATCGCCTCCGTCGATATCGCAGAACCAATCAGCGATATGCGCGTATCAGGCCGCCTCTCGGAGATCAGCCGCAAGGGATGCTACGTCGACGTTCTGAATCCGCTGCCTGTCGGCACAATGATCGAACTCCGCGTCTCTCGCGATCAAGGAACATTCTCCACAGCCGGGAAGGTGATTTACGTCCAGCCAGGGATGGGCATGGGCGTAGCCTTTGTCGATCCGTCTACCGAGCAGTTGAAGATCCTCGATGTCTGGCTCGCCGAACTGGCATCTCCCCACGCTGAGTAACTGCGTCCGTTCCATGACAGACGAGGAGTGTGCTGTCGGCGTCCGGTTTCCGGCGCCGATTGAGGTAGAATGGGCTGTCTTCCTGGAGGCATGGTTGGGTTTCAGCGCGAGTACGCGGCAATTGGGTGAAGTAACCATCGTAGACGTTCGCGGCCGTTTCACGTTGATCGAAGGAGAGGCAGTGCACGAGCTGCTGCTGGATCTGTTTCGCGACGGCAAACGGCGCGTGCTCCTCAATTTTCGCGATGTTTCCTACCTTGATTCCTCGGGGTTAGGTCAGCTCGTGCGCGGGCTCTATACTGCGCGCAAGAATGACGCGGAGCTGAAAGCCGTGGATCTGAGCCCGCGTGCCCAGGAAGTGTTGCGGCTTACAAACTTGCACAAGGTCTTCCCGGACTACCCAGACGAACAGGCAGCCGTCCGGAGCTTTTCGCCGACATACTGAACGCGAGGACGCGACCGAACGTGGAGGCGACGAGTTAGAGGGCGCTCCAGCTCTGCGGAGGGGGATCGAGCGACCAGAATTCCGGCGCCGGCCTGTTGAATTCGAACGCGACTTGCGCGAGGCCCGCATGAGGCTGGCCGAGATAGGCGACGCTGGCCTCACGTTCGTCCCAGTTCTTGGGATTCATGACGACGATTTTCTGGCCGATTGCCACTCTGGCTTCCAACATCACGAGCGCTCCGTGAGCGTTGATTGTGACCGTGAAGGTTTCCTCGCGGAACGACTGCTTGCCCGAGGTTTCACCTCGAATCACCAGGGGGACGTCAACTAAGATGCGCTCGCTCCGTCTCTGACCGGATTGCGGCATTCATTTCCTCTCTGGGTGCAATGCCCGACAGCGGAACGGTCGCCCAAGAGCTCGCGAGCGACCTCACTCAGCGTGCGAAAGTGCCATTGCTTTGGATCGTTGCTTGTCCTGGTAGAGCGCCTTGTCCGCTTCATTCAGCATATCCTGTAACTGCTCGCCGCGCTGATATTGTTTCCATCCAACAGCGAAACGGATAGGGGTTGAGTGTCCGTTCAGGGTGACTGTAGGCTTGAGACGCTCGAGGATGGCCTGAGCTTGGACGGAGTCGCATTCGGTGAGTAACATGACGAACTCATCTCCGCCCAACCGCGCCGCGAGGTCGGCTTCTCGGACCGCTTTCGACAGACACTCGGCGAACGCTTTGAGAACGGAGTCTCCGGTGGCGTGTCCAAACTGATCGTTGATTTGCTTGAAATCGTTCAAGTCGAACATGACCAGGGTCAACGGGTAGCCCTTCCGTTGCGAACGCGAGATTTCTTCCTTGAGCCTCTTCTCCGCATAGCGCCGGTTGAAAAGGCCCGTCAGGGGGTCAATCAGGGCCAGGTCGCGCCACAGAGCGGAGTTCGACTGGTTTTGAGCCAAGTCCACACGAAGCCGGTTGATGAGAAACTTCTCATAGGTTAGATAAGCGCCGAAAAGGACGATTAGCAGGCTAAGTCCAACCACCGACTCAAGCACGTTCTTGTCCAGCATTAGGGCAGGGAACGACAGGGAGGCCACGCCCAGCGTGAGGCAGAGCATGATTGCGAGCGAGGTACACCAAATCCACCATTCGCGCCGCTGCAGCTTGGCCAGCTTGGCCTGATATTCTTCCACACGAACCGGCAGGTCGCGGTTCGGAGCCGGTGCTTCGAGCTTATTCACCTAAGGCAATCTCCCAAGTCCAGGCCGCACAAATCCCTCGTTTCCGAGGCCTTCGGAAGCGCAGTGCAGATTGGGAAGCTAGACCCTCATTTGATAGTACTACCTTCTCATTGCGCTCAGCGCCCGAAGTGACCAAACTTGTAATACGGCGACTCACATGATGGCTGCTCTCATTCTCGTGTTTTCGGTGGTGGCCCTGATTCAGTTCGCGGTCTCGCAGTGGAGATCGATCTGGATCAGCGTCGCGCAACAGCCTATTTCGGAGAGCTTGCAAACGGCCACCGGCCTTGCAGCCGACGCGATCGGCGCAGACGATTTTGAAATGTTGGCGCGGACTTCCGAACAACTCTGTGCGTCTCCGGCCCAACGGAATGTCTGGTTGAAAGAAGTTCGGATCTATTATCACCTCGTGCGCATGGTGAGAAGCGCTTGCTCGGAAAGGCTTCCTTCGCTCGGGGAATGGGCCAAGACCGAACTGACAGCCTGCTCTCGCTATGCCGGAGCGGTGTTGGACCAGCGCCTGAACGCCAACCTGGCCTACGCTTCCGCGATGCGAAACCAGTAGTTCCCCTGCCTCGGAGGCCGTTGTGACCTTAGGTCACGGCTGCAGTTCGCCAATCCAGTCCCCAATAATCCGGCGTTGTTCGGCGGTTGTATCGAAGAATGCCAATCCCATCCCGGCCTTATCGTGGACGTATGCGACCCGCGCCCACGTGCGGAATTCCCCGCTGTCTCGCGAGATGCGGACCTGAATCAGCGTGTTCTTGGGAAGCGGGCTAGTGAGATCGACATAGCACCCGTTGGTGCTTATTTCAGCTGTTCGCCCGTCAAGCCTCGTCCTGCTCACCGGCTCATATATCTCAACATCGGCAATCAGCGGATAACGAGGCACAGACCTCCTCTCGGCGTAGCGAGCACCGGCATCCACAGGCCCATTCAGAAAGTCTCCCAGCAATGCACTCCAAAGGGGCTCGGCTTGTCTGCGATTCGCGGCAGAACCGCTCGCCAGGGCATGCTTGCCATAAATGCTCCCCGCTCGGCCAGAAATCGCTGTTTTGCTCGGTGTTGAAAGCAAGGCACAGCCGCTGGAAGCGGGCTGTGCCCGCGTGGACATGCCTCGCGACGTCCGTCGGCTGGCGCGGGTGCAAGTCTGGTAGAGTGTTCATCAGCCCGGCTGGGTGGTCAATTACGCGTGCCTGAGTCTAACGGAGGTCTTATGAAGCTGAGATGGTGTCTGGCTTTCTGTGCCGCAGCGATCTTCGCTGCGTTTGGAAGCACCACAGCCCGCGCGCAAGAACATCATGGGGATCATGAGCATCACGAACACCATTGGGACGAGCATCACCCGGCGTTCGACGACCACGAGAGGGAGGTCGCGCATCGCTGGGCGGTTGCGCACCACGAGCGCCGCGAGCTCGGCTTCCGCGTGGAAGATCGGCTTCCACCAGAGTGGGAGACCCGGTTTCGCGTCGGGCTCGTCTTCGATGCTGGTTGGCGCCGAAGGTGCTATCCCGTACCGGCGGATCTGCTGGTCGAGCTGCCGCCTCCACCGCACCACTATCGCTACTACGCGATTGGCGGGCGTGTCGTGCTAGTGGATCCGCACTGGCAGGTTGTCGATATCTTGAGTTTCAACTTCTAACGCGAAGGCGATCTCTGAATGAACGGTCGGGGTTCGGCTGCCACGCCGGACCTGAATTTATTTAGGCGTTGGAAAAGCTGGTGCTGGAGGAGGGAATTGAACCCACACGGTGCTAAGCACCACGAGATTTTGAGTCTCGCGCGTCTGCCAGTTCCGCCACTCCAGCCTCGAATCCCGTCCAAAGGTTAGCACGCCATCGCGCGTTCACTCAACGGAATGAAGGGCTTATCGCCTCGGCTTCTGCTCGGGAGAAGGCGTTAGCCTTTCCGGGTTGACGATCGCGCGGAAGACTCGGCCACGGCCGATGACACGATCTCCTGAACGCGCCTCGACTTCAAAGATCAGGAATCGGCCCTCGTACCCTGCAAGGCGCGCCGAAGCGCGCACCGTGGCGCCGAGCGTGACCGCCTGCAGGTGGTCAACTTCGATCCGCGTGCCGACCGTGATAGCTCCGGGGGGCAGCTCCGGACGAACGGCTTGCGCTGCCGCCATCTCCATCAATCCGATCATGGCCGGCGTGGAAAGAATCGGAGGAAGGTGAGCGTCATATTTCTGGATGGTCCAGTCGTGAGGGACAGTTACCTCAACGCTTGCCTCGAGCCCCATCTTCGGCACTGCAGGCGCCGCAGCCCGCGCCGCGGGGTCGACGAATTGTCCCGTGACAACGCCGCCGGACCTGCGACGCCCCCGTGAAGGCGCTGCCTTCCGTTTTTGACCGCGCTTCATCGGGAGGCTTCGCGGCTGCCTGCGGAGCGCGACGCAGCCATGGCTCGCGGATTCAGAAAGTGGCGGGTGATTTCCGAAACGGTGATGCCGAGCTGGTTCCAGAGACGCTGCTTCAGGCTGCGGTAATCTTGCGAGCCGCTGAAGACGTCGCGAATCAGATCACGAAATGCGGGCGAGTAATTCAGTAGCTGAACCATTCGGGTCGTAATCGCGCCGCCGAGAAAGTTCCCGCGAAACAGTTTGCGCGCGATGTTGGAGGCAAATTCGAGATCGGAAGAAAAAGCCCCGCGCAGCCGTTCCGGATACGTTTGCGGCTGTCCCTCAATCAAAGCCTGCGCCAGCAAATCGCCGGAGCGTAGCGCGTAATACAGTCCTTCGCCTGTGATCGGATCGACGCACGCGGCCGCGTCACCGGCCATTCCCCAATTCCTGCCCACGATGCGGCGCGCGCGAATTGTTTGCGCTTGAGGCGACGGCAGAACGTGACTGTACAGCTGCGCGCCTTCCATGGGGATGCGCTCTTCTTCGATGAAATCGTCGAGGTGGCGACGCAACTGCTGACTCGAACTCTGCCCCATTCGTGCGCAGATCCCGACCGAGAGATGGTCAGCGCGCGGAAACGACCAAAGATAGCCCTCGAATTGCCTGAGAAACTTGATCTTGATGACGTCTTCCTCAGTGGGCACAAAATAGCCGAGCGTCACTTCGAGGTCGGGTGCTCGCAGGGCAGTTGTCTCCGGAAAAATCTGATTGCGCGCGCCCGCAGCAAGAACGACGAAATCCGACTGGCGCGTTTCGCCCGAGGCGGTCAATTGAACGTGCTCCGCGTCCGTATTCACCGAGGTCACGCGCGCGCAGACTGTCGTGCAGCCGGCCGCGACCGCGCGGTCGAGCAACAGCCCATTGAGCACCTTGCGCGCATATATGACGATCGGATGGCTCATCTCGAAACGCGCCCGATCGCCACGGCTCGAAATCAACTCCGCTGTGTGAACGATTTTCTTGGGTTGCGGCGAGTCGAGCAGGAATGGATACGCCTCGATGGCTTTGTGCGTGAGTCCGCCGCCGCAGGGCTTCTCCCATGCAAGGCGCTCGTCAAAGATGGTGACGCGAAAGCCGGCGCTCGCGAGACGTTCGCCGCACAGCGCACCAGCCGGACCGCCGCCGACAATCGAGATTTCACGCATATCCGAAATCAGGTCAGTGGGAAAACCGCTGCTATGAACCAGGCGGTGAGTATAGCACCGAACACCGCCGCTGCTGTTGCCGACCCGGTGTGGTGACGTATCGCATCGGTACCCAGGCGTTGCAGTACGGAAAATGTTGTCAAGGCCATAAACAGAATGGCGATCACCGCCTGCCCGTTCGCGAGCACGTAAAACGCGAGAAGGCAGGCCAGCCAGAGTTCAAGCCTCACGAGTTGGGCCACGACGAACCGCGCGGCGCGCCGCCTTCCGTTGCCAACCGGCCCCAGGATTGTCTCTTCGCCAAAAGCGAAAAGAAAACTGACCGGAAGGATCGCTGCAAAACGTTCCCAGCGCGCCCCACCCAGCCACAGGTCCGCCGTCCGCCAGTTAAGCCACGCGCCTGCCGCGAGCATCACGGCAAACCCTAGCATCGCAGCCTGGAGCGCTTTGCTGGCCCTCCATTTCCATGCCTCGTTCGCTGCCCGCCGATTGAAGACGAGAAGCAAGAGGCCGACGATCAGCAGCAGCGATGCGAGGTAGCCCCCGGAATAGATACGCAGCGCCTTCAGCGGAATGCCGACTCTCAGGAGGAGCACCCCTGCAAGCGAGCCCACAGCTCCCTCCGCAAGAGCCAGCCATGCGGCACTCCTGGCGCCAGATTGCTCGGGTTGAAGCGAACCTCCGCCTCGTACGGTCAGCGCGAGTGCGAATGGAAACATCATCAGCAGCGCGACCATTCCACCAAACGGAGCGATACTCGCCAACAGAGTCGCGAGGGATTCGCTCTGTGGCGCTTCGTCCGTCCAGCCTCCGGTCCCTTCTCTTATCCTGGCCTGCTCGAGCGAATCTTCCACCCAGTTGGCTGCCTGCCGCGCCACACGCGAGTCGATGACAATGCTCGTGTGACTCGCCCTAGGGACGAACTCAAGATGAAACGCCCGCAGCTGCCGAAAATCGACGGTCGTAGTGCGGTCGGGCCCCGCCGCATCGGCAATCGCCTCCGCCTGACGCTGTAGCGGCCAAAGGTCGTACTGCGCGCTGAATACCAGCAGGTTCGCCGGCGCTCGTTTCGGCAGAGTCATTGGGGCGGGGGAGATCGCAATCGTCGCCGCCACGGGGAAGCGGTCTGCCAGGCGAATCGCGATCGCTCCGCCCATCGAGTGGCCCACGAGAGCAAGCCGTGTCGGATCGAGGTGTTGATCCCGGACCAGCTGCTCCACCGTCGCGGCCGCACATTCCTCCGCGCGCGGAAACGAAAACGGGTCCGCGTTGTCGCCATGCCCGGCAAGATCCAGAAGATAGATGCGCAGGCTTGCTTCGGCCGCCAGCCGTTCGCCGAGCGTAATCATGACGCGGCGGTTCGCGGAAAGCCCATGGAGTACGATTGCTGACCCGCGCGCGGCGCCCGGCGGCGCGATCATCGTGACGGGCGTCGAGCATCCCCTTGAGCGGACGACGAAGTCCTCGTGCGGAAACTCGACGCGCCGAATCGCCAGCGCGCTCGCGAGCAGCAACAACGCCCCGCAGACGGCCGAAATCACCACAGACCTCTTCATCGCGACCTCATGAACGCGGAATGCCGCGTGATAGAATCATTTGATTGCTCTCGGCCGGGAAGGCGAACTGAGGTGCTTGATTTGGGCAAGGTAATCTCGCAGAACGAACTGATTCTCCAACGCCCGCAGTGGAAAGACAATGGCAAGCGCTTGGTGCTCACCACCGGCTCGTTCGATTTGCTCCATCCGGGCCACATTCGCTTGCTCGAGCAGGCGCGTTCTCACGGCGCCGTTCTCGTGGTCGGCGTGCTCGACGATGAAAGCGCTCGGGCCGACTCGGGCTCGTCCCCAGCCGGCGTCCGGCGCCCAGTGATGCCCGCCGCGGAGCGCGCCGAACTGCTGGCCGCGCTGGCCGCCGTCGACTTCGTATTCGAATGTTCTGCCGCCGGCTTGCCGGAGTTGATCTCGCGGCTTCGCCCGGACGTTATCGCCGAAGGCTCCGCGCCATATGCTGTCGGCTCTCTGGTCGCCGCGGCCGCAAAGGCATCTCGCATCGACGTGGTTCGCATCCCAATTGAGCCGGGGCACTCCACGTCGCGCCTCATCGATCGTATCAGTCAGCTTCGCGCATGATTCTTTCGTTGGTATCCGAACTTCTCGGACGGGTCGGCCGAAAACCCGCCGTCGAGGAAGCGCTGGAGACGCTTCGGCGCAAGGGCGGCGAAGTGCGCCTTGCCGGCCTGACCGATTCCGCCAAGGCCGTTCTGGCGCCGCTTGTTTTTGCCGCCCTCGGACGCCCGGCGATCTTGCTCGTGGACTCGAATCAGCGGGCGGAAGCGATTGCCGGACCCGTGCGGTGGTTCTACCGCGCCATCACCGGGAAGCCCGGCCGGCGCGTTCTGGTTCTTCCTGCGCACGACGTTGTTCCGTACGAAAACCGGTCGCCGCACGCGGAGATTTCAGAGGACCGCGCGGTCGCGTTGTGGTGCCTCGCCTCGGGCGAGGCGGACATGCTCATCGCACCCGTACAGGCCGCGGTCTGGCGCATGCGCGATCGCGAGTTCTACAGCCAGCTCGCGCGTACGATAGCGCGCGATCAGGCGCTTCCTCTCGAGGACCTCTTGGAATTCCTCTCGGGTGCCGGTTATGACAAACAGGTCACCTGCGAAATGCCCGGCCAATACGCCGTTCGCGGCGGAATCATCGACGTATTTTCGCCGGATGCAAAGCAGCCCGTCCGCGTCGAATTGCTCGGTGACACCATCGAGTCCATCCGCGCCTTCGATCCCAATACCCAGCGCTCGACGAATCCCGTCGAGCGAGCCACGCTGATGCCGCTCACCGAATTCCCGCGCCGCGCCGAAGTGCTCGAGCGCCTCCGCGCCGGCTCCACGTCTTCGTCGGACCGTGAGGACGATTCCGCTCCCGCCGGCTTCTATCCCGGCTGGGAGTTTCGCGAATTCCTCGCGGAGGATCGCAAATCCACGCTCTTCGATCTTGTCACCGAACCTGTGGTGATCGAGTATGAGCCCGAAGCTCTGGCGTCCGCCGTCCGCGAATACCGCGCGGAACTCGCCGAGACCTTCGATGCAACCGAAGACCCCCTCGCCGAGCTGCCCACACGCTACATCTTCGACGAGGAGGAATGGTCGCTCGCGCAACAAATGGTGCCGCGTTTTGGACTCGAGCACCTCGAACTGCAGAGTGAGCCGGAACTGAAACCGGGCGCCACAAATGATGGCGGCCTGCGGCCGCCCGCTTGGGCCCTGCGCACGCAGCCCACGACGCGCTACCACGGAAACGTTGCGGCCTTCATGACCGAGATTCGCGGGCGCGTCACGGCCGGCGAGCACGTGATGATCTCCGCGGCCAGCACCGGCGAACTCGAGCGCTTCGCGGACATCTGCCACGAGTACGAAGTGCCGTACCGTCTGGGGGAACTCGAGGAAAACGTCACCGTCACGCGTCTGGCCGAGGAGGGCAGCGGCGGGAGCACGCCCGCCGTCGTGCTCGTGAAAGCTCCTCTTGCGGAAGGCGTCGTCTTCGGTGATGCGAATCTTGCGATCTACGGGAACGGAGACGTGTTCGAAACGCTTCCGCAACCCCAGCGTCCGCGGTCGCGCCCGAAAACCGCCAGCTTCTTCAGCGACTTCTCGGATCTCAAACCGGGCGACTACGTTGTGCACGTCGATCATGGCATCGGCCAGTTCGACGGCTTGCGCCAGGTCTCCGTCGAGGGCGCGCATGGTGAATTCATGCTGCTGCGCTACGCCGACGAAGCGAAGCTCTACGTGCCGCTCGCCCGCCTCGACCTCGTGCAGAAGTACCAGTCTCTCGGCGGCGCAAAGCCTTCCCTCGACAAGCTGGGTGCGGGCGTTTGGGAAGCGCGCAAGACGCGCGTCCGCAAATCCGTCAGCGACATGGCGGACCAGTTGCTCGCGCTCTATGCCGAGCGCAAGACCACGCCCGGCCATTCGTTTCCCGCGGACTCGAATTGGCAGCGCGAGTTCGAAGATGCGTTTGAGTTTGAGGAAACGCCGGACCAGCAACGCGCGATCGACGATGTGAAGCGCGACATGGAATCGGCGCTGCCGATGGACCGGCTGCTTTGCGGCGACGTCGGCTACGGCAAGACGGAAGTCGCCATGCGCGCCGCGTTCAAAGCCCTTGCGGATTCGAAGCAGGTCGCCATCCTCGCGCCGACCACCGTTCTCGCCTTCCAGCACTACGAAACCTTCCGCCAGCGCTTTGCCGCGTTTCCCGTTCGCATCGGAATGCTCAGCCGCTTTCGCAGCGAAAAGGAGCAGAAGAAAACCCTCGAAGAGCTCGAAGCTGGCAAGGTTGACGTCGTCGTTGGTACGCATCGCATCCTCTCGCGCGACGTCAAGTTTCACGATCTTGGCCTGCTCGTTGTCGACGAAGAGCAGCGCTTCGGCGTCGCCCACAAAGAACGCCTCAAGGAGATGCGCAAGAACGTCGACGTTCTCACGATGTCGGCCACGCCCATTCCGCGCACGTTGCACATGTCGCTCGTCGGGCTGCGCGACATGAGCGTCATCGAAACGCCGCCGAAGGACCGCCTCGCGATTCAAACCACTGTCTCGCCATTCAGCGAAACGTTGATTCAGCGCGTAATCCAGGAAGAGATGGCGCGTGACGGCCAGGTGTTCGTGGTCCACAACCGCGTCGAATCGATTGCCTCGATCGCGTCCCTCTTGAAGCGCCTGGTGCCGAAGGCCCGCGTCGTGGTAGGGCACGGGCAGATGCGGGAAACGGAACTCGAGAAAGTGATGCTCAAGTTCGTTCGCGATGAAGCCGACGTGCTCGTCTCCACGACCATTATCGAGAACGGGCTCGACATTCCGCGCGCGAACACAATCATCATCAACCGCGCGGACCGCATGGGTCTCTCCGAGCTTTACCAGCTTCGCGGCCGCGTGGGCCGCTCGAACCAGCGGGCATACGCCTATCTCCTGGTCCCGCCGGGAGTCTCCCTCACTCCGATTGCCCGCCAGCGTCTTGCCGCCCTGAAAGAGTTCAGTGATCTGGGCGCGGGATTTCGCATCGCCGCACTGGACCTTGAGCTCCGCGGTGCCGGAAACCTTCTCGGCCGCGAGCAGCACGGGCATATCGAGGCGGTCGGCTTCGACATGTATTGCCAGATGATGGAGCGGGCCGTCGCCGAGCGAAAAGGAGACGTGGTTGCTCCCGAACGTCGCGCCACGCTCAACCTTGGACAGGAAATCCGCATCCCACCTGAGTACATCGAGAGCGAGAACTTGCGGCTGCGGATATACAAGCGGATCGCTGGGGTCACGTCAGAGGGGGATCGCAACGAGGTTCGGCGCGAGTTGGAAGACCGCTTTGGTCCTCCGCCGCCCTCCGTCGACAGCCTTCTCGAGTACGCCGTGCTTAAGGGCTTGGCGGAGAAGCTTCTGGTCGCCTCCGTTGACCGCCGGGGTGATCAAGTCGCGATCAAGTTCTACGACGACACGCCGCTGGGCCCTGAGCGCCTGGTTAAACTGATTCGCAAAAGACGGGACATGCGCCTCGACCCCGCCGGGGTGTTGTGGCTCGACTGGAAGGGCTTTCAAGGTGGGGCGATGGCGGCAGTCAGAAACGTATTGCTACAACTACAATCGTAGCGATAGAATCCGGAGCGAGTTCGCACTATGAAATCCAAGAATCTGCACTTTCTTCCGTTTGCAGTTGCATGCGGCGCAGTCCTTCTTTTCTCCGCCCAGGCATTTGCGCAAAAGGGCACGGTGGTCGAATCGATCGTGGCGCGCGTCAACAACAGCGTCATCACACTATCCGACTATCAGAAGGCCGAGCAGGAGCTCCGACAGGAGGTTACCCAGGACTGCCAGGGCTGCACCCCGGACAAGATTGCGACCGAGTTTAATGATCAGCAGAAGGACTTGCTCCGCAGCCTGATCGACACTCAACTGCTCGTGGACCGCGCCAAAGATATGGACATCAACGTCGAGACGGACTTGGTCAAGAGGCTCGACGACGTCCGGAAACAGAACAATCTGCCCACGATGGAGGAACTGGAGAAGGCTGTCGAGCAGTCCGGCATGGCCTGGGAGGATTACAAAACCCAGATTCGCAACAAGCTGCTGACCGATGAGGTGATCCGCCGCGAAGTCGCCGGACACATGGACATCCCTCCCGAGGAAGTGAAGCAATTCTACGAAGCGCACAAACAGGAGTTTGATCTGCCGGAACAGGTCGTCCTTGCGGAGATCTTCTTGAGCACGGAAGGGAGGACTCCCGAGGAAGTCGCCTCGGTTCAGAGGAAGGCGGACGACCTTCGCAACCGTGTGGTAAAAGGTGAGGATTTTTCGCTCCTCGCGCAGCGGTACTCGGAAGGCAGCACGGCGAAGGACGGCGGAAACCTGGGAACGTTCCAGCGCGGCCAGCTTTCGAAACAGCTCGAAGACGCTGTCTTCGATATGGGCAAGGGGCAGATCACGGACGTGATCCAAACCAAGACAGGGTTCGAAATCCTGAAGGTGGTGGACCGCTACGCCGCCGGGCAGCAGCCGTTGGAGAAAGTTCACACGCAAATCGAAAACAAGCTCTATATGCAGAAAATGGAACCGGCGATGCGCGACTACCTCGCCCAGTTGCGCGAGGAGAGCTACGTGATGGTGAGGCCCGGCTACACCGATAGCGCCGCGGTTCCAGGTACGGGCGCGGTTCAGGAAGTTTCGCCGACGCCCGACACGAGCGCAAAAAAGAAAAAGAAGAAACTGTCCTTGCCGAAAGTCAACGGTTCATGAAGCAGCGCTATGTAGCGGATCTTGCCGACGGTCAGGCCGTCCTGTCGCTGTTCCTCGTTTGCGAGAAAGAAATTCGAACTTCCGCCCGCACGGGTTCGTCCTGGCTGCAGCTCGAACTGGGCGATCGCACCGGCTCGATTTCCGCGAAGATGTGGGATAACTTCGCTGACTTGGCGGCGACGTTTGAAGCCGGCGACGTGGTCCAAATCCGCGGCCGCGCGAAGCTTTACAACGGGCAGTTGGAATTGGCCCTTGAGCAGATTGTCCCCGTGGCGGAAAACGCCTACGACCTGGGCGACTTCCTGCCGCACACGAAGTACGACGTCGAAGCGCTCTATGCCAGCCTGCGATCCGCCGTCGGCGCGGCGAAGAACCCCTGGCTGAAGCAATTGCTGGAGAACATCGTAGACGATCCCGCGATTGCGCCGCGCCTGAAGCGCGCTCCCGCCGCCATGACGATGCATCACACCTTCATCGGCGGATTGCTCGAACACATCGTGAGCTTGATCGGATTGTCGGCGGCCGTCACCGCCCACTATCCGGAGCTGGATCCGGACTTGCTTCTCGCAGGCATTGTGTTGCACGATGTCGGCAAGATTGACGAGCTGCGCTACGCGCGCGAAATCGACTACACCACGGAGGGCCGCCTGCTGGGCCATATCATGCTTGGAGTCGGCATGGTACGCGATCGGATCAAGACCATTCCGGGATTTCCTCCCGCGCTCGCGGTGATCGTCGAGCACCTCATCCTGAGCCACCACGGCTCGCATGAGTTCGGTTCGCCGTCGCTGCCGCAGACGCGCGAGGCGGTCGTGCTGCACTATCTCGACGATCTCGATTCGAAGATGGGAGCGATGCGCGCGACTCTTGAGGTGCCGTGCGCTCCGGACGGCTGGAGTGCCCGAAATCCGTCGTTGCGTCGCGCCTTGCTCAGCGCCGAGAAATACCTCGGGGACCGAGGCGCGGCGGGCTCCGAGCCACCGGGCCTCAGGAACAAGCAGGCTGCCGCGGAAGCCGCGCGCAAGGCGTGAAGGATTGCCGAATGACTGAACCCGACATTGGCTCGCTCGCGCCCGTCGCCAAGAAAGCGCCGGGGCCGCGGCGCTCTGTGCTGGATCTTGCGCCGCTCGAGCTCGACTGCATGAACACGCTGTGGCCGATCGGTGAAGGAACGGTTCGCGACATCCGCGATCGCCTCGCCTCGCGCCGGCCGCGTGCGTACACCACGATCATGACGATCATGGACCGCCTTGCGCGAAAGGGAATCGTGGAGCGCCGCAAGAGCGGCCGCGCCTACGTCTACCGCGCAAACCTGACCGCTGAGGATGCGCGAGCGCAGGCGCTCGGACAGGTAATCGAGAGTTTCTTCAGCGGCTCAAGGGAGGCCTTGCTGGCGCACCTGGGCGCTGGGACGCTTGAGGCTCCGCCACGGGCTCTCGCCGCCGCCGCTGCTGCTGGCAGCGACAGCATTCAGCACGCACCGACCGCTCTGCATGCCGCCATGATCCCGCTGCTCGGCGAATCGCGCCGCTCGCCGGCCCCCTCCCAGACCGGCACATCCTCCAACGAATCCGATTCCGCTGAGCGAATTGACGATACACTGCTATAGGGCGTGGCCCTGTATGCTCCCGTCTGAATTCAAAATTCGCGACCTCGCCATTCGTCCCGCGACGATCCTCGCGCCGATGGCCGGAGTCACCGACACCGTCTTTCGCCGCGTGATTCGCTCCCTGGGCGCGTGCGGCCTGATCATGACGGAATTCACTAGCGCCGAGGGGCTGAGCCGCAATTCCGCCCGCACCCTCCGCTACCTCTACTTCGACGAGGACGAACATCCCATCGCCGCGCAGATTTTCGGTGCCGATCCCGCTGTCATGGCCTCGGCCGCTGCATTGATCGAAGATCTGGGCTTCGATCACGTGGACATCAACCTCGGCTGCCCGGTGAAGAAAGTCGTCAAGTGCGGCGGTTCCGGCCTGCTTCGCGACTTGCCCCAGCTCGAAAAGCTGCTCCGCGCCGTTCGCTCCGCCGTCCACATTCCGCTGACGATCAAGATTCGCGCCGGCTGGGACGAAACCAACATTGTCGCGGTCGATGTCGCGCGCATGGCCGAGCAGGTGGGCATCGAGGCGCTCGCGATTCATCCGCGCACGCGAATGCAGGGCTACAGCGGCAAGGCGGATTGGAGTTTGATTCGCGCCGTGAAGGAAGCTGTCCGTATTCCCGTCATCGGCAACGGCGACGTCGTCACTCCGCAAGACGCCGTTCGCATGGTTCGCGAAACCGGCTGCGACGCCGTGATGATCGGCCGCGCCGCCTCGTCAAATCCGTGGATTTTTCGCCAGATTGCCGATTACATCGCGACGGGCCGGTACGCCGAGCCGACCGAAACCGATCGCTATCATCTTCTCGCGGGCTATTTTCGAAGCTTGATGGATGCGGAAATGCCGGATGCCGTCGGCAAGATGAAGCAGTTCGCGAGCCTGTTCACGCACGGCGTTCGCAACGGCGCTGAACTCCGCTACGCTGTTCACCACTCCCAGACCGCCGCCGAAATCCTCGATCGCGTCGACGCCTTCTTCGCCAACGCCACAGCTTCCGCGGCCGACTGACGCGAACCCTCGTCTCTATTCGTCGCGCGTCACCAGAAGCTGCTTGTACGCCTCTCGCCGCGTCAGCCCGCGCTCTCGCGCCGCCTGTTTCAGCGCCGCCTTCCGGTCGACGCTCTTGTCGTGCATGATTTCGTCCACGCGGCGCGCAAGCGGCACCGCGCTCTCGCCCGCGTTTTCAGCGTGGATGGGCTGCCCGTCCGCTGGCCCGATCAAGATCGTGATCTCTCCGCGCAGCGGTCTCTTTCGGACCGCGGCCACCAGCCCTTCCATGTGGTTGCGCAGGAACTCCTCGTAGATCTTCGTCACCTCGCGCGCAATCACTGCCGGCCGGTTGCCGAGAATCTCCAGCGCGTCTTCGAGCGTATCCAGCAGCCGGTGCGGGGCCTCGTACAGGACCAGCGTCCGCGGCTCGTCCGCCAGCGCGCGCAGCGCCTTTCGCCGCTCCGACTGCTTCGAGGGCAGGAACCCGATGAACGAAAACTCTTCGATCGGCATCCCCGATGCCGCCAGCGCCGCCACGAACGCGGACGCGCCCGGCACCGGCACCACCTTGAATCCGTGCCGCAGGCTCAGGCTTACGAGACGGTGCCCCGGATCGGAGATCGCCGGCGTCCCCGCATCGCTCACGAGCGCGATCTTCGCGCCCTGTTCGAGCTCGATCACCAGTTCTGCCGCTCGCGTCATTTCGTTGTGTTCGTGATAGCTCACCAGACGCGTCTGAATCCCGAAGTGCGAGAGAAGCTTCAACGTCTGCCGCGTGTCCTCGCACGCGATCACGTCCGCCTCTTTCAGAATGCGCAGCGCCCGCATCGAGATGTCCTCAAGGTTCCCGATCGGCGTCGCCACCACGTAGAGGCACCCTGCCGCAGAATCCGCGCTTTTTGTTTTTGGCATGATTACGCTCCGGAGTTTAGCACACCGCGCTGCGGCCGGCTGCGCACACCGCCTGCACGTCGCGCCCGGTCATGTTAAGATTTCAGGTCACCGCTCGGAGGAGGGGGTTCCGCATTGCCGCTATACGAATACAAGTGCGTGAAGTGCGGCCATCGATTTGAAAAAATCGAAAGTCTGTCCGCTTCGGAGGTCAAGAAATGCCCCCAGTGCGGCGGCAGAGCCGAGCGCCAACTCGCGCCGTCCGCGATTCAGTTCAAGGGCACCGGCTGGTATGTCACCGACTACGCGCGCAAGAGTTCCGCGCCGCCTGCGTCCAGTGATGGCTCCGCCGACAGCGCTGCGAAGCCCGCGGACAAGCCCGCCGAGTCGAAGCCCTCTCACGAAAAAAGCGAGAAGGGAAGCGCAAAGAAAAAGAAGTAGCCGCTCCTCGCGTTGCGAAAATCCTCCTCACTCCGTCTCGAACGTGAGGTACATCAGTTTGCTGTCGCGCTCGATCTGCAGTACGCCCGGTGCGCCCGGCTCCATCGCGTTCAGCGCCGCTCGCAATCCGTCCAGCGTTTCCACTTTTTGTCCGTTCAGCGCGTGAATCACGTCGCCGGGCTGCAGGTCGATCTGCACCTCCAGCAGGTTCGCCGCCATCGCGGCCACGATCACGCCCGACGGTATCCTCAAGTCTGAAATCTCCTGCGCTAGCTTGTCGGTGATTTCCACGCCAAAAATTCCCAGCCTCGGCACCAGCGACTTGCTCGGGTCCGCCAGGTCCAGCGATTCATCGACCTCGTTTCTTTGCTGAATCACGGGGATGTGCAACGAAGCTCGCTGCGTCCCGCGCAGCACCTCGGCATCCACCACTGCATCGGCCGGACGCGTCGAGATGATCATCGCTGCCAGCGGTACGCTTCCGATCGCTCTTCCATCGAGGCTCAGCAGGATGTCCTGCACGTGCAGCCCGGCTTTGTCGGCGGGCCCGCCGGGCAGGACGTCCGAGATGATCACGCCCTCCTGCCGCGCTAGGTTCAAGCCGGCCGCCAGGTCGGGAGTGATTTCCTGCATTTCGGCGCCGATCACGCTGCGATGCGTGTGTCCGTACTTGCGCAGTTGCTCGTAGACGAAGTGCACCACGCTGCTGGGAATCGCAAATCCAAGCCCTTGGCTTCCGCCGGACACGCTCAGAATGAATGTGTTGATTCCCACCACTTCGCCGCGCGTGTTCACCAGCGGACCGCCGCTGTTCCCCGGATTGATCGGCGCGTCCGTCTGGATGTAAATCAGCGGCGTGGCCGGGTTCGCCTGCCGCGCCACCGCGCTCACCACTCCCATCGTCACTGAGTTCTCGAGCCCTTCCGGATTCCCGAACGCCAGCACGATTTCGCCCTTCTTCAGGTTCGTGTAGTCCGCAAAGGGCAGCGTCGGCAGATTCTGCCCATCGACTTTAAGCAGCGCGATGTCAGCCGTGTCCGCCACGCCCACAATCTTCGCGTCCATCGGCGGAATGTGGTCGGTCAACCCCAGCGTCGCGCCCACCTGCGATTCTCCCGGCGCGGGCGGCGTCAACAGGACGCGCACGCGCTGCGCGCCTTTTACCACGTGCGCATTCGTGATGATGTACCCGCTCGGATCGACGATCACGCCCGATCCCAGCGCGCGCTGCCGCCCGATGATCGCGGCCTCGCCCTGCCCTTTGTCGCCTCCGAGTGCCCCGAATCCCGTCACTTGCACCTGCACCACCGCAGGTGAGACTCGCGCCGTCAGCGCATCCAGCGAATCGCTGAATTGCGACAGTAAATTCGATCGGCTTGTCTGATCCACCGTCTGTGCCGTCGCCGCGCCTCCGAACAGCAAGAAAAGCGCGCCGGCCAACGTGCTCGCCGCGGCCTTCCACAGACTCATCTGACTGGGCGTCTGCATCTGCGTCCCTCCTCGTGCCTGACAGCAACTTGGATCGAATGATTGGACTGAAATGCCCGCACGGCGGTTGCGCAGGAACTTCGGCTGGGGCGCCCTCAGCGGCGCGCCGAAAAGAATTCCCGCATGATTGCGGCTGCCTCCTCCCGCAGGACCCCCGCGGTCACGGCCACGCGATGATTGATCTGCGGGTGCTCGAACACGGACGCAGACGATTGCACCGCGCCGCCCTTGGGATCGTCCGCACCGTACACCAACCGCTCGATGCGCGCCTGGATCATCGCACCCGCGCACATCGCGCATGGCTCGATCGTCACGTACATCGTCGCGCCGAGCAGCCGGTAGTTGCTTAGGACCGCCGCCGCTTCGCGCAGCGCGATGATCTCCGCGTGCGCCGTCGGGTCGCAGTCCGTGATCGTCCGGTTTCCCGCGCGCGCGATGATTCGCCCGTCCGCAACCACCACCGCCCCCACCGGCACCTCGCCCTTTTCGGCTGCCACGCGCGCTTCCGCGAGGGCCGCCTCCATGAACTCCTGATCGCGAATTTCGCTCCTCGTTTCCATGCCGCTGCGCCAGCATAGCATGAGCATTGCAGCCGACGCGTCCACTCGCCCCTGCCTTGGCATACAGCCTTCGGGGGATTGACTCTCCGCGCACAACCGCCACACCATCGCGCCACGGCAGCGGCCAAGGAGTAGAATCAGCCCCTGCCCGGGCACCGGTTCGGGGAGGTATTACGAGGGGAAGGGAAGTGGCAATTCAGGGGGGAAGGACGTGCAGCACTCGCCCGGGGAAGGCCCGCTCCTTCATTTTTCGCTTGCAGTCGAACCCCCGGACTAGGTAGAGTGTGCCTACTTGTAGTGTGATTTTGCCCGCAGGGGGCCACATATGGGCCTGCGGTTGCTAGTGAGGGGAGCGAGGGCCGTCGATTGACCTGCGTTCTGTCAGTTGCCAACCAGAAGGGCGGCGTTGGTAAGACCACTACCTCCATCAATCTGGCCGCCGCGCTCGCCCTCAAGAAGCGTAAGACTCTCCTGATCGACCTCGACGCTCAATCGAACGCCACCATCGCCTTCTTCGACGCCAAGGAAATTCAGTCGACCATGTTCGACGTTTTCACCAACGCCGTCGAGCTCGCCCAGATCATTCGTCCCACGAAGGATCCCAACCTCTTCGTCGCCCCGGCCCGCCTCGCGCTCGCCCGGCTTGAGCAGCAGCTCGCCGGCCAGTTTGACGCGCCGTTCAAGCTGAAAGACGCGCTCACGCCCGTCCTCAAGGATTTCGAATTCGTCGTCATTGATACGCCGCCCGCCCTGGGCATTCTCACGGTCAATGCCCTGGTTGCCTCGACGCATCTCCTCGTGCCCATCCAGGCCGCGTACTTCGCCATCGAAGGCACCGACGATTTGCTGGAAACCTACGCGCGGATTCGCTCCCGGCCCAATCCGGACCTGAAAGTCCTCGGCGTGGTCATCACCTTGTACGACAAGCGCACGAATATTTCGCGCGACACGCACGACCAGATCCGCGCCGTCTTCGGCAACGCGCTTTTCAAAACGCGCATCAGCAAGAACGTCCGCCTCGAAGAGAGCCCGGCGTACAAGGAAACCGTCTTTACCTACGCGCCCAAATCTTCCGGCGCCGAAGAATACAAGAAACTTGCTCAGGAGGTATTACAACGTGTCCAAGAGGATCGGGTTGCCCGTCACTCTCAAGATGCGGCATGACGCGCATTATGTCGAGACGCTGACCAGTTTCAGCGGCGCGTCCATCGGCCGCATGATCCCGATCGACAAGATTCGTCCGAACCCGGACCAGCCCCGCAAAAATATCGGTGACATCCGCGAGCTCTCCGACTCCATTCGCGAAAAGGGCGTCCTCGAGCCGCTCCTCGTCCGCTTCGTTCCGCACGACGACACTTACTACATCATCTCCGGCGAGCGCCGCTACCACGCATCGAAGGCCGCTGGCCTGCACGAATTGCCTTGCATCGAGAAAATCGCCGACGACGCCGAAACGCTCGAGCTCGCGCTGATCGAAAACCTCCAGCGTAAGGACCTCACTGCCTTCGAAGAAGCCGACGGCCTCCAGCGCCTCGCCGACCAGTTCGATTACACGCATGACGATATTGCCAAGAAAATTGGCCGCGCGCGCTCCTCGGTCACCGAGACCATGTCGCTGCGCATCATTCCTGACGACGTTCGCCGTGCCTGCATCGAGAATGGGATTGTCACGAAATCGCTTCTTCTGCAGGTTGCGCGGCAGCCCAGCGAAAAGAAGATGCACGAGATGGTTCACCGCATCGCGCAGGGCGGCATGACCCGCGATCAAGCGCGCCGCGCACGCCAGGAAGAATCGACCATCGCCCCGCGCTCGCAGCCCTACGTCTTCGACTACAAAGCGCCTGACGACTCATTCCACGTGCGCTTGCAGTTCCGCAAGAGCCACGTCAGCAGGGAAGAGATCGCCGCCACGCTGCGCGCCATCCTTCGCCAAATCGAATCCGGCGCCTTCTCCGCCACCTCCGCCGCCTAATCGCACTGTCACCCGGGACCGCCAACCCGCGGGAGCGCCAATGTCCCGATTGGCGCCTTTCTGTTTTATCGTTCGATTCCCCTTCGGGCACGGCATGCCGTGGCCGCTCCTGCCTTCAGGTTTGGTTTCTCTCCGGAAAGCGGTTTTGTAGCGCTGGCGGCCCGCCGGCTCTTTTGCCTTTCTCCGAACCTTTGCTTAACAGGCTCGGGCCCAAGGCTACTGGGGCTGATTTTGCGGGCTGCGCCCGTCCGAGTATTTCCGCAATCCGCAGTGCACGCACTTCCGTACCCACCACGATCTCAAGAAGTTGCTGTGCGACATCTTCGCGAAAAACCATTTTCCGCATCGCGGGCAGCGCCAAGTTGACAGCCGGATTTCCGTGACGACCAGCGCAACCGCCCAGAGGCCTGCGAGTAACCGGATGCCTCGGGCATCCACCATGGGGAAGAACGCCGCAAGGAAGGGCGCCAATACCAGGCACGCGAGGAGTCCAATCCGAACGTTCCTGAGAAGCTTGTACCCTCGCCACTTCTGCTCGTAGTCGCCGATAGGAGAAGGATCGACGGTCATAGGTGAAGCATGAATGTCCGAGATAGTTAGCTACGTCGTAATGCAATTCAATGTAAAAAAGGAATCGTCGGAGCGTCCCGCGATCGCCAATCTCTGATTGGCTCTGCTCTTTGCTATTCGCCTTCTCTCAAATTTCAAATGTGCAATAATCTGAAATTTGAAATCCACGCCTCGCCGCCCGAATCGACGCCACCGAATGTTATGCTGTTTCCCCATGGATCTCACGCCCCACCAGGCCGAAATCCTTGAGCGGCTCCAGTCCCGCGGCTTCCAAATCGTGTCGTTCGCGATGTTCGGAAATTACATCGGCGCGCGGAAAGGGAACTGCGTGGCCTTGCTCGCTCCGTTGGCCACGGACGGATTCAAGGTCTTTGGCGAGCCGACGTGCATGGTCGGAGAGAATCTCGGCGCTCTCGTCAAACAAAAGGACGGCGCCTGGTTCGTGTGGAAGAAGGATCGCGTCGAGGCCACTCCGGACCGCATCACCGAGCTCGAACAGTTTTCCGCCGAGCTTGCCGACGCCTTGCTCCCCACCGTCTAGGGCGTCTCTGCCACCACGCGCAGGACGATCTGCGTTCCTATGTCGAGCTTCACATCCTTCTTCGACGATATCACCACCGAGCCCTTTTCCGCGCTCGCGGATTCGGTAAACGCAAAGTCGGGAAACCCGATCGCCCCGTGACTCCCCGCGTCGAGCACGGGACGTTCGCCGCGCCCCTGCCCGGCATCTTCGGTCGTTGGCTGCGGTAGCTCGCTCGGCTCCGGAGGCCTGGGCAGACCGCCCCGCCTGTTCTGCGCAGGGGCGGGAGACGAGTTCCTTGCCGTAGGTCGCGGCGCGTTTGGATCTTCTTCGTCTCGGTTCATCATCGCCGCTTGTGCAAACGAGCCGAGTCCGATCGCCTGCAATGTAAGGCCGAGGCGAATCTCCTGGCCATTCTTCAGGACGACGCGGTCAAAGATGATGCCCAGCCGCGACTCCGGATTGACCTCGGAACGGTGTGTTGCCTCGGTCACGTGCCCCAGAATCTTGGCGCCGTCCGGTATCAGCACCTTGCCGTGAAACAGGACGGGAAGCGTCACTCGCGCTACGACCGCCTGCTTGGTGCCGGATTTCTTCGTGTCGATCGGCTTCGCCAGGTCCGCGCAGATCGTCGTTCCCGCTGGAAGTCCGCTGGCGTCTGCAGCGGATGATTGCGCGTCCGGATTCTGAAGCGCCTTGAACGGCGGTCTGGCGCCTCCGCTCGACGCCCGCACTCCGCTCAGAGCGCTGACAATCAGCGCGCCCGCGAGCAACGGGAAGGGAACTGCTCTCACGATGCACTCTCTCTTCGGCGATTCGGCGGCAGGCTGGAAGAATGCACCCCGCGAACCTCTTCTTCCTGCATTTTACACCCGCCCGGAGCCCCTTGTGGCCGCGGATGCCTCCCTCTCTCTGTGTCCTTATGTGGTTTCTCAGAGAACTCTGTGGTTCAGTCTTTGCATCCTCTCATCGCAGGTCCCGCCTGCTTCCAAACATCGCCCCGCGCATCCAATCGTGAGGTATCATCCCACGGCGCAGATTAGCGATTATGAGTCACGATTCACCACACGACGTCATCTGCATCGGTGCTGGCCCCACCGGCTTGGCCTGCGCCATCGAAGCGAAGCGCGAAGGGTTGCGCCCTCTTGTGATCGACAAGGGCTGCCTCTGCAATTCGCTCTATCGCTATCCGACCAACATGCTCTTCTTCACCACGCCGGAGCGCATGGAGATTGGCGACCTGCCCATGACCGTTGCGGGCAGCAAGCCCACGCGCGTTGAGGCCCTCAAATACTATCGCCGGACCGTCGAGCATTATGGAGTCGAAACCCGCCTCTATGAGCGTGTGGAGAGTATCGACGGGCACGACGGCGCGTTCGTAGTTCACACTAAGGACGAACGCGGACACCCTACGCAATATCACGGACGTAAAGTCATCATTGCCACTGGGTATTACGACCTACCGAATACTCTGGATGTATCCGGTGAAAATCTACCGACGGTATCGCACTATTTCGCCGATCCCCATCCGTATTGGAACCAGGATGTCGTCGTCATCGGCGGCAAGAACTCGGCCGCCGAGGCCGCCCTCGACCTCTTCCGAGCCGGAGCCCGCGTGACCCTCGTCCACCGCGGGCCGGAAATGGGCAGGAGCCTGAAGTATTGGGTTAAGCCCGACATCGAGAACCGGATTCGCGCCGGGGAAATCAAGGCCCTCTTCAACACCCGTGTGACTCGCTTCAAACCGGGCCACGTCTTCGTGAAGAACTCCAATGACGAGAAGGATTTGCCGGCCGTCCAGGCCTTCGCCATGACCGGCTACCATCCCGATTTCACTTTCCTCGAGCGGCAGGGAATTCGTCTCGATCCGGAAACCCGCCGCCCCGCTTGCAATCCGGACACCCTCGAAACCAATGTTCCCGGAATCTACGTGGCAGGCGTCGTCGTCGGTGGCATGAAGACCTCCGAGATATTCATCGAGAACGGCCGCTTCCATGGAAGGGAAATCATCGCCGCGATCACAGGAAAGGGCCGTGTCAAGGAAGCCCCTCCGGTCGCCCCTCCGGGCGAGTAACGTGCTTATTTTCTTTAGCATACGCGACTTCCCTACGCGCTGCTTCCGCGCGGCGTCTGATCCGTCTCGAATCTGTCCCGTGAAGATTAGAATTCCGTGTAACTCGTTGAAAACAAAGACCGGGATTCCGATCTAATCTACCCGCACGGGCAGATTAGGACGCTCCGTAGGAAGCCCTTACCGCATTGATAGAGTCTCGACGATTTGCGCGAAGCAACTGACTTTGCTAGAGTGACACTCGATGCCATCAATCATTCAGGAAGTCGGCGAAACGTTCATCACCCTTTACAAGGGCTTTAGCGTCACCCTGAAGACCCTCTTTCGCAAGACCACCACGGAAAGCTTCCCGGACGCACCACCGACGCTCCAGCCACGCTACCGCGGGATCCACGTACTCCAGCGCGACGAGAACGGCCTCGAGAAGTGCGTCGGCTGCTTCCTGTGCGCCGCCGCATGCCCCGCGAACTGCATCTACATCGAGGCCGCCGACAATACACAGGAAACCCGCATCTCAGCCGGCGAACGTTACGCGAAGGTCTACAACATCGACTACTCAAGGTGTATCTTCTGTGGATACTGCGTGGAAGCCTGCCCAACCGACGCCATCACCCATGGCCACGACCTGGAACTGGCCCCCTACGACATCAACGCCCTCATCTTCCGCAAGGACCGCCTCCTCCAATCCCCACGATTTAAACATAATATGCATTAGCGGCCACCGCTACGTGGAATCTAGTGCAGGGGGCGAAAAGCTGTCAAGGACTTTCTGATATTCCTTCTCGTTTTCTTGGCTGAATCAGTCTGGACGCTCCCCGAAACCGCCTTCTGTGTCGCCGCAGCCACAAAATCAGCACTTTCGCCCTTTTTCCTTTGAAACTTTGGGCGGCTGCCAGCGAGTGTCTGTGGGCGCGGTCTCAGAGACCCGCCCGCATCTCAACGCGCCGCTCAAACTGTGCGAGCTGCGTGCCGTCGACCGGAACGCTCGCCACCTGTGGCGGCGGTGCGGCCTGGCCGCCCAGCGCTGCAATCACGCTCGAGATCCCCACGCTCGCCGCCGTGATCCACAGCTGGACTTGCTGTTGCGCCTTCGGATTCATCACGCGCAGCAGCGCCAACTCTTTCGGATCGCTAAGCCCGGCCGCGAACGTTGTCAGACACCCGAGAAACTTGCTCTTTTTGTTCAGCGTCTGATTGTTCGCGTTTGTCAGGCAGGTTTCGTATTGCCCGTTCAGATTCGTTGCCAGCGTCAGGTAACTCGACACGGCTTGCGCGTCGCTCGCGCCGAAAACCCCGGTCGCCTGCAAGCTCGGCAAATCCGCCTGCGCTACGGCGACGGCCGCCGCCACGATATCGTGAGCCTTCTGCGCCGTCGAATAGGCGTTGCACCCCGCCAGACTGAAACACAACAGCACTGCCGCGGCCGAAGCCGCCTTTCTGATTTTCATGCCTTTCTCCTTTTGGGATTGCCCTACGGAACGAACTCGACTCGCGCGATGTGGATCTCGCGGCCCTTCCACAGCACCGCGTTTTTCTTCAAATGGAACTGAATGAAATCGCCCTCGCTCATTCCCGTCACGTCGCCTTCGATCTCGAATCGCGTCTCTTTCGGCATCACGGTCAGCGTCAGCGTCGCGGCCTTTTTCTCTGAATCCGCCGCCACCACCTTCGCATACAGGCCTTCGTTCCTCTCCTGCTCGGCGTCCGCCCGCGCCACCACCCGGAAGAGGACCGCGATTGTTGGCAGTAACGCAGCCAGGAAGCACCTACGCTCAAGTGGCGCTGTGCTGGTAGTTCGCCGTCCGCGCAAAGACTTCATCCGGATACTTCGGATTTGCTCCGCCGTTCCACGCCAGCAGCGCCTCCCGCACGTTTCCATGCGCGCACGCCACTTTGTGGTTCAGCACCTTCGCCCCTGTTTCGATTCCGTTTAATGGCGCGCACAGCGCGGCCATCCCGCCCGTGTAGCCGAACTCGCGCGCCACCTGCCCCATCACCTGCATCAGCCCCCACGAAATCGATCGCGCAATCTCCTCCGTCGGCGGAAGCCCGAGAGGCGCCACATATCGCGCGCGGAATGCCGGCTCGTACCGGATCGCGTATGTGTCCCAGCCGCTTTCCTGCTCAATTACCGCGCAGACCAGGTCCTCGTCGAGCTGATGCCGCTGCGCGGCCTGTTGCGCGATCGCGAGCCACTGAGGATCCGGCGTCATTTTGGTCCTGCCGGACTCGTCCTCAGCCTCTCGGAATGGCCGGGCTCAAATCCCGGCGGATATTCGATCGAGCCGCCCTCGCTGTGGCGATGCGGAGGAAAGTACTTGAGGACGTCCATCAAGCGATTCGCCACACGCAGAACCCGCCAGGCAACGCCGGCAAGAAGCAGGAAATCCCCCACATGGAATGCCCCGTCAATCGTGAACCACGGTCCCTGCGGATCAACCATCAGCGTCCTCGTCTCACGTAGTGTGTTTACCCGACTTCGCTCTACCGGGTTTATCTGATTGCTTTCCCCGCGCGAAGCGCCCATGCTCGCGGCGTGAGGTTTCTGCCGGACGCGATGATGGGCTTGCTGCTCGTATGGCTGGCCGTCGTCATCTTTCCTGAATTCGACCGCATCGAAAGCGACTGTGCGCGCTTTCTCGCTGCCCCTACTGATTCAGCGGAACGTGATAGATCGCCGCAACTGCCAAAATTGCCCCCGAGATCGCACTCGCCCACGGGTATTGCTTGACCACCGCCTGCCCCGCCGGCGACACGACGAATCCGACCACGGCGACCGCCGCCACCGCCAGCACGTGCGTCAACTTCTTGAACTTCCCCATCGCTTCCTCCTTGCCGCGCCGAAGTCTGGATTCGACGAAGGCGGGCGATCTAATTCGCGCTTGTCACCACCATCGAGCCGGGCGAGAGCGGCAGGATCGCCGCCAGCACATTGTTCGAGGGCGCGCTCTCGAGCGCTCCCGCCACCTGCGTTGCCACGTAGCACCAGCTTCCCGGCGTCACGGTGGAATCGCTGTAGGTCGTCGCCGCCTGTGGCGCCGCCGTCAGCTTCGTGAATCCCGCCGTCGACGTCGGCGCGGATGCGGGACATGCCCCGGCCATCCGGTAGACGTTGTATGTACTTGACCCGCTCGCATCCGCTGGCGCGGTCCAAGAAAGGTTCACGCAGTGCGCCGACGTGGGACATGCTGCCGAAGTCGTCGTCGGCACCACCACCGCCGCGTGCGCCACGATTTGCGGCTTGATTGCGTGCTGCGCGATCGCTGGAATCGCGCTCAGCAGGATCCATGCCAGAATACTTCCGATTCTCTTCATCGTTTTCTCCTAGTGAGCGCTCAGGCTCATGTTCAGCGGCGGCAATGGTTTCGCCACCGTTCCCTGCGTCAACGGATGCGGATAGGTGTACGGCTCGTAATACTGCGTCCATGCGCCGCTTTCCCACGCATAGAGAATTCCTTGGCCGAATCCGTTGCTGCTCGTGTTCCAGCTTCCTTGGTCCGTGGCGAAGTAAAAGCAGCCAATCGTGTACGTGGTGCAGGCTCCGCTGCATGTCGAAGGACGGTTTGCCAGCGTTCCGAAGCCCACGCCACCCGTACTCCCATTGCAGTTGAAGGGCGACGAGCTGGAAGTTTGCACCTTATTCGCGCCGTGCGAATTGTCGGAGTACCAGTCGCGCAGGGCGGCAGCTTGTCCCATCAGGCTCGTTGTCACGTTCGAGAAGTTGGGTGCCGTTCCCCGATTGTCCCACTCGACCGCAGGATCAATCGGCTCCGCAGGCCAGCCAGGATTTCCCGTGGACTGAAGCACGGGAGTCGAATTCTGCATCAGCAGACCCGGACCGCGAGTCGGCTGGTCGATGCAGGCCGACGCTCGCAGAATCTGGTAGCTGTCGCCATTCGAGAATGACGGAGGGCCGGTCCAGCCGGAACCTGTAATCGTGTTCGCCGTGTTCTTCCAATCAAATACTCCCGTTCCCTTGGTCACGTCATAAATCGCGTAGGGTGCGCCAGCGGGTGCCCATTGGTTCGTGGTCCAGCCCGGAGAGCCGGAATCCGTGATGGTCGTATCGTTTCCCGAGGCCGACGTTGAGCCAACCGTTCCCGAGTAGTAGGTCACACCGTCGTTGTTGTCGTAGGGGTTCGCCCCGTCGCACGCGCCCCATGTAGCAAAGTTTGCCGCGGTGCGGTAGTCGTTGAGGCTGACGTACTGATTCCAGAACGCGCCGCCCGTCACAGCGATTGTGTTGCCGAAAGCGATGACCACTCCGCTACGGACGAAGGTAATCGCTTGGCAGCCGCCCGATGAGTTCATGCAGGTAATTGTGTTCCCGTAGGCTTCGAGCTGCCGACCGCCGCGAGGCCGCCCATTCGACTCCGTGCCGTGGTTGCCGAAGTAATCTGTCGAGGTATTGAATCGCGCGACGAGTCTGCCGCCGCCCTCACCGACTGGCGTGCCTGATTCCGTGTCTGTCGGCGTCCCTTGCGAGAAAGTATTGTTCTCAAGGTAGAAGGCTGCCGCCGTGCCAAAGGTGTCAGCCTGCGCCCACGAATTATCTCCGTAGGCCCCTACGCCCTGCCACGCGCTGTTGTTGAAGTCAACGAACTCGTAGATTCCGGCTGGCCCTCCCGCGTTCATAATGTTGTGGTCGGCCACGCCAAACACGTTGTTGACAACGCTCAAGGTGTTCGAGTTGACGATGGTTCCATTGAAGCTCGAATCGAATGTGATGTGGTCGTAGCGGATGTTGGGACACCACGCCGAGGTACAGGTGCCGTCTGCGGCGAAGGGTGAATAGATGCTCCCTGCGCCCATCGTGGTTTTCAGCGTTCCGTTCGTGAGGCGGAAGCACAGTGAGGAAGTCGTTGTACAGGTTCCTGTACCGTAGGTGCCACTCCAATAAATCATCTCGTTCCCGCTCGGCACGTGGTCATCAATCGTGCAGCCCGTCAAGTCGAGCGTGATGTTTTTGGTGATGTGAAGCTGCGAGGACCAGGTGACGGAACCGCCCGATGTCACATTCACCGTGTCGCTATTCGAGGCGCTGCCAATGGCTGTCGATATGTCGGACTCCGCGCATGTGGGCGCATTGATCGTCGCCGCTCGCGCGACTGCCGGCAGGATCATTAACGCGCACAGCAAGCCAAGGATCTTCACCGCCCGTCCTACCACACGCCCTCCAGCACCGCACGGAAGTCATAGGTCGAGCCTACTGCCGTCGTCGTGAACGCGATCGTCGAGCCGCTCTTCACGTTGATCATCGTCGAGAGCGAAACCGTCGATGCCGCTCCCAGGCTCGTGCACGCCGCGGCGCTTCCCGGCGCCAGCGTTTGGCTCGTGTTCGACGTGTCCGTGTATGCCAGCGTGAACGTCGCCGTTGTCGCCGTCGCCGAATCGCAGGTGATTGCCGCCGTGAACCGGTATCCGCCGTTCGCCGGCGCCGTGTACATCGTCACCGATCCGAGGCTGCCCGATTGGCTCGCATAGGCCTTCGAGAAAAGCACGCCGCTCACGCCGGTGCCCTGCAGGAAGACCCGCCAGTTCGTGCCGTCGTAGCAATAGAGATAGGCGTGCTGTTGCGGCGCCACGTAGAATGTGTTCACCAGCGCGCCGTTGAAGCTGAACTGTGCGCTCGTGTGCCGGTTCACCGTGATTTGGCTTCCGCCCGGCGCGTTCCCGTTGAAGATCACGAAGAAGAAGCCCTGCCCGAATCCGGCCTCCGTCCCGTCCGGAACCGTGTCTGTGATCGCGCCGGCGTTCGTCTGCGTCACCACCACGCCGCCGTCCGTGTTCGGAATCGTGTACGTGGTTCCTGTCTGCGCGTCTTCCGTTTGCGCGGCCGCCTGGTTCACGATCGCGCCTGAGCCGTTCACTTGCAGAATCTGGTTTTGCACCGGGCTCGTCACCGTCACGGTGGTGCCCTGAATCTTCGCCACCGTCGTCGCGCACGATCCCGCCGACGTCGTCACGTCGCCCGTCAGCGCCGGCTGCTGCCCGCACGTCGCGCTTGTCGTCGTTTCCATCAATGTCCCGGCCGCGTCTGGCAACTTGATGTCCCGGTTCCCAGTCAGAAAGCTCGCGTCGAGCTGTGCCGCCTGGTTCGCCGCGTTCCCGATGTACAGATACCGCCACGGCAGCGGGGTCGTCCCTAGATCATAGGTGTTCGCCGTTCCGGGGCTAACGGACTGGTTTGCCGCCGTCGGGTTCGTTAGGTTCGAGAGCCCTTGATCTGCTCCTCCGCCACCTCCCGCGCCGGCTGGATTCCCCAACGTGCTTTGCATTTGGAAGTTCGTCCCATCAAACATCAGCGTGACGATTTGGCCCTGCGCGATGTCACCCGACGCAAGGTCCGAACCAACTCCGGCGCCGGTGCCGCCGTTCTTCTTAATCGCGATCGCCCCGATAGCATCGACATTCAGTGTGGACGCACCGGTGTTCGCGTGGGCCGCCTGGAAATTGAAGACCGTACCCAGAGAAATGGTAGTAATCGAGGGTGAGGTCGTGACAGCGTATGTGTTCGCTGTTCCCGTATCCGCGTAGAAGTTGAGGCCACCTGTGAGGTCCAGGCCGGTCGTGGTAAAGCGGTGCACAGGACTCATCGCGTTGGCCATTGGGAATTGCATCGATCCTGCGACCGCGGTAATCGTGACGCTGGTTGTGCCCGATCCTGACGCAAACTGGCTCGCGTAGCTCAGCCCAGCATTGGCGTTCGCTGCACTCGAAGCGATCGCCGCGCAATAACCGCTGATGGACGCCACGCCCTGCGGCGGAAGGACCCAGGTGACCGTGACCGCATTATTCGAGCCGCTGAGCGTGACCGGCACACCCGCGATGCTCGGAGCAGAGACTGTCGCGCAACTACCGAAGCTGGCCGTCGCCACGAACGGGTAGTAAGTGCCGGGTGGAATCGTTCCGCCGGTTGTCGCGCTTCCTGAGACATTCGTAGGCGGAACGAGGTTCGCGAATTGAACGTCGATGCTTCCCTTGACCGTTTCCGCTAAGGACGCATTGAAACCGTTGCTCGTCCCGTCGTTTAGAAGAAAGCCTTGCCCAGCGTCAAGCCCGTAGGACGCGCGAGTGTTGGGACTCAAATAGAAGCGGAGGTTTGGAGTTGGGTTCGCTCCAGTCGTAATCTCGCTGCGGAGGCGCGAGTTGGAAGAAATGGTACTGTCCGCCAGGAAATCGAGTCCGCCGCGCGTTTCGATACTGCAAGAACCCACTGTGTTGCCAGAGCCGTCCTCGACGAGTGCTCCGACCGAACCGTGGACTTCGCAGTCCTCGAGAGACCCCGCAGTCATTCGGACAGCGATGAGCGGAGTAGCTTGCTGGCTGGCCGACGAACTGTAAACGTGAACACCCGTCAGGTTGGACCCGGACGAGTTGAAGTTGATGAGTGCTCCGGATCCCGTCGCATTCGGCAGTGAACTGTTCAAGAAGAAGACGGGACCGAACTGCGGCATCGCGGTCTGGCCCAGATTCCCTGTTGCGTTCGTAACCACGAGGAAGTCGGTCGCGCTTCCTGTGGGAGTAACGTCATCGAATACGAAGTTGCCCGGACCTGTCCCGGAGGTGTTCACGCGCTGGATATACTGAAAGTTTCCGCCCGTGCCGCGAACGTGTTCCATCTGAAGGAAGCCCACAAGGGGAGCCTCCGAACCAAGGGGTGCTTCGCCTGTGAACAGCGCCATTGGCAGCGATGTGCTTCCGCTGTTCAAGCAACCGTACGTCATTCGAAAGGAGGTGACGTTCGTGAGTTTCAGGGGCGTGTTGTCTGCCAAACCAGTGGACTGCGCGGTTGCACAAACGTTGTTCAGGCTGACCGTCGTGACTGCGTAGAAAGATAGCGCCTGGTTGTAGCCTGAAATCTGGATATTCTCTATGGTAATGCCACCTGCATTTGTCGCGTATTTGAACGCCAATACCGCAGCCGCATTGGGATTCGAGCCGAGAACCGCAACAACGAGCTTCGCCTGGGGCGGCTGCTCCGCCTGAGTGGTGCTTTGATCGCCCAGCGCCGTGATGTGAATGTGCGTGCACGGAATCGGAATTACGGGTGCCGTCGAAGGCGATTGCGGCTGCGTCAGATTGTAGGTGCCGGGTGGAATGTAGAGGCTTGAACCAGCGTTGCAAGCTGCGGCCGCGGCGCTGGTGAGGGCCGTCGTCGAGTCAACTACCCCACTCGGGTCGGCGCCATAAGCAGTGGCATCGACCCAAGGTCTGGGACCCTTCACGGACTCACTGAAGGGAATGGTTACGACCGCTGGGCTGGTGCTGCTGTCGACTGCAAGCCCGCTGACAGCTCCGAACTGGCTGTGATTGTTTATTTGAATCTGAGTGTCACTGCCAGCGGGATTCCCTGCTCCACCGGAGCACCCGGACGCGGTCGAATTCGGTGCGCACGGCAAAACGACTGTGGAACTGTAGCCGGTCGTGTTCGAACCCGTGATTACCTCGACGTAGGTTCCCGCTTGCGCGTAGTAGGTGTAGTTTCCCAAACCATCCGAGACGAGAGGCTGAGCGATGAGAAATTGCGAGCCGAGCGACGGGTCGGAGTAGATGTTCGCCAACGTACACGGCGGCGCAGCGGAGTAACTCGGCGTGGAGCCACTCTGGCAGGTCCAAACAACCGCGCCCGGAATCGGTGTCCCCTGCAGCGACACCGCAACTGATTGTCGCTGGGATCCCTGGCCAAATGCCGCTCCAGAGAATACGCATAGAAACGCGAAAGGCACTGCAATACGTCGCATGTTTCCTCGATCAACTCGTGTGGTATCTCTCGGTCTTTGCCAGAACTTCAGGTCCATAGCTTGGGTTGGCGCCACCGTTCCATAAGACGAGAGCGCGGGGGACATCCCCACCAGCCTCACCCAACTTCGTTGCCAGCACTGCGCATCCGATCTGCAGGCCGATCTGGGGATCGCAAAGAGCGCTCAGGAACTTGCCCTCAAATCCATGTTCGCGCGCAACCTGACCCATGACTTGCATCAAGCCCCAGGATATTGACCGAGCGACTTCCTCGGTAGGCGGTAACCCAAGCGCTGAGATATAGCGCGTGCGAAACGCTGGCTCGTAGCGAATCGCGAGCGGGTCCCACGACGACTCCTGCTCGACGATCGCGCAAACCAGAGCGGCGTCGAGGTCGCGTCGCCCCGCTACAGCGCGAGCTAGCGCAATGAGGTCAGTCATAGGGGCTCTGTGGGTCCGACGAACCTGCAGGTTGAGCTACGGTCGGCGAGTATTGCCGAGATCGGTCCAGCGGATCGGCGGCTGCGAGTGAACCTTCATCCCTTGGCTTTCGCACAGCCGCACGAGCAGTTCGTAGATGTGCGGGAGGTGATTCGTCGCCATATCGTGGACAAAAGCGTGTGTCAGCTCGTCGTTTCGGATTCGGCGATAGAGCCAGCGCAAGAAGAGCGCAAGTTGTACGACAACGCTGAACGCCAGAGACAGCCAATAAGGATCGAGGAGTTTCTTCATGGGGTCGCCACTCGCGAATTAGATGTCGGATTGCGAGTCACGACCGTCATCCGAAGAGCGATGCAATTCCTGAGCCGAGGCCGAACAGGCCGCCAAGTCCCCCCGTGGACGATCCGCCCGAAGCTCGCTGTCGCACGCCCAACAGCTCGGACGGGACACCTATCGCACGCCCCAAGAGATTCGTGTCGATTCCATACGTCTGCCCGAGTGCATTGAGACCGGCAAGCTGCTCCTGGAGTTGGCGGTTCGCGAACGCGATTTGGTTCTGCTGCGCCTGGCTTGCGTCGGTTTGGGCTTGCTGACGTCCGAGTTGTGCCATCAGATCGCCGTAACCAGCCGTATTGTTTGTTGCCGCCTGACGGTTTGCCGCACGCTCACGCAACGCGTCGAACGCGGTGTTCACAGCCCCGAGGCTCTGTTGAGTGATTGCAGACTGTTGTGCGGGTGTGAATCCGGGGCTGGTCAGCAAGCTTTGGATGGTGGGCATCAGTAGCGAGCGGTCCTGACCGCCCTGCTGATTCGCTTGCGAGATCAGTTGATTTTGCTGCGCGAGCTGCTGATCAGTCAGAGCTCGCGTCGTCCTTTGTGCTCCGCGTGACATTGTGCCTCCCTAGAAATGATTTCGCGAGTTGCGCGTGCCTCGGAGTGGAGAAGACGCGAGAGTTATTCCTTCCACAACCGGAAGCAGTACGGCGTCCATGCGTCGTCACGAATCCAGCCCAGAACCGCCAGACGCCGCCCAAACCGGTTCGCGATCGACGGCGGGAGCCAGGCGTGCGCGTCGTCGAGGCCGCGCCCGAGCAGGTCGCGCTCCCCCGCCGCATGCAGCGCCAGCAGTCGTGCATAACGCTCGCGGGGGCTGCCTGTCTTGGGATCGGCCAGCAGATATACTTCGCACGTCAGGCGTGCGAGCGAGGCCATCACCGGCCGGCCACCAGCGTCTTCGACGACGAGTTTCGAGAGAAAAAGCGGATCGGCGATATCCGGAAACGCGTAATCAAAGCCTTGCTCCGAGTGCATCTCGCGCAGGGCCGCCAAATCGCCTTCTCTATAAGCACGAACCAGCATTTGAGGGTCCGAGCCGCCCCAATCAGAAGACGCGATGGCGCAGAAGCGGATGCGCTCGCGCGACTGTTTCGGCGACTTCAAAGGTCGTAGCGCCACGCGAAACTCCGAGTGGCTGAAGCGCAGCGTGCGCGACGTTGGAGATCGGCTTTTGCGCGAGCGGATGTGGCAGCGGCTCGAAACCGGGGTCATCTTCGAGCGCAAGGTGCGCACCCTCGTCTCCCTCGATCAGGACGAGGATCCGTGTATCCGCGGGCGTAGCCGAACTTGCCGGAGCCGGCGGCGTGGCGCCGGTTCCCTGCCCCAACGCCGGTTCAGAGCACGGAGATAGCGCCAGCCAGTGCGAGTTCGAAAATCGCGCCGCATGACGCTGCCAGGCATCCACGGTCGTGATGTAATAGCGCTTGCCGATCATTTCGACTGCCACACCATTCGGATCACGAGCTGAACGTGTAGTTGTGGGTGAGTACGGTCGCAGCGAAGCGGCCCGCGAAGAATTCGAGCACCGGCGTGCAACTCACGGTGACCTTCTGGCTGTCCTCGACGACTGTTTCGATTCGTTTCAGCGTTATGCGACCGAAACGCCCGACGAGAATGTCCGAGAGACAAAGCCGCTCGGCCCGCATCGGCGATCCGTCTGCCAGTGTAAAGATGTGATGGGGCGTGACGTCGAGCGATTCTGCGTTCGAGAAGTGAAGGCGAATGAACGTGTCCGCATCACGAATCTCGACGCGAGCGATGGACGTCCAGGCCTCGCCGCCGGCGGGGTTCGGGCAGCGCAGGTGCTCGCCCACTTTGCAGCTTTCGATCGGGACCGTTCCGCGCTCGCGCGTCAACACCATCGTTCCCGAACGCAAGCAACTCCCGCTGCCACCGCCTGAGCCCCCACCCGTTCCGCTCGTTGTGGTCGCCGCGATCATGGCGCCCTGCGAAAGCGGGATTCGACCCTGCAACGCTTGCTGCTGCGCGGCGACGTTGGTCTTCGCTGGGAGCGCGTTCGCAGGGCTGCCGCTTCCTCCTGCGACCCATGCAAGCTCCGCCGAGGTATCGTCCCAATATGGATAGAAGTAGTACGTCGTTCCCGCTGCGAGGCCAGTGATACCGAGCGATCCACTCGGAATCGCGGTCGTTGTCCCGTCGGCACGACAAATGGTGAGGCCGCTCCACGACCATGTAATGCTCGACGTAGTAGATACATATGTGAAGGCGCCGGACCACGTCGGCGGCACCGATCCCTTCATCAACACGCCCTCCTTCGTTGGGTCAATCTTCCCTGATGTCAGCGCGCCGGCGGTCACGCGCGCAAACTCGGTGCCGTCGGTGATCTGATCGTCGATGCTCCAGCCCTGATTTGGTCCGAGCGATGCTTCGGACAGTCGCCTGAGCGCCTCATAGAGCTGCGGGTTCGAACGGCGCAGCGCCTCAATTTGCGGAATATTCAGCATCGGTGGTCGGCAAGAGAAGACAACCCGTATTCAAGCACCTTCAATTCGTTCCGCGGACAACAGCGAAGGGATCGGGCTTGGCCCAGGGGACCAGCTTCGTCAGCGAGAACCAGGATCCTGGCGCATTCGTCCCAAACTGGTACGCCGTGCGTTCCGCGAGAAGGTTCGTGAACTGCTCCATGTCGCGAGGTGAGGGCGAGGCCAGAGTCCACGAGCCGAGCTGGCTCTGGGTAATATTGTCGGGGGAAAACGCGGCGAGCCCGAGCGATCCCGCCCCCTGAACGTACCCCGTGAGGTAGCCAAACAGGTTCCGCCCGCTAAGACCCGTGGCGGCGAGATAGGCGGTCGTGTAGTAGGAATTGATGGCGGCGCCGTCATCCGAGCGCTGACCGTCCGTCAGAGCGTAGATTTTCCCGCTCGAGTTATTCGATCCCAAGAAGATCTTCGCTACTCCGGTTGACCGCTCGATTAGGCCGCACGAATTCGCGGCAATCATCCAGGGCGCCCACTTTCTCGAACGCTCGTAAGACGCCGGCATCTCCGCCAACGGGTCCTGAAACCCGCCGGTGTAGTCGAGAACGAGAATCCGGTTCGGCTGCGTCGCGGTTCCCAGGGGCACGCCGACGAGAATTCGCTTCTTCTGTATGTCGACCTGCACCCAAAGACTCTGTCCCGCGCCCCAGTTAATGGCGTCCCAGGTGGGCTGGATCTCCTGAGACAGTTTTATTGGTTCACCGCCATCGAAAAAATACAGTCCGGATCTCCCCGCGATGACGACCCACTCCTCGCCAAACCCAACGCCGTGCGCCGATGGAGTCCCGACCTTATTCGACACTTCCTCGATGGGCCACAACGCGGGCTCGTTGACGGCGTCGGTTGCCGTGACGTATAGGCTGCGTTCCTTGACGAAGTACAGATTGTTGCGGAGCGTGAACGCCGCGCGAACGGCTTGACCGTTGTTGAGCGCGATGTTCATCATTCCGCTCACGCCGTCGTAGCTTTCGGGCTGCTCGGTTGCCGAGGCTCGTATGAGCGATGCGTTTTGCGATGCATTCGTCTCGAACACTTCGATATTGTCGACAAGGAACCACGAGCCATTGGGCGACGGCGTACCATCTGCATACACTCGGAGCGTGAGGTCCGCCGGAAGCGACGCTTGCGCCCCGAAGAGATCCCCTGTGAACTCCTGATACGAGGTCGTCGTCTGTACAACGTTGATCGCGAGCCCGACCCCAATCTGACCCTGAGTCGGACTGAATGCATTGATGCGTAGCGTGCCGGCGGAGAGGTTCCCCGAGCGTTTGATCCGCACGCGTACGGAATAGTCGGTGTTCGCCAGGCACAGCGGATTCCCGGAAGCGTCTGTGATTGCACTCTGGGAGATAAGCCCGCGAACCACCGTCGAGCCATCCGCCGTAATGCGGAACGCGTCCCCCCAAACAACGTCGGCTGATTCCCGGATGGCACCACCGCCAAACGTCGGGTCGAGCTGCCAACCTAACGGCCGGCCGTTGCCGGAGGCATCCCAGCCACCGTCGAACGTCAAGTTGCGCCAATTGTCCATGCTGGCGCGTTCGCCCCACCAGAAAAGGCGCTCCGCGTAGTCGACCACGCCAAGCTGTTCAGGCAGTTCAATCTGCCCGAACAGGTAATCCATACTTACTCCCGCGAGCAGAATCGTGTCCGAGAAGTCGACCGTCAGGGACGTCGTGGTGTTGTCCTCGATCACCATCGAGGCGGGAACGTGATAGAAGCTCGCGCCTCCTGCCGCCGTGAACGCTAGGAGCCTCTGAACCACGTTCGACGGGCCCGTCGGAATGTTCGTCACATTGACTTTGAAGTTGCCTGCCGCGGTCCAGGACACAGGCGGCGACGGGGCAGTCCAGTACCCTTGCCGCGTCACGAACACCACCGACACTTGATGTACGCCGGGAGAAATCGCTCCGGTGGAAGTCGAATCAGCGACACTGGGTCCCTCGGCCGGGCCAATCTGGCTGACGCGGTCGAGAGTGGAATCATCATATTGTCGGGGCAAGTCTCGTCCGAGCAGCCCGTCGGAAAATGCGAGATATTCGCGCCCAAAATGCGTGGTCGACGCAAGAAACATGTTCGGCGCGACAATCGATGCGGCCAGCGAGAGCACCCCCGGTGAGGTTTCCTTGTAAAGATTCCCGAACGAGTCGAGGGCGAGCAGACGCTGAATCAGATTCGAAGTCACGTAGGTCTTGAGTCCGTTGATTTGTGGTGCGCCAGCCAGAACCGGATACTCCGAAAGGAGCCCGGGCCGCGTGCGCACCCCTCCAGGGAAGAATTCGACGTCGGCCAGGTTCGGCGACATCCCGGGCGGGACGTCCGACGGGTCCAACAGCGTCACCCAGGAGCCGAAAGTGTTTAAAGGAAGCGGAGAGAACGACTCAATCGACATGATTTGCTCGCGAGAATCCCTTAGAAGGCAATCCGTCTGCAGTTACTGGAGCTTCTTGAAGATTCCGTAGAATGTGACCGTGTCGCCGGTGATCGCGGAGGGGTATGAGCCCGCCGCAAGTTCCGAAAATGCGCCGGCGCTGGAACCCTGCTGGAAAATCTTCACCTTGCCGTTATTCAGACCGCTACCGGGGTTAAAGACGTATTTGTACCCGGCGAGGCCGTCCGTCCACGCGGTTCCCTGGATGGGTGCCTGGGCTGTAGCAAGGATCGGGTTCTGCGAAAGATCAACGGTATCCCCATTCGTCGTATAGCTGCCCGACGCGGCGAGGGTCCCGCTGACATGGATCCGCTTCCCGTCATCCCATATGTCGACGAGCGTAAATGTAAGGGCCATGTGTCCTCCGAGACTTAGTGGTGAACGCGCAGCCCGTATTGGCGTGCGCGAATTGGCTTTGAAACGTGCCGGTTGCCGCTGTTATGATGTGCAATTCCGCGCGCTGGAACGCGCAACCCGAACGACCTGATGTGAATCCAAAGCGTCGAAATACAAGGAGAGCTGAGTGCGGCGATTGCTGATGGTTTGCGCGGTCATGTTGCTGGCGCTGGGCGTCTTCTCAGTCCTGGCAATCGCCCAAGAGTCTTCGACAACGGCAACAGGCCCCGCGAATGGGCGCGGACCGCTCATTCTCGCCAGCGGCATCGCTGTCCGCGCGCTGGCGCTCGATTCTCGTGCGAATATGTACCTCACGACTGCCTCCGCCGGAAATCGCGTATTCACACTGACCGGTTTGGCTGACCTCGCATCTAACGCCAAGGCTGCCGTTCCAGCAACCCCCAAGCTCGCGCTCATCGCTGGAACAGGAACGAGCGGCTCATTGGGGGACGGAGGCGATGCACTCGGCGCGCAGTTCGATCTGAGCTTGAACTCCTTCGTGCTGCGCAGCGGGATCGCGGTGGCCCCGGACGGCACTCTGTTTGTCGCCGACACGATGAACTCGACGATTCGGCGGGTCGCTGGCTCCGACTCAAGTGAGCCGGGGATCGTTCGAAGCCTTGTCGGCCGCTGGGCTTCGAGGCAGGCCGTCACTCTTTCGGAGCCCCTCGGGCTCGCGCTTGATCGCGCTGGAAACCTTTACATCGCTGATCATGCTGCCGGCGCCATCGACCTGCTCCCGGCGGCGACAGACTCGGCTGCGGCGGGCAATCAGCTGATCGTGCTGGCTCACGTGGCGTCGCCGGCAAACCTCGCTCTCACGTTTGATGGCAGCAAATTATTCGTCGCCTCGCCGGGCAACGGAGCTGTCTTCTCAATCGACACGCAGACGCGCACGATCCTCCCGGTGGCGGGCTTTCAAACCCAGGCGAATCAAGCTCCGAATGCTCCGGTTTGTTCACTTTCGACCGCGACTTCAACTGCCACTGAACCAGTCTGTCCTGCCGGTGTTGCAGTTGACGGCAGAGGAAATCTGTTCGTCGCGGATGCCAATTCTGGCCGCATTCTTCGCGTCGACGCGACGTCTTCACAAGTCACCGCTGTAGCCAGCGGGTTGAAGTTTCCGGGCGAAATGAGTTTCGATACACGCGGAAATCTGTACGTCGCAGAACAGGGCGCCAATCAAGTCCTCCAGTTCGCGGGAATTGGCCAGGACGTGAGCAACTTGACGATCACACCACCCGCGCCGCTGCCACCCCCTCCCGCGCCTCGCGTCTGCCCTTCCACGGCCCCTTTTAACTTTTGCGACCAACCGACCGGGGGCGCCACTGCTCCGCAGGCCTTTACACTGACCAATAACACGGGCACTGCAGTCAGCGGGCTGGCCTTCTCCTTTACCGGGGCCAACCCCACAGATTTTCAAGCTCCCGGCAACAGTTGCGGGACTTCGCTCCAGTCAGGGTCAAGTTGCACGATCAACGTCGATTTCGCCCCAACGACCACCGGGACGCGCTCGGCGACGCTTTCCGTCACAGACTCCGCGGGAGATTCCGCGACTGCCGACGTCAGCGGTACCGGCGATGACTACCAGCTGACCCTGAATGGTAGTCCGCAAGAACAATCGGTTTTCCAGGGGGGCACGGTCACGTTTAAATTCAACGTAACTCCAGATGCCAATTTTGGGGGAGACGTCACAATCGTTTGCCCCCCGAATATGCCACCGCTCACGACCTGTACGCAAAATCCCACGACGGTTTCAGTGAGCCCCGGAACACCGACTGCCTTCTCAGTCACATTCGCCACCACCTTTGACGGTATTCTCGGCGGCAGCATGACGAGTGGTTCTCTACCTCTTTCTTCGCCCGACAAACGAGGTCACCACGGCAGCTGGCCGTTTCTGCTCTTTTGGGTTCCCGTGGCGGTTCTCATCTTGCTCTCCGACGATTGGCTGACTCGCCGACTTCCTGCGAATTTCTCGCACGCCCGCGCACCACGACTTGTTTGGACGTCATTGTTGTTGGCTGTGGGTGCCGCAGTCCTTATGGCGGGTTGCAAGAAGCACAGCGTTCCCACAAACCTCAATACCCCAATCGGTGTAACCAATCTGACGATTCAAGGTGGCGCCCAAAATGCCGGCCGTGGCGTCACGATCATTCTCGACGTCGTCGCGCACTAGAGCTACAGGTAGACGACTCGCCGATGGAAGCCGTAGGGGCGGCGGCGACGGGCCTTGGTCTGTTCGGGCCGCACGTAGCGCTCAATGAGATTCTCGGTGGCCATCTGCGCCGTGGCGAGCAAATCCTGCGCCAATGCCCGTGCGCCTCGTGATCGAGCTGCCAGCGCAGCTGTGGCGAATGCGAGGGGGTCTGTTGCCGACCGAATTTGAATCGGGTCGGTTCCAAGCGTCATTGCTGGAAGGCTCTTCTCGTAACGGATCCGAACCGTGATTGCCTGCGTCGCGCCGATTAGATTGATCTTGTCCTCCCTCCATTCCCAAAGCCGAAGGTAGGTCGAAGGCTGAAGGTTCAGCATGCTCCCGCCGCTCATGAATTTTTCCATGGGCACGAAGACATCCGCAGTATTCGCGGTCGCGCGCTCCCAGAGCATGTGAGGGATAAGGCAATCCGAGGGAAGCTGCGGGCTCGATGCATCGCTGATTTCGGTGCTGGTGATGCCTGTTACCGGGTCAAGTCCGATATCGAGATCCTGCTGTTCAATCAGGACGCTCACGCCGTTCTCAGCCAGTTCCCGCTGGAGACCGCGATAGGCCGAGTTTAGTAGGGGCATCAGCAGAGTGTCCGTGAACACGGTACCCGACGTGTCGTTCATCAGCGCGCGCGCCAGGGTCAGCGCGTCTTCCGCTTGTGAGTATCCGGTTGTCGGTACAACGGGCATTGAGACCTCCCCTGATCAGCTACGGCAGTTCCGTTCTCTGTCTTTAGCCCAGCACAACTTGGGATGTTATGCGAGCGCTGACGCCTCGAAGGCAGGCCGGCTTATTCGATTCCGATTCCGACAACTGCGCCGCCCGTCCACTGGGGTGCTGAGCAGTTTGGCGTGGCGATGGTCGATGGAAGCGCCCCGCCGCTTGAGGTTGTCGTCGAATTTGTCGAGGGGCAAGCAGTCCACTCGCTCACCGAAGTAGTGGCAACCTGAGCCGTCGTCGCATTCCCCGTAATCGCGATCCAATACAGTCCGGGTTGAATCGTGCCCGACGTGACGCTTGCCTGTTTGTATCCGGTTGACGTCAGATTCTGTGCCCCGATGTGTGTCACAAGGGGGCAGCTCGACGTGTTGACAGCGCACGGCCCATAAAGCCCGATGTCGTAGTTATCGGACGTGTTCGAGTCAGAGGTCGAGACGCTGTAGTCGAGGTGGCTGAAACCGACCCCGTACGGAATAATGATTCCCCACACTTTTACCGCATTCGATGAAAACGATTGCGCCGCGCCCGCGTGTTGCAGGCCCCAAGATGCCAGCGGTGTCTGAAGTGCCACCGTTCCCGAGGCGTCCGGCAAGGTGTACGTGCGACTCGCAGTGTTGTTGTGCGTGAGCGTTCCGCCGAAGCCGGTATTCGCCTGCAGAGTTACGTTGCCACTGAAGTTGTAACTTGCATATCCGTTTACGGCCCCACCGTTGCCGCTATCCGCGAGTGGCGCCGCGCGGAGATCCGGAGAAACAGGGCCCTGGCTGAGGGCCACGTCGTCGAAGTAGACATAGTTATTGGAGGCCGCGGTGTTTTCAAGCAAGAAGGCCCGCATCGAGTGGGCGATCGTGCTCGAGTTGCTGTACGCGTTCGGAACTCGAAACGTAATACCGAAGTTGCGGGTGGCGGTCCAGGCATTTGCAATCGCGACCTGCCAATCCGCACCGGTTACGTTGCAGTTGCACGTGATTCCGTTGTTGTAGGTGAGGGAGGCGTTTGTCGACTGCCAGTTCGCGCCGGTGCCTGCGAGAGTTGAAACCCCCGCATAGTCCGCGGGGCTGAGCACGCGCGCGTTCGTTGCGATGTTCGTGATTTTGCTTGCTTCGGTGCAGTTCGGATCCGAGTAGAAACGGAATCCTGGGCGGAAATTATTCGACGTAGAGCCGGAAGCGACGCGGAACATAAGCGTGTACTCGAGAGTCGAATCAACCTGAATGCATGCCGAGTTCAGGCCGAGGCCGGCGGTTGCGCCGTCACCGACGCGAACGTTATACGTTCCCTGAGTGTAGGAATCGGCCGCGGGATTGGCGCCTGCACTGGTTTCTTGCGTGTAAACGCCGCTTCCTCCCTGATTGATGCTCGTTCCGCTCACGCCGGCCCAGTAGTCCAGCGTCGTTGAGTTTTGCCAGCCTTCGAATCCTGCATTGCCGAGGAGGTTCGGCCCGGCGAGGTCGTTCACTCCGAAATGCATCGAGGGTTGCCAGTTGTGACCGTTGTTGTCGACCGCCAGCATCGCGGCGGCCGGCTCATTCGGTTTGATCACCGTGTTCGCAGAGAGTGAAATGTAAGGGTCGAGTAGGTGAATCCCGACGGCAGAGCCGTCTGCCGGGAACTGGAAGCAGTTGTACACATTCTCGCACCGGTTGTTGGGGCCGATCACAATGCTTTGCGCGCCGATGATATTGAAGCAGACTTGGCCGAACGAAGTGGTTGCTGCCTCGCAGTCGTTGCCGTAGAACTCATCGTTGTCCGGGTAATTCCCGTTCGTGTCCTTGGCCAGGACAAATCCCTGCGTGCCCGTGTTGGCTGCCGGCAGGTAGCACGAGTTCTGTTCGAAAACGACGGAATTGAAGACGCCGGCCAAGTACGCGCAGATGTCGTTCTGTGATTCGGGGTCGAACTCGTTGTGCTTGACCAGCGAGTTCGTCGAGTCCTGGTTGCCAGTCGAGGTATCGCCGTAGATTCCGTACGAACCGCCCCCGCCGCCGAGGATGAACCGGTTGTTTTCGATGTCCGCATGACCCACGCTTGTGAGGTTGAGGACTGTCGAACTCGCGCCGTTCGCTAGCAGATACATTCCGTTGATGTGAACCCAGTCAACGTTGCGGGTCGCGGCATTCGGATTGTCGACCGTCGTGCAGCCGGCGATCCCGCAGGCGATGTATCCGGAAGTATCGGGGCGAGGTACGGTTCCCTGCCCCGTTTCCTGATAGCCGATTACCGAAGCGCCGTCGCCCATCAACTCGATCGCATCCTTCGTGGTGCTGTCGTTGACCGTGAGCTGTGCCGGCCCCCACAAGAGCGCAGTTCCGCCGGGGACCGAGATGTGTGACGAAGCAGTCAGTGTGCCCGTCAGCCCCCGGGCATCGCAGAGTCCGGACGTGCTCGCCGCCGCCGTGAGGCATGCGTTGATCTTCGCGGCTGCATCGCTACCAGCGAAGCGCTCCGCCTTTTGGACGCCGTTTAGCGAACCCACCGCGGCAGTGCCATTGACGTCAAGGTTGAACTGAGGGTTCGTAGTATTCACTCCGAGCGAATTCGGAGTAAACCGGTGAGCAGACTGCATCACGTTGTAAGCCGCGACGAGGTTGCAGCAGCCGAAACCAGTGCCCGTGTCTGTATAGCTGGTCATTGAGGCGCCAGCGACGAAGACGGACGGGTATTGTGCCTGGGGGTTATAGCCGGCAGGCTGGGTGGACCGAAAAATGCAGTAGCCAACGCTGGTGCCCGCGCCCGCCGGAGGAAGAGTCCAGGTGAGGCTCACCGCGTTATTCGAACCGCTTAATGCAACGCCGTTTGAAATAATCGAGGGCGCGGACATTCCTGTTGAGCACAGCGTATTGGTCGTGTTGCGCACGAAGTAGTAATACGTTCCCGCCGTGAGAGAACCACCAGTCGTCGCAACACCCGTGACGCCGGTCGGCGGGAGCGTGCTGGCAAAGCCGATGTCGACGGCCCCCTTCGCCGGCTGATAAACCTGCCCGTTGTACCCGTAGCTCGCCCCATCGCCGAAAAGGAGACCCTGCGCTGGGTCCAGCCCCAGCGACGCGAACTGGTTTCCGGCCACGGTGGCCCGGAATGCGGACCCGTCGTTCGACCCGGTCGTGCCGATGTCCGTTCGCAGACGGTCAACATTGCTACTGCTGGCAACATAATCGAGCCCGGAATTGTTTTGTTGAATGCAGTCCCCCGCTGGGTTTCCGCTTGAATCCAGGACGCGCACGGTGCTGCCGAATACGTCACAGTTCTGGAGAGTCCCGGCCTGGAGCTCAACCGCGTATGCTCCGTTTCCGCCATTAAAGTTCTTGATGTGGAGTCCGGAAAGAAGCGAACCACCGGAGTTGAAATTGAGCAGTGGCGTATTCGCGGCACCATCGGACGCTTCAAAATTCTGAAAATCCAATTCATGCATTCCAGGCATTGCTTGGCTGCCTGGATTGCCAGTCGAGTTGGTGACGCGAAAGATCGCTCCGGCGGCGTCTTCGACCAGGATATTCCAGAAATGAAAATTCCCAGGGCCCGAGCAGCAGGTGTTGACCCGCTGGTCGTAGTGAACCCCGTTGCCAATCCAGAAATTGCCTCCCGCCCCGTCGAAAAAGAACAGTCCGGACGGTTGGATCTCCGTTCCACCCGTGTCCGCGCCGATGATCAGCACGTCGTCGTGGTTACTATCAGGCGCTTGAATGCATCCACCTCTCCAGCTCACCTGAATAGCTTGTGAGATCTTCAGGGGCACGTTGTCCGTCATGGATGTCGCAGCATTCACCAGACAAACGTTGTCGAATGTGATCCCGTTACCGCCGATTAGGTATACAGCCTCGTTGTATGCCTGAATCTCAATGTTCTTGAAGATCATCCCTTCCACACCGCTCGGAGCGAACACTGCGGCGGCGTTCGGGCTGCTACCCACGCGGACATAAATGTGGCTCATCGGAGCCATCCCAAACTGGGCGTTTTCGTTGGCTCCGGAGCCTTCGATGACAAGCCCGCCGCAAAGGCCGGTGAACACCGGGCTCGTCGACGGAGTCTGGGGCTGGGACACCAGATAGCCCCCCGGCGGAAAGAACAATGTCGACTTGTGACCAAGATCCTCCGCACAGACGGTGTTGATCGCCGCCTGTATGGCGGCCGTGTCGTCTGTAACTCCGTCACCCTTCGCTCCAAAGGCCGTGACGTCAGTCCGCGGACGTGGACCTGCAACCGTCTCATTTCCCGAAACGCTTAATGAGCTTGGCGTGAAGGCTCCTGGATTGAAGTTGGTGGCCGTGAGCGTCCCGTTGACGGTTGCATTGCCCCCAACGCTCAGGTTGCCGCCAAGGGTCAAGCCGAACGCGGAGATGTTGTTTCCCGCACCTGACGAAGAAACGTCTGGAGCGAGAATGACATCGGAATATGTTCGCGTTCCCGTGATACCGGGGCCAGAGATCTGCAGCTCGTAGCGACCCGCGGGCGCATAAAAGTGGTAATTGCCAATCCCGTCACTTTGAAGGGGATTCGCTGCAGGCACCGAAAGAGTGGCGTCTGTGTAGACGGTCGCGAGCGGACTGCAGGGAGTACCCGTTGCTCCTGCCTGACAGACGCGAATAGTCGCCCCGGCCACGGGATGCCCCGACGCGCTGAGGACAATATCGTCTTTCCGCGAGCCCTGCCCCCACGCTGTCGCAGGGACCGTGGCCAACGCCGCCGCGATGGCGGCGAGGCCGACGCTCAGCAATATGACTGGTTTCATTGTGTCTTGCCTCATCAGTGGGACCTCTCCAACGTTCTGTCAAGCCGCTCAAGAATGCGGCTCACCGATGGTTCGGTACCACCCGATCGTTGAGGAGTCAAGCTGAAACTAGATAGGCAAACAGTTGCACATCAGGCGAACTTCATTCCTGGAACCGCCGGACTCGAGCGAATCGCGTACTGAAAACAGGACACTTAGAGTTTGGAAATCGATCTGCTACGACTTATGTCGTTGGTTCGGTGTGGCACATTGAATGACAATTCTTGTCTGAGCAGTTAGTCGGGAGGGGCCAATGAAAGTCATAGGAGTGAAGAGTTTCGTAGCGCTGCTTTGCGCGCTGGCGTTCGTAACCCTGCTCTTGCCACTTCCCGCTTATGCTGACACGTTCGTTTCATACGATCTCACAGCCACGCTCCAGTCCGGCTCTCTGTCCGGTCAATTTACATATGATGAGCAGACCGGCGCGATCAGGTCGGCGGATATTGTTTTCACAGACGGATCCTCGATCGTCACTTTCACTTGTCCGGTGAGTGTGAACGGTCCATGCTCCATCGGCGGCAGTGCTTCGCAGAATAGCTTCAATGCTACGGATTTGACGAATATGTCGAATATTCTCGGCCTGGTGTGGTCTCGGTTCCCCCTCACCTCGCCTCCATCGTCGTTTTCGTTCATCGCTCCGTCGAACGTCCTTGTCGGCGGAGCCCGCGACTATGTCGTCTCCGGAAACGCAGTCCTCACCCCTGAACCAGCCGGCTCGACCTTGTTGTCGCTAGGGCTGTCGTTCCTCATACTTGCCGGCTTCCGTCGCTGCAAGCACACCCACCAGTCGTAACGCTCGGGCCAGCGGTTCCCAAAGATTGAACCAAACGCCAAGCTGCAGCCTTCGCGCTATTTTGCGGTACACGCTCACTGGCGCCCGCTCCCAGTAGGTGCGCTCTGTGCGGACGTCGCCGCCTTGCCACCACTGTGCGTCCCTCCCACGCTAGAGCTCGGTCTGTCGTCGTTCGGCGTCCGCCCTGTGTCGACCCTCAAGGAGGAAATTCCGTGCGCCGCTGCCTTTTCCACGTCGAGAATCGCACGACAGTGTCTGCATACGGCCACTCCCGGCTTTACCTTCTCACCGCAGGCCGGGCAATCAATCATGCGCACTGGCACGTAGGCCCATTCGCGTTCGATCCCGAGTGCAATCGCGGCCCGGCGGTGGAGGTCTGAGATCTCGCGAAAGGAATGGCCCCGCGCCCACATCGTGTCGCCATCAGTTACGAGCCGTTGATAGAACGCGTCGCGGCGGACCGTCGCCGCAGCCAGCTCCTCCGCCGTGGGGCGGGCGCCCGCGCAAAGAAAGATCCCGTGATCGTGGAGGTCTTGGAGGAGGTCATCGGCGATCTCTCGCGCAGAAATCGTGAACGGGAACCGGCGGTTGTCGCCAAGGTCGAGCGCGTCACCCCTGGGAGTTATCAGCAAAAGCGCGTACTGCAGGCCCTTTGGGCATGCCGGGATGTGATAGACACCGTGCGTGCGTGAGATGTACCAGTCTTGGTCGGAGATCGAAGCAATCGAAGCCGTTGCGGCCGCGTCGCCCTTCGTTTGGGTTTCGACCAGAATGTCGCGCCTGGTTGTCTGCTGAATGGTTGCCATCTAGGTGAGATCCCCTTTCGCTATTCGAATACAATTCGACGGGGCCTGCTACGAAGTTAGGCCCTACGGGGCTGAGGCTTGCGGCCGTGGACCGGTGTCGTTCAGGATGTCGTCGAGTCGGCGATCCCAGTCGCGCTCGCGGCCTTCCTCGCGCTTGGCAAGCGCCGCTCGCCTCGCCACGACTGACTGCCTAAGAGCCCAATCGATTGCGCGCACAATCCAGTCACAGGCAGTGGGCGTCAGGGCTACGAACTCGCCCCTCTGATTCTCCAGGGTAAAGCAATGCTCATATTCGCCCCGCAAGGGATAAGGCCCGAGCGCTGGAATTCGTGCCCCGTCTTCAACCTCGATCGTTCGGGCGTGCCAATCGTCGGGGAGGCCGTATGCCTCGGGCGGCATCCAACGCTCAATGTGCCAGCGCTCCACGGGCAGATACTTTGGCACTCGCCGCAGCTCCACAACTTCGCGGACCACGTTGTCATGTGCATCTCGGTCTGTCCACCGCCCGCCTACCAACGTCAGACGCGAGCCGCCCCACACAACTCGGAAGTTCGGCTCGTCAAAACGGTTAAGGCCGCCGGCGCAGGTGACTCGTCTCTCCACCTCGGGCGGTGTTTGATGTGTTTCGCGCGTAACGTAGATCATTCAGGGATGTGCGAAAAAGCGAGATTCGTAAGGCTGTAAAAGGCTCACGTGCGTTTCCGGGCACAAGCCGAGGAGTATCGCCTTGTGGGTGGCTCCAGACGCGCGAGAATAGTGACATCTCGCTTTCCCGGAGGGTGTCCGAAATGCGCAATGCAAACGGTGCTCAAGAACTTGGGAACTTGAAAAGGATGTGTCTAGCGGCGTTCATGTGCGTCCTTGCTGCTGGAATCTTCGCCGGCAGAGCTTCTGCTCAGGATGCCGGGTACCTACGAGTTGTCGGACCTAAGGGGCAAATGAGCGGCGCTTCCACCAATCCTATGTACAAAGATTGGATTGTCATTCGGAGCGTCTCGAACGTCCCATCACCAAACGACGGTGCGGCTGACCGCGAATCGAGCTCTCCTTCCGTTTCAGAGCTGACGGCCACAAGGACCGGTGCTCCTGGGGCCCAAGTCAAGCCGGGCACGGTTGCCCCGCGAGACCAGGCTTCCGGGATGGCGGCGGGCAAGCGCATGCACAAGCCCATCACAATCACCAAAGAAATAGACAAAGCCTCGCCGCTTCTGCACGAGGCTACCGACCATGGTCAGAGTCTTTCCGAGGTGGAAGTCGTTCTAACGGGAGGATCTTCCCACAGCCACTTCATTCTCAGAGACGTGATGGTCACCTCCCTGCAAACAGCATCCGGCGATAAGCCCAAGGAAAGCGTGACGTTTACCTTTCAGAAGATTGAATTTCTCAATTGAGGCAGACTCGACTGTTTTGAAGAACTGTTTGTTGGATATTGAGGGGCGGCTGCAAAGCCGCCCCTTTTGCTCGTTACGTGGTCTTTTTGAACCAAGGATCCCTAGTAGCCCGACGGGATCGCGAGGTTGTTGATGTAAGCCCCCGAGCGTGGCGAATCGTTCCACACCTGAAAGCCTGTAACGAAGTAGAAGATGTAGGCCGACGCAAGGCCGCCGCTTGCTCCGTAGATCGGGAACACGGTTTGCCCGCCGACGTCGTAGAAGTCGATGTCCTGCATGACGGCGCGTCCCCAATGCGAGAGATCAAGGAAGTCGACCCGCGTCGAGTTCGCGTTAATGCTTGACTTGATCGGGACACCGGCCATGGACTTATCGCCGGTGAACAGCAGGTCTAGATCGCTCGCGCGGCCGCCGGCCCCCTCCTTGATGATCTGCGAGATGGTTACGCCTAGCTGCTCCCACTGGTGTTCTTGCTCGAGCGAAGTGTAGGCAATGAGTTTCGACACCTGATTCGAACCCAACGATTTCCGTACCTTGTTGATCGCGAGGCGTACGGCGCCTGGCGTTAGAGCCGAGTTATTTCCGTTCACGGCCGGTGTCGCGAGCTCGACCGGATAGGTCGCACGATTCAAGTTCAGCCACGTACCGGTTGTGGCGTTCGTCTGGTGATACAGAATCCCAAACAGCGACGTGGGCTGGGCCCCGGTTAGCCCATCGTGAACGATTACGTCGTTTGGACTCGTGCCGGACGGGAGGCTGTCGACTTGAACGAGCGAGTTGAACGGGTCAACCAGCAGGACGTTCGCTGATCCGCGGTTCGTCGTGAGCGTCGGATCGTATACCTGCACGGTCTGGTTGAAGTAGAAAAGTTGTGCCCCCGGAGGCTTCGCCATCGTAAATTGCGCGGCGACTCCCGACGGCAAACCCGTGGTCGTGACCGAGCTGATTGTCCCAAGAACGCCATTCCCGTTTGTCTGCATCACCTTGTCAAGAAACGAACGGAACTGGGCCATCGCGTTCTTGACTTCGCGTTTGGCGGCGTTTTCGACCGCTTTCTCGGGAGCGTTGCTCGCGTATTCCACGAGCTTCGTGATTTCGACGGCGTGCCGGAAGAAGACGGGCGTCACCTGCGCCACGTCGTAAATGGTCCCGGACCCCCGGCCCAGGTCGCCGCCGTCCATGTTTGCAAGCCCGGCCTTGCCGCCCGGACGGATTTGCAAGGGGAGCCGCATGTTGCGAGAGCTGACGCGTTCGACGTCGCCACGTTGTTGAATCATCGTCAGCAGGATGTCATCGCGCTCGTAAAGCAGGGGAAGTTTGTCGCGAACCTTCTCAAGTTGCAGCGCAACGGATTGCGCGTTTTGCATTTGTGCCATGTTGTGTGATTCTCCCTTGGACTCGGAATCGATGGGTCGCACTCAACGGAAGAGCACGACGTTCTTGCTGGTGTCCTCCTCGGACGTTGTCGGGCTGGGTCGAATCTGTCGCGGTGGTCGCGTTTGCCCCTAACTCTGTGAGGGCGGGCTTTATCTGCGCAGCTAGTGCGGATCTAAAGGTTTAGTATGTCTGCGTCCGACATCCTTGCGTAATCGATGTCGCGTGGCGTGACCGGACGATGCCCTTCACTCCCGGTTCTACCGGACCCCGTGATGTCGACACGGCGTTCGGCCATGCGCTGGCGGGCACGACGGTCATGATTCGCTGCGACAATCGTGGACGTCCACTCATTGAGCACCCGTTTGGCTATGCCCGGTAGGGCCTGCCGCGCCCGCCCGGCGACCAAGGAGACGATCGCGCGCTGATGTTCCGCATCACGAGCCCCGGAGCGAAACGCCTCACGCATCTGTCGTCCCAATTCGCGATTTGAATGTAACGCTGCATCAAGTTCGCGGTAGATTTCTCCGACGACTCGGTTCCGAGCCCTCTTCGAGATTTCTTCCGGAAGCACACGCCCGACCTGAGACTCGATTGCGTCGAGAACGGCTTCCACTGTGGCCGCATTAGCAGATTGGAGGAACTCGGACTCGGACGGAGTGAGGCCGCGCCCGGTTGGCACAGTGAGACGCGCCTCCGAGTCAGCGTTTGCTTGTGAGGTGCTACGACTTTCTCTCAGATCGGTTCCAGCCTCTTGCCGTTGTTGGGGATTTGTCGCCAACTCAGCCATCGCTCGGGCGAGAGACTTAAATGCCGTCGGCTCCAACGCAGCTACGGCTCGCGCCAGTTCCGCATGATCCTCATGCCGCCCGGAGAAAAAGAGCGCGTCCATTCGGTCGAGATCCGCCAATCGCGCGCTCGCCGCCTGTGCCTGGTCGGGCGTAGGGAACATTTCCCGATACGCTATGGCGTCTTCCCAAGCCCGACGCAATTCCGGGTTGGTCTCGAAGATTGCACCCAACTCAGATGGAACGCTCGCGCCGGATTCTTGGCTCCGACTCTCCTCAGGGTCCGAGAGCCGTTGATCACCGGCAGCTGGGGCATTCCAGTCGAATTCGAGCTGCTTCGGGCGCGCCCCGTCGTTGGAGCCTGCGCCAATCTCTAGAATCTCGTCGTCGGTGGCGTTGCGGGCTGTAGCCTGCTGGCTGCGAGACTGAGCATCTCCCGAAGCCGCTCGAGTCCTCGAAGAGCGCTGCGCTTGGGAGCCGCCTTGCGTCGAAGAAGGGCGGCCAGACGAGCCTTCCTGCACGGCTCCCGTTGCGGTTGCCATGAGACAATTCCTCCGAGAGGAGCCCTCACCACAGCTCGTCTCCCTGCGTGTCACGTACAAAATCCCTCCGGCTGGCTGCGCCGGGGAACGTCGCCCTGTGCAAACAGGACCGACAGTTATCTCAAATTGAAACCAACGTACTATTCCCCATTTATTCTCCCGTCTGCAAGACTATGATCAGAGCGGGAAAGAACGAACCGGCCAACCCTCCATGGCAAGCGCCCGCAGAATCTGAGGTGGTGTATGAGTACGAGTACGACGATCGCCTCCGCAGAGGCAAAAATCGGTCAAGCAGGATCGCGTATTTGTGGCCCCAACGGCGTCGAACGAAGAAGGCGGAAGCGCGCGAAGATCTCCGCGCAAGTTCATGTCCGTGCGGTCGGTTTCCAGGAATCCTTCGAGGAAGTGTGCACGAGCATTGACGTCTCCCGTGACGGCCTGCTCTTTGTGGCCGCGCGGGCGGGCTACTCAACGGGCCAGCGTCTCGAAGTCACCTTCCCCTATTCCACGGCCGCGTCTGCGCTGAACCAATCCCAGAACGCCGAAGTCGTGCGCGTAAGCGAGCAAGGCGATGGTCTTTTCGCAGTAGCCGTGCACTTTGCCGCGGCGAAGAGCATTGCCGGGGAAGGGGCGTCTGATCCGGCCGCGCTCCCCGCCAAGGACTCGTCGGCGCAGGAAAAGCAGATGACGACCGTTCTGGCCGTGGAGCCTGATCAGCGCGCCGCTGATACGATGCGCAACCTCCTTCAACAGGACGGCTACCACGTCATCATTGTGCCGTCGGCACGTGCCGCTCTCGAGGTGTTGAAGACAACGGTGCCGTCGGTGTTCCTCGCGGAAGTCGAAGGCGAAGAGATGAGCGGCCACGACCTTTGCCTCATCATCAAGCGCAATGATCGTCTCCAGCACGTACCCGTGATCCTGTTGACGCGTTCGGCTCAGCCCGCGGATTATGCCGCCAGCCACCAGCTGGGTGCCGTTGTCTGCATGGCAAAGCCGTTTAAGCCGGAGCGGCTCCTGCACGTAGTCAGGCTCGTGGCGCCGCCACGCACTCAGAAGAGCGTCTACGGTGCCCGGGTTCAGAACAGCGCCATCGAACGTACGCTGTAGCGCAGTAGCGACATTTCGCACCTCTTCTTGACCGTTACACGTTTGCCGGCTGCCCGGCTCGCTGTTTGCGCAAGTAGTCGCGATGAAACAAAGCATGTGCACGTACGTTAGCGTAGCCTGCCGGCGATTCGATCTTCGCCACCTGTCCCGCATCTGACGAGAACCAACGCAAACAGATATCGAGCTCCACGGCGTGATTGTCCGCGAACTCATCCGGCACAATGCTCGGCAGCATTACTTCGACCCCGCTCGCGTCGTGGCGCTTCACGATGGGTGATTCCGCTACGAGCTGCGCGATCTCGCGATATTGTTTTGTGCGGGATTCTTCATCCGGAATGACAAGCTCCTCGAGGCCGACGAGTCTTTTCACAAGGGCCATGTTTTCCGGATGCGCGAGCACTGCCTGAATTTGTGGATCTGGGTTTGCAATCAACTGCAATAGCACTGCTCGTTGCTGTGACCAGAGGGTCGGATACTGTTCATCCGTCTCCGGGTAACTGAACAGGTTGCCCTTCAAGTCTGCGAGCCGGATCCACTTTGATTCAAACGCCGAACCCGCGCCGAGCAGGGTTACCTCAACATCCTGGGGCCGATTCTTTCGAAAACAATCGACCGCCAAGAGCATCACGTCGGAATGGAAGAACTTCATTCGCCGCCAGACAAGACCGATACGCCCCATCGCCTGATCTCGCGCCATGGCGTAGCCTGCGGCCGTGTCGTTGTTCGCCATGGCGCCGCCAAAGAGCGCAGGAAACGCTCCAGTGAGGAATTGCGCCACAGGTCCCATCAGCGCGGCCGCGTGCTGGGCCAGATCGGGCGGGACTTCTGCCGGCTCCGGCTGAAAGAACCCCGCCGCGAGTGACTGTCCAGGCTTCGCCCGAGCCGGGTAATGGGCGCCAGGCTCCGCGGTCTGGTTCTGCAACGAATCGAAATCGAGCACCTCGCTGTCGGCGTAGATCGGTGGGATGCCGTATTCATATGTCTCTATCTGTAGGTTTGACAGCGTATTAAAGCGCTCCTGGACGCTGATTAGGACGTCGCCCAGTGCCGGTCGGCCGCTTGATCCATCGCCCGGCAGGGCGTGCAGCACCCGCCAGTGATCGTCCATGTTTTCATTGCGTGATTCGCAGTAGGCGTCGCCGGCAAACGCAACGTAGGCGCCATCAGGAAACAGTTGCAGCAGCTCGTCGCGCAGGGATTTGTCATCCAGCGCAAAGAAGGCCCACGGCCGGAGCCATGTGCGCTGAAATGTGATCAGATTGACGTTGAAGTCTCCGCCTTCGGTCAGCGGGCCGCCCTGGGACTGTGCCAGCCTTGCGAGCCGCTCATATTCCTGTGCGCCGCTCGCCACAGGCGGCCCTATCTTGTCCGCAGCGTGCGGATATGCGGCGCGAAGCCGAGCCTGATGGACCTCCATGTTCCACTGCAGATACGGATACTCGTGCATCTCGTTTGCCCACGGCGGCGTCTTCAGCTCCAGACCTCCGACGATCGTGATGACCTCCTGACCGTTTGGCACCCGGAGCCTTGTCTGCGCTAGTGGCACCGTGATCGCTTCCTCTGTGACGAAATCCTTTTCGGTCAGCAGAGCCCCACATTGCGAGCAGCCATCGTTCGTGCTGGCTGTCTCCAAGCCGGTGCGTGTGGGATTCTCGGTAGTCGGGGTCAGGTCCGCGTAAGAGCCCACCGCATCCGGACTGCTTGCTTCCGTTTCTGCGCCGCACTCCGGGCACACGTAAACGCCATCGCCGACCTTTACTTCCCTGGCGCCGATCTCGGTCTCCGGGTGAAACCCGAAGCGTTGACCGTCCACCACATACCGGACATAGGCACCGACTTTTCCGTCCGTCCAGAGATTGAATGCTTCCTCGACAATCAGATTGCCGATGCGATTGTTGCGCTCCACGAGCCCGGCAACTTCCGTGGCCGCTTTCGCCGCTGCAACGTCCTCCTCTGCTTGTGCTGACGCGGGGAAGAATCGGACGCGCGGCACGTCCTGCGACAGGACTGAAACCAAAGACAGCCCAAACGCTTGATAAATGTTTGTGACAAACTCGTACCTTGGCAGGTCTTCGAGCGAAGTGTTGTCCATGAGTTTCTGCTCGAAGGGCAGATGCCAGTTCTGGTCGCGTTCGTTCCACCAGAGGTATTGAAGCCCACGCCAGAACTGGTGCGCCTGCTTGATACGTCGGACTTCCTGTCGCCGCGTCGACTCCGATTCGAACGAGTACTGAAAGACGAGCCGCCGCAGGGCGTCTTGCAGTCGCTCCGGCAGTTGTTCGTTGTTCGCACCGTACAGACTCTGGTCTTCGCGTTCCACGGGCGGGTTGGGGCGAGCAGGCGAAGTGCGCGAATCGCCCGCAGGCGTATCTCGACGACTCCCTGCTGCGCCCCCGGGTGGTGGCACTACACTCGTTGGCCGCACTGGTCCTTCGACCGGCACGATCGCCGGATCCGCTACCGCATAGTTCTTGTCGATGGACATTCGTGTCTCTCTATGAGTGGTCGTGCCGGCAGGAAGGAGGGAGGAAGAGATGAGGCCGGAAGACCGAGTTCGTGAATCTAGCGCCTTGGGAACGGTTTACGGGAAGCTAATCGATCACGAGCGATGTCTGGCCGAGTGCAATTGCATTGGCTAACCGCGAGCCGCGCTCATCAGCGGTGAAACCGAATGTGCAGCGGATAAACCGGACGTCTCTCAGATCCAGTTCCCCGCTCTCGTAGCGCAGCCTAGTGCCAACGAAGGTTACGTTCTTCCAATGAATTCCATCGAGCGTCTGCGATGCGCCCTCGAGTCGCAAGTTCTCAACGCGCACATTGTCGACGAAGAGACGGGTCGAAGGCGGCAGCAGGATCTCCGCCGTCTGGGGCATGAGTGTAGCGTCGATCGAATCGCTGCCAAGCGCCTCGGGATTCAAGGCATGGTTGGCCGCAATTTCCCGGGGTGCCGCGATCACCAAGCTCCGCCTCTCGGAAGCTACCGGGCCGACGGACCCGGATCCGGCCGTGCTGGAACCTGCCGTACTCTTGTTTTCGCTTGGATCCGGTGTCGAAGCGCTTGCGTGCAGGTGGCTCGGCCCAGAAACCGTCGATCGCAGCTGCGCAAGGTCAATGCGTGCAATCGTGGCATGCTCGAAAAGCCTTGCGTTTTCTGGCTGCTGTTGCAGAACGCGATCAAGTGCCGCGCTTGCCACCTCAAAAAAGTCAGGCGTTGGCGCGTGCGCCTGCACGCGGGCTTCCTCGATATCCGAGCCCGCACGATCAACTGCGACCTCGGCGGCAGTGATGTTGCCTTTATTGGCTTCTCGAACGCCGGTCTCGATGGATTCAAGGGCGTCGCGTTGCCATTCGAGCACCGCAGAGTCGGGGGATGCCGGACCCGGCGGCAGCCGATCTGGCGTGCCCAGTGAACGGCCGCGTGGATGAAGGGCAAGTCGCGCGCCGTGCCAGGCGAGCGTCCCCCCAAGCGTTACTGATAGAGTCAGGACCGTGAGGCGCACATAGAGCGGCACGGGCACTCTAAAGTCTCTGCGCCGCTGCCACCGGCGCGTTCGACCACTCGAAGTTCCCCAGACGTTCAAGCCCAGTGCCCTCGATCGCTCATTCTAGCAAACTCGGGCTTGGGTAAACGCGAAGGGCCGTAGCAACCACCTTGGACCGGAACTTCAGGGCCGTAGTAGAGCCCGCGAGGCCTCTATTGCCGACAACCTTTCGCGAACTCGTTCCGACGAAAGTCAATCAGATCGTCGTGGTCGGAGAACACCCGTGTTTCGGGTTTTCCCGACGCCGCACCATGTACACTGAAAGCAGGCGCGGATCCGGATTCAGGCGCCCTGCCGGAAACTGCCGTGCGGTGAATTCTTGCGACAAAACCGTGCTCGCCACGGCCTGAGTGAGACGGCGCCGTTTCTGCCGTTTCGATCTCAACGCGATGGATCGGGTCCCGATCGTCCTTTGCTCCAGTAAGGACAGAAGAATCTCGGTCGTCGACACCCGACTCGCTGGGTTCTCCTTGCCCTGCGGGCTCTTGCATCGCTTCTTCCAGCTGACGCGCGGCCTCGAGCGCCTGACCCACAACCGGGTTAATGTGATAACGCCCTCGAATGAATGGCATGGTTCCTCCCGTGAAGAATGCCCAGAAATTATCGGATGAGCCCTCGACACGCGCGCCCCTGGCTCCATTCACTCCAGAGACTTCTGATCCTGAGCCGCGTCATGCGGAGGGCGTTCCCTTTCGCGACGAATCGATCTCCCGCATGCGGTTGACCTGCTGCCACGAACGCCGCCTTAGGACTCTGCCGCTGGCTAACTGATTGCCCCGCGTAGGGGCGACGGCTTCTCCTGCTTGCTCGGCTTTGAGAGCTTCCTGACTCACCAGGATTGGCGGGACACCCGCTATGCCTAGAATCGAATTCAATAGGGCCTGGTTCTCGACCCGCAACCGCGCCACCTCCGCCTCCAGCGACCGCGTGTAACGCGTTCGGCTGATGCGACGCCAAAGATCCCGTATCAGCACGTTAGGTCCCCTCCCGAAAACGCAGCGCTCTGAACCTTCCCGGAATCACGCTCGTGGCCGACGGCGCAAGAACGATACCGGCTGGGTGCGGCGATACTCCTCGATTTGGGCCCTACGGGCCTGGATGGCTCGAACTGTCGGGTCCGCGGAGGTGACGCGCTCGGCAAGGCGCTGCTCGAACGGCACCTGCCTGTGCCCGCCGCGACGCGTGCCGTATCGCGACTTCAAGCCGTACCGGGCGGCGTCCGCCGGGTCATCGCCTTCCATCTTCTCGACGTCTTCAACGCGCGCCGGATCACGGACCAACGTCGGCAACGTGCGGATCAGCTCGATACAGTTGTCAGTTAGGAGCCACTCGTTCGCGTCAAGCATCTGGTACATCAACATCCAGCCGCCTACGCGATCATCGTCAGCTGGAATAGGACGCGGAAACCCGGCCTCGGCAAAGATGTCCCCCATCTGCTCGGCGATGGACGCTTCGTCTGTCCGGCGCGCGAAGGCGTCCGGGGAAAGGTAGATCGCGTCAATCTTTTCGCGATCGCTCGCGGCCCCACCCGAGCAAACGCTGCGCGCGATAATCTCCCGTGCCAGCTCACGCGGCGCAGTGCGGTGGGTCACGAACTCCCGATACGTGACGACTCCCCGAGCGCCTTCGTCCTGTCCGACCGCGCCAAAGGCCCCCGGTGGCACGACAGCGTGCCAGTAAGTGGCTGCAGGATGCTCAAATCCCCAGTCGACCGAAATCCACCGTGGCCACCAGGGACGCCAATCAATTTCCTCGGCTCGGACGACATGCGAAGCCGGGTCAAACCGGTCGAAGTATTGGCCCGCAAAAACGTCCCAATCGCCGTCAAGGAATGCGCGCCGCAGATGCGATGGAAGCGCTCGTAGCGTCTTCACATAATTCGCATCCGCCGCGTAAATCGGATTATCCGTAACACGAGCCGGAATGAAGTCGTAATCCGTCGGATCGTACTGGTCCGGATGATCCATTCCGCTAGCCGGCTTCTTGTCGATCCAGAGCGCCTTCACCCAGGCATGCCCTATGTTGCCGGGGTTCGTCGCTCCCGCCATGCAAGGGAACGCGCTGGGAAGGGGACACCGGTTGCGGCTGGTCAGGAACTGCCATTGTCGCAGCGTGAAGAGCGTCAACTCATCGATGCCGATGAACAGGAACTCCGCCCCTTGATACTGGTACACGTCCGCTTCGCGCTGGCAGTACCCGAAACGTACCGTGGAGCCATTCCATAGCGTGACCACGTGCTTCGACTCGTGGAACGACTTGTAGACCTCGCGCGGCACGTCCCGGCGGAAATACAGCAGAAGAGACTGCTCGAGCTCGGGAAAGGTTCGTCGGAGAACGAGTGTATTCGCGCCTGGATGCGCCTCTGCCTGGAGGATTGCTTCCATCAACAGGGCCTTTGATTTCCCGGGACCCGCTGCCCCACCGAACAATCGGTACTTGGCCGACGAACCGTGGAAGACATTCTGACGGGGAAACGGTTCGTAGCCGAGAGCGACCGCGATTCCGTTCTCCGTTCCCTTTCGAGACGTCCCGCTGCGTTGCGAATCGGCGATCCAGCGCTCGGTGCCAGAAATTGTCATGTTCATCGGATTGCGAACAGGCCGAAGGAGATTAGGAGAAACGCTCGACCCCAGAATCTTCGGCGGCTTCTGGACCTCGAAACCCGGGCCCGAAGGTGCGCTGTAATGATTGGTTGCACGAAAACTGTCTATGACTGAACGATGTCGGGGTTTACCGGAATGTCTGGCGCCGACGCAGGTGCCTCCGGAGCGAGTGCCCCGCGTTGGGGGCGTGCAACATTGTGAACCAGCGTGACGCGGACCGCCGAGTTTCCGGCTGCTTTAGCGTCTTCTTCGAGATGCTTGCTGCACTCCTTCAAGATATCGACAAGAAGTTTCTCAACGCTGTCGTTTTCCTGTGTCTTGCCTTTCAGTTTGTCCACGACGTCGGCATAGGTCTCGGCAACCGCGTGTTCGTCGATCCCCTGCTCGCGCAAGGCCTCTCCCAAACGCACCCGCTCACGCGGGCCGGGTCCGAGCACCTCAACTTCCGGCGATACTTCGGTTGGCTCGACGGTACCTGAGGCGCGCCGTCCCGGAGCGAGTCTTCCCGGTTTAGACGCTTTTGCTGTGCCTGATGCAATTCCAGTTGCGGCGGGTGAATTGCCGGCTGCTTCCGCTACCGATTCTTTTGCTTCCGGATCTGAGTCCACGTTACGGTCGGTCGGCATGTCGTATTCCCTTCTGGCCGGACAAGCCAATTGCAAGTGTAGTTGGCAGACCAACTACGCGAGGATCTGGATGCTGATTCCGCTGCCGCCCGTGATCGAGCTCACCTTTGCCCGAACGAAATTCCCTCGGACGCCCGTGACCGTCCGCGCCTCGCCAGCCGTCGCGGTCGACGTGTCAATCGTGGTGTATTGGGAGTCAGCGTCGTTCAATGCGGTCTGCAGGACGACGCTGATTGCGGAGGGAGCGGAACCGAAAATCGTTTGCCAGCGGATCGTTCGTCCATTTTCGGGAAACCCCGTGTAACTGGGCAGAGCGAATTGCTGGCTGGCCTGGCCGTTTCCGGGCACTTCGCCGTTAAAGGCCAGGGCGACATCACCGGCAAAGATCGAATACGGTGGTACCTGCGCGTTGTAATTGGGCATGTTGCCTCCGAAGAGATCTGACAATCTGCAGACGGACACACAGAAATCAGAGCGGAAACGATAACGAAAGGGAGACTAACGAAGGTCAGATTGCTGGCGAGATCGGCGCCGGACCCTCGGCAATTTACTCGGTCCGTCTGCGCACAATCCCAGGATAACGAAAAGCATTATACACCAATTCGAAATCTTTTGCAAGTACTTTTTTTCACTAAATGAAACCAACCCAAGGTAGTAATCGGAGCACGTTCATTCTGCTGAGCGAAATTCCCCGCCCTGAACGGGTCATGTCCTTACGGCTCATGAGGTTGCTCCTACACCGCCCGCCTCCGACGAGATTTTCTCAAAGGGAAGGCCACGCTTCGCCCGATCGAGGCGGAATTGGAAGCCCAGCCTTGCATTCGCATCCGTTGTTCTCTGTAAGTCCAAGGAGCCCAGGCTGATAGCTCCAACGGTGCCGTCCTCGGTTTCGTAGTTCATCGTGTCACCATCGACCCAGTAGTCTGTGACCTCGTAGGCCGAGCCGTCGGTCAAGTAGAGCATCAGGATTGGCTGGGATGTACCTGGGGTAGCCCTCCAGGACGAAGGATTCCAGTCCCAATACGCTAGATCCCAGAATCCAAAGCCGAACACGAGCCCGAAGTCGTTGAATTCGTAGCCGCCGTACACGATTGGACGAAAGTGACGGGGGTGCGGCCGGATGGGTCGCGGTGCCACACTGATGGACGCCCGAGGCGACAAAATGCCGGTTTGGTGCAAGGGCCGGGAACGCTCGCTACTCAGCGCTAGAGTTGGCGCCAGCTGGATGTGACTAAAAGCAGGGGGAAGGCTCGCAGCCACGAACGCCCGGCTAACCGAGGCTTGCCCTGACGGCGATCCAGAACCTCCAACGTCAGTCCCCAGGCCTGATTTCGAAATCGAAGGCGCATGCGAGAACCCGAAGAAACGACGCATCGCGGCAGCGAATCCCGATTGACGCCCTTGCGCGGATGTCCTCCCTCGGGACGCAGCCGACGACGAAGATGCCGAGCCCACGCCGGACCCGACCTTCGTATGACCGCCGTGGGAGCTCCGGGAGCCGCTGGATCCACGCCCATTCCCCGTACCGCCCGAACGACCTCCCGCGTTCCGGCTGCCGCCGCCACCGATTGCGTGCGACGACCCACCAGCGCTTGAGCCTCCGAAGTGCCCACCGCCACCGCCGGAGGAGGCATGTCCGCCACCTCCGCCCCCGCCACCTCCGCCGCCGCGCTGGGCGAACGCCGGCACCGGGGCGACCGCAAGGACCAATGAGAAGACATAAGGAGATATCGTCCGGAGCCGCGGCCAAGTAGCTGCTCCTTGGCTGGAGCGAAAACTCGAGCGGGGACAGAGTGGAGGCAGTGCATGCAGCGTTAGTCTTGCTTTGGTCATAAGCCCTCCGTCCCGAAAGATCTGGGGGCCTACTCTCTACTGCCTGTGACGCAATCCGGCACTTGCAGGTTACATCAGTTTCCGCCCTAGCCAGTCCGAAATCTCGTGCATCCCGCCGCCCTTTTCGTGGATTCCCGAGCTTTCACTGTTCTTGTGGCTGCGGAGCGTTGCCAGGATTGGGATTTGACGCCGGCTTCAGCGTGAACGCGACGCCGCTCTTGGCGTTGACGTCGACCGTCTCTTGCAAGTCCAAATCGTCCATATCGATCGCGTTTTCACCGCCGTAGGAAGTCCGGTAATGCAATCTGCCACCCTCAAGCCAATAGTTCGTGACCGCATAGGCCCGTCCGTCCCTCATATAAAGCACGGCCGGAGTCTTCGCGACCTCGCTCTCTTTCTGAGGATATTCTGGCGGAGGGACGTAGGTGAACGGAGCCACCTCTTGTGATGGCTGTTCCGCCCCTTGCTCTTCCTGGGTCTCTTCCATGGCGTTGCCCATGTATTCTGCGGACTCACCTTCCCAGTAGCCGAAGGGGGCGCAACTAAACATTCCGGACCAACCCGAGAATTCGTCGCACTGCGCCTCGAGCCAGAAGCTCACAGGCGGGTACGCGAATCCAAGCGGCGAGGCGCCGAATATTCCAAGCCCACGGCTCCTCGGCCCATGCCGCCACACGCGTGGAGGACCGGACGCGTCACGTTGGTCGGCTACCAGCGAACGCGATGCAGGTGCCTTCACATGATTCTCGGCCCCGCTCCGCGATGCTGAAAGCGCGGCGACCGGACCTACTTGAGACGTCGGAGGTTCTGTGGGCACCTTCATCGGCGCGCTGGTCCGCTGAGAATATCGTGTTTCTGCTCTGTGTCCTGTCGGCTCCTCCCAAACTTGATCCCCATCTCCCGAAAATACCGCGTGCGTTCCGGCGCGGATCGCCGGCGCCGCATTCGCATCGACCGAAGGCCGCGGAGGAAAGCCAATCGTGACGTTGTGGGGTCGGCCGTCCGCTTCGACACCACGACCTGCCTCGCTCGAACCGACCGTTGAGCCCCTGGGAGCCCCAACCGCCGGCGCCGCGGACGAGCGGAAAGACGAGCCTGATGGTAGGGCTCCCGCGCTGACGCTTGTCATCCTGGTGGAAGAAGCAGCTCGCGAAGCGGTTCGGCGGCCGGCAAAGTTCGGTCTCGGAACGCTGCGCGCTTGGGAATTGCTGCTACTGACGTGCCCGACATGAGCCCCCGAGACGCCCACATGTGCGCTTCCGCCCCCTCGCTGCGCAAGCGCCACACTGGGCGCCAGAGACAGTGCCACCAAGGCTATCATTGTCTGCAGCAGTCGAGCGGTCGGACGAAAACGTTTATGCGGGATGTTCTTGGCGTCAATCGTGAGATTGCTTGCCGTTATTTCGCATGAGCGCCAGCTCGCCAAGCCTGTCATCACAACCCTCCAATCGGGGACGACCGAGGGCGCACGAGCCTCATTCTACTCTCTTGGACGCAAACGGAACTGGGTCAGTTGCAGAAAATGGAGGACGCGGAGAGCTTCGCGGATCGGTGTGGCAAGGGCGTTGGTTACCCGGGCCCGGGGGACTGAATGAATTCCGCTATACTGGCGTCCGATGATTCCTTTCCTACACCTTTGGCGCTTTTCCGTTCCGACGTTCGGGCTAATGGTCGCGGCGGCGATGCTCGCCGGGTTCTACGTATTGCGCGCGGACTTGGCGCGGCGTGGCATCGCAACCGCAAGATCCGGACTCGCGGAGGCGTTCGTTGCATTGCCCTGCCTCGCAGGAATTGTCGGAGCGAAGGTGTATCACATTCTCCAAACACCCCGCGACCTATTCGCAGATCCTCTGGGACAGATTCTTAGTCCGTACGGATTCGCATGGTTTGGCGGATTGGTCGCCGGAGCTGCTGCCTTTGTGTGGCTCGCCAGAAAGAACAGTATCCGCCTGCTTGGTGCGCTCGACGCAGGCTCCGCCGCTGCGGCACTGGGCTACGGGATTGGACGAATCGGGTGCTTGCTCTCAGGCGACGGCGACTACGGCGTTCCGACTTCGTTGCCGTGGGGAATGAGCTTTCCAAATGGAATCGTGCCGACGACCGAGCGCGTTCACCCCACACCGATCTACGAGTTCCTGGCGGCTTGTCTGATCGCGGGGTGGTTGTGGCGGCTCGGCCGTCGCCAACTGCATCACGGGATCGGAGAACCCCCGAGTTCTGTGCCTCCCGCGTCGTTTGCGGAAGGGAGGCCCTTGCTCCCGCAAGGATCTGTTTTTGCGTTTTATCTCGTCTTGACGGGCATCGCACGGTTTCTCGTCGAATTCATCCGCATCAACCCGCGGTCGCTCCTGGGCCTGACCAACGCCCAAGTGGCGAGCCTTGCCTCCCTCGTTGTTGGAGTAGGTTTGTATTGGCGGATTCAGAACCGGCCACACCGGACCTTGAAGCCCTAGCGTCCCTCTGCGCGTGGTGGGGTGCCGCTGGTCCGGGGAGTGTGCCCATCTTCCTCCCAAAATCGGGTCCGAGAGGCTGATGCGACCGAAGAAACTAACGCCGCGGCTCCTTTCGGAGCCGCGGCGTTCATGAGTTAGAGACAAACTGCGAACTGCCTTCCCTTCCAGCTCCTGCGTCACGATAGGCCGCCTGGCCGTCCGGTTGCAATTCGCAATATTGCGGTTTTCTCGGCGATCGTCTTAAGGAACAACTACGGATAGGCCTCTTCGGTTTATACCTAGCCTGACTCAGTCTTGCAATCAGTAGAAACCGAGGGCGAATTGGAGCGACGTCCACACCGCATCGAACTGACTGCCCATGCGAATCCGCAGAACACGCAAACGCAGCCCGTAGTACTTGACAGCAGATTAACCGAATAGTAGGCTGCGCCCAATTCTCCAGGTGGGCTCGGGTCGCTTGTCGATTATGCGGCCACAAGGGGAACAAAGGGGTGGAGAGAGCCGCTGATCTCGTCGACGGCTTTGTCTGTTCTTGCGGCTCGCGCAATCCTTCATGGCATCCGAAAAGTGGGAATCGGCGAAGTGCAGCGGCGCGCCCGGGCGACGGTCGTTCGAGGAGCGAACGATCAAGCGGAATCGGGGACGCTCGGCTGGCCGCGCTCTATTCGCACCAAGAGCGAATTCAGCCGCGAACGCATTTGAGAAGCTGCTTAGCCTGCATGAAAGGGTTGAGCTAATTCTCAAGTCTGATGGTACCGTCGGGGCGGTTGTCGTGCCAGATTTGAAATCGTTGGATCCCGACTGCACTGAGTTTGTTGGCCGCCGACTTCGAAGTGTGCTGGGTAAGGAAACGTACCGAGTCTTCGCCCCATATCTCCAAACGTTCCTGCAAGCCCACACTGCCCAGGAATTCGGATACCTTTTCGACCTGCCTGACGGTCGGCGATGGTTCTCGATTCTCGTGACGCGCGTCCCGAAAAGGAAAGACTCGCGGCTCTTCTCGCCTTTAGCAACTGACGCGACGCGTTGGGAGGAAGCCGACCGCCAACTCAAGAGGGTGGAGGCCCTGTTAGCCCACGCTGAGGAAGCCGGTGAGATCGGTACTTGGGAGGCAGATTTGGAAACCGGCGAGGTCGCGCTGTCAGAACACCTCCGCAGAACGCTTGCCGTTGCCCCGGGAGACGTAGCTTCGTTGTGCGGGCTCCTGAGGACAATCGCAGGTTCATGCTGTCGCGAGCAGCCGGCTACCAATCATCGGGACTCGCTTGAGGCGATTGATCACGAAGTGCTTTACATGCGATTAGACGGCGCGGCGAGAACGCTGCATGTGCGCGCGATTCCTGTTGAGTGCAAGTTGGGTATGGCCACGCGCTTTGTCGGCGCGGTGCGCGACGTCACCGATCGGAAACGCGAGAAAGAGCGCCTATTAGCGAGCGAAGCTATCATAGCCCAAGCTAAACGCATGGCTGGTTTGGGAAGTTGGCACCTTGACGCGACCACCCGCCAAGTGATCTGGTCCGAACAGTGTTCTCATCTCCTAGGCACATCCCTCTCCGATGGAGCCAGTAACCAAAGCTACTGGGACAGCCTGCATGTAGACGACCGTGAGCGGGTTAGCCAGATACTCGAACAGGCAATTCTTGAATCCAAGGAGTGTGAGTACGTTGCCCGGTACCGATTGCCGAATGGTAGGTGGCGTATTCATCATACACGCGGTGTGCCGATTTGCAGTCTGGACGGTAAAACCACTCGAATGCTCGGCGTTGTGCAGGACATAACCGACCAAACACGCGTCGAAGGAGACCTTCGCAGGCTGTCGCAGCAGCTTATGCGTACACGTGACGAGGAGCGGCGGCAGATGGCTCGCGAATTACACGAGTCCGCGGGGCAAAGCCTGGCTGCGCTGAAGATGACGCTCGGAAACCTCCGCGAAACACTCCCTCGGAAGGGTGGCCTCGCGAGTTCCCTCCTTCGAACGTGTGTCGACCTTACGGAGGAGGCCATTCGGGAAGTGCGGACGGTCTCCTACTTGATGCACCCACCCATGCTGAATGAGGCCGGCTTGGGCTCTGCGCTGCGGTGGTATGCAAAGGGGTTTTCCGAGCGAAGCAACATCCAAGTTGATGTTGAGGCACCCCGTGACTTCGGCCGCCTGCCATCGGAAACAGAACTGACATTGTTCCGCGTCGTCCAGGAAGCGCTCACCAACGTGCATCGCTATTCTGGGAGTCGAATTGCGCGAATCCGGATCGTCCGAGAGCTTGGTCGCGTCGTGGCGGAGGTCGGGGATGACGGATGCGGCATCCCTCAACCGTCGCACTCGAATGGGCGGAGCCAACCGATGGGCGTAGGAATCGCCGGTATGCGTGAACGGGTTCACGAACTAAACGGTGTTTTCGAAATTAACAGCACACCCGGCCGTGGAACCACCGTCCGCGTGGTCCTCCCGGTGCTGACGCCGCACGACGACATGGTTGCGTCATTGGATCGAGTTCGAGGAGCTGACTGATGAGCGCGAATACAGCTAAGCCGTATCGAATTCTCATCGCTGACGACCACGCCGTGGCACGCGTTGGCATACGCACCGTGGTCAAGACGCAGCCGGGAATCGAAGTTTGCTCCGAAGCCTCGACGGGCGTGGAGGCGATCGAGCGCGTAAGAAAAGACAAGCCCGACCTTGTCATCCTGGACCTGACCATGCCTGAGATGAACGGTCTTGATGTGACAAGAGTGATTCGGGAGGAGGCGCCCGAGACCCAAGTCCTGGTCCTGTCCATACACTTCTCGGAAGAACTGGCCCGAGAGGTTCTGCGTTCAGGCGCCCTTGGTTACGTATTGAAATCTGACGCGGAGAGCGAACTCCTGACTGCGATTGATCACGTGCGCCATCACCAGCCGTACTTCACCAGCCAGCTCGCCGCCTCGATGATGCAGACGTTTGTCCAGAACCGCGGTGCGAACGGCGACCATGCGGACGAGCCCTGCGTGCGACTGACGGCACGGGAAATCGAGGTTGTGCAGGCACTGGCTGAGGGCAAGAGCAACAAGCAGGTCGCCGCTAGGCTCGGCGTTTCGACGCGCACCGTTGAAAGTCACCGAAATCACATCATGCACAAGATGAACTTCGCCAGCTTCAGCGATCTCGTGAAATTTGCAGTCCGGAACAATCTTGTTGAACCCTGAGCTGCGCTCGAACCTGGCGACCCGGAACACCACATCCGCCAGGCCTCTGCCCGAGCTTTCGTGCCGGCGTGGGACGACAATGGATCCGTGCAGAATTACTACTTTTTCGTCGTTTTCCGGCGGCCGCGCCGACGCGTCGGACGGTCGGTCGGGGTATCTCCGATCACTTCAGCGGTCCAGATCGACGTGACAAACTTCTTGAGACCGTGATTGTCAAACTCAATCGTAGTGCGCTCTGGGTTAGACTCCGTCACAGTCCCGATTCCGTACTGCTCGTGACGGACGGTCTGCCCCTCTGTCAGGACCTGCACCACGTCCTCCTTGCATGAAGGCGAAAGAACTACGCACCCGGATGCCACCCAGCTCTCGCCTGCTGTCCAAGCGGCTTCCAAAGGGCGACGCCTAGCCGCCCTTTGGCTTGTTATCTACGTGATTTGCCAAATAGCGAAGTCGAAACGGGATTAGAGGCTCGTCACGCGTTCGGCTTGCAGGCCTTTCGGTCCTTGCTTCACTTCGAACTCAACCGACTGTCCTTCGTTGAGGGTCTTGTAACCGTCAGCCTCAATGGCCGAGAAGTGCACAAAGACATCCTCGCCGGACTGACGTTGGATGAATCCGTAGCCCTTGGCCGCATTGAACCACTTCACTGTACCTTGCTCTCTACTCACTTCTGCTGCTCCTAATTCATTCATAGGTCAGACGTTGGTAAGACCATCTGGGAGTCTGCCTTGAAAGCTGTTTGCGCTCTGCTTCGCCTCTCCCCGTCGCAAAAAAAGGCCGACGGGCAGTTGCCCGACAGCCTCATCGAACGTGTCAAAAGGGACTCAAGAGCGACAAACGCAGCGGCAGTTTAGCATGGATGGGCCTGCCAAGCAATGCGTTGCACTCGTCCACATGATTAGTGACACTCAGCTTTCTGTTTGTGAGATTTGCAGCGCTCGAGAAATTCGAGCGGAGTGAGGTAATGGAGCGCCTGGTGAGGGCGGACGGTGTTGTAGATGTGTTCCCAGCGACGGAGCTGGGGATTGAGCTGCGCGACGTTCCAGCGATCAGGGATCACTTGATAGAACTCCTCGTGATGGGTGCGATGGGAACGTTCGACCTGCCCGTTGAGCTTGGGCGAGCGCGGTGGGAGGACGAAGAGCGGCAGGTTTCGTTGCTGGCAAGCGATTTCGAATTCGGCAGCGAACTCGCTGCCGCCATCCACCTGCAGAGCAGCGATGGGGAAAGGCATGCGATCGACCAGCGCGTCCAGGAAGTGAGCGGCGGCCAGCGAAGTGGCGCGTTCGTGCACTTCCAGCACATCCCAACGAGAGACCATGTCGCGGGCCGAGAAGTGTTTCAGTACCACGCCGCGCGCCGGTCGCACCTCTTTGGTGTCGAGCTGCACCAGATCACCCGGCCTTCGAATAGGCCAAAAATGGGGCTTTCGCCGGGCCCAAGGACGGCCGCGCATCTTGCGGCGGCGGATCACTACTTTCGCCGGAGCTTCCACCAGCACGCCGCGGCGCTTCAGGTCGTTCAGGATCCGGCCCACCATGGACGTGGAAAGCCGTATGTGTTTGCGGCCCAGCAGCACGACCAGTTTGTCCTTCCCCCAGCGGGGATACTCGCGTCGCAGAGCGAGAACGGCTTCGCTCTGCGAGGGAGTCCAGGTGGGCTGACGATGCCGATGCGGACGATGCGAGCGATCCTCCAGCGTGGAGAGGTTATGAGGATCGTAGCGGCGCCACCAGCGATAGAACGTCTGCCGGCTGATCCCAAAGTGGCGGCAGGTAAAAGCCGCATTGTGGCCATGACGCAGATAATGACTCACCCAGGCCAACCGGAGCTGGCCTGCCCGGCTCAGCTCGCACCCCAAACGCAAAAGCTCTCGCGCTCTGGGCACCTTCCCTCTTCGTATTTGCATGGCGACACTCTACCGAGTGTCACCAATCATTCTGAACGAGAACAGGCGTGGAGGCCTCAGGGCACGATTGATGAATCTCCAGTGTCAGCCGATTGCAACCCCGGTTCCCGAAGTCTCATCGAAAGCACTCGCTGCCTTTGACAGGCATCCGGGACTCCCAATGACCTCCGGCCACGGCGACCAAGTTTCGGCTGGCATCACCCACCCAAGAGAAATCCATATGTCGGTAGACGTCTAACGTATGTCAACATGGAGTCCCAAAAGCTGCTGGACCAAATCCAGAATGAGGAGAACCCGCTTAGCCATGAGGATCCAATTCGCTCTTGTGCTCCTGACTGCGTTGCTGACGAGCCTGCCGGTGAGAGCCCAAAACGGGCATTCCGAGGTCGCGGCGAACTTCAGCGGGAACTTTCAGTCGACATCCGCCGGTCAGAACGTGACGGACAGTCCTACGTATACCGGCGGGATTCTTGTCAACTACCGTTTTCATTTCAACGACTGGGCGGCGGTGGAAGTGAATTATGCCCGCAGTCGTTACACGCAGTTCTACGCCGGTGCGGGCGGCATAATCACGTCGTGGACACAGGCGAATGCACAGGAGTTGAGTATGGCTCTTGTCGCAAAACTCGGCAGTCGGATGAATGGCCGACTTCAGCCCTTCGTTGAAGCCGGCACCGGTGGGCTCTTCTGGTCGCCGGTCTCTTCCGGCTCCGTTGGGGGGCCTTTCTCCCAAGACCGCGCCGCACTGCTTTACGGAGGTGGCTTCGACTGGAAGGCCTTCGGTCATTTCTCGCTTCGTGCTGGATATCGGGGCCTCGTCTTTGTCGCCCCGGACTTCAATCAGGCCGGCCAATTCACAAACGCCCGGACGCAACTTAAAGAACCGTATGCTGGAATCTCCTTCAGGTTCTAGCCGTTGACGCCCCAGATCGCATCTACGCCTGTCAGACACGGCTGACAGTACCAAAGTACTGACTTGGCCTGACGCTAGGGTACCTGTCGAATGTGACTTCCCTTCTACTGCAGTACTCGCTCGCTTACGCTAGATTGGTCCTTCGGCAAGCACCTAACATTGAGGACTCTGAGAATGGGCGATTCGAGCTGTCCGGTTCCCAACAGCAATCTCGGTGAGAATCTTCCAGTAGACGTAGCAGGTACCATGGGTGCCGCTCAAACGCCGGCCCAGGGACCACGGCCGAACCGACGCACATCGGAGCGTCGTCGCCAGCGGCGCGTTCTGATTTCTGCCCCGCTGCGTGTCCGAAGCGTTGATCTTACAAATGGTGGTCCAGACGAGATCTCCACGACCTTAGACGTATCCCGGAGTGGCGTTCTCTTCGTGAGTCGCCGTCCTACCTACTGTCGCGGCATGGACGTTATGGTCACGTTCCCTTACAGCAGTTCGCCGACCGCGATCCACGCTGAGCAGCGCGGGCGAGTTGCCCGCGTCTTCGAAATGCCCGACGGACGCCGCGCTGTGGCAATTGCCCTTGGCGTAGCGGGTGTCGGTGAGGATCTGGTCGACGCTAGCGGACGAAAGCTAGGTGACGAGTCACCCAGGTTAAGGGGCACCGATCAATCGGATCAGAGAGGCCCGTTAGTGGTCGCGATGGACGCGGATCCAGGCGTCCGCGAGTCATTGAAAGCCTATCTGACAACCGAAGGATACGAAGTGATCGCCGTCAACAATCCGGTAGACGCTCGGGAAGTCTTGAACTTGTTTACGCCCGCGCTTGTAATCGCTGAGATCGAAGGAGACGACCTGCCCGGTTACGCACTCTGCGCGCACGTGAAAGGCACGCCGCGCCTGAAACGGGTCCCGGTTGTTCTCACGACGAGCTCGGCCTATCCTAGCGACTATTCGAGCGCTCACTCGCTTGGCGCCATCGTTTGTATGGCAAAGCCGTATAAACAGGAGCGCCTCGCCCACATCGTGCGCTTGCTCGCCCCGCTGCCAACCGCGAAGCTGGATGCCCCTCCCCCGCGGCCGGCGGACCCCAGTCGTAGGCCCGGAAGTTTGAAGCGACCCCGTCAGGGTGGGACGGAAGCGGGTGCATCCAACGTCTTCGGGTTCTGGCCATTCCGGCCCGCCAAATAGCAAACTTCCCTAGAAGAAACGAGTCGTCACTACACTCGTGCCACCTGTCCAAGCAGACAGTGTTGACGACCTGGGTGCAATCACGACGTACAGCCCGGCGCCTCATGTGTTTTAGTCGGTAGAATTCATTCATGAAGTGCCCTAAGTGCGCCAGTGAGGTGCGTGATATCGCGCGGTTCTGCCGTCGATGTCACGCAACCCTTAGATACGATTGCCCCGCGTGTCATCATGAGCAGCGCCACGGGGGAACGTGCGAGAAATGTGGCGTGGACTTCCTGAAGTATGTCATGGCTGTCGTCGCGGCCAAGAAAGAGAGCGCGGACCTGATTCAAGAGCGCCTCGAGCGACGTTCGGAATTCCTTAAGAATGTCCTCTCAATGCCGTTCACCGCGGGGATCCCCCTCATCCGCCAACTCCTGACGGGCACGCGCAAGGGTCGCCGCATCTGATCTCGCGGCGCAGCCGAGAACCAGTTGTCGCTCACATCGTCCCTTGCCCTCTACTAGCTCCGAACCTAACAGGGCATTTTCTTGGCCCAGATTTACGACCGAAAATATTGCCCCGGCGGAAATAGCCCTGTCCGCGAATACTCGGCCCCCACGGTGCGCTTGACCTCCTGAAACCAATAATCAAACGTCCCCTCGGCAACGCCCACGAGCCGGATCGAACGGCGATAATCCACGCCACTCAGGAAGTATGTCTCGAACAGCTTGAGCCGTCCTTTCCATTCGGGGCGTCGAAGTGCATGGCGCCCGACGCGCTCGAAGTCTGCGACGTACTCACACGCTCGTGAACGATCCGGCCGCCACTGGTATCCGGATGACGGCGTGTCAAGGTCGAGGGCCCGCACTTGTCCGGTTGCATCTTGAAGCCAGTCACGGAGCCCGCGATACCGTGCATGGCATACTTCGAATATCTCGGACGCTTTCATGGACCACCTCCATGCGCCGCCAGTGATTTCTAGTTGCCTTGGCCCACTTTCGGAGAGCCGGTCACTGTCATGCCCATGCTCCAAACATCACCAGTGCGAGCGATCTCGTCCTCGACCGTTTCGAGACACGTCTCGAAACACTCACGCCATCCGGCCATGTACCCGCGCGAGTATTCTTCGGCAAGCAGATGACGGTCGCGGTTGATGCGTTCAGACTCTCGCCCTTCCGCAACATCGACCGGAGGTGCCTCGATTGCCAGCCGGACGCGGTAAAGCAATTCGCGCACTACCAGGACGGCCCAGTGGAGAGGGCCGCGGCGATGCGTTTCTGGTTGGCGATCCGATTTGTGTGCCGCCGCCCGCCACCCTGAAGACGGTCTTCCGTGGCTGGCGACTTCCCTTTGCTGTTCGTTCCCGATGCTCATTGTCACTTCTCCGAAGGCGCGATTGGCCGTGCTTTGAGCGATTCCCAATTAGTAATCGTCAACCTCGATTGTCTTCTGCTTAATCAGTCCGATCGCCGCCGTACTGCTACTTAAGTCCTATTGAGCCAGGCACTTCTTCTGTTAGGGTCGCTCGGCTTTTACTCCCCACTTCATTTCGGGGCCACAGTAGACGGGGGCACAGGCTCATGAGCATCTCCCAGCCGCCGCTCGAGTATTTGGTGACGTGTTCGCAGAATTCACTGGAAGCATTTCTGCTCGCTCGCCTAAACAGAATCTCCAACCTTCAACGTGACTTGGGCGACCTCCTCTGCGAGTCCATCCAGATCGAGGGTGACGAGCGTGTGGCGCACTTGATTCTGGAACGACGCCGGTCTGCTGCCCGCACGGCCGGGTCGCCTGCTCCGGGCTTCCGCTCGCGCAAGCTGTGCTGGTTGCGTTTGCGAGGAAGAGGTGCGACGGCATCCAACCTCGTTCCTCCCTCAAACCGACGGCTTTGCGAGATTTCCTCTTCGGACCAACCGGCGTTGTTGTATATCGCGAAACCAGCCGGCCCTCTTGCTTGGATCCCCTCGCGCGAACGGCTGTGGCAATCTCAACGGCGCGCGACCTGTGCGTCGTTCCTCGTGCACAAAAGCGCGCCTGGTAACGCAGCGCGGCTCGAACTGCCACGCTCTGAACGACCGAACCCAATTCGCGCAGCGTTTCTGCGCGCGCGCGTTCTACCCTGGCCAGGCGGACCCATTCGAGTTCTGTCTGTCGTGTAGGTTTCGGCAGCCGGCGTTCAACTCTCATATCCCCACCTCCTGTCCCACCTCGATTCGCTTCTGCATCGCCCTTTCGTCGTGCGCCTCGCTCTCCGTCGGCCGGGCCGGTTCCTCCTCCGGGTTCATAATTATTATAAAGGTTCCTAATCTGTTCGTTATTTATGGCAACCATCGCTCACTGCCAACTGAACTTTCAGGACTAACATAAATATGCACAGGCGGAAGGGAGAGGCTGTCGCGTGCGGGGCCGGCGGAACGTACGGGCGTGAACACTTGCTGGGTGTTGTCGAAGGCGCGGGAGGAACTTGCTGGCGAAAGGACTCACGCGGAAGGCACCTGCGTCGAGGGCGCCTGCGCGGAAAACATTGATGCAGAAGGCACTTAGCTGAAGGGATCTGGCCGAGGGCGGTTGCCCCGGGACGGCTGCCGCGGGGCGGCTGCCAGCGGCGGCAGGGCTCGTCGCGGGGGTTGCGGGCAAGCCGGGGACGTCGGCGAGCGACCGAGCGCCGGCAGCTACGCGCGCGATCGATGTCTCAGCCGGAATTCGATCGACAACATTTCAGCGTACGTACATCTACGCATGGCCTCGGCCTGCGGGTTCGGTCAGCGCACGTAATTCACTTGTGCCCCGTTTCGAAATCGATAAATTGGCTGATCGTCTTGACGTCACCGCCGACGAGCGTTCGCCCGTTGATGAAGAGAGTGGGTGTGCTGGTGATGTTGAGGGCCATGCCCTCGTTGCGATTCGCTTCGACGGCCTGCTTCGGTTCAGGCGACGCCATGCAGGCCTTGAAAACGTCGGTGTCCAGGCCAACTTGACCTGCGAAGCCGACGAGCTTATCCCAAACATTGTCCGCGGAAATCATGTCCTGGTTATCGAAGATCAGGTCGTGGACCTCCCAGAACGCCGCGGGAGACTGCCCGAAGGCGCAGCGGGCGCCAATCGCGGCCGTCTCTGCCCAGGGATGTATCTGCGTGAGCGGAAAGTCTTTATAGACGACGCGGACTTGCGGGTAGCGGGCCTCGACCGACTGCAGGAACGTGTGAACCTGGCGGCAGTGCGGGCACTCGAAGTCGCTGAACTCAACGATCGTGACGGGTGCGTCGGCCGGGCCCTCGAAGGGGTTGCCGTCAATGTGGATCTTGGCGCGGGTCGCCGAGAAGGGATCGGCCGCCATATCCAGCATGTCCCCGCGGATGAAGGTCTTGCCATCCTTGCTGACGTAGAAGAGCCCCTTGTCGGTCTGGCCGTTGTAGGTGACTTCGATCGGGAGGGTGTAGAAGTCGGACGAGGCGGAGGGAGCGAGCGGGCCAAGCTTGATCTTGTACTCAAGTCCCCAGGTAAATAGGTTCCGGATGAAGGTCTCTGAGGAACGAATGAGCTGCGCCTGATCGGGTGAAGCGGTGGAAGATGCGGGTGTTTGGGCGCGCGACGGCAATCCCGCAAGTAGAACTACGTAAATTGTAAGTAAAATCCGAAGCCGCATCGCAATTCCCTCCTGAAGATCCGTCTCCGAGCGTGTCAAATCACAGGGGTGCGCAGGCAAGTTGCGAGTTCCGATCTCGAAATCTGCGCTCGCGAAATCCGAAAGTCCTGTTTTGTTGCGATTAGAACTCGAGCCGACCGTTTGTTTCCAACGACTTACAGTGAATTCTAATAATGAACTGTTGCGATTAGAATTTTGAGAGAGCCTCACGGGGCGATCCGGAGGACGAAAGCTACCGGCGAAGGCAGTCAAGCTTCCCTCGATGGTCGTTGATTGAGCGCCGAACGGGGTTTGACGGCCCGTTCGAGCTCATTTTTTTCATTTTTTCTTGATTCCGCATACCTATTTTTGACTGTATCACACGAGTCAAATCGCGGCGCGTAACGGAATTTTATAAGTCTTTTCTGTAGAGTGGATTAGAGGGTGGTCTAATCGCGACACGTGTTGCGATTAGACCGTTTTCGGGCAAGAAAGGCCGTTTTTTGAGTCCCCAAGCAAACTGCGGTACTAGTCCTAGGCGGGCCGATTTAGGGGTTGGGAATGGTCACGGAGGCCTCGTTCGATGGGCAGATTTCGCCGATGCTGCCGACCGGCCGGACCACGTAGTAGTAGGTGCTTCCGTTCGTGAGGATGCCGCCGCGGTCCGAATAGGCGGGGCTGGTCACGTTTCCAAGCAGGACATAGTAGGGGCTGCCGCTCATTGTCGTTCGCAACACGTCGTAGGATGAGGCGCCCGACTGCGTGCTCCACGAGACGTCGATTCTGGGGGTGGATCCCCCGCCGCTTCCCGGCGTGCCCCTGCCATTCAGGGTGCTGACGCACGCCGAAGGCGTTCCTGCGCCGGTCAGGGCGAAGGAGGGTGCCACGGCCGTCCCGTCGTTATGGACTCTGAGCCAGGAGTTTGCCCGAACGCCAGCGGCCGGGGCAAAGGCGATGTTCAGCGTGCAAGTTCCACCGGGAGCAAGGGTTGTGGAGGCGCAATTGTCAGTCTCGGGAAACACGGAGGGGATTTCGATGGTTCCGATGTTCACCTGCTGGCTACTGACGTTGGTCAGCGTGATCTGCTGCATTGCGCTCGTTGTGCCGACGGTTTGGGTCCCGAAGTTCAATGAACCGGGCGAGGCGGTGAGAATCGCGGGTGGGACGCTTACCGGAACGCTCACCTGAACGCTCTGGCCTCCCAGGGTATACGTGGCGGTCACCGTGGCGCTGCCCTGGGCTACAGATGTAACAATGCCCTTGGCGTCTACGGTCGCGACGCTTGTATTGGAGGAGGCGTACGAAATGTAAGAAGACGCTCTAGCGTCCAGATAGCTGCCATCAGAGAATGTTGCGTCAACATCGAGGGGAAACTGATCTCCCTGGGCGCTGAAAATGAGGGTCGACATGCTGGGGGACAGCGCCTGCGGCAGGTCGGTTCTTTCCACGTCCACAACGACGGGAAACGAGAAGACAACCTGGTTTGATGTCGCCCCCGAGGCCGTCAGCGCGTGGGGCCCGAGGCCGGTCTTTGTCGGAATGGTGAGCGACACTTGGGCAGGCACCGAGGCGACAAGGCTGCTCCCTCCAATCCCGTCGTCTCCGAGAACGATGGCCTGCGAGAACGTCGCGTTGGAAGGGGAACTGATCGACACGGTTATCTTTTGGCCGGGCTTGACGACGGTGCCCGGGCTAGGAGAAGTAATCTGCAGGAAGGCAGTCGCCTGTGGGCTGCAGACCGACGCGCTTCCGAGGACGATCATCATCGCGGTCGGCAAGCCTTTGCCGAAGGCCACTGCGGGACCGTTCCATAGCTTCTGGGTCATGGCGACTCTCCCTCGTTCAATGTTACGGAGTCAACAAGGCACAGAACGAGGCATCCGCGGGAGGTGTAGCCAACAGATCAAGGCTTGAGGCTCGCGGCGGAGGAGGTTTCGTAGTGCTCTGAATTTCGAGTTGGCTCTGCCGCAGCCCGACCAAAACTCGATTCGACTGCGCGTCCCAACGCGGAAATCGCAAGGGCGCGATTTCGCGAGGAAGGAGCGTCGGGACGCTCCGCTCAGGATGACAGCCGGAGGAATTGGGCTAGGAGGATTCCCGGGCCTTCCCGGTGCGAACCACCGGGACGCACAAGGCGCGAAAGCCCCGGAGATTTTTGGGGGCTCCTTTCGCGGGCCCTGCCCTTCCGTTGTCAGGGTAAAAGGGGCCCGCTCCCACACAGAACATCCTCGTGGAGCGCGATTGCGGTTCCGGCGCACAATCAAGGCGGTTCAATCGTCCCTCCGGGACTCGGCATTTTCATTTTGTGAGGCTTACTGTTCCCGGCACTCCGCTGCGCTGCGTGCCGGGCTACGTACAATCGCGCCTCCGGCGCTGTGCCGCGCTGAAGACCGCGGCGCTACGTTCAAATCTTTCCCGCGAACCGCGCGGACGGGACTAACCGCAAAGGCGCCGAGGGCGCAGAGAACGGTGGACAAGAAAAGGCCAAACACAACGGAGCTGGCGAGCCGCAGCGCTACAAAGGCCGCCTCGACAAGACCGGGGCGAGCAAGAGAACGACCAAACCGCCGTCGATTGGGAGATAGGCGGGCGGATGGCGGGGCGACACGCCCGATTCCAGACGACCGATGTGGCGGCGCCTGGAAAATAGGCAAGTCAACGAGAGCCATTTGAAATTTGAAAGGGAGCCAAACCGCGGGCGGAGCCAAATTCACCGCGGAGAGGCAAAAAGCCAGAGAACGACGAAGGCGCGTGTGACTTCCAGGACGGCGAGGCGTTCGGGGAGGCGAGTTGACTCGGGGAGGCGAGACAAGCAAGATTGAGTCATACCAGCAGCAAACCCCAGTCGCGCAGGAGTACTCAGGCGACCCCGCACTGGAAGCGCAGGACGCGAATGAGCATATCGACGCAAGCGGCGGAGAAATTGAACGGCGGATCGCGCGAAGAGCGGATTCGCGCGGCGCTCTATCGCGGGCATTTGCTGACGCTGAGAGCTCCCTTGTACCTTGACGCGGTGCGCGCGATCACGAGTGAGCTGCTCCGCGAAGACACCAAGCCCGCGGACCTGACCGTCGAGGCGATGGAACTGGGCGGGCGGCGGTGCGTCGCGGAGATTCGGGCAAAAGAAGCGGGCGTGGCGGCGGGCCTGGAAGAGGCCGAGTGGATCTACGAGCGAGCCCAACAGTCGGCCTCGCGCATCAAAAATGATGGGGATACGATCGGGGCGGGCGACCTGCTGTTGCGCGTGGAGGGCGACGCGCGCGCGCTGTTTTCGCTCGAGCGCCTGGCCGTGAATCTGCTGCAACGGATGGGCGGAATCGCGACGGCAACGCGAAAGCTGGTGGAAGCGGCGCGGCTGGCTTCGCCTGCGGCGCATGTGGTGGGAACGCGCAAGACACCCTGGGGATTGCTGGACAAGCGCGCGGTCCATTGGGGCGGCGGCGGGACGCACCGGCTGAGCCTGAGCGACGCCGTCCTGATCAAAACGAACCATCTGCGGCTGGCGTCGCGGGGCGGGACAACGAAGCTCGACGGAATGTTGCGCGGCGCGTGGCAACGCAGGGGCGCGGCGGCGTTTTTCGAGGTGGAAGTGACAGGTGCGGAAGAGGCGGTGGCGGTGGCGCGCGTACTGAACGAATTGCAGGCGGACGAACGCAGCGGGTGTCCGTGCCTTGTGCTGCTGGACAATTTTTCGCCGGACGATGCGGCGATGACGGTTCGCAAGCTGCGGAATGCGTATCCCCAGGACGCGGTGATCGTCGAGGCGAGCGGCGGAGTTTCGGAAGAGACCATCGAAGCATATGCGCACTCCGGCGTCGACGTGATTTCGTCCGGGGCGCTGACACATTCGGTGCGGGCGCTCGATTTGAGCGCGACGGTGGTTTCGGCCGATGAGGTGAAGCAGAAGTGAGCGAGTCTTCAACTTTCATTCCCTTCGAGGCGCGGTACACGCTGCCGCCGGTCGAGGCGATTCACGACACGCCGGCGGAGATTCGCGCGAAGCAGGAGCGAATCGCGCGCCTGAAGGAAGAGCGGAACGCGGTGATTCTCGCGCACAATTACCAGCGCGACGAAGTGCAGGAGATCGCGGACGTGGTGGGCGACTCGCTGGGCCTGTCGCAGGCGGCCGCGGCGACGCCGGCGGAGGTGATTGTCTTCTGCGGCGTCCATTTCATGGCGGAAACGGCGGCGATTCTCTGCCCCGACCGGACGGTGGTGCTGCCGGACCTGCGCGCGGGATGTTCTCTGGCGGCGACGATCACGGCGGAGGAATTGCGCGCATGGAAGGCGAAATATCCGGACGCGGTGGTGGTGGCGTACGTGAATACGACGGCGGAAGTGAAGGCCGAGAGCGATTACTGCTGCACGTCGGCGAATGCGGTGAAGGTGGTGCGGGCGATTCCGGCGCAGCGTCCGATTCTATTTCTCCCCGATAAATTCCTGGCGCAGTTTGTGGCGCGCGAGACGGGACGGGCGAACATCATCGCGTACCCGGGATCGTGTCATGTCCACCGGACGATTCGCGCGGAACAGGTGCGGGCGCTGATGGAAGAAGATCCCGAGATCGAGCTGCTGATTCATCCCGAGTGCGGGTGCGTCAGTTCGTGCATGGCGAGCGTCGCGAACGGGACGTTGCCGCGCGATCGGACGTTCTTTCTTTCGACGGAAGGGATGATGCGGCATATCGGCGGGTCGGACGCGCGGGAATTCGCGGTCGGGACCGAAACGGGGATGCTGCATCGGTTGCGGGGCGCGGCGCCGGACAAGCTGTTCCGGCCGGTCAATCCGGAGGCGGTGTGCGAGTTCATGAAGACGATTACGCTGGATCGGGTGGCGAGGTCGCTCGAGACGCTGCAGCCGGAGGTGCGCGTGCCGGAAGAGATTGCGCGAAAGGCGCGGCGGGCGATTGATAGGATGCTCGAGATTGTTTGAAGCAAGCGCTCACCGGAGAGACGCGGAGAGCACGGAGAGCGGCAAGAGCGCGTCAGGTGGTGAGTTTTTGGGCGATGGGAAAGCGGCGGCCGACGCTGAAGGCTTTCGACGTGACTTTCAGACCGGGCGGGGACTGCTTGCGCTTGTACTCGCTCGAGTCGACGAGGCGCGCGACCGAGCGGACGAGATCGATAGAGTAACAGAGCAGTTCGGCGATTTCTTCGGGGCTGCGCAGGTCCTCGACGTAGGCCTTCAGGATGCGATCGAGAACCTCATAGGGCGGCAGCGTGTCCTGGTCGGTTTGATTGGGCCGAAGCTCGGCGGACGGCGGCTTGTTGATTGTCGCTACGGGAATTCGCTCGCCATCACGATTCACAAAGTTCGCGAGGGCGTAAACCATGGTCTTCGGCACGTCGGCGATCACCGCGAGGCCGCCCGCCATGTCACCGTAAAGGGTGCAATAGCCGACCGCCACTTCGGATTTGTTGCCGGTGCTGAGAACGAGCGAGCCGAATTTGTTCGAGAGCGCCATCAGGAGATTGCCGCGGATGCGCGCCTGAAGATTTTCTTCGGCGACGCCCGGAGGCGTGTTGGCGAAGGGCGCCGATAGGGCCTTGCGATAGCTGTCGAACGTCTCGCCGATGGGAAGGACGAGGAATTCGATGCCGAGATTTTCGGCGAGGCGGCGCGCGTCGGTGCGGCTGCCCTCCGAGGAATACGGCCCCGGCATGCTGACGCCGAGGACATTCGCGCAGCCGAGCGCGTCCGCGGCAATGGTGGCGACGAGGGCGGAATCGATTCCACCGCTGAGGCCGATGACGACCTTGCGGAAGCCGCACTTGCGAACGTAGTCGCGCGTACCGATCACGAGCGCGAGGTAAGCGGCCTCGAGTTCGTTCTGCGGCTGGCTGCGGACGTCGCCCTGGCCCGTCACAGTGTCGAAGAAGACGAGATCCTCCTCGAAGGATTTTGCGAGGGCGGCGACGCGGCCGTCCGGCATGAAGGCGATGCTCGAGCCGTCGAAGATCAGGCTGTCGTTGCCGCCGACCTGATTCACATAGATGACCGGGACCTTCTGCTGGACGGCGATGGCGCGCAGCATGTCATGCCGAAGATTGCGTTTATCGAGCGTGTAAGGTGAAGACGAGAGATTCAGGATGATGTCGCTTCCCTTCCCGATCAGCTCGGTGACCGGATCGCGGTCATAGAGGCGCTGCGGCCAGAAATTCTTGTCGTTCCAGGTGTCTTCGCAGATGGTGACACCGAGTTTCGCGGCGCCGAACGAGAAGACGTACTGCGCGCGGGCAGGCTGGAAGTAGCGCGACTCGTCGAAGACGTCGTAGGTCGGCAGCAGCATCTTGCGCTGCTCGAAAAGGATACGGCCGCCGGCGATCAGCGCGGCGCAGTTCGCGACCGGCTTGCCGGTGTCGTCTTCGGCCTTGCCGACGTAGCCGACGATGGACGGAAGCGGGATCGAGTCGGCGAGAAGCGCGAGTGCTTTCAGGTTGCGCTCGACAAAGGCGGGGCGCTCGACCAGGTCCTGGGGCGGATAGCCGCAGAGGCAGAGCTCGGAGAAGAGCGCGAGGTCGGCGCCGCCCGCCCTGGCTTCGCCGGCGAGGTCGCGAATGCGGGCCGCGTTGCCTTCGAAATCGCCGATTGTCGGATTGAACTGCGCGAGGGCAATCTTCATCGGAACCATCTAGGATACGGGGCGCGGGAGGCGTTTTCAATGGCAGCGAGTGGCGGAAAGGAATGCCGATTCCCCGCCGACAGGCACTTGTTCGGTAACCCAACTGCACGTTCACTTGCACAGCCGGAAACACTGCGTGCTCGTTCTATTGCCCCGTTCTTCCGAGGGCCACATAATTTTCAGGTCATACAACTGCGTTGGCGTTTCCTTGCAGCGCAGATCGAATGGTAGCGGAGTCAAGCCATGAATCTAAAGGTCGCGGGCGGCGTCTTGCTCTGTGCGTTTGTTGGGTTCGACGCAACGATTCGTTTCCGACTGAAGAGCATCGGCTACAAATGGGCCTTCCTTCGCGGCGGAGCACTGGATTACCGCGAATATCTGAAGGTCCGAGCCTTGCATGGTTGGTCGGCTTGGCCCGTTTATTTGCTATGGGGTACGTTGATAGTCGGTCTCCCCCTCTTTCTGATAGGTTTGCTCTCGCGCTAGTCCCAGCCACTTTTCACGGTGAATTGCCGACCGTCTGAGCCGGCAGCGGTTACCGGACAAGTGAGGTTTCCCTTTAGGTGAGAGATTCGTCGCGGCGCTGCCGGGTGCGGCGGGCGATTACCTGTGATAGCCTCCGTGCGACTTGGAGGGCGAGATGGAGAAGGTGAGCGGGATTGGAGGGTTCTTCTTTCGGGCGCGGGACCCGGGCGCTCTCGCCCGGTGGTACAGCGATCACCTCGGCGTTGCGCCTGTGCCCTCGAACGAGGGCGACGCTTCCTGGCGGCAAGAGGCGGGCGAGACGGCGTTCGCGCCTCTCCCGGCGACGACAGAATATTTCGGAGACGCCGGCAAAACCTGGATGATCAATTTTCGAGTGCGCGACCTCGACGCGATGGTGGCGCAACTGCGCGCGGCCGGCATCGCTGTGGAGGTCGATCCGGAACCCTACCCCTACGGCCGGTTCGCGCGGTTGAACGATCCCGAGGGCAATCCGATTCAGTTGTGGCAACCGGAGGGATGAGACGCGCCTCGCGGAGCCTGATTTATCGACGCTGCTTCGAAGCGTTCGGCTAACGTCCGCCTCTCTCGTCTGCAATAATTCCCGCTTCGAAATGTGACAGAATTGCGGCGGCCTTTGGCCGGAGTGGGGGAGGAGCGTCGTGGGATCCTCGCGGATCATTCTCAGCGTTCTCGGCATGCTGGGCGTTTGGGCGCTGGCGCAACGAAGTTCTGCGCAGCCGCCGGCGAAGAACAAGCGCATCGTGATCGCCGTGAGCATGGCGCTCGACGGCAAGGGCGGCGTGCTGCACGACACGCGCATCGTGGTCGAGGGCTCGAAGATCGCCGCCATCGATCCGAAGGCCGAGCCGGTTGATTACGATCTGCGCGGGTTGACGGTGCTGCCCGGCTGGATCGACGCGCACGTCCACATCACGTGGAGCTTCGGGGCGGACGGGAAAAATGCCGGGCAGGGACGGACGACGCCGGAAGGGTCATATGCTGCGGCGTCAAACGCCTGGGTGACGCTCATGGCGGGATTCACCACGGTCCAGAGCGTGGGGTCGCCCGCAGACGTTCCGCTGCGTGACGCGATCGCCAAGGGCGCGATTCCCGGGCCAGGCATCCTGACGGCGGTCGAACCGCTTTTCGGACGCGGCGAGCAGACCGGGACGCCGGATGAGATTCGCGCGTTCGTGCGGAAACAGAAGGAAGCGGGCGCGGACCTGATCAAGATTTACGCGTCGGGAGGCATGACGCGCGGACCGATGACGATGTCGCAGGAACAGTTGAATGCGGCGTGCGACGAAGCGAAGAAGCAGGGCCTGCGGTCGCTGGTACACGCTTATCGCGATGCGGTGCGCGCGGCCACGCTGGCGGGATGCACGGAGATCGAACACGGACTGGGCGCGAGCGACGATGACCTGAAATTGATGGCGGAGCGCGGGACGTATCTCGATCCGCAGGCCGGCCTACTGCTCGAAACGTATCTCGAATACAAGGACCGGTATCTCGCGCCGCCCTGCTACACGGACGAAGGGTTCGCGGCGATGAAGGACCTGATCCCGGCGCACTGGGAGTTGATTCGGCGCGCGCTGCGGATTCCGGGACTGAAAATCGTCTACGGCACGGACGCCGTTGCGGGCGCGCACGGACGCAACGCGGAGGATTTCATTCATCGAGTGCGCGACTGCGGCGTGGAGCCGATAGCGGCAATGGTTTCCGCCAACTCGCTGGGAGCGGAAGCGATTGGCATGGACGATCGAATCGGCTCGATTGCGCCGGGACTGGAAGCGGACATCATCGCACTTCATGGCGATCCGCTGAAGGACATCACGGCAGTGCGGCGCGTTGCGTTCGTGATGAAGGGCGGCGTGGTTTTCAAGAACGCTGCGCATTCGAATCTGAACTGAGCGGTTCGCGGGTCGTGCGCCGTTCGCGGGCAATCGGTGTATACTCTGCCGGGGCGGAAGGGTGGGATTTCGGGGCCGCGGCTCGTGACCTCAGCCGCAATACGTTAGGCGCGAGAGTCATGCCTGGAGCCGGCGGCCGCACGCAGGTCTGGAACCAGTTCAATCACAATCGGAAGCTCGGAGGCGAGAGATGAGAATGCTTCGGCGTGTCCTGTTCATGTTCATCGCGGTTGTGGCGTGCGCGTTTTTCACCGGCTCGCAGGAAATGCAGGAGGGGCGCCTCTTACGCTTCCCCGATGTCTACAAGGATACGATCGTCTTCAGCTACGCCGGCGACTTGTGGCTGGTGCCGACGAGCGGCGGCGTGGCGCGGCGGATCACGACGCATCCGGGCCTCGAGGTGTTCCCGAAATTCTCGCCGGATGGAACGCGCATCGCGTTCACCGGCCAGTACGACGGCAATCCGAACGTCTACGTGATTCCCGCCGAGGGCGGCCAGCCGAAGCAATTGACGTTCCAGCCGCCGTCGGTCGACCTGCCCGAACGCATGGGCATGGAAAACGAAATCATCAACTGGATGCCCGACGGCAAGAACATCCTCTTCCTCTCGCGCCGCGACACGTTCAACGACTGGTTCGGCCAGCTTTACACGGTGCCGGTGGAGGGCGGGCTGCCCGCGCGGCTGCCGATCGATAAGGGCGGGCTGACGTCGTTTTCGCCCGACGGGAACACGATTGCCTTTAACCGCATCTTCCGGAATTTCCGGACGTGGAAGCGGTACACCGGCGGCATGGCGCAGAAAATCTCGCTGTACGACTTCAAGAACAATCACTACGAGGAGATTGATTCGAGCTATCAGGGCACGGACACGTTTCCGATGTGGCACGGCGACACGATCTATTTCGATTCGGACCAGGGTCCGGATCACCGGATGAATCTGTTCGCGTACAGCGTGAAGACCAAGGAAATCCGGCAACTGACTCACTTCACGGAGTTCGACGTGAACTGGCCGAGCCTGGGGCCGGATTCGATCGTGTTCGAAAACGGCGGATACCTCTATCTCTTCGATCTGGCGAGCGAGCAGGCAAAGAAGGTCACCGTGTACCTGCCGGGAGACCTCGACCTCGCGCGAAAGCACTGGGACAGCACGAGCAAATTGATCAGTTCGTTCGATATTTCGCCTGAGGGCAAGCGCGCGGCATTCAGCGCGCGCGGCGACGTCTACACCGCGCCGGCGAAGGAAGGCAGCATCCGCAATCTGACGCGCACGCCGGGAATCCGCGAGGACAATGTTGCGTGGTCGCCCGACGGAAAATGGATCGCCTATCTATCGGACCGCAGCGGCGAAGAGGAGATTTACCTGATGCCGCAGGACGGCATGGGCAAGGAAGTGCGCGTCACGTTGGACGGAACGATGCACAAGTTCCAGCCAACGTGGTCGCCCGACAGCAAGAAGCTCCTCTATTCGGACAAGTCGAACCGCCTTTTCTATGTCGATATCGACGAGAAGAAATCCGTGCTGATCGATCAGGGCAAGTATTCGGACTTGACCGACTACAACTGGTCGCCGGACAGCAAGTGGGCCGTCTATGCCAAGACGGCGGAGAACGGCAATCCGGTGATTTATCTCTACTCGCAGGAAGACAAGAAGATCACCCCGGTGACGACCGATTTCACGGGCAGCGTCAATCCGGTCTTCGATCCCGACGGCAAGTACCTCTATTTCCTCTCGGCGCGCGACTTTGACGAAGTGCTCGGCGTGTACGACTTCGAGTTCGCGAACCCGAAAGCCTTCCGCGTCTACGCGGTCACGCTGCGCACGGATACGCCTTCGCCGTTCGCCCCGCAGAGCGACGAAGCGGAGGTGAAGAAAACGGCTCCTGACGAGAAGGAAGAGGCCCAGCCCGCCGAGGAAATGAAGCCCGAAGCCAAGAAGGGCGCGAAGCAGGAGAAAAAGGCGGAGGAAAAGAAGCCGGAGGAGAAAAAGCCCGAAGAGAAGAAAGAGCCGTTCCGCATCGATCTCGACGGAATCCAGAACCGCATCGTGGCGCTGCCGGGTCCTGCGGAGAACATGGGAACGCTCGCAGCCTCGAAGGGCTACGTTTTCTACATCACGACGCCGATCTTCGGGCTTTCGGGCCCGCTGGCGGGCGGGACGTTCGACTTGCACATATTCGACATGAAGGAGCGGAAGGACTCGGTGCTCGTCAGCGGCGCGACGAGCTACGCGGTCTCGTTTGACGGAAAGAAGCTCGTCTACGCGGGCCCGGGGGGCGGCGGAGACGGCGGGCGCACGTACGGAATCGTCGACGCGACGCCCGCGCCATCCCCGCATCACGTCGGTGACGGCGCACTCGCGCTCGGCGGGATGCAAGCGGAGATCGATCCGCACGCGGAGTGGAAGCAGATGTTCTACGAGGTTTACCGCCAGGAGCGCGATTATTTCTTCGAACCATCGATGAACGGCGTCGATTGGGCGAAGGAGCGCGACAAGTACGCGCAACTGCTCCCGTACGTCGCCGACCGCTACGATTTCACCTATATTCTCGGCGAATTCATCGGCGAGCTCTCGAATTCGCACACCTATGTCGGCGGCGGCGACTTCCCGGATCTGCATCCGGTGAATCTCGGCCATCTCGGCGTCGATTTCGAAGCGGACGCCGCCAGCGGGCTCTACCGGTTCAAGAAAATCTATCCGGGCGAGAACTGGGACAGCGCCCTGCGGTCGCCGCTCACGGAGCCCGGTATAGTCGTGAAGCAGGGCGATTACCTGCTGGCGGTGAACGGGCAATCGCTGCACGTGCCGGAGAATCCCTACGAGCTGTTCGTCAACACGGTGGGCCAGAACGTCACGCTGACGGTGAACTCAAAACCCGGTGAGGATGGCGCGCGGCAAGTGGTGGTGCGGCCGATCGGCAGCGAATTCAAGCTGCACGAACTCAATTGGATCGACACGAACCGCGAGAAGGTGGCGAAGGCCACGGACGGCCGCGTCGGCTACGTCTATCTGCCGGACATGGGCGCGGCGGGCTTGAACGAGTTCGTAAAGCAGTACCTGCCGCAGATTCGCAAGCAAGGAATCATCTTCGACGTGCGCTACAACGGCGGCGGCTTCGTCGATCAGCTCATTTTCGAGCGACTGCGCCGCGTGCTGGCCGGGATGGAATCGAATCGCACTGCCGAGAGCAACACGGAACCGCCGAACGTCTTCTACGGCTCCATGGCATGCATCACGAACGAGTACGCTGCGTCGGACGGCGATTTCTTCACCTACTTCTTCAAGTACTACAAGCTCGGCCCGGTGATCGGCATGCGCACGTGGGGCGGCGTTCGTGGCATTCGCGGGGAAATCCCGCTGCTCGACGGAGGTTACGTCACGCGCCCGGAGGCTTCGCTCTACGGCCTCGACAGCCAGTGGCTCATCGAGAATCACGGAGTGCAGCCGGACATCGTGGTCGACAACACGCCCGACAAAGTGATGGCCGGGCACGACCCGCAGCTCGAGAAGGCCATCGAGCTGGTGATGAAGGACATTCAGGAGCACCCGAAGAAGCTGCCGCCGCGGCCAGCGGATCTGCCGGCGTATCCGCCGGGGCCCGGCAACTAGGACTTACCGCATCGCGAACCAGGAATAGAGCGTCCACACGACGGGCGCGGCGAGGATGAGGCTGTCGATTCGATCGAGCGCGCCGCCGTGCCCGGGAACGATGGTGCCGGAATCCTTCACGCCCGCGCCGCGCTTGTATGCCGACTCGATCAGGTCGCCCATCTGCCCCGCGATGTTGGCTGCGGCGGCGATGACCAGCAGCGCCGTCAGATCGAGGTCCATCCATCGCGAAGCCGCCAGCGCCACGAGCAGCGAGGCGACCACATTGGCGATTGCGCCTTCCCAGGTTTTCTTCGGGCTCAGTGCGCGCGCCATCGGGACGCGCCCGAAGAACCGCCCCACGAAATACGCCAGCGTGTCTCCAGCCCAAATCAGCGCGAGCGTGAACAGGATCAACTCGCGGCCGACTCGCTCGATTCCGTCGATCCGCACGAGGTAGCTGAAAGGCAGCGCCACGAACAAAAGCCCCGCCGAGCTGACGGACACGGCCGGTAGAACATCCTGCAAGGGGCGGCGCGTCGCCAGGCCGATGCCAACGGCGCCGAACAGAAAAATCAGCAGAATGGATTCGATGGAAGCGGAAATGCCGCCCGCCGTCCGCGTAAGGACCACGCCGGCCCAGAGCCGGTGCATCTCCGTCATGCCCGCAGCGTACTGCGCGTAGAAAAACCCCGCAGCGCAAACGAGGGTCCACTTCTTGAACGCGCGCAGCCCCAGCCGCTCCCCGAGCGCGAAGAATTCCCACAGCCCGAGAATCGCAACCAGCGCCGCAATCGCGGCCAGCAGCCACGCCGGTCCCCACCAGACCAGCGAAACCACGGCCACAATCAGGATTATTCCAGTGGCGATGCGGAGGGCCATCCGGCGCTAGCCCTCGCCGCCCCTGGCGGAGGCTGCGCGCTTGCGCGTCGCGCCCAGCCCGCCATAGCGCCGCTCGCGCTGCTGAAAATCCAGGATCGCTTCGAGCAGCCGCGCGCGCGAAAAATCCGGCCAAAGCGTTTCCGTGACATAAATCTCCGCATACGCAATTTGCCAGAGCAGAAAATTGCTCACGCGCATTTCCCCGCTCGTGCGGATCAGCAGGTCGGGATCGGGAAGACCCGCCGTGTAGAGATGTTCGGAGATCGTCTGCTCGTCGGCCTGGAAAGCCGAAAGCCCGTTCGACCGCACGTGGTCGAGCATGGCGTTGAACGCGTCGACCAGCTCCGCGCGCCCGCCATAATTCAGCGCCACGACGAGTTTCATGCCGGTATTGCGCGCGGTGAGGCGCATCGCGTCCTGGATATCCTTGCGCACGCCTTCGGGAAGCTGCTCGGGGCGGCCGATCACGAGCAGGCGGATATTGTTCTTGTGAATCGTGGGGAGCTCGCGCTTCAGGTATTCACGCAGCAGGCGCATCAAGAAATCCACTTCGGCGCGCGGCCGGCGCCAGTTTTCGAGCGAGAAGGCGTAGAGCGTCAGGTACGGAACGTGCAGGCGGCTGCACGTTTCGATCACGTCGCGCGCGGCCTTCACGCCCGCGCGATGCCCGGCGACGCGCGGAAGGTGGCGCCGCTCCGCCCAGCGCCCGTTGCCGTCCATGATCACCGCGACGTGCTGCGGCAGGCGCTTCACATCGAGTTTGTCGAGGAGCGCCGCTTCCTCGCGGTTCGCAGGCTTCAGCAGTTCGCTCGCCTTCACAAGGAATCGTCCAGAAAATCGCTCAAGGTATGGCCGGGAAGCGAAAGTAGCACACGCCATCGCACCGACGCAACCCGCCCGCGCCATCTGTCTTGCCGCTGACCTGAGAGTGTGATTCTATTGGCGCCGTCAACCGCTGGAGGTGGCCCCATGGCCGAAATTACGATCCGAATCTCCGACAAGGCCCTCAAGATCACGGCGGGCGTGTTGGCTGCGATCCTACTGTTGTGGGGCGTCTCCGGTTTGTGGTCGGAAGACGTGTTCCGACCTAAGTATTCGATTCATCTATTCATTCCCGATGCGACAGGACTTCGGCCGGGCGCCCCGGTCACACTGAATGGGCTGGACGTCGGAAGAGTGAGTGAAGTCAAGCTAGCGAGCAACTCCGCAGACTCACTTCGCCGCGTAGAGGTCGTTCTGCGGATTGAGAAACGCTTCCAGAACACGATTCCTAATGATTCCGCCGCATCCCTTATCTCGGAAGGTCTTCTAGGAGATCGCCGTGTAGACATCGAGCGAGGGATTGCCGGAACGCCCATCGCACCGGGCGGGGAAATTCGAGCTATCCCAACCAGGGAAATCACGCTCCGCGACATGACCACCTTCATGGACAACATCGCCAAGGTGGCTAAGTGCGAGACTGGGAACCAGAACTCGCCAAATAACAAACCCGCCGTGCCTGCAAAATCTCGCTGAGCTGATGTTTCCGGGCTCCGCTCCGCTAGCCGCGCGGAGGCGGTTCCCGGCGTCCGCCGGACTTGCCCTGATTACGGCCGGTTGGCGGGCGTCACCGAGCGGCCCTGGAAGATCACGGCGCGCACTTTTTCGAGTGCGTGAATATCGCTCAGCGGGTCTCCTTCGACGGCGACCAGATCGCCTTCCTTGCCGACCTCGACCGTGCCCAGCTGATCGAGGCCCAGCAAGGCCGCGCTGGTTTCCGTCCCGGCGACGAGCGCCTGCTGCGGAGTCATCCCGTATTTGACTTCGGCGATCATCTCGTCGCGCACCGTCCCGTACCCTGGCTCGTAGGATTGGTCGGAGCCCGCTGCGATGGTCACGCCGGAGCGCAGCGCCAGTTGGAAACTCGGAAAATGAGTTTTGGCGAGCGCGCGCACCTTCTGCATCACGTAGTCCGGCATGTGCTCCTTCTCGCCAGCGATGACGCTGTTATCCACCACGTAGACCGTGGGGACCAGCACCACCTCGTGGCTTTTGATGAAGTTCACGGCTTCGTCGTTGAGTTCCGAGCCGTGCTCGATCGAATCCACGCCCGCCTCCAGCGCGGCCATGATGCTGCGGATGTTCTCCGCGTGCGCCGCCACCTTCAGATGGTCCATGTGCGCCTGCTCGACGATCACGCGCAGCTCCTCCGGCGACACCTGTTCGGCGGTGGGCGAATCGAGCGGCGAGAGCACTCCTCCGGAAGCCAGCACCTTGATCACGCGCGCGCCGTACTTGATCTGCAAGTGCACCGCTTTCTCGGCGTCCGCGGGAGAATTGATGAAGCCGTTCATCGGCGTGTAGAAGTCGTCCATTGGCAGGAAGGGCGGCGCCGGGAAAAAGTCGCCGTGTCCGCCCGGGATCGTGATGGCGTGAGCGGCGGGAACCAGATGCGGGCCGGGGATCGTGCCTTCCTCGATTGCGTCCTTCAGTGCCACGTCGATGAAGCCTTCGGTGCCGAGCACGCGAGCACCCACAACTCCGGAAGAGAGCGCGTAGCTCATCGCCTTCGATCCGCGCAGCACCGCCAGCGGCGTCGATGGCTGCCTCGAAAACGGGCCAGACCAGACGTGAATGTGCGCGTCGACAAAGCCCGCCATTACTGTGTAGTGCGAGAGGTCGATCTGCTCGGCGCCGTCCGGCACGGGCACGTTCGCGCCGACAGCGGCCACTTTTCCGTCAGTGATCACCACCGCTGCGGGCGCAAGCGGCGGCTTTTCCGCGTCGTAAATCAGCTTCCCGCACTTGACGTACACCACCTTCGGCGTCGTCGCGGCGAATGCCGCCAGCGCGCTGAACAAGCTTACGATTGCAACGATCAAGGTTCGCTTCATGATGCCTCCCGCCGAAAACGTCGGCAGCGAATGTGTGCACCGCCGGCGAAAATTGAATGCGAGCCGGTGAGCCTAAATCCCGCTTCGGTAGAAGTCAATTTGTAGTTTTGCGCCGCACCATTTCGCTTACGGCTCTCCTCAATTCTCACGGCCGCATCTTGACAGCGCACATCAACTCGAAGAAGATACGCGCCCAGTTATCAGCCTTTCGGGCTCCCGCATTCATTTTTGTTTCAAAAGGCCAAGTAGCAGTGTGAGGTTTCAGAGAAGTGCAACGCAGCGCCTTCATCAAAAGGGCTGCGGAGGAGCTCGAAGATGAACCCTTGCGTTCCCGTCCTTGCGGCTGATTCAACAAAATTTCGTTGTCGGACGAAGCGGTCTTGGGAGGCGTCCGCGATCGCGCTAGCCGCCGCCTCGCTTCTTTTGTTTGCCGCCGGCGCTTCGGCTCAGACCACCTACCAGGATCCCGGCGGGAGCTTCGTTGTGAGCGTTCCGGCGGGCTGGCACGCCGAGAGGCAGCAGGACGGAAACGGCGTAACCATCAGCAAGGGCGATGTCAGCATCACCGTGGGCGCTGACCCGACCGACGACGGCTCGACGCCGCCGCCCGCCGAGGTTCTCGACAGTTTCGAGCAGCAATTCACCAAGCAATGCCCGTCTCCGGGAACGCCCCAAGAGGGCACCACCGTGATCGCCGGTCTGTCCGGGCGCTACGCGCACCTCTCTTGCAACGACCAGGAGCACGGGACGTGGCTCATGATGTTTTCGGTCGCCACGTCGAACGGCCACATCGTCCTCTTCCAATCTTCGCTGCCTTCTTCGCAGTATTCCGCCGCCAAGCCGATCCTCGACGACATCGCCAAGAGCTTTCACCTTTCCGCCGGTATCGCAGGCACGCAGGAGAAAGGCGAGTGGGTCGAGATGTCGCCTGGAGCGGGCAATGCCCCGTCGGGGCCGGACCCGCAGAAGATGCGCGCGCTGGATGATGCCTGCAAAGCCGGCGTCCTCACTGCCGACGAATGCGCGGCCAAGCGCGCGGAACTGATGCGAGCGTCGCAGCCCTCGCAGGGTTCCGCCAACGATCAGAAGCTGCAGGCGCTCGAAAGGGCGTGCCGGGCCGGGGTCTTCACGCCGGACGAATGCGCCGCGAAACGCGCCGCGCTGATCGGCACGGGGCCGGGTGGTCAACCTCCGCCGCCCTCAAACGCGCCAAATGGCCCGCCCGCGGTGATCTACTCCAATTCTCCGAACCCGCCGGGAAGCGACGCCAATGGCGGGGGCAACGGCAATGGCCGCGGCAATGGCAATGTCTACAGCGACCCAGCAGGCGTTTTCAGCCTCATGATCCCGCCCGGATGGACGGCGAAAACGCAGGGCGGCTGCTACGGGCCTTCGCAGAATTGCCCGCCGGACGCCTCGGGAGTGAACATCAACGAAAACCGCGGCAAGGGCTGGGCGTTCATCGCGCCGTTTTCGGCGGAAGCGAACGAGCCGGCGGACGTCGTGAAGACGGTGGCCGGCCAGTACCAGGAGCAATACCGCAATTTCACAATGGTCCAGAACCAGCCGCAGAAGTTCAACGGCGTGGACATCACTCTCGGCACGTTCACGGGAACGGATCCCGACGGCGTCGCGGTCTCGCTGATCATCGTCGGCATCGCCGGGCCCGGCGGGCACTACTACGTCGTATCGTCGTCCGTTCCGCAAAGCGAGCCGCAATCCGTGAACGACGACCTGAGCGACATGTTCAACAGCATCCGTTTCGGGCGCCAGTAGAGGAGAACCGGGGGAGCATCATGAAGCACAAATTCGCAGCGTTCGCGTTCGCAGTATTTCTCGCGTCGGCGGCCATGCCGACTGCCTATGGCCGGCAGGAGCCACAGCGCTCAGCCGCCGATCAGCAGAGGATCGACGCGCTAAACGACGCCTACCGGAACGGCTTGCTCACACAGGACGAATACCAGGCCAAGCTTCGTGAGCTGAACGCCGGTTCAGCACCGGGCGCCGCTCCGCAACCGGATGCCCCCATCAGCACGAGGCCCGTTGGGATTTTCGACCCTGCCCTGGGCGTCAACTATCTCAATGCTCGGGTTCCCTCCGACTGGCTCTATCTCGGAGGCTTGATGCGGGAAACCTCCTGCGAAGACGCGCTGGTGACCCCCTTCTACCGCGCCTGGAGCCCGGACGGACTCAGCGGCACCAAGATGTTGCCGCGGTACGACTGGGGCTGGTCCACCAACGCGCCCTACGAACTCGGCCCGAATTCGGACTGCCCCCGCCATGACGGACCCATCTCGGCTCAGGACTTTCTGAAATACATGGTCGGCATCCTGCACGTCGAATACGTCCAGGACATCACCTCGAATCCGACTCCTCCGGGAGGACCGCGCCCCACTCGCGGAGCGAATGGGCTGATTCAGACTGCCGATAACGCGACCGCCCTCACGCGGTTCAAAATCAACAGCATTGACGAGGACGAGATTATAAACGTGGCGGTTCTCTGTGCATTCAAGACGTACATGCCGGCTTGGCGCAACATTGCCAACCATATGTGCAGCGCCATCGTGGATCTTACGTGGGCCCCGAAGGGTAGGGTCTATGCGACCTCTCTCATGTTGATGCGCATGAAGCTCAAGAGCATGAACCCCGTATGGGGTCAGCTGCGCGGGGCGTCCCAGGCGCGGAAGACCGCGGCTGCGGTCGGCCAGATCATCGCGAATGGCGTGGCGGTTCGCCAGGCCATGGACATGCGTTTCCAGCAGCACGAGCAATTGATGGCGATCATGCAGGGCGCAAGCGATGCGAACCTCCAGAATTTCAATTCGCAGATGCAAGCCAAGGATCGAATGTCCGATGATTGGTGCGACGCGATTCTTGGCCAGCAGAAGCGGGTTGACCCCTTCACCGGCGCGCTTTACAAGACCGACAGCAACTATGGCTACGATTGGGTCAACTCCGACGGCGTGACCCACCGGCTATCGGACGACATCAACTTCAATCCGAATGGCACGGGCACCGGCACCTGGACGCTCACTCGCAACGTTCATTAGGCGCAGGTTTCGCGCCCGTGATCGCTGGTTCCCGCTAGATTGGATTCGAGCGGCCCTGCTGCGCCTGCGGGGCTCTCAGCCCTCCGGGCCGTCCCGTGATTTGCTTATCCCCTCGACTGTCTTATATCTTTCACCTTGCTTATGACGCGCTCCGAAATCGAGAAAGCCGTCGAACCCATCATCCGCGAGTGCCTCCGGAAATTTGGCGACTATTCGCCGGCCGAAATCTCATCCGAAGACTTCGCCCGCACCATCGCCGGCGACCTTCGCGCCGACGTCCGTCGGGTTTCTCTCCTCGTCTCGCTCACGCAGTCCGTCACCGGAGGCACGCTGGAAGGCGAGGGCCTGGAACTCGGTTGCGGCTACGGCTACCTGCTTTTCCCCATGGCGCAGTTCAATCCGCAGGTCCGCTGGACCGCCGTCGAGCATCCCGACCGCCGCTACTTCGATCGCCCCGAATTTCAGCAAGCCATGCGCGACAATCGCTGCCGTCTCGTCGGCTGCGATTTCGTCCACGAGCCTCTTCCCTTTCCCGACCGGAACTTCTCCGTGCTCACTTTTTCCGAGACGCTCGAACATCTTCCCGTCGAGCGCCTTAATTTCGTCATGGACGAAATCGCGCGCGTCCTCCGGCCCGCCGGCCTTCTCATCGCGTCTTCGCCGAACCAGGCCTCGCTCGAAAATCGGATTCGGCTATTGAAGGGCCGCAGTATTCTCGATCTGCCGGACCACGTCGCCGTCGCAAAAGGGACCTTCGGCCATATTCGTCTCTATACGCCGGACGAGATCGCGCGGCTGATGTCCCGCCTCGGCTTTTCCACGGGGCGCGTTGTCCTCGAATCCAACAATTCGGTATATCGCGGCGCGTCCTCGAAATCCCTGCGCAGGCGCCTGTATCGCCTGTATGAGATGGCGGAGCAGCGTCTCGATTTCTTGCGCAGGTTTGGCGATACTTGGTACATGGTTTTTCGCAAAGGCGGTGCGAGTTGAGGACAGCTTTTCGCGAACCTCCGTTATGATTCGCCACACCATCCGCGTCCTGCTGAGGAATCCCGGCTTTTCCGCCGTCGCCATCCTGTCGCTCGCTCTCGGGATCGGCGCGAACACGGCGATCTTCTCGCTCGTCAATGCCCTGCTCCTGCGCGACCTTCCCGTGCGCGAGCCCGAACGCCTCGTCGAACTCTCCGCCGTTCGCGCCGGAAACAAAATTCCCTTCTCCTATCCGATGTTTCGCGAAATCGAGCTCGAACAGCGTGTCTTCACGGGCCTCATCGGCTGGAGCCGCAGCGGCATGTCGAACATCGAAATCGACGGCGTCCTCTCGCAGGCCAACGTCCTCGGCGTCACCGGCAACTACTACGGTGAACTCGGCGTCGCGCCCCTGCTCGGACGCTTGATTGTCCCGGACGACGCCACGCCGGGCGCCGCGTCGCCGGTCGCGGTCATCGGTTACGAATACTGGAGAGCGCGCTTCGACGGCTCGCGAAACGTCGTCGGAAAAGAGATTCTCGTCGAGGGCCAGCCGTTCACGATTATCGGCGTCACCCGCAAATGGTTCACGGGCATGACCACCGGCGAGCCGCCCGACGTCACCATCCCCATCACCGCCGAGCATCTGGCCTGGGCCGACCCCTCGAAAATCATGAACGACCGCTCGCTGTTGTGGGTGGCCGCCACCGGCCGCCTGAAAAAGGGCCTCACGCTCGATCAGGCGCGCGCGCAGCTTCAATCGTTCTGGCCGGATGTCCTCGCCTCCAACGCTCCCACGCAAACTCCCGGCCTCCGCCGCGACACCTTCATGGCGATGAAGCTCGACGTCTCGCCCGCTGCGAAAGGCATCGCCGCGGACCTGCGCGCCCAGTTCACGCGCCCGCTCTACGTGCTGATGGGCGTCGTCGCGCTGATTCTGCTCGTCGCCTGCGCCAATCTCGCCAATCTCATGCTCGCCCGCGCGGCGTCTCAGAGCCAGGAGATGGGCGTGCGCGTGGCTCTCGGCGCGAGCCGCTGGACCCTCGCCCGCCAGGTGCTCAGCGAGACGCTCCTCTTGTCGTTTGCAGGAGCCGCCTTGGGCCTCGGCTTCGCCTACTGGGGCAGCCGCCTGCTCGTGGCGCTGATGACGCGCCAATATCTCACTCCTGTTTCGCTCGACCTCAATCCGGACGCGCGCGTCCTCGGCGTCACCTTCGGCATCGCCGCGCTCACCGGCATTCTCTTCGGCCTCGCTCCCGCCTGGCGCGCCTCGCGCCAGGATCCCGCCGCAGTGCTCCGCCAGAACACGCGGAGCCTGGCCGGCGGCGCGGGCGGCCTCAGCCGGATGCTGATCGTCGTCCAAGTCGCGCTCTCGCTGATCCTCCTGCTCGGCGCGGGCCTCCTGCTGCGAACCTTCGAGCGGCTGCATTCGGTCGACACCGGCTTCGCGCGCGAAAGCGTCCTCGAGCTCACATTGGTTCCGCGGCCCGGTGCGCCCCAGAACGTGAACCTCAACAACTACCGCCGCCAGCTCACGGATCTCATCTCCGCTCTGCCCGGCATCCGCTCCGTCAGCCTCTCGGACTATCCGATTCCCAGCGATGAGGGATGGCGAGAGACGGTCTCGGAAACGGGAGCCGACGCCATCACCAGCGCGAAAACGATGACCAACGAAATCGCGGTCTTCCCCGACTTTCTTGACGCGCTCGGCATACCCTTGCTTCGCGGCCGCGGCCTGCTGTGGACCGACGATCCCACCGAGCCTCGCGTCGCCGTTGTCAGCAACAGCCTCGCCAAAAGCCTCTTCCCGAAAGGCCAGGCGATCGGCCGGCACGTTCGTTTCGGCTTCATGCCGGACTTCCAGGATCTCGAAATTGTCGGAATCGCCGCCGACGCGCGCATCTTCAATCTTCGCAGCGCGTCCGCCCCGATCATTTACGTTCCCGCGCTCCAGAGTCCCGATTGGATGCGCTGGGACCGCCTCTACCTTTTCGTGCGCAGCGCCCAGCCTCCCGACGTTCTTGCGCGCAGCGTTGCGCGGCAGGTCGATTCGCTCGCCCGCGAATACGTCCTCACGACGCACACGGTCGCTCAGGTGATGGATGGGACGCTCGTCGAGGAGCGCGTCATCGCCGCGCTTTCCACCTTCTTCTCGATCCTGGCGCTGCTGCTCGCGTCGGTGGGGCTGTACGGCCTGATGTCCTACTCCGTCACGCGCCGCACGCGCGAGATCGGCATTCGCGTGGCGTTGGGCGCCCAAAAGGGCGCGGTCCTGGGCCTGGTGCTCCGCGAATCGCTCGCGCTGGTCATCGTGGGTATCGCGCTCGGAATCCCCTGCGCCCTCGCGGCCACTCGGCTCATCGGCAGCATGCTCTTCGACCTTTCGCCCAACGATCCGCCGACCATCGCCGCCGTCTCGCTTCTGCTTCTCTTCGTCGCCCTGTTCGCCGGCTACCTGCCTGCCCGCCGCGCCTCCCGCATCGACCCGATCGTCGCGCTCCGCACCGAGTAGCGGCGACGGTCTGGCCGGCGTTCAAAAACTCAACATGCTCTGATTTTTTCAACAGTCCGGATGGCCGGTTGCCGCCTTACCCCGGGCCGATTCGCATGATTCCACGGCATATAGCCCATTTCCCGCTGGTGGTTGACATTGGCGACCCGCTTGCATATAAGCCTTCATCGCCCTGGGAAGGGCCATTCACCGGAGGAGGAAACCGAGATGAAAGCGAAGAAAACCACCAAGCGGTTGCGCAAGTCCAAGAAGCTCGAATCAACCAAGCCTTTGTCGACGGGAAAGGTCAGCGTAGGCGACCTCCAGATAAGCAAGGTCGTAGACAAGTCGTCCGCGGTCCTGTTCTAGCAGCGTTGCGCCGGTTGCCGGCTCTCGAAGGCACTCGCAGTCGAAATGGAGGGCTGCCTCCCGTCCCGGGGCGGCCCTCTGTACTTCGTAACTTCATCGATTCGCTCGCGCTGGCGACGATCACCTTTTAATGCGACGACGCGTTCACCCTCGTGCTTCCCGTTTCCGCCTTTTCATCCGGCGCTCCCGGATTCACCGCTTTGGCGTCTTCGCGGCCGAACTCATTCCCCGCTACGAAAAGGTCATCGAATATACGGGCGAGCGCATCACTTACAAAGTCGCCCTTGAGCGTCTCCGAAAGTTTTGGACTCCCGGGCGCCCGCAGCCCGTCTATTTCTTTCGCCTCAGCAAAAACTGGGAAGTGGATGCCTCCAGGGGCGGCAGTGGCGCCGAACTCGTCAACCACAGCTGCGACCCGAATCTCTACGCCCGTCGGCATCGCGGGCACATCTATTTCTTCAGCCGCCGCGCAATCCATCCGGGCCAGGAGCTCACCCTGGACTATCGCTTCCCCAAGGATGTCGAAAAGATTCCCTGCCACTGCGGTTCGCCCAAGTGCCGCGGGGCCATCAATCGCAAATAGCTTCGAGGACTCTAGCCGGAAGGATTATTCGTATCGCAGCGCGATCATCGGATCGACGCGCATGGCGCGCCGCGCGGGAATGTAACACGCCGCGACGGCCACGATCGCCAGCAGCGCCGCAACCCCGGCAAAAGTCAGCGGGTCATGCGCGCTGACGCCGAAAAGCTGGTTGGCCATCAGGCGCGTCAGTCCCAGCGCGGCGCCGACGCCGATCGCCACGCCGATCAGCGCCATTCGTGCCCCGTGCCCGATCACGAGCCGCAGCACATCGCTCCGTTGCGCGCCCAGGGCCATGCGCACTCCGATTTCGTGCGTGCGCTGCCCGACCAGGTACGAAATCACGCCGTAGATTCCGACGCACGCCAGCACCAGCGCGAGCGCCGCGAAGACGCCGAGAAGAATCATCGAAAGCCTTCGCGCGGCAAACGAATTGGAGACGACCTCGTCCATCGTCTGGACGTTGTACACCACCTCGCGATAATCGATCTCCGCCACGGTGCGGCGCACGGAGTCCATCACCCTGGCGGGGTCGCCGTCGGTGCGCACCACGACGGCCACCGCATCCGCCGCGAGCGGCATCAGCTTCTCGGGAAGCTGCATGAACGGATAATCGAACTGCGCCTCGATCGCCGATTTCGCGTCCGCGTCGAGCCCCCACTGCTTCACGTGGCCCACCACGCCGACGACTTCCGCTTGCACGTTGAACAGCGCCAGATTGATGCGCTTCCCGATCGGATTCTCGTGCGGGAAATAGGTCCGCGCGAAAACGTCGTCGATGTCCACCACCACCGGCGCGTGCTCGTCGTCCTGCGGCGTGACGAAGCGCCCGCGCTCGAGCGTGACTCCCATCGCCTGCTGGAATCCGGCTTCGACGAGATAGAACATTGCCTGGGGCATGTCCTGGATGTTGGCGGGCTTTGGCTGGCCCTCGATCCAGAACGGCAAAGAGGAGTTGTGGATCATCGGCCGTGAGCCGAGCGTCACCGATACGGCCTGGACGCCCGGGATGCCGCGCATTTTGTCGTCGAAGTAGCGCAGGCGCGCGCGCGTTTCGGCGGAGCTGGTCTGCGGAGTCGCCGGCATCGACAACGAGAAGGTGATCGCGTGGCTCGGATTGAAGCCGGGATCGACGCGCCAGAGCGCTGCGAGACTCCGCACCATCAGTCCCGCTCCAACGAGCAGGACCAGCGCCATCGCCACTTCGACGGCGACGAAAACTCCCTGCAGCCGGTGGCGCGCGCCGCTCGATCCGCGGCCGCTTTCCTTGAGAATCTCCTGCAGGTTCACGCGCGAAGTTTTCAGCGCGGGCGCGAGTCCAAAGACGATCCCGGCAAGGAGTGACACCGCCATCGTAAAGAGCAGGACGCGCGAGTCGAGCGAAACTTCGTTGGCACGCGGCAGAGCGCCGGGCAAAATGCCGAGCACCGCTTTCGTGCCCCAGACGGCGAGCAAGAGCCCCAGCGTCCCGCCCAGGCCCGCGAGCAGAATGCTTTCCGTGAGAAGCTGGCGAATCACGCGCATGTGGTTCGCGCCCAGCGCCGAGCGAATCGCAAACTCGCGCGAGCGGCCCATCGACCGCGCCAGAAGCAGATTCGCGACGTTCGCGCACGCAATCAGCAGCAGGAACCCGACCGCCGCGAGCAGCACGACAAGGAACGGCTGGACGTTGCCGACAATGTCTTCCTTCATCGAAACCAGCGTAATGCCGACGTTCTTGTCGGCCTCCGGGTACGCCGCCGCCAGATTTTGCGCCACGCCATCCATGTCGGCTCGCGCCTGCGGGAGCGTCACGCCCGGCTTCAGGCGGCCGAGCGCGTGCGCGCTCATGTCGATGCGGCGGTCGCGAAACGATGGATCGGTCCACTGGCCGATGGGCGTGTAGACATCGCGGTTCTGCCCGTAGAAAGCGAAGCCTGGCGGAATCACGCCCACGATCGTGTAGGAGGTCCCGTTCAAGTTCATCGGCTTCCCCACGATCTCAAGCGAAGAGCCGAATCTGCGTTTCCAGAAGCCTCCGCCTAGGATCACCACCGGCGCGGCGCCCGCACGATCGTCGTCCGGACGGAACGTGCGGCCGAGAATGGGACTCACGCCAAGCGTCGTAAAAAAGTCCGCGGAAACCATGTAGCCGCTCAGGCGCTCCCCTTCGCCCGTGCCGATGAAGTTGTAATCCTGGTTGCGATACATGGCCATGGACGAGAGTGTCTGCGTCTCGCGCTGCCAATCGAGGAAATTCAGGTAGGTGATGGGCCCCACGTTGGATCCCGGCGTTTGCCCGTAGATCGCGACCAGTTGGCCGGAGTGTGGGTATGCCAGCGGATTCAGAAGCACGCCGTTGACCACGGAGAACAGCGCCGTGTTCGCGCCAATGCCCAGCGCCAGCGTCAGAATCGCGATCGCCGCGAATCCCGGCGCCTTCGCCAGCGTCCGAAGCCCGTAGCGCAAATCCTGAAGAAGCGCCTCCATGCTCCCTCCGTCCTTCACCCGCCCGCAACGCCGCCCCATCCTACCGCAGGAGCCATTTGTCGTTACAGCTCATCCGACAACTCACGGGCAGCGGCTCATGTGTGTGCCCAAGGTCACACTGAAGGGAGCCCTGCATCACTGACGACGCTGTCTCGATGGAGCAGTAGGGTATAGAGGGTTAATGGGGAGGAGATCTTCCCATGCCGGACCAGGCCCTATCCCTAGATTCCCTCGTCGGACTTGAGTTCTCCCACTATCACATCGTCGAGAAGCTTGGTGGTGGCGGAATGGGTGTTGTTTACAAGGCGGAGGATACCCGCCTGCGCCGTCCTGTTGCGCTGAAATTCCTGCCCGACAATCTAGCGAAAGACTCACATGCACTGACGCGTTTTGAGAGAGAGGCGCGAGCCGCGTCGGCGCTGAACCATCCCAACATTTGCACCCTTTATGACATCGGCGAACAGGATGGGCAGCAATTCATCGCCATGGAGTTTCTGGACGGACAGACCCTGAAGCGCCGCATTTCCGGCAAGCCACTGCCGCTTGAGCAAGTCCTGGAGCTGGGAATCGAGATTGCGGACGCGCTGGATGCGGCGCACGGCAAGGGGATCGTCCACCGCGACATTAAGCCTGCCAACATTTTCATTACCGAGCGCGGGCACGCCAAGATTCTCGATTTTGGCCTGGCCAAGCTTGCACCGGCGGGCAGCCCCGTGAATCTTTCGGCGATGCCCACAGCCAGCGGACTAGAACCGCTCACTCGACTTGGCGTGGCGATTGGCACCATCCCGTACATGTCACCTGAACAGGTGCGGGGCGAGGAACCGGATGCGCGCACCGATCTGTTTTCATTTGGTGCAGTGCTCTACGAGATGGCGACAGGAATTCTGCCTTTCCGGGGCGAGACCACCGGTGTCATTGCGGAAGCGATCCTGGACCGGGCGCCAGTTGCGCCGGTGCGACTGAATCCCGACCTTCCTTCAAAGCTGGAAGAAATCATCAACAAGGCGCTGGAGAAGGACCGTAAGCTTCGCTACCAGACCGCAGCGGAAATTCGCACAGATTTGCGGCGGCTAAAGCGGGACTCTACGTCTGGAGAGACGACTGTGGTGGCCGCCCTCCCGCCGGCTCGCTCCAGATTCCATTGGCTCGGTCCGCTTGCCGCTGTACTCGTCATTTTGGCGATCGCTGGAGCGTTCGTGTGGCTGCGTCTGCCGCAGGCTCCGCCGAGGGTGCTCGCCACTGCCCAGCTCACCGAAGATGGCGTGCGGAAGTTTGGACTGCTCACAGATGGGTCGCGGCTGTACATCGAAGAAAGCAAAGGGGAGAGTTGGTTCGTGGTACAAGCAGCCATCACAGGAGGCGAGACGTCGCCGATTCCCACTCCTTTCCGTGCCGTAAACATCGTGGATATCTCCTTCGATCATTCTCAGCTTCTAGTGCGCAATCTCATTGGCAACGAGCCAGCGGACTTCTGGGCACTGCCGCTTCCCAGCGGGCCACCCCGCCGCATCGGCGACGTCGCGGGCTATTCCGGTGCATGGTCGCCGGATGGCCATCAATTGATTTTTGCAAAAGGCGAGAATGTTTACATAGCCAATGCAGATGGCTCCGATACCCGCAAGTTGTTCACCCTTGCTCACGGGGCACAGGCGGCCTACGGTCTGCGGTTTTCTTCCGATAGCACTCGCCTGCGCTTCACGATCGTTAAAGACAATTCAACATCGATTTGGGAGATTCGAACGGACGGCACGAATCTTCATCCCCTGATGCCGGGCTGGCGAAGTCCGCGTTCTGAATGCTGCGGCGTATGGTCGCCCGACGGCCGTTATTTCTTCTTCGTAAATAATACTGCGTTTGGAGGGAATCTATTCTACGCGCCAGGAGGGAACATCTGGGCGGTACGGGAATCGAATCGTGCGTTCGGCAAGTATCCCTCAAGGCTGTTTCAGCTTACGGCTGGCCCCGTACTCTTCGAAGCTATGACACCGAGCCCAGACGGAAAGAAACTGTTCGCGGAAGGTCGCCAAAGCCGCGGAGAACTCATTCGCTACGATGCACGCCGCGGGTTTATGCCCTTTCTGTCGGGAATTTCGGCGTCCGATGTGAGTTTCTCGCGTGACGGCAACTGGGTTGCGTACGTCTCCTATCCCGAGAGAACCCTGTGGCGCAGCCGCGTCGACGGCAGCGACCGTTTGCAGCTCACCGATCCGCCGGTCTTAGCTTTCCTGCCACACTGGTCGCCTGACGGTACGCAGATTGCGTTTACGGATCTGCAAACGGGGCGACCGTGGAGGACTTTGCTGATACCGGCACAGGGCGGAGCGGCGCACGAAATGCTCGCCGAAAATCTCTATCAGAACGATGCAGAATGGTCCCCGGATGGTAAGCAAATGGTTTTTGGTCGTAATACGGACCTTGCGGAGAAGGCTACCATCCAGTTGCTGGATCTAAATTCCGAGCAAGTCTCGATCATTCCAGGTTCGCAGGGCTTGTTCTCTCCTCGTTGGTCCCCGGATGGCCGTTACCTCGCCGCGCTCCCCATCAACCAGAGGAAGATTGTGATCTTCGATTTCAAGACACGGAAATGGTCAGACTGGGTCAGCGGACCTTGGACATATGGCTACCCCGCATGGTCGCGAGACGGGAAATATCTCTATTTCGAGACTAGATTGACGGATACGGCGGGGTATTATCGAGTCCAGGTTGGACGGACTCACCCCGAACTCGTAGTGGACTTGAAGGACTTACATTTATTTTCGGGGCCGCTTGCCACTTGGAGTGGTATTACTCCCGACGGTTCGCCACTTTTCATTCGCGACGTGAGCACGGACGAGATCTACGCGCTTGATCTGGAGTTACCTTAATTCCAACATCTCCACTTTTCGGAAAGCCACGGGGAAGTATGCGAACCTGAAGTAGCTCTCCGATTCGTCGAAGCAGGGTTGAAACCCTGCTTAACAGGCGACAAGTCCGCGAGAGTCAGCGAGCTTCTCGGCCACACGGGTAGCCTCCCCGCCGGTGCTTGCAATGCCAAGCAGAATCAGCTTTGGTCACGTCGACTCCTGTCCTTCCCGCCCCACAGATTTCCGGCTCGCGTTCATCTTGCCGTAACAATTCTGTGCTATGAACTACGATAGGCGATTCTTCGCCCGAAGGGAGGTGAGGCTATACGAGGCTGGCGGTGGCGTTAGGCCGCCCGGGGACGTTCTCCGCGAACCGGGTGGGGCGTCCCTACCCCAGAAAGCGTTTTCCTAATCGCCAAATTCGAATATTAGAACCGGGTCTAAGTTGTTGGAAACAAAGGACGGCGACCCGGTCTAATCGCCAAAATTCGCGATTTCGCATCGCCGAAAATCGTCGCTCCCTTCGCACCACGCGCGGAGCCGTTCCAGAATGGGAGTACACTCCCGCCTCGCGCCTCGCTTCAAGTTCTAATCGGTACAAAGTGGAAACAGAATTCGACGTAAGTTGTTCAAAACAAAGGACCGGCATCAAGTCTAATCGATACACTTCCGGGCGCGTCGCGCTCCCGCTCGCCGCCACCCTTTTGAGTGCTAGTACCGCGCCGAAAGCGCCGCTAGAGGAAGTGCAGATGCAGCAGGATGCCGGACAATCCCGTGGCGCCCGGCTCCTTGATGGAGGTGTACATCAGAATCAGCGTCAGGATGATCATGATGATGCTCGACGCCCACGCCACCACGTTGAATGCCAGGCTGTTCGTGTGCTCCCCCATCAGGTCCTTGCGGTTCACCAGGAGCAGGATGAAGATCAGCACGATCGGCAGCCAGATTCCGTTCCCCACCTGCGAGTAAATCAGGATCTTCCACAGCGGAGCCTTCGGCAGCAGCACGATCCCCGCTCCGGCGACGATCAGCAACGTGTACAGCGAATAAAATGCCGGCGCTTCCTTGAATTTGCGGTCGAGCCCGGCTTCGAATCCCAGCCCTTCGCAGATCACGTGCGCCGTCGAGAGCGGCAGAATCGACGCCGCGAACAGCGACGCGTTGAGCAGTCCGAACGCAAACAGGAATCCCGCCCACTTCCCGGCGAGAGGACCCAGCGCCTCGGCCGCTTCCTTGGCACTCGAAATATGAGTCAGGCCATGCGCGTTCAGCGTCGCGGCGCAGCAAACGATGATGAAAAACACGATCACCATGCAGGAGATGCTGCCGACCAGCACGTCCCACCGCGCGTGCTTGTATTGGCGCGGCCCGACGCGCTTTTCGACGAAGCCCGCCTGCAAGTAGAAGAATTGCCACGGAGCGATTGTCGTTCCGACGAGGCCGATGAGCATCACCAGGTACGGAGTGTTCATGTGAATCGGCGGGACAGCCATCTGCTTCGCCGCGTAGAGCCAGTCGGGCTTCGCGAGAATCGCCGACGCCACGTAGGAAATATAGAAGCCGCAGGCTACGAGAAATATCTTCTCGACGATCCGGTAGGAGCCGTATACGACGAGCAGCCACACGGCAATCGCCGCCAGCGGCACGGAAATGTATCTGCTCACGTGCATCACTTCGGACGCCTCCGCGACTCCGGAGAATTCGGCGACGGTGTTGAACAGGTCGACGGCAAGCGCCGCGACCATCACGAAAAACGTCGAGCGGAATCCGAATTCCTCGCGGATCAGGTCGGACAGGCCCTTGCCCGTGACGACGCCCATCCGCGCGCACATCTCTTCGCTCACGTAGAGCGCGATGGTCATCGGAATCAGCGACCACAGCAGCGCGTAACCGAACTGCGCTCCCGCCTGCGAATAGGTGCTGATTCCGCCCGCGTCGTTGTCGACGTTCGACGTGATCAGCCCCGGCCCCACCACCGCGAGGAACACAGCGAGGCGCCGCCGAACCGAGTGCGTGCGGTGGGTGAAATCCTTGCTGCGCTCTTTCAGCGTAGCCAGCTTGCCCGTTATCGAGTCGCGCGCCGTCATTCGAAATATCAAATCTCAAATTTGCAATTCACATTTCCACTCTTCTTCATCACAGCTTCGCCCGCATGTGGCTCACCACGTCGTCGACGGTTATCGCCCCGATCGGACGGTTGTCCGGCCCGACCACCGTCACGCTGCGCAGATTGTATTTGTCGAACAGCTCGAACACGTCCTTCTCCTGCGTGTCCGGCAGCACGGAAAGGCGCGGCTCGGACGCGAGCTCGAGCATGCGCTGATCCGAGCTCGCGAGCAGCAGGCGTGCGATCGGTACCGTGCCGACGAGCGCGGCGTCGCGATCGATCAAGACAATATTGTCGAGCTGGTCGAGTGGAATCTCGTGGAAGCGGATGTAGTCGACCACTTCTCCGCGCGTGGCATCCTCGCCCACCGCGACGATCTCCGTGGTCATCATCCCGCCCGCCGTGTTCTCGGAAAATTGCAGCAGCCCCTCCACCTGCTCCGCTTCGCGGTCTTCCATTTCGTGCAGAACTTCCTGCGACGTGTCGGGAGACAAACTGGCGATCAGGTCGGCCGCTTCGTCCGGCCGCATTTCCTCGATGATGTCCGCGGCCTTCTCGGGATCGAGTTTCTCCACCACCTGCGTCTGCAGGCGCTTGTCGAGTTCCGCCAGCGTTTCGGCGGCGACTTCTTCGTCGAGCGAATCGATGATCGATTGCCGCTCGGCGGGCGACAGTTCCTCCATCAGGTCGGCGATGTCCGCCGGATGCAGCGCCTCGAGCTTCTGGCTGGAAATCCGGAGCTTCACGCGCCGCAGCGGGTCCGGCTCGATCAGGTTGACGAACTCCCAGCGAATCGTCCGCGGCGGCAGCTTCTTCTGGATCCGCCGAATCGCCATCGGCGGGACCACACCCTGCAGCAAACGCCGCACCGCGCCCGGGAGGCCCACATCGACGTCCGCGATCCGCAGCTCCGTGTTGCCGTTCATCCGCTGGTCCGCCAGGTTCACATCGTTCACGCGCACAACTTTTCGCCCGTGCGTGTCGATGATCTGCTGGTCGAGCAAGTCCTTCTGCATCGCCAGCCACGCCTCGTTCGGGTGGTACAGCTCGAGGGCCGATTCGTCGCTGGTCAGTTGGACGCGGCCGGGCGCAACCGAGCCGATCTGGTCGTACCGGGCCACCAGCGGGCGGTACCGCCCGCGTCCGAGCAGCAAGCGAGCCACGCGGTTCGGCTGCTCGGCCGGGACCACGAACATCTCCTTCACACGTCCGACGAAGTTGCCGAGCGAATCGTACGTCTCGGCGCCCAAGAGTTCTGTGGCGTGAAGCATGGCAGACTCCTCAACGGCAAAAAAAAAGCCCGGGCCGCGATGCATCCGGCCACGGGCGAAGAAAAACGCCCCGACTACTTCAGGCCGGGCCTTGCATCTCTGTTTCCCGAGACCCACGAGGGCCGTACAGGGCACGTCCCGAGAGCAAACGCCAGCCGAAGGCCGGTGGCGGCGCCAGCAAGGGAGCACCCATCGAAATCAAACACGGAAGCGGGACCGGGCCGCCGTTCTGGGCCGACACGCCTGCCTCCGGGCTCCAAATTGGACGAAAGCTCCATTTTTCTCGGAAACACAACACCAGCCTCTAGTTAAAAGGAGACGCGAGGTTTGTCAAGCGAAGACTGCACTTCTCGGCAACTTTTTTCGCGGGAAGGCCATATTCTTAAGTTCGCGGCCTTGGCGGCGACAATCCGCGGCATAGAGGTCCCAGTAGGTGCCGCGTATGAAATCGTGGGGGCCGTATCCGAGCGCCCGGGCGACTCGGTCGATCGCGGCCGGCCGCCCTTCGAGCTCGAGGAAGACACCGACCGGGGTCTCGTCCAGGTCGAGGTGCAATCCCGGAAGGCGGAACGTCGTGCGGTACTTCTCATAGCGCCACGTCGGCCGGAAGCCGCCCGCTCGGAGATGCACGTCGGCTCGAATCGGGTCACCGACCCTGACCTCCCTTTCAAGGCGTTCCTTATAGCGCGATCGGCTTCGGTCACCTCGACTGCGGGGAGGCGGAGCCTTCGAGGTCATCAGCCCGCGGCTCCTGCCGTGCGCGGGCGTGTCGATTCTGAGCCGCAAGAGCCGCCCGCGACGGCGCAGGCCGGCATCCGGCGTGTCGTAGAGGACGTTCCGCTCGAAGACGCGGCCTTGGTGCTTTGCACCGATTTGGTGCAGCCGCCGCAGCAGATCTGCGAGGTCGGACACCGGCAGCTTGATCTCGATTTCGCGGCTGGTCGGCTTGGCCTTGGTCACGCAGCGAGTATAGCCGAGCAGCCGACGCAGAGCCGCGTCCTTGAGCGGTATCCACTAGCTATTGCGGTAGCAGGCCCGAGCCAGCATAATCGCTTCCCTGCCGAAGTCTGGCCCGCACTCATGACCGAGCCGACAACCCCGCTCATGCGGCAGTACCATGCCGCGAAGAAGCAGCACCCGGCGGCGCTGCTGCTTTTCCGCCTCGGCGACTTCTACGAACTCTTCTACGACGACGCCGTCGTTGCGTCTCGTATCCTGCAAATTACGCTGACGTCGCGAAACAAGGAGAAGGGCCAGGCTGTGCCCATGTGCGGCGTCCCCTACCACGCCGCCGAAAACTACATTGCGCGGCTGATTCGCGCGGGGCATAAGGTCGCGATCTGCGAGCAAATGGAGGAGCCCGGGCCCGGCAAGAAGATCGTGCGGCGCGAAGTGATCCGCGTGCTCACACCGGGAACAGCGACCGGCGCGTCACTGGTCGAGACGAAGGAGAACAATTTTCTGGCCGCCGTGGCGCGAGGAACGGCTTCGCCGGCGCAGGCCAAGAGGCAGGCACAGACCGCAAGGGCGATGGCTTTCGGCGTCGCGGGGCCGAGCGACACGGCCGGCGAATCGCACGCGGCTTCATCTTCTGCGCCGGCTTCGCCCGCCCGCAGCCGCAATGACGCGGTGATTGGCCTCGCGTATGTGGACCTTTCGACCGGAGATTTTCGCGCGACGGAGTTTTCAGGCGACAAAGCAGAGGCGCGCCTGCGGGACGAACTCGATACGCTAAGGCCGCGCGAGATTCTGGTGCCGCAACCCGTCACGCTGTTTCCATCGGCCTCGCCTGCGACACTCGACGTTTCAGGAGCCGTTGAGACGCGCCTCGACGACTGGATTTTCGAGCCACAGTACGCTGGGCGGCTGCTCGAAGAGCAATTTCGCGTCGTCGCGCTCGAAGGGTTCGGCCTCGACGGGCACGCACAGGCAACAGCCGCCGCGGGCGCGATTGTCCATTACCTGCGCGAAACATCGGCGATCACGCCGCACAAACCGGAGGATGCTTCCGCAGTGCCGTCGCTGCGGCCCACCGGCGCGGGACTCGAGCATCTCGACCGCATCGTCTACTACCACCAGCAGGACGCGATGATTCTCGACGGCGTCACGGCGCGCAATCTCGAACTCGTCGAGCCCGCGGCCGGCGACGACGCATCGGCAACGCTGCTGCGCGCGATCGACGAGACGGCCACCGGAATGGGTGCGCGTCTTCTGCGATCGTGGATTTTGCGCCCGGAAATCTCGCTTGCCGAAATCCAGGAGCGGCTTGGCGCGGTCGAAGAGCTGAAGGCGCGCACGGTGGCGCGCGAGGAGATTCGCAAGCAGCTCGAAGGGATTCTCGACCTCGAGCGCCTGAACAGCCGCGTGACGCTTGGAATCGTGACGCCGCGAGACTTGCTCGCCTTGGGCGCTTCGGTGGCGAAAATTCCGGCGCTCCGAACGCATTTGGTCGCGGAGCCGATGGCAGCAGCCGCGCGGCTATCGGACCTGCGCGAGCAGATGGACGAGATGGCGGACATCGGTAGCCTGATCGCCCGCGGGATCGCGGACGATCCGCCGGCGGTGCTGAACGAGGCGGGCGTGATCCGCCGCGGCTTCCACGCCGGGCTCGACGAGCTTCGCGACATCATGAAGCAGGGCCGCCAGATCATCGCGTCGATGGAGGAACGCGAGCGCAAGCGCACGGGAATTGGATCGCTCAAGATCCGGTACAACCAGGTGTTCGGCTACTACATTGAGATTTCGAAGGCCAATCTGCATCTGGCGCCGGCGGATTACGAGCGCAAGCAGACGCTGGTGGGCGCGGAGCGGTTCACTTCACCCGAGCTGAAAGAGTACGAGCATAAGGTGCTGTCGGCCGAAGAGCGCGTGCTCGAAATCGAGCGCCGGCTGTATCTCGAGATTCGCGAAACCATCGCGCGCGAGGCGGCGCGGCTGCGGCGAACGGCGATGGCGATCGCTCATGTGGATGTGCTCGCGAACTTCGCGCGTATCGCCGCGGCGCGAAATTATACACGACCGGAATTCACCGAAACGCACGACGGGCGGCGCGGCGTCCTGATGATTGCCGGCGGGCGGCATCCGGTGATCGAAAAGCTCGTCGAAGAGCGCGGCGAGCGATTCGTGCCCAACGACCTCTACCTCGACGACGAATCGCAGTTTCTGCTCATCATCACCGGGCCAAACATGGGCGGCAAATCGACCTACTTGCGGCAGGCCGCGCTGATTTCGATTCTCGCGCAGATGGGATCGTTCGTGCCGGTAGCGCAAGCGAAGCTGCCGGTGCTCGACCGGATTTTCACGCGGATCGGCGCGTCGGACAATCTGGCGCGCGGCCGGTCCACGTTCCTGGTCGAGATGAATGAGGTCGCTGCGATCCTGAACACCGCCACGCCTGCAAGCCTCGTGCTGCTCGACGAGGTGGGCCGCGGGACGGCGACGTTCGACGGCCTTTCGATCGCGTGGGCCGTCGTCGAGGCGCTGCACGCGGGCGCCCGGCCGCGCACGCTTTTCGCCACACACTATCACGAGCTGACGGAGCTCGAGCAGCTGCTTCCGGGCGTGAAGAACGTTCACGTTTCGGTCCGCGAGGCAGGCAGCGAGATTATATTCCTTCGGCGCGTTGAACCAGGGAGTGCCGACAAGAGCTACGGCATCGAAGTCGCGCGGCTGGCAGGCTTGCCGAACGATGTGATCGTTCGCGCTCGCGAGATTCTGCGGCGGCACGAGCAGAGCGAAGATAAGCTCACGGAGGAGCTGTCGCCGGGCGCCTCACCGCCCGCGCCGCAGCAATCGAGCTTCACCGCGATCGACGAATCGGTGCTCGAGGCGCTGCGCGGCGCCGACCTGAACAAACTGACGCCACTCGAGGCGCTGAATCTGCTCGCGGCGCTGCAGAGGCAACTGAAATGAGCTGCGGAGACCTAAGGCACATTCGATGCACGTGATTGGAGTGATGTCCGGAACGTCCGCGGATGGAATCGATGCGGCACTCGTGCGCATCGAAGGCGCGCCGCCCGCGATTTCCGCGCACCTCGAGGCTCATCACCACTCGGCGTTCCCTGCCCGCGTCCGGCGCGCCATTCTCTCGATCGCGAACGGCCGCGCCACGACGGCCGCCGAAATCAGCCAGTTGAATTTCCTGCTCGGCGGGGAATTTGCCAGCGCGGCGATTGCGAGTTGCAAACGTTGGGGCGTCCCGCTCTCGCAGATCGATTTGATCGGCTCTCACGGGCAGACGATCTATCACCAGGGCGCCGCATCCAAGTTTCTGGGGGCTGCGCGGATCTCGTCGACTCTGCAGATCGGCGAGCCGAGCGTGATTGCCGAACGCACGGGCGTTCCCACGATCGCCGATTTTCGGCCGGCCGACATGGCGGCCGGAGGCCAAGGCGCGCCGCTGGTGCCGTTTGTCGATTATCTGCTGTACCGCGACGAAACGAGCGCCCGCGCAGCGCTGAACATTGGCGGCATCGCGAACGTGACCATAATTCCGGCGGGCGCGCAGCCGCAGGATGTGTTCGCGTTCGACACGGGCCCCGGCAACATGATCGTCGACGCGCTTGCGGAACTGGCCGGCGCGCGCGCGGGATTCGATCGCGACGCGAAGATCGCTCTTGGCGGCCACACGATTTCCGCTCTCCTCGAACGCCTGATGCGCGAGCCGTACTTGCGCATGCGTCCGCCGAAGACGGCGGGCCGGGAGCAATTTGGCCGGGAATACCCGGACAAAATAATCGCATGGGGCAAGAAGCATCGCGCGAAACCGGCGGATATGGTGCGAACGGCCACAATCTTCACTTCCCTTTCGATCGCTGACGCGTTTCGGCGGTTCATTTTGCCGCGCACGACGATCGACGAACTGATTGTCGCGGGCGGCGGCGCGAAGAATCCGTTGATCATGGCGCAGCTCGCAGCGTCCCTGGCCGGTATCGACATCATTCCCGCGAGCCACTTCGGAGTGCCCGCCGAGGCCAAGGAAGCCTTCGCCTTCGCCGTGCTGGCCTACGAGGCGTACCACGGGCGAACGAATAATCTGCCGTCGGCGACGGGGGCAAAGCGCCCGGTCGTAATGGGCAAATTAGTTCGCACGCGAAGCTCAGCCGATGCTCGCAAATAGACGCCGCTGCGAGTGGAATTTCGCGGTTAGGGTGCTTTGCGTGCTTCTCGCGCTTGGCGCCGCGGGATGCGGGCGCGGTACGAATCCGGCCGAGCCGGGCACCGTAAATTTCCTGATGGAGGCGGCGCCGACAAATCTCGATCCGCGCATCGGCGTCGACGCTTTTTCCGAGCACATCGACGGCCTGATCTTCGACAGCCTAGTGGCGCACGACCAGCAGTTGAACGTTGTGCCGGACCTGGCGCAAAACTGGGAGACACCGAACTCCACCACGTACGTGTTTCATCTGCGCCCCGGCGTGAAATTCCACGACGGGCGGCCGTTTACGTCGGCGGACGTGAAGTTCACTTTCGAATCCATCATGTCCGGGACCGTGAAGACGGCGAAGGCCGGATCGTTTCGCATCGTGGAGTCGATCGAGGCGCCCGATCCGGCGACCGTGATCTTTCATCTTCGTGAGCCCTATGCCTCGTTTCTCTGGGACCTCACGAAACCGGGAATCGGAATCGTTCCGCAGGGCTCCGGGACGGATTTCGCGCAGCACCCGATCGGGACGGGCCCTTTTCGATTTGTGAGCGCGACGACGGACGAGGAGATAGCCCTCGAGCGAAACCCGGACTATTTCGGCGGGGCCGCCGACATCCCGCGCGTGCGCTTCCGAATCGTTCCCGACGCGATCGTCCGGGCGCTCGAACTGCGCAAAGGCAGCGGCGACTTGACGATCAATTCGCTCACGCCGGACATGGTCATGAGTTTCCGGCACGACCCGGACGTGGCGATCGAGGACCAGCCCGGCACGACGCTCGCGTACATCGCCTGCAATTTCGACGATCCGATTCTCGCGCACCGCGACGTGCGCCAGGCGCTTGCGTATGCGACGGACCGCGCCACGCTGATTCAGAACCTGATGCGCGGGATGGCGGAGCCTGCCGCGACCCTGCTCCCCGCAAACCACTGGGCGTACGAGCCGAGCGTGCGGCACTACGGCTACGACCCGGCGCAGGCGGAGAAGCTCCTCGACGCGGCGGGATTCCGGCGCGGGCCGGACGGCGTGCGATTCCACATCACGCTAAAGACTTCGACGGACCAGTCGACGCGCCTGCTCGCCGAGGCGCTGGCCGACGAATGGAAGCGCGTGGGCATCGCGCTGGATTTGCGCTCGCTCGAGTTCGCGACGTTCTACTCCGATATCACGCACGGGAGCTTTCAGCTCTTCACGCTGCGGCTCGTCGGTGGGAACAACGACCCCGACATCTTCGAGTATCTCTTCAGCTCGAAGAAAATGCCTCCCAACGGGGCGAACCGCGGGCATTACCGCAATCCGACGCTCGATGCGCTGCTCGACCAGGCGCGCGTCGAGATGGACCGCGAGAAGCGGAAAGCGATTCTGTCGCAGATTCAGAAGATCGTCGCGGAGGATGAGCCCTATATCACGCTGTGGTATGTCGACAATGTTTGCGTGCGCCGCAAGCGGCTAACGAACGTCGTGCTGCCGCCTGCGGGCGATTTCGATTTTCTCGATTCGGCGAGATTGCAGGAAGGTCCGCGCTGAGGCGCGTGTCGCGGCCGCGCCTTCCGAGGCGCAACCTAGGAAATGTACTTGCCGATGATGGGAGCGAGGCGGCGCTTTGTCGCGGCGGGAATCAGCTTGTGGTCCGTGATGATGGCGTGCGCAAGCGCGGAGCCGCATTTGCACGCGCGATCGCCGGTAAGTCCGCGGACCGCCTCGCGAATCGTACGCTGCGCGTTCTCCGCGTTCTTGTTCAGATTGCCGATGATTTCCTCGAGCGTCACGGCGTCATGCTGCGGGTGCCAACAATCGTAATCGGTGATCATTGCCAGGGTTGCGTAGCAGAGCTCGGCTTCACGCGCGAGCTTCGCTTCCGTCAAATTCGTCATCCCGATCACGTCGAAGCGAAGCTGGCGGTAGGTGTGGGACTCGGCGAGCGTCGAAAACTGCGGCCCCTCCATGCACACATACGTGCCGCCGCGATGGACCTTCACGCCCGCGCTCCCACAGGCATCCGCAAGATGCGCCGACAGGTGCGTGCATGTCGGCTTGTCGAAACCGACGTGCGCCACGATGCCGCCGCCGAAGAACGTCGCGATGCGCAGGCGCGTGCGGTCGAAGAACTGATCCGGGACGAGGAAATCGAGCGGCGGCAGATCGTCGCGCAGCGAGCCGACCGCGCTGACGGAGAGCACGCGCTCGACGCCGAGCATCTTCAGCGCGCAGATGTTCGCGCGATAGTTGATTTCGCTCGGAGAAATGCGATGACCGCGGCCATGGCGCGCGAGGAACGCGACGCGGCGGCCTTCGAGCGTGCCGATCACGATCGCGTCGGACGGCGCGCCGAACGGCGTCTTGACGCGGACTTCGCGCGTGTCGGTCAGCCCACCCATCGAGTAGAGGCCGCTGCCGCCGATGATGCCGATTTTCACGGCCGCAGCTTCCGACTTTGTTCTTCGCGATTTCGCTTTCGGTCTGATCATGGCGATTCGGTTCCTCTGGCGAGCAAATCTCCATCGGCGGGCTAGTCCACCGGGACGGGTTCGACCTCCCATTTGCCGTCGCGCTCGCGGAGATAGCCGGCTTGCACGGCCGGGTCGTGTCCGAACAGAGCGAGCCATCCTTCGTTCGCGACTTGCGGAATCCATCGCTTTTTGTTTTCGAGCGTCATCATGGGATAGAGGTCGTAGCCCATAATCCACGGCAGCGGCAGGTGCGCGGTCGTAGGAATCAGATCGGCAAAGAAAAATGCCGTCTTACCGCCGCCGCTGAGCTTCACACACTGCATGTGCGCCGTATGGCCGGGAACGCGAATCACTTCGACGCCGGCGGCAATCACGCGATCGCCTTCGAGCAACGAAAGCTTGCCGGCTTCCTGGAGCGGCATATAGTTTTCGGGAAAGTAGCTGGCGCGGTCGCGCTCGTTCGGATGAGTGGCGTGCTCGAATTCACCGCGCTGAACGATATAGCGCGCGCAGGGGAATGCGGCGACCGCCTTGTCGCGCTCGATGCGCGTGTTTCCGCCGCAGTGGTCGAAGTGCAAATGCGTGTCGATCACCACGTCGATGTCGTGATCCTTCAGGCCGTAGTCGCGAAGGCGGTCGAGCAGCCGCGGGCCTTCGAGATTGTAAATATCGCGCAGCTTGGGCGTCCATTTGTCGCCGGCGCCGGTTTCGACGAGGATGCGCTTGCCTCCGGCAAAGATCAGCAGGCAATTCATCGCAAGCTTGATGCGGTTTCGCGAGTCGGGCGGGGCTTTCTTTTCCCACAACGTCTTGGGAATCACGCCGAACATCGCGCCGCCATCGAGGTAGCAGTGGCCGTCGCAGAGGATGTGGAATTCGAGGTCGCCGAGTTTCATCTGATTCCGTTCAATTATAACGGCGAAGGTGCCGGGCACGAACAAAGCTCTTCAAGGCAGGCCCGAGCGGGAGAGGATTTCGTTCACGGCTGCGTACGGATCTTTCTTGCGCTCCGCGACTTCTGCCGCGAGCCTTTCGAATTGCGCCTCCGTGAACTGAGCGCCGACGGCGCGTTCGATCACGCGCATTTGCAGCAAACGCAGCAGCCACTCCTTCCAGTACGTCAGCTCCCGGGAGCGGCGCCCGGGCGCTTGTTCGAAGTGCTCGCGAAAACGCTCGATCTCGCGGCCGAGCTCGTCGAGTCCCTTGTTCTCCGTCGCCACCGTGCGCACGACAGGAGGCTTCCAGCCGTCGCGCTCGGGGACAAGCTGCAGGATCGCGCGAAGCTGCTGCTCGAAGCGGTCGGCGCCTTCGCGGTCGGACTTATTGAGCACGAAGATGTCGCCGATCTCCATCAGGCCCGCCTTCAAGCTCTGCACGTCGTCGCCCATGCCGGGCATTAGCACCACCAGCGTGCAATCGGCGAGGCGCACGATTTCGATTTCGCCCTGGCCCACGCCGACCGTTTCGACGAGCACCATCTCCTTTCCCGCCGCGTCGAGCAGGAGCGCAACGTCGCCCGTCGCCTGCGCGAGGCCGCCGAGATAGCCGCGCGTCGCCATCGAGCGAATGAAAATGCCGGAGTCCGTCGCATGGCCCTGCATGCGGATGCGGTCGCCCAAAATCGCGCCGCCGGTAAATGGGCTCGAAGGATCGACGGCGATGATGCCGACGGTCTTGCGCTGCGCGCGGTAATGGCTCGCGAGCCGGTCGACCAGGGTGCTCTTCCCCGTTCCGGGCGCGCCCGTCACGCCGATTCGGTACGCGCGGCCCGTGTGCGGGAAAAGCTCCCGGAGAATCTGTTCGGATTCGGGCTCGTGGTTTTCGATCGCAGAGACGGCGCGCGAGATCGCGCGGACGTCACCCGCGCGAACCGCCGAGGCCCATTTGTCGATGTTGGCGGACATTCAGTAGGTGGAAGCGCGACCGTCAACGTTTGCCGAGAAGCTGGCGCGCGATCACGAGCCGCTGAATCTCGCTGGTGCCCTCGCCGATGGTACACAGCTTCACGTCGCGATAGAACTTTTCGGCCGGATAATCCTTGATGAATCCATACCCGCCGTGAATCTGCACCGCTTCATTCGCCACGCGGACCGCCACTTCTCCGGCATACAGCTTCGCCATGCTGGATTCGCGCGTAAACCGCGCATCGGGATCTCCCGTAGCGATCGCGCGGTCGGCCAGCCACGCGGCCTGGTACGTCAGCAGCCGCGCCGCTTCAATTTGCGTCGCCATGTCCGCGAGCTTGAACTGAATTGCCTGGAAGTCGGCGATTGGCTTGCCGAATTGCTTGCGCTGTTTGGCATAGCGCAGCGAGCACTCGTACGCGCCCTGCGCCATCCCGAGACCAAGGGACGCGATCGAGATGCGTCCGCCATCGAGAATCTGCAGGCTATTGACGAACCCCTCGCCCTCCGCTCCGAGCAGATTTTCGGCCGGCACGCGGCAATCCGTGAACACGACCTCGCTCGTGTCGCTGGCGCGAAGTCCGAGCTTGTTCTCTTTCTTGCCGGGACGGAAGCCCGGCGTTCCCTTCTCGATGATGAACGCGGAGATCCCGTGGCTCTTCTTGGTCGCGTCGGTAACAGCCATGCCGACGCAGACGTCCGCGTAGCGGCCATTCGTCGTGAATGTTTTCGAGCCGTTGAGAATCCAGCCGCCGTCCTTCTTCGCGGCGACGGTGCGCGTACCGCCCGCGTCCGAGCCGGCTTCGGGCTCCGTCAGAGACCAGCAACCCAGCTTTTTGCCTTGCGCGAGTGGCACGACATATTTTCGCTTCTGCTGCTCGGTGCCGAACTTGTAGATGTGGTTGGTGCAGAGCGAATTGTGGGCGGCGACGATGATGCCGACTGAACCATCGACGCGCGAGAGCTCTTCGATGATGATTGCGTACTCGACATAGCCCATTCCCGCGCCGCCGTATTTTTCAGGGAAGACAACGCCGAGAAAGCCCATCTCGGCAAGCTTGGGAATGATTTCGGCGGGAAAGCGCGACGCCTCGTCCCATTCCATCACGTGAGGAGTGATTTCGCCTTCAGCAAACTCACGAACGGTGCGGCGAAGGTGCTGCTGTTCGTCGGTCAGAGAGAATTCCACGAGGCCTCGCGTGCAGAAGGTGCTTTCGTTTCGCCGGCACTATGTATATCACACCAATGAACATCCACGTGAACGCTTGGCGTTTCGCTCAACGCGGATCGGACTTCTGGATCTGAGAATTGCCCGAGGCATCCGCGCCTGGCCCCGATACGCTGGCAGCGGGGTTGTGCCGCAGCCGCACCAGGACGATCAGCAATATCGCCATGACCAGGAAGCGCGCGTAGAGGCCGGCTATCATCGCCATCAGCGGCTGCCCGCCGCCATGAGCGCTCACGAGACTCAGAACCAGCCTCAGTGTTCCCACGACGTAGAGCGCCAGGATCAACGCCAGAGCCCAGACGACGATTCGGCGCGCAAGTGACATATCAAGAAGTCCGGGCGGCCGCAGGGGCGCGCGCCGCCAGGACGCTCTCAACCGCCGAAAGCGCGCGCTCGATGCCGGCTCGGTTCACGTCGTAGTGCGTGACCATGCGAACCTCATATTTCGCGACGTGCAGGCAAAGCACGTTGTGCTTCGCGAGTTCTGCCGCGATCTCTTCGCCCGTGCGTCCTGTGGCAGTGACATCAAAGATGACGATATTGGTCGCGACCTTCTTCGGATCGATCGACACGCCTTTGATCTGCGCCAGGCCCTCGGCCAGCCGCCGCGCATTCTCGTGGTCGACGTGCAGAATTGTCGGCGTCTCCTCAAGCGCGATCAGGCCCGCCGCCGCGAGCACGCCCGCCTGCCGCATGCCGCCGCCCAGAAGCTTGCGGCCGATGTGCGCTTGGGCGATGAAGTCGCGCGAGCCGACGAGCATCGAGCCGACCGGCGCGCCGAGTCCCTTCGAAAGGCAGAACATGACGGAATCGAATTTTCGCGTGAGGTCCGCGACGCTCCGGCCCAGCGCGACCGAGGCGTTGAAAATTCGCGCGCCGTCGAGATGCACCGAAAGCCCTGCGGCGTGAGCCTTGTCGCAGATGTCGTCGGAGATTTCCTTCGGATAGACCGTCCCGCCGTGCATGTTGTGCGTGTTTTCGAGCGTCACCAGCGCGGTCTGTGAATCGTAGTAGATTTTTTCGCGGATCAGCGGCTCGATCAGGTCCCACGTGAGGATTCCGCCCGGGGCCGGCGTCGTGCGCGGTATGCAGCCGGCGATCGCGGACATCGATGCGAGTTCGTACAGGTTCACGTGCGCGCGCGATTCGCAGATTACTTCGCTCGTCGGCCGCGCGAGCGTCTTGATCGCGAGCAGGTTGCCCATCGAACCGCTCGGCACGAACAGCGCCGCCTCGCGCTCGAAGATCTCCGCGGCGCGCTCCTGAAGCCGGTTGATTGTCGGATCCTCGGCGTACACGTCGTCGCCCACTTCGGCTCCGGACATCGCGCGCCGCATGGCAGGCGTGGGCTTTGTGACGGTATCGCTGCGAAGATCGACGACATCAGGGGGCATGGATTCGCGCTCCGGGACAACCATCATAATATATTCACGAAACGGCGTGCGTGAAGGCTTTCTCTCCGCCGAGTCTATTCGAGTAGTTCGACGAAGACTTCGTTCGACACCGTAAGACGGTCAGGGGCCAGCCGCAACCGCGTGCCGTCAGATTCGACCAAGCCTTGTCGCTCCAGAGCGCGAATGCGCTCCCGAAGCGATGCCAAACGGTCGCGCTGGCCATTTTGGCCGTACGCGGACTCGATGCGCGAGAAGTCGATGCCTTCGAGCTGGCGCAGTCCGAGGAAGAATTCCTCATCGAGCGCCTGGCCGGGTGTGACGCGCTCCACCTGTTCGCGCGGGCTCGCACCCTGCTCGATGCACGCGACGTAGCGTGCCGCGTCGTGAACGTTGGCCCAGCGAGTGACACCGTCGAACGAGTGCGCGCCAGCGCCCAAACCGAGAAACGGCTCGCGGCGCCAGTATTTCAGGTTGTGCCGCGAACGGAATCCCGCAAGCGCCCAGTTCGAGATTTCGTAGTGCTCGTACGCCGCCGCTGCGAGGCGAGCGCGCGCAGATTCGTAGAACTCGACGATCGCGTCGTCCGCCGGAATCGCGCCGGCACTGTAACGCGAGCCGCCAGCGAGCGACTCTTTCCCCAAGCGGCTGCCTTCGTCGATCTCAAGCATGTAAATCGAAACGTGCTCCGGCCTCAAGCGCAGAAGCTCCGCGATCGACTCATCCCACGTCGCGCGCGTCTGGTGCGGGAGTCCCGCGATCAAGTCCATGCTGATGTTGGCGAGGCCCGCAGCGTGAAGAAGTTCGGTCGCGCGACAGATATCGGCGCGGCGATGCATCCGTCCCGCGGATTGAAGTTCGCGATCACTGAAGGACTGGGCGCCAAGGCTGATGCGGTTGAAGCCGGCGGCGCGCCAAGCGGAAGCCTTTTCGGCGGTGATGGTTTCGGGATCGGCCTCGAGCGTGATCTCGGCGGGGACGGCCCAATCGAATCGGGCGCGAAGCGCATCAAGGATTTGCGCGAGCGCAGCGGGTTGGAGCAAGCTCGGCGTCCCGCCGCCGAAGTACACGGTATCGACGGCCGGGCGCGCTGTTTCGCTTCTACCCTCGGGATGATCGACGATCTCCCGGCAAATGGCGGCCGCATAAGGCGCATAACGGTCGCGGGACACAACTCCGGTATGGAAGTTACAGTAGGTACACTTCGTTTGGCAGAACGGAACCTGGATGTAAATGCCGAGGGTCATCGCCGTCGGCAATTATACCGCGAGGATCGAGCGGGCGGCGCCTTGCATCCGCTGCGGGGCAGGCAGCCTCACTGTTTGGCTTGTTCAATCAGCTGAGCGACCTTCGAGTTTACTCCCACAGGCTCGACGAACAGAATCTGGCTGGGATTCAGGTACATCCGGTCGGGCGCGTGCAATTCCTTCCCTCGCTTAACGAGTACATTGTTCGTCTGCTTCGTCTCCGGATTCGTTTGCGTCACGATGTAGTACACGTCCGTCAGCACCGGATGGCTCGACCCGTACTCCTGCAGGTGGCCGAAATAGACCGAGCCATTCGCCAGCAGAACCGCCTGAAAAGGCGTGGTGAACTCCACGTTCGATTTATGCGGCACAAGGTGATACACGGCGGCCGCCGCGACCAGCAAGCCTGCGAGAATCCACACGATCTGTACAGCCATGCCTACGCCACGCTGATTTTCCGTCATATGTGCCTCTCGACTGCGGGTGGCGGCTCGCCAGGACGTTGCAAGCCGTTTATGGCCGCGGAGCTTACCACAGGAAGCGCCGGAATTGCAGACCAGCGCCGATTGCTCTCCTCAGTTTCAGCGTCGCCGCGTCCGAGCTACGCGCCCGCGGACGCTGCTTGCGCCTTGGCTTCGGGCTTCGCAAAGGCCTTGCTCGCCAGCTCGACCACCTGCTTCAAATTCCACCATTCGCGCTCGGTCATCAGCCGGCCGTCCGCGCTCGAAAAATAAATCGACGCGTAACCATCCTCGGAAACCGGAACGCGAATCATCAGAACGCTTTTCTGTTCGAACATTTGATTATCGGACATAGCACCCCCGCGAGCGTTCAGCGCTCTAGCTCTTGGGCTCGGCCGAAGAACTTCGGATGCGCACCCCAAGCGCCCCTCGCCCTGCCGAACGCGGGCTTCACGGTACCACGCACACGCTCCGTTGTCATCCCCGCCGAACCGGTGGTCGACGACGAGGCACCCGTCGTCTAGCTCGACGTTGGTTGGGCGGCTTTGGGAGGAACGCTGTGCGGTTTGGCGGCGGCTGGAGCCTTTGGCTGCGCCGCGCGGATGGCCTGAGCTCGATCGGCGAGCTGGCTCGCTTGCGCATCCTGCCCGAGCTTGCGCAACACGTCCGCGTAGCGATCCAGCGTGTCAGCCACGGTCACGCTTTGCGGGCCGAACACCTTCTCCTCCAACTCGACGAGCCGTGCGTAGATCGATTGCGCCTCGGAATACTTGCCTTCGGCAACGTACACGACGGAGAGGGCGTCAAGGACCGAACCGGCCTCCGTGCTGTCCGGCCCCGCGGATTGCTCGAAGACCGACAAGGAACGCTGGTAGAGCGCGACCGCCTCGTCGTACTTGGATTGGGCCTTGTACACGCCGGCGAGATTTTGCGCGGCCACTCCCGTCAGAGGATGCATCGGACCGAGCGTCTTGTCTCGGATGTCCAGCGCCCGGCGATAGAGCGGCTCGGCGGCGTCGTACTTGCCTTGCTGGAAGTATGCCGCGCCGAGGTTGCTCAAATCCATCGTAAGGGCGGTCTGCTCGGGACCTTGAATTTTCTCGTCGATACTGATCGCGCGGAGATAGAGCGGCTCGGCTTGATCGTATTTCCCCTCGGACGTGTACACTCCGGCGAGGTTGTTCAGGGCATTCGCCACCTGCGCATCCTCCGGACCCAGGGCTTTCTCCCGAATGGCGAGGGCTCGCGTCAGAACGGGCTCAGCCTTGTCGAACTTGCCTTCCGCGCTGAGCATCGCCGCGAGATTATTCAGGATATTGGCGACTTGCGGGTTGTTTGGCCCGAGCGTCTTTTCGCGGATCGCCAGGGCGCGGCGGTACGTTTGTTCGGCCTCGACGTAACGGTTTTCGGCTGCCAGAAGGCCTGCCAGGTTGTTGAGGCTTGCTGCAACCGCCGTGTCGGAGGGACCGAGTTTCCTCTCGCGGATTGCGAGCGAGCGGCGATAGAGAGGTTCCGCTTCCTTCAGTTTCCCCTCGGCCCGGTAGAGCAAACCGAGATCGTTGAGCGTCGTCGCGAGGCGCAGATCGTTTGGGCCGAACTTTTCGGCCAGATCCAGAGCACCCTTCAGGAACCTCTCCGACGCGGCATACTGACGCCGCTCGTAGGCTTTCTCCCCTGAATCGTTGAGGCTGTCCCAATCGTTGGAGGGAAAGGGGCTGACTTGCGCCCTGCAAACAGAGGCAAGCAAGACGAGCAGCGCGACTCGCCCGGCCCGGCTTGCTGGCATGGTCAGCTGAACAGCCCGGCCTGGGCTGCGCGCAGTTTCCGGGCGCGGCGCGCACAGACGGCAAGCCCTGCCGCCAACAGCACGACAGTGCTCGGTTCAGGCGTTGGAACACCGCCCCCGCCCGTCCCGGGCGTGCCGCCCGCCGTCGTGATGTCGTCGACATTCCACAGTTCGAAAGCGCCCGAATCCAGGCTTAACGTTGCGCTGGAAAATCCGGTCGTGCTCGTGATGCCGAGGAAGATCACCTCGCCGCCGTCGCCAAGGGTCTCTTCGAGGACGCTCGAACTCAGCGCCGTGTCCGTGCCGATGTCCAAGGTGAAGTCCCCGTCGCTGTAGGGGCCACCAATGATGAACAGCCCCAGCGCGTTCACCGGGGAAGCGAAGCTCATGGTGATGCTGTCGCCCGGAAACAGAGCGCCGGTCGTGGGATCGTCCGAGCCGAGGTAGTTCGTCCCCGACGTCGTGTCGAAGAGGTTCGAAATCGCCAGGCTGCCGAGGCCGCCGTCAATGTTGTAGTTGAACGTGATGCCGTCGACCGTCGCGCCCTGAGCGATATCACCCGGGGTATCGGTGTCAAAACTTGCGGTGGTTACGCCGGACATCCCGCTGATCGCGGAATTGAACGACGAGCTACTTGTGAACGTGTCGGCGAACGCGGGTAGGGCGGCGAATGCTGCGACCGCGATGATCACGGCTACTCGCTTCGAAATGGGTCCCATACTGCCTCCTGATGAAGTTGCCCCAAAGTCACCGCTAGTTCTGCGAAGGGAAAAACCCTTGCAGCGCAATAATGTAGTTAAGAACCAAGTAGGGCGAGTGGTTATCGTGCGGCTGGCTCCCACCAGTGGCACCAATCGACCCTGCAGCCATCGGGGTGTCCGGGACGGCCGAGCTATACACGTTGAGCCGCGACTGAGTCGCCCATACGTTGTTGACGGGACTCGCCAGCGTGCCCAAGCTCGACTGGCCCATCACGTGGTGGGTGTGCGCCGGTATCTGATCGACGGTGAGAGTCACGCTTTCTTCGCCGCCAATCGTGCCGAGAACATAGCTGCCCAGGCCCGGCCCTTGCCCCACGTGAATCGGCACTCGGCCGCGGAGATCGGGTAAGGCAAAGGTTCTGATCCCATCTCCGCCGTAGGTCGTCCCCAGGACCGCAAAGAGGGCCTGATTCTGATTAATGGCCAGGATTTGACCGTTACACAGAGCCCATCCCTTGGGAGCAAAACTGAAGCTCACGATCAGGATCTGTCCGAGAAACGGCTCAGTCGACTGCGCGTACGCTCCCGGCGAAATCACCAAGAAAGCTACTACAGCGCTCAGCCAAAACAAACGCCGCCACATTTTCTCCTCCTTGTGCTTCTCACGCTAACAAAGGCAGGCCGGCACCGCCTGCTCCAACCGTCAGGTCGGCGACGGGTAAACGCCGAACAGCGAGATAATGAAGTTCAGGACCAGGTACGGCGGCATGTTGTCGTGCGCTTGACCGCCGCCCGCCATGCCGACGGCACCGGTTTTCATGGCTTGCGGCGATCCGGTCGAGCTGTACAGAAGTACCGCCGTCTTGCCCCACTCGTTGCTCGCCGGCCCCAGTGAGTCGGCGGCCGCGCTGCTCCCCATCGCGACGTGAGTGTGGGCGGGTATCTGGTTTATTGTCAGCGTCACAGTTTCTTCGCCGGCCATTTGGCCGAGAACGTAGGAATACCCAGTGTTGGACGTGCCCTGATGAATCGCCATTCGCCCGCGTAGATCCGGAAGAGCAAAGGTGTTTTGCCCGTCGCCGCCATACGTTGTGCCTATCAGGGAGAACAGGGCTTCATCCTCGGAGATCGCCATCAAGCTGCCGTCGCAAATGTGCCAACCCGCTGGAGCGAAGTTAAACCCGACAATATCGATCTGCCCGACAAACGGGGTGTCTTGCGCATGGGCCGGCGCCGCCATGACTAGCACGGCAAACGCAATCACCATTAAGCTGTGTCGCATGTTTCTAGCCCTCCCAACTCCGAAATCGCTGATTCAACGAAGTCATCAGTCCGTCAGTCGCGCGGCGGAAAAACTCCCTGCGTCGCGATGATGTAATTCATCACCAGATAAGGCTTCAGGTTGTCGTGGGGCTGCCCGCCGCCCACGGTCGTCAGAGCCGCGCCGTTCATCCCCGTATCCGGCGCAGCGGCGCTATAGAGCAATGCGCGCGGCGTCGCCCAATAGGCGGTGCTGCCTGGAGACCCGGCGTTTGCGGCCGACGGCACGCCCATCGCCACGTGCGTGTGGCTGGGCATCTGCTCTACAGTCAAGGTCACCTGCTCTTCGCCGCCGTTTTCGCCCATGTCACGCAGCGAGAGTCCCGGTCCTTGTCCTGCGCCGATTGGCATCCGGCCCCGCAGATCAGGCAGAGCGAAGGTATGGACGCCGTCTCCCCCGAACGTCGTGCCCAGGAGCGAGAAGAGCGCTGTATTCCCACTGATGGTTAGGATTTGCCCGTCGCAGGTCATCCATCCCTTGGGGGCGAAGTTGAACGGCACAATGATGATCTGGCCCACGAAAGGGTATTCCGCTTGTGCATGTGCGGAGGGGGAACTGAAAAGACCGGCTGCGGAAACAAACAATAGGATCAGGCAACGCCGCATAGTGCCTCCCAACTCTAGTTCGAGCAAATTAGTGCCCGGGGCCTGACAGCAACAAGGCAAGAGATACCTGGCAATCCCTCAGCAACTGTGGGGCCGTGACGCCGTATCGGCAACCGACTGCCGCGCAATCACTTAGCGGCCCTTGCCGCCGCAGTTGCGCAATCTTTTGCACACTTGCATCCGCGCGGTTCTCTTTTGCTAAACCCGCGGGACGAGCGATTTGATCTTCTGAATTACGAGGTCGATCCCGACCTCGTTGTGGCCGCCCTCGGGAATGATCACGTCCGCGAACCGCCGCGACGGCTCGACGAACTCCGTGTGCATCGGCCGCACGGTGGTGAGGTACTGGTCGACCACCATTTCCATCGTGCGTCCGCGTTCGCCGATGTCGCGCAGAAGCCGCCGGATGAATCGCAGGTCCGCGTCGGTGTCGACAAAAATCTTGATGTCCATCAGGGAGCGCAGCGTCCGGCTCTCGAAAATCAGGATTCCCTCGATGATGATCGCCGCGCGAGGCTCTACCCGCGCTGTCTCCTTGTGCCGCTGGAAGTTCGCGAAATCATACAGCGGCGATTCGATGGCTTCGCCGCCGCGCAACCGCCGCACGTGCTCCGCCAGCAGCAACGTATCCATCGAATCCGGGTGATCGAAGTTGACGCGAATGCGCTCGTCGTAGGAAAGCTGGGGATAGTCCTTGTAGTAGTTGTCCTGCTGAAGAATCGAAACGCACTCAGGCGACAGCGCTTCGATGATGCGCCGCGTGATCGTCGTCTTGCCCGACCCCGTACCGCCGCAGATCCCGATGACGAGTGGCCGTTGGCTGGGTGAGTCTATCGCGGCCTCCCTCTGCCGACTGAAGCTGTCGAACCGGAGCCCCTCGCCCCGCCCGAAAGCCGGCCGAAGGGCTCCCTCATGCCCCGGTCACCTCTTTTTCTTGCTCTTTTTCTGCTCGATCACGGCCTGCGCCGCGGCCAACCTCGCGATCGGCACGCGGAATGGCGACGCGCTCACGTAGTTCATTCCCACCTGATGACAGAATTTGACGCTGTCGCCGTCGCCGCCGTGCTCGCCGCAGATTCCGACCTTCAGCTTCGGCCGCGTCTTTCGTCCTTGTTCGATCGCCCATTTGATCAGCATACCCACGCCCTCGATGTCGAGCGTCTGGAATGGGTCGGCCTTGAAAATGGCGGCCTTGCGCTCGTCGACATATTCCGGCAGGAACCGCCCGGCATCGTCGCGCGAAAGCCCCATGGTCGTTTGCGTCAGGTCGTTCGTGCCGAACGAGAAGAACTCCGCGACCTCCGCAATCTGCCCCGCAAGAAGGGCGGCGCGTGGCAGCTCGATCATCGTCCCGACGAGATATTCAAGTTTTACTTTAGCCTGCGAAATGATCTCGTCGGCGACTTTGCGTGTTTCCGTCTCTAGGATTTTCAGTTCCTTCTTGTCGAGCGTCAGCGGATGCATGATCTCAGGCAATACTTTAACTCCGCGCTTCTGACAGTCGATGGCGGCCTCGATGATCGCGCGCACCTGCATCTCGAGGATCTCCGGGAATGTGATAGACAACCGGCAGCCGCGGTGCCCCAACATCGGGTTCGCCTCGTGCAGTTGCTCGACGCGCCGTGCCACTTGCTCTGTCGAAATGCCGATCTTCTTCGCGAGCTCCGCCTGCTTCACGGGGTCGTGCGGCACGAATTCGTGCAGCGGCGGATCGATCAGCCGAATCGTCACGGGCAGGCCGTTCATCGCTTCGAAAATGCCGATGAAATCCCGCCGCTGGAACGGCAGGAGCTTCGCCAGCGCCTTCCGCCTGGATTCCGCGTCGTCCGCCAGGATCATTTCCTGAATTGCCTGCTGGCGTTCGGCGCTCTTCTCGGGCTGCTCGAAGTCCTTGAAGAACATGTGCTCGGTCCGGCACAGGCCGATGCCTTCGGCGCCCATGGCGCGCGCCACTCGCGCATCGTGGGGCGTGTCGGCGTTCGTGCGTACCCCCAGCTTTCTCGTCTTGTCCGCCCACTTCATCAGTACTTCGTAGGCCTTTGGTGGCTCCGGACGCGCCAATTCGATCTCGCCCGAATAGACCGTGCCATCGCCGCCGTCGAGCGTAATCCAATCGCCCTCGCGCACGACGTGCCCGTTCGAGCTCATCTTCTTCGCGTCTGCGTCGATCTCGATCTTCTCCGCACCGACGATGCAGCACTTGCCCCAGCCGCGCGCCACCACAGCCGCGTGGCTCGTTTTGCCGCCAGTCGCCGTCAGAATTCCCTGCGCCACATACATTCCACCTACGTCCTCGGGGCTCGTTTCGCGCCGCACGAGAATTACCTTCTCGCCGCGCTCGGCCCAGTGCTCCGCTTCTTCCGCGGTGAACACGGCTTTGCCGACCGCAGCGCCTGGCACGGCGTTGATTCCTTCCCCAAACTTCCGGCTCGCAAGTTCCCTCCGCGGCAGCTTCGGATCGAGCACGGGATAAAACAGCCGCTCGATGTCTTCCGGCTTGATGCGTTCAAGTGCTTCTTCAACCGGAATCAGCTTCTCGTTCGCCATGTCCACGGCGATGCGAAACGCGGCGCCCGGCGACCGCTTGCCCGTTCTCGTCTGCAGCATGTAGAGCTTTCCGTTCTCGACGGTGAATTCCATGTCCTGCATGTCGCGGTAATGCTTCTCGAGCTTCTGCCGTACTTTCTCGAGCTGTTCGTACACTTTCGGCATGCGCGTCTTGAGCTCGCTCAAATGCATGGGCGTGCGAATTCCCGCGACGACGTCCTCACCTTGCGCGTTGAGTAGGAAATCGCCGAAGAAAGTCTTCTCGCCGGTGCTCGGGTCGCGCGTGAAGCACACGCCCGTGCCCGAGGCGTCGCCCGTGTTGCCGAATACCATCTGCACCACGTTGACGGCCGTGCCCAGCAGGCCGGTGATCTTCTCGACGCGCCGGTACGTCACGGCCTTTTCCCCCATCCACGACTCGAACACGGCGCCGATCGCGCCCCAAAGCTGTTCGACCGGATCCTCGGGAAAGTCCTTGCCGGTCGTCTCCTTGAAATAGGCTTTATACTCGCCCAGAAGCGCGCGCCAGCCCTCAGCGGGCACTTGCGTGTCGTCTTTCACGCCGAACTTGTTTTTCATCGCGCGGAGTTTTGCCTCGAGCTCTTCCTTCGGCAGCCCAATCACCACGCTCGAGTACATTTGCACGAATCGCCGGTACGCGTCGTAGGCGAACCGCTCGTTCTTGGTCGCTTTCGCCAGCCCGTCGACCGACTGGTTGTTCAGCCCCAGGTTGAGAATTGTCTCCATCATCCCCGGCATCGACCTCGCGGAGCCCGACCGCACGCTCACGAGCAACGGGTCCTTCGCGTCTCCCAGCTTCTTGCCTGTCAGCTTCTCGAGATGCGCCAGGTGCTTGGCAACTTCCCCTCGAAGCTCCTTCGGGTACTTCTTCCCGTGCTTGAAGTAGTGGTCGCACGCCTCCGTTGTAATCGTGAAACCCGCCGGGACGGGCAGCCCGATGCGTGTCATCTCAGCGAGGCCGGCGCCCTTCCCGCCGAGCAAGTCTTTCATGTCACCAGTGCCGTCCGCTTTTCCCGCGCCAAAAAAATAAACGTATTTCATATCTCTCCTCTATGAATGAATTCATGTATTGCTTGAAGGATCTTCTGTCGGCGCTCCGACAGTGCAAGCGTCACTTTCACGCCTGCCTGTCCTCCAAAGAACCATGTTCAAGTGCCACTTTGAATCACCGTTGAGCCTGCGCCGCCGACGGCATCCCGTCTCTCGACTCCTCGGCACCCAACTCCGAGAAATCGGCAATCGTCGAGAATTCCTTCAGTAGATTACCCAGCAACGCGATCCGGTTCCGGCGTATTCCCTCGTCTTCATGCATCACCAGAACCTTGTCGAAGAAGAAATCGACAGCGGGCCGCAACTCGGAAATCTTCTCGAGCGCCTGGCGGTACTTCTTTTCCTTCTTTCGCCGCGTCGCCTCTTCCCCGATCCGCTGAGCCGCGCTCTGCAGTTGCAGTTCCGCCGCATCTTTCAACAGCTCTTGCCGAACGACGGACTGCCCCTTGTCGCGGTCCCCCGCTGATTTTTCCAGAATGTTGCGGATGCGCTTGAACGCCGCTGCGAGCGGCGCGAAATTCTTCGTGTTGCGTATCGCCTGGAGCGCGGCCACGCGCTCCACCGCGTCAACCAGGTCGTCCGCGCCCGCGGCAAACGCCGCGTTGATCTCGTCATACGCGAAACCGCGCCGCTCTCGCAGGATATATCGCGCTCGTTCGAGCAGGAAATCGAGCACCTGCTTCTGCACGGCGTCGGAAGCTTCGATTCGCGGCACGTGATCCTTGAGCGACCGCGCCGCCGCAGAAATCGCCGCCGACAATGACAGCGGAAGCCGTCGTTCCAGCGTGATTTTCACGATTCCAAGCGCGGCCCGCCGCAGCGCGAAAGGATCGCTCGAGCCCGTCGGCACAGCCCCCACGGCAAAGCACGCCACCAGCGAATCGAGCTTGTCTGCCAATGCAACCGCGCTGCCGGTAAGATTCCGAGGAATCGGATCGTCGAGCCCAAGCGGCTTGTACTGATCGTAGATGGCCCACGAGATTTCGTCGGCCTCGCCCTGCGCCCGCGCGTACAGTCCGCCCACGACGCCCTGCAGTTCCGGGAACTCGCGAACCATTTCCGTGACGAGGTCGCATTTGGCGAGTTCCGCAGCCCGGTCCGACCCCGCCACATCCGCCTCATTGACGCCGCCGCTGAACCATTGCTCCGCGAGCCACCGCGCCAGCGCTCGCGTCCGCTCAACCTTATCTCCGTAGCTCCCGAGGCGCGATTCGTAGGTCACAGCCGCGAGTTTCGGCAGGTAGTCGCCGAGCTTCATCTTCTGGTCCGTGCGCCAGAAGAACTTTGCATCCGCGAACCGCGCCCGCAAGACTCGCTCGTGGCCGTGCTGCACCAGCCCCTTGGTATCGTGCGCCAGGTTGATCACCGCCAGAAAGTGCGGCGCCAGTTCCCCGGCGCGCGACTCCAGTCCGAAATACTTCTGATGCCCGCGCATCACCGTGAGCAGGATTTCATCCGGCAGCTCAAGGAATGCTGGATCGAAGTCTCCGGCAATCACGGCCGGATACTCATTCAGGTAGGTCACCAGCTCGAGGAGTCCGGCGTCCGCGTGAGCGCGCAGCCCCTTTCGCGTCGACAGCGCGTGAATCTCCGCGCCAATCTTTTTCCGCCGTTCCTCGGGCCGGCACAAGATGAAGTTTTGCTTTAACTTGCGTTCGTAATCGTCCGGTCCGCTCAGCGTCACGTGCTCCTTGCCCAGGAACCGGTGGCCTTGCGTGCGATTGCCCGAGTGCACGCCTGCAAACGAAAACGGCACGACCTTGCCGTCAAGCAACGCCACGATCCAGCGAATCGGCCGGATGAATCGCGGCCCGTTCGCTCCGGTCCAGTACATCGATCGCGGCCACGAGATTTCCTGGATCGCCTGCGGAAGAACCTCCGCCAGGATCTGCGCCGCAAACCTTCCCTGAATCACTTGGACCGCCGCTACGTACTCCCCCTTCGGCGTGCTCACAATCTTCAACTTTGAAAGCGGGATCCCCTGCTTCGCCGCAAAACTCTCCGCAGCGCGCGTTGGCTCGCCGACGCTGTCGAACGCCACAGACTTCGGCGGCCCCGTGACCTCACGAGTCACATCCCCTTGCTTCAGCCGGACTTTGCGCACAATCGCCGTGAGCCTTCGCGGCGCGCCGAACGTTTCGATCGACGTACCCGCAGCCGCTTCTTCGATCAGCGAATTCGTCAGCAGGTACTTCTCGAGGATTGTCTTGAGCTCGCCGGCAGCCCGCGCAATCATCCCGGCGGGAATCTCCTCGCAGCCAATTTCGAAAAGAAAATCCCCAAACAGTTTGCCCTTGCCGGAATCGCTCTTCGCCGCGGCGCCTGCCTTCTTCGGCTGTGATTTCGCCCTCATGCCACGACCTCAGCCGGCTTCTCCGCCGCCCGCTGCTCCAGCCACGCGCGAGCCACTTGCGTCGCCAGCTTCCGCACGCGCCCGATCATCGCCGCGCGCTCCGTCACCGAAATCGCGCCCCGCGCGTCCAGCAGATTGAACAGATGCGAGCATTTCAAGCAGAGATCGTAGGCCTGCAGGATGGGAAACCGCCGCCGCGCCTCGCCTTTCACCTTTGCGTAGGAGGTCAGCAGCCGCGCCGCCTCCGCCTCATTCAGATCGAACTGCTTCCGGGTCACTGTCGCGTCCGCGTAGTCGAAACTGTACGCCGAAAACTGCTCCTCCTCGGCCAGCCGCACCTGGCGATAGGTCATCGTGTTCGACCACCGCACATCGAACACGTTGTCGACGCCCTGCAGGTACGCCGCGATCCGGTCGAGCCCGTACGTCAGTTCCACCGAGATGGGATCGAGATCGACGCCGCCGCACTGCTGGAAATAAGTGAACTGCGTGATCTCGAGTCCGTCGAGCAGCACCTGCCAGCCGATTCCCCACGCGCCCAGCGTCGGCGATTCCCAGTTGTCTTCCTCGAACCGGACGTCGTGCTCCTTCAAGTTGATTCCCACCGCCTCCAGACTTCTTAAATAAACACTTTGAATGTCGGCAGGCGACGGCTTAAGTATCACTTGAAGTTGCGTGTGCTTGTACAGCCTGTTCGGATTCTCCCCGTAGCGCCCGTCCGCCGGACGCCGGCTCGGTTGCGCGTACACCACGCGATAAGGCTCCGGCCCCAGCACTCGCAGGAACGTCTCCGGGTGCATCGTGCCCGCGCCAACCTCCACGTCGTACGGCTGCTGAAGAATGCAGTCGCGCTCGGTCCAGTAATGCTCCAGCTTCAGCAGCAGGTCCTGGAACGTCAGCCCCTGGCGTCCGTGAGGCGCCGCCGGCGCTGAAGCCTTGCTTCCGCTCTTCGATTTGCGCGAATTCGTCACGCCGTCCCCATCAACTCGCGCGACGCGAGCTTGCGGTCAATCTGGTGCTCGATCACGTCCAACATCACGTCCGTCACCTCCTTCGCTGCGGACACCGGTACCGCCTCTTCACTCAACCGGTCGAGCCGCTCCGCGAGCATTCTTTTCATCGCTCGCAGCCCTGCCGGCGATATCACTCGCATTCTCGGTCGTCGGCAGTTGCCGCACACAAACGCCGAGCCGCTCGCCGAGAAATACGCCGCCTGATTCGGCTCCGCTCCCATTAAAGCACGGCCGCAGCGTGAACAAACGTCGAGCGCCGGAAGCCACCCGCCGAGTTTCACCGTCCACAGGGTGAAGTACGCCAGCGCCGGCTCCGGCTTCCGCGTGCGCTTCACGGCCTGCGCGCAGAGCAGCACGAGCCGGAAGTTTGCATCGGACGCTTCCTTGTCCGGCAGCACCGCTTGCGTTATCTCGCTGAAGAGTGAAAGCGCGATGCTCGATGCGTAATCGCCGAACGCATCGAGGAACGACTCGATCATCTCGCACTGGTTGATGCGGACCAGTTCGCGCGTCTCGCGCTCGAAGAACCAAATCCGCACGTGCGAAAGACGCTCCAGGGTCGAACCGAAACGGCTCTTGGGACGCCGGGCTCCTGCGGCAACGCCGCGCATGCGTCCCATCGTGCGCGACAGAAAACTGACCAGCCGGTCCGCCTCACCCAGCGGATAGCCCTGCAGGACAATGGCCTCGGATTCGTGAAGCGGCATCGGTGTGTCGGCGCGCCGACGAGTATACCTTCCAGACCAGCATCAAAAAAATCAGTGAGCGCCGTCACGGCCCGCGCAACATGCGCGCACCGAAACAAATTTTTGTACCATAGCATCTTACACCGCGCAATCCATTTGCTGCTCTTCCGTCGTTTTTCGCTCGCTCGCATCGTCAAACCACGTTGCGCAAACCTTGCAGCCTCGCTACAGTGTTCGCCTCATGTCGCTCGACTCCAGCCCGCCCGTTGTCGGCGTCGGCATCAACGCCACGGACACGGTCATCCGCCTGCCACGCTTCCCCACCCTCGACAGCAAGGTCGAAATCACCTCCACCGGGGTCAAAGCCGGAGGCCAAGTTGCCAGCGCGATGGTTGCGTGCCACCGCTGGGGCTTGCCGGTGCGCTACGTCGGCAAAATTGGCGATGATTCCGCCGGGCAATTTCAGATGGAAGAAATGCGGCGCGAAGGCGTCGACGCCCACTGGATCACCGCACCCAATTGCATGAGCCAGACCGCCTTCATCCTCGTCGATGAACCCTCCGGTGAACGCACAGTTCTCTGGAAGCGCGAGCCGCGTGTCGCTCTTGTGCCGGAGGACCTTCGCCGTGAGTGGATCTCCGGCGCTCGTGCTCTCCTCGTCGACGGCCACGATACTGCCGCCGCAGCGCAAGCCGCACGCTGGGCGCGCGAGGAACACATCCCCGTCGTCGCTGACTTCGACAATCGCTATCTCGGTGTTGAAGTGTTACTTCAATTCGTCGACTTCCCCATCACCTCGAAGGATTTTCCCGAGCGCCTCACGGCCGAAAAGAGTTTGCTCAAGTCGCTGCCGCAGATTTGCGCGGAGTTCAAGTGCCGCCTCGCGGGCGCGACGCTCGGCCGCCTCGGCGCCCTCGCCTGGGACGGCGCGCGCTTCCTCCTCTGCCCTGGCTTCCGCGTCAGCGCCGTCGACACGACCGGCGCCGGCGACATCTTTCACGGCGCCTTCGTGTTCGGGCTCGTGCACGGTTGGCAGGTTGAAGAAACACTTGAATTCAGTTGCGCTGCCGCCGCGCTCAATTGCGAAGCGCTCGGCGCGCGCGGCGCCATCCGCACCCTCGACGAGATTGCCGCGTTTCGCCGCACCGCCCACCGCTCCGAACGCGCCTTCGAAGAAAGCGAATTGCTCGACGCCGCCCGTGCCGCCACCGCAGGAGCCGCGAAGTGATCCCTCTGAAGGACCTCACTCCCCGCCGCTCTGCGCCCGTGATGACGCTCCTTCTGATCGCAGCCAACGTCGTGGTCTTCTTCTACCAGCTCTCGCTGCCGCCGAAGTTTCTCGACGCGCTGACCACGACCTACGGTCTCGTCCCCCTCCGCATCCAGTACGCGCTCGCCGGAACGCACCACGTCACGCTCGCGCAAGCGTTCGTTCCGCTCTTCACCTGCATGTTTCTTCACGGCGGCTGGATGCACATCATCGGGAACATGTGGTTCCTGTGGATCTTCGGCGCGAACGTCGAAGACCGCTTCGGCCCGATTCCCTACCTCCTGTTCTATCTTGTCTGCGGCCTCGGCTCCGGGGTTTCGCAAGTGCTGTTCTCGTGGGGCTCGCGCATCCCGTCGATCGGCGCGAGCGGCGCGATATCCGGTGTGCTGGGGGCATACGTCATCTTCTTCCCCGGCTCGCGAATTCTCACGCTCGTTCCGCTCTTCATCATTTTCTTCCTGGCACGCATTCCGGCGCTCATATTCATCGGCCTGTGGTTCATCGTCCAGTTCTTGAGTGGCCTCGGCTCGCTCGGCTCCGCGAGCGCGGCCAGCACGGGCGGCGTCGCTTGGTGGGCCCATGTCGGAGGATTCGTCATCGGCGCCGTCATCGCCCTTGCGTCGAAATCCCCTCGCCGTCCGACCATGTACTACGGATGAGCATCAAACTCCCGCGCAACGCTCACTGCATGGCGCGAATCGAATGCAGTGAGGGCGTACGCGCCAGCTCTGAGGAATCACGTGAAGACGAATCTTCGTAATCGCATTTTCGCAGTTCTAATTCTTGCCGCGGCGATCCTTCCGCTCGTGGCTCGCGCCGACAACAAAGTCATGGGCGAAGTCCACTTCATTCCCGCCACCAAGACCGAGAAGTCGGCGGGCGTCTGGATCGACGGGCAGTACGTCGGCTACGTCGACGAGCTGAAGGGCAATAAGAAGGTTCTCCTGCTGCCGGGCGAGCACGACGTCATCGTTCGTCAGTCCGGCTGCCTCGATTGGACGCAGAAGATTACGGTGCAGCCGGGGGCCGCGCAGGACCTGCAGGTCAAGCTTGAACCCGATCCGCGAATCCGCTACTCGGACGTCACCGCCGAAGTGAAGCTCAAGGTCGACCCGGACCGCGCCGCAGTCTTTCTCGACGGCGCCTTCGTCGGAACCGTGCACGAGTTCCGTGGCATCGGCCGCGCCATGCTAGTCAGCCCCGGAAAGCACCAGATCAAGATCGCGCTCGTCGGCTATCAGGATTTCACCACGGAATTGAACCTGGCGCCCAATCAGAAATTCACGCTCAAGACCAGCCTCATTCCCGGGAGCGTCACCCAAGCCGATCCCGCCGTCAAAAAGGATTAGGGTGTGAGCCCCCGACTTCAGTCGCTGGAGAGCGGACTTGAGTCCGCCCGGACTTGAGTCCACCTGAAGGTGACGCTTCGATCAGGGTGGGCTTTAGCACCGGCGGATCAGTCGCCGTCGCCCAATTACGTCGACCTGCCGACTCTTGAAGTGCCGCTTTCGATTGGAAGTTTAGCGTTGAAGATTCACTTGAGGAACGAATTTCGCCAGGCCGGAATAACTCGCAACTCTTGATGTCCGACTTCCACTTCAGTGTCCCGCGCGCATCACTGTTTTCCCTACCCAAAGTATCGCTTTAATTGCATCGATTCGCCGCTCGCTGCCTTCACCAGCAACCCGAAGTTCTGCTTGAAGAGTCGACCGTCGACTCCACACGCTCACGCCTTCCGCACTCCGGTCCGTGCCACCATCTCCGTAATGAACGCCGCAACCTCTCGAGTCCCGAGCGACCCGCCGAGGTCCGCCGGTATCTTCCCCTCGCGCAGCGCGGCTCGCACCGCATCCTCGATCGTTTTCGCTTCCGCCGTCCACCCAAAGTATTCGAGCATCATTCCCGCCGCCAGAATCGCTCCCATCGGGTTCGCCAGATTCTTCCCCGCAATGTTCGGCGCCGACCCGTGCACCGGCTCGAAGAGAGACACCTTGCCCGGATGAATATTCCCGGACGGCGCCAGGCCCAAACCGCCCGCAATCGCCGCGCCGACATCGCTCGCAATGTCGCCGAACAGGTTGCACGTCACGATCACCTGAAATTGCGAAGGGTCGCGGACCATCTGCAGCAGCAAATTGTCGATGTACTGGTGGCTCGCCTCAATCCCCGGATATTCCGTGCGAACTTCCTTGAACACGCGCTGCCACAGGTCGTGCCCATACGTCAGCGCGTTCGATTTGTCGCTCATGCACACGCGCGTAAGCCCGCGCTTCCGCGCATATTCGAACGCGTGGCGGATGATTCGCTCGACGCCCTTCCGCGTATTCACGTCCTCCTGCACCGCGATCTCTTCCGCCGTTCCCTTCCGGAAGAAGCCGCCCATGCCCACGTACAGCCCTTCCGTGTTCTCGCGGAAGACGATAAAGTTCACATCCTTTTCCGTGCGGTCTTTCAGCGGCGTGAACCGCCGGTCGAACAGCACGCACGGCCGCGCGTTCACGTATAGGTCGAGCTTGAAGCGCAGGCCCAGCAGAATGTCCGCCGCATGCTGATTCGACGGGACGCGCGGATCTCCCATCGCGCCCAGCAGGATTGCGTCGAAGTCCTTCTCGAACATCTCGACCGCGCCCGCTGGCAGCGTCGTGCCATCGCGCAGGAATCGCTCCGCGCCCCAATCGAAATCCATCAGCGCCACCTCGCGCCCGCCCGCCGCCGCGGCCGCCTTCAACACCTTCACCGCCTCGGGAATCACTTCCTTCCCAATCCCGTCCCCGGGTATCACCGCAATCCTCTTCGCTGTGGTTGTCGCGCTCATGAAGCTCCGTGGAAATCCCTATTTCTCGTCATACCCTTGCGGCGCATGCACCCGCCATTCCTTGTTGGTCGCCGGCTTGATCTCAATCGAGTGATGCCCGTTCTTGCTGGCCTCCGAGGGCGTGTAGGTAACAACGTGCATTCCCGAGATCCATTCGCGGACGGGATCGAAGATTCTTGCCGCGCCCTCGCCCTCGACATGTTCCTCATGGAATCCCCCGCTCCTCTTTCCCAGATCGGACGTTAGTTCCTCAGCCAGAATCTCTTCGTGAGGCCCGACACCTTCGGCCGAGCGAAGCTGGATTACGAACGCGACCGCCTTGCAGTCCAGGACCGCCGCTACAGCCTCCCGCGCGTTGGTGTGGCTTGCGGTGTCGTGAGCATTCGTTATGATCACGATCACTCGGCGCGCTGGCCATGACGAATCGTCACTCATCCTGACGGCCGCCGTCGCGACGGCATCGTACAACGCCGTTCGCCCGGCCCGACGAAGATGGGTGGAGAAATGTGCCAATTGATTTCGATCCATCCACTCGGATACATCCGGACGGTCGCTGAATGTCTCCACTAAGACCCGATCCGCGTCAGTGACGGCAATACGTCGCGCGAACTCCCCCGCCGCCGCGATGACGGATCCGAAATCGCTGTATTCCCCCATACTGGTGCTGTCCTGAATCAGCAATCCCAGCCTCAGCGGGACGTTCACCCCGGATACGATGTCGGAGATTTCTCGGGGAGCCTTCTTGTCGTCGCGAACGACGATGTCGGCAGCCGTAATCTCGCCAATCGGCTTGCCGTCGCGGCTGGTTACGACAAAAGGGATGCTTACGGAACGCGGGGCGTCACCGGTCGCCGACGATTGTGCCGCCAGGTGAGGCACGCACAGCATCGCCGCAGCCAAAATTGTGCACACCAAAGCATTCCTGGTCATGAGATCGGCGAGAGTGTATTCCCGCCGCTTCGCCCGCGCAAGGCTCTGGCGCGAACGGAAAATTTCGCGTAAGACTGAGCGCCAGTACTTTCGAGGGAGGCCGCGATGACCGCAGCAGAGTTTCGGCGGATGGCGCTGGCGCTTCCTGCCACCGAGGAACGCTCGCACATGAACCATCCCGACTTCCGCGTCCGCAGCAAGATCTTCGCCACCCTCGGCTATCCCACCGACGCCTGGGCCATGGTCAAGCTCAAGCCCGCCGACCAGGCGCGCTTCTATGAAGCCCAGCCCGACGTCTTCGTCCCTTTCAACGGGGCCTGGGGACGTCAGGGTGCCACCAGAGTCATGCTGAAAGCCGCAAAGAAGGCCGACGTCCGCCGCGCTCTCGCCCTCGCCTGGCGCAATGTCGCGCCTCGCCACCTCGCGAAGGACTGCCAAGACTGAGATCTGCCCCTTGCTCGTCGCGAGCTTCTGACGCACCAAGTTTGCTTCCTCGGCCTTCGAGCGCCGGAGGCGCGTTTGTACTTAGCCCGACACGCAGCGCAGCGGAGTGCCGGGGACACCGCCAATATCGAGTTAGAGTCCCGGAGGGACGATTGAGCCGGTCATGCAGCGCAGGCCCGCCAGCGCCCGATCACCTCTTCCTGGCCGATTCCGCTCGTCGGCCTGTCGACTCTTCAAGCCGCGCTTCAAGCCCGCCCGCCGCCAAACGAAAGTAATACATGAACTTACGCCGCACCGAAGTCGTGTATCTCATAGTACTATGTAATTACTATGTATTGACTAATTACCTGTTCTGTGCTACCGTGGGTTGTTTTTGCGCGCCGGGTTTCAGGGTTTGTACTTGCAAACCCTGAGATGAAGACGTTCGCGCCCTCGGAAAGGAGGGTCGTTTGTGGCGGATGCAACGGGCTGGCGGGCCTGCATCGTGTCCGAAGCCGGACAGCACCTATGATTTTCTTAATCGCCAAAATGAAATATTAGAACCACCTCTAAGTCATTGGAAACAAAGGATGGCGGATCGTTCTAATCGCCAAATTTCGCGATTTCGCTCTTCCCGGACGCTTACTCATCGAAGCTCCCGCCCGCGAAGCTCCGGCACGCCCAGCCGAGGGACCTCGCCGGCGGCGCAGTCGTGCGTGCGCACGACCGCCGCAGGAGAAACCCTTGCGGGCCTCCCGCGGTCAATTCACTCGATGCTCTTGGGGTCGCGCTGCCGCTACCCGGCGGCTTCGTGCTTCTGAGGAGTCTGCGGAGGATGTTGCTGCTTGTCGCGCTGCTCGCGGAGAACCGCCTTCCGGCTCAGCCGGATCTTGTTGCCCTCAATCGCGAGCACCTTCACCAGGATCTGGTCGCCTTCCTTCAGCTCGTCGCGCACCGAGCGAATCCGCTGTTCCGCGATTTCGCTGATGTGCAGCAAGCCGTCGGTGCCGGGGAAAATCTCGACGAACGCCCCAAACTCCGCGATGCGCACCACTTTGCCGAGGTACGTCTTCCCGATCTCGGCCGTCGCGGTGACGTCGCGAATCATCTTCAGCGCTTCGTCGGCCGAAGTGCCGTTGTTCGCGAAGACGTGCACCTTGCCGTCGTCCATCACGTCGATCTTCACGCCCGTTGCGTCGATGATCGACCGGATCTTCTTCCCGCCCGGCCCGATCAGGTCGCGGATTTTGTCCGTTGGAATGCTCAGTTGGTAGAGGTGCGGAGCGTAGGTCGAAATCTCTGGCCGCGCCGAGGAAAGCGTGCGGTCCATCGTGTCCAGAATCTCGAGCCGCGCCTTCTTGGCCTGCGCGAGCGCCTCGCGCATCATCCCGATGCTGACGCCCGTGACCTTGATATCCATCTGCAGCGCCGTGATTCCCTGCCTCGTCCCGGCCACCTTGAAGTCCATGTCGCCGTAATGGTCCTCGGCGCCGGCGATGTCGGTCAGGATGGCGTACTTGTCGCCTTCCACCACCAGGCCCATCGCGATGCCCGCGCACGGCGATTTCAGCGGCACGCCCGCATCCATCAGCGCGAGGGATCCGCCGCACACGGTCGCCATCGACGACGACCCGTTCGATTCGAGAATGTCCGAAACCACGCGCACCGCGTACGGGAAATCCGCCTCGGGCGGCAGCAGGTTCGTGAGCGACCTTTCGGCAAGCGCGCCATGGCCGATTTCTCGCCGGCCCGGGCCGCGCAGGAACTTCACCTCGCCCACCGAAAACGGCGGGAAGTTGTAGTGCAGCATGAAGCGCTTGAACGCCTCTTCCTCGAACAGCAGGTCGAGCCGCTGCATGTCTTCCTTCGTTCCCAGCGTCGCGGTGGCCAGCGCCTGCGTCTCGCCTCGCGTGAACAGCGCCGAGCCGTGCACGCGCGGCAGCACGCCGACTTCGCACGTGATCTGCCGGATCTGGTCGAACGCGCGCGCATCCGGACGCCGCCGCCGATTCAGCATGTCGTCGCGGAATATATGCTCGCGCAGCCGTTCGAACGCGCGGTACGCCAGCTTGCGCTTCTCTTCTTCTTCTTCGGGAATCGCTTCGAGAATTTCCTTCAGGATGGCGTCCACCAGGCCGTAGCTTTCGAGCTTCGGATGCTTTGCTGTGTCGAGCGCATCGCGCAGCCGCTCGCCGTACTTCTTCGTGATGTCCGCATGCAGGGCGTCATCGAACGCCGGCGGCGTCACCGCCACCTTCTCCTGCTTCACGCGGACCTGCAGGTCCTTGATCGCGGCTACGATCTTCCGGATTTCGGCGTGCCCGAACTCGAGCGCGTCCACGACCGTCTCCTCGGAAACCTCGAGCGCGCCCGACTCGACCATCACGATCGCCTGGTCGGACCCGGCGACGACGATGTTCAGCAGGCTGGTCTTCTGCTCCGCCACCGTCGGATTCACGGTCAGCTTGCCCTCGATCAGTCCCACGCGGACGCAGGCGATCGGATTCGCGAACGGAATCTTCGAAAGGTACAGCGCGGCGGACGCGGCGGTCACGCCGATCACGTCCGGATCGTTCTCACTGTCGGCCGAAAGCACCATCGCCACGATCTGCGTCTCGGTCGACCAGCCCTCCGGAAACAGCGGCCGCAGCGGACGGTCGATCAGCCGCGAAACCAGGATTTCGCGCTCGGAGGGCCGCCCCTCGCGCTTGAAGAATCCGCCCGGAATTTTTCCGGCGGAATACGTGTACTCGCGGTAGTCCACCGTGAGCGGAAGAAAGTCTTTTTCGGTCGCTTTGTTGTCCATGCAGGCGGTGGCGAGCACCACCGTGTCGCCGTAGCGCGCCACAACCGAGCCGTGTGCCTGGCGGGCCATCTTGCCCGTCTCCAGCGTCAATTCGCGTCCGCCTATATTGATACTCACTTTTTCGAACATCAGTTCGTTCCTTTGGTCCCTCAAACGGGACTTGTCTTCAGATACGAGATTTTATTCTCGGGGTCGAAGAAGAAAACGATGCAGAGAGGCGAAGCAAGCTACGCAAGGCGGAATCCCACGCCGCACGGCGGCGCCGAGACACCCTTAGCGAAACTCATCTCGTTTGTTCGGTGTGGGAGAGCGCGGACTGCGCGGCCTTCCAGGACGTCCGCGCTACTTGCGCAGGCTAAGTCGTTCCACAATCTCGCGATACCGATCCGGGTCCCGGCGGTTCAGATAGTCCAGCAATCGGCGGCGCTTGTTCACCATCATAATCAATCCGCGTCGCGAGGCATGATCCTTTGCGTGAACCTTCAGGTGGGTCGTGAGGTAGTTGATTCGTTCGCTCAACAATGCAATCTGCACTTCCGGAGAGCCCGTATCCTTAGTATGCGTCCGGAACTGCTCGATTACTTCCGCTTTGGCTTCCATCAACTTCCCCCTCCCCCTTTAAAACGCCGAACCCTGCTCCACTCTTTTCTCGTTTCTTCTAGACGTCAAAAATGCTAGCACAGCGTTAACCTCATGCCAACAAAGAATTTTTCGCTTCCGGCCGCGCCGTTCGGCGGTCTCCCGGCGCCGTGTGTTGCCGATTTTTCACACGGGATTTCTTGTAGGCCCTCAGGGGATTTCGCTGTACGCGCGGCTTTCCAGTTTCCAGAGAAAAACTCAACACGGTAAGGATTTCTATCGCTTGCCGTTCTTCACCAACGACAAAAATTCGTCGCGCGTCTGCTTGTTCTCGCGAAAGACGCCCAGCATTGCGCTCGTCGTCGCCGTCGAGTGCTGCTTTTCCACTCCGCGCATCACCATGCACAGATGCCGCGCCTCGACGATCACGCCCACGCCTTGCGGGCTCAGCTTCTCCGCGAGCGCCTTCGCGATCTGGCTGGTGAGCCGTTCTTGAATCTGCAAACGCCGCGCGTACATGTTCACCAGCCGCGCAATCTTGCTCAGTCCCACCACTTTCTTGCTCGGAATGTACGCCACATGGCAATGCCCGAAAAACGGCAGCAGGTGATGCTCGCACAGGCTGTAAACCTCGATGTCCCGCACCACCACCATTTCGTCGTAGCACACGCTGAACATCGCCCCGTTCAGCAGCTTGTCCGGGTCCTGACGGTAGCCGCTCGTCAGGTAGCGCAGCGCCTTCTCGAATCGCTCCGGCGTGCGCCGCAGCCCTTCGCGGTTCGGATCCTCGCCGATTTGCACGATCATCTTGCGCACCAGGTCCGCGATGCTTTCGGACCCGGCCTTTTCCGGGATGATGATTTCAGTCGCTTCGCTCATATCTTTTCCGCCTTCCCTGGTTCGCCCCTATGCCCTGGTCTCTTCGCCCGCAAACTCGAAGCTGTTCTTGCTGGTCTCCTCGATGCGCACGCGTTCGAGCCGCGCCGCCGGGAAATCCCTCAGCCGCCGGAAGATCTCGCGCGTGAGGTTTTCCGTGGTCGGCACGCTCTTCTGAAATTCGGGCACTTCCTCGTTCAAATACTTGTGGTCGAACGCTTCAATCACTTCGCGTTCTACAAAGGGATCGAGCTCGCCGAGATTCGCGATCATTCCCGTCGCCGGATCGACCGGCCCCGTGAGCGTCACCTCGACCGTGTAATTGTGCCCGTGCCCGTACGGATTGTTGCACTTGCCGTAGAGCCGCTGGTTCTCTTCGGCGCTCAGCTTCGGGTTGTGCAGCCGGTGCGACGCCGCGAACCGGTACCGCCGCGAGACCGAAATCTTCACGCTCGCCCTCCCGCTCCGCCGCGCCCGTTCGACGAAGCGCCGTCGGCCGTGCACTCCGCGAACAAATCCTCGGATTCATACAGCCGCACCTTGTCGAGCTTGCCCTGCTTGATCTTCGGCTCCAGGAGCTGCCAGATCAGCGCGGCGATGTTCTCGCACGTCGGAATCTTTCCCGCCAGCTCCGGGACTTCGTAATTGAGATGACGATGATCCATCCGTTCGACAATTTCTCGCTGCAGGATGTCCTTCAGCTCCTTCAGGTCGAGGACCATTCCAGTCTCCGGGTCGGGCTCGCCCGCCACCGTCACTTCCAGCGTGTAGTTGTGCCCGTGTCCGTGCGGGTTATTGCACTTGCCGAAAATCCGGCGGTTCTCCTCCGCGGAGAAATTTGGATTGTGGTAGAAGTGCGCCGCGGAAAACTCGACTTTGCGCGTGATTCGAATCATAAGCGGAGTTTACCTCGGGCGCGGCGACGCCTTCGCCGGATACGCCCTCCCCTTCCACACCACTTCGCCGTGCGTGTTTTTCCACCACGACGCGATCAGTGCCGCCCAGTACAGGCACGTCCCGGGGACATAGTATTGGATCAGCGAAAGTGGCAAAAGATTCGCGCGGAGGAACGTGCCGTAGTTCAGAAACCGAGCCACAAGAAACCATGCACCGCCGCTGAGAATGATCCAGTCCAAGGGATTCAGTTCCCGACCCGACGCCACCAGCGCGACTCCCAAGACCACGATAAGGTCCAAGAACTCGGAAAAGACCATCAACTTCGACGAACCCAGCAACGGGAACAGGTTCTTCGTCCATCCCTGCCACATCGCGCCAAACGACCGGTACATTCGAGTCCGCACGATCCCGTTTCCCGACGCGAAGTACAGCCGATACCCGGCGCCCTTCACGCGCCGCGCCAGCGCCAGGTCTTCCAGAATCTCTCCGGAGACACACGCCTGCCCGCCGATCGCGCGGTAGACCTCGCTCCGAAGCATCAGAAATTGACCGTTGGCAGCAGCGTCAGGCATCACCGGATTATTGACGTTGTCGAACGAATATCGGCCCGACAGCATGTAGTAGACGCGCGGAATCAGCGCGCGTTCCCAGAACGTCTCCATCTCCTGCTCGGGCGAATAGGAAACGAGGACAGCATCGTGATCGGCGGCATCCGTCAGCGCGCGACGCGTCGCCCCCGGCAGGTGGTATGTGTCCGCGTCCGTGAACAGCAGCCAATCTCCCGTCGCCGTCGCGGCGCCAATCGACAGAGCATAGTTCTTGCCCGTCCAGCCGGGCGGCACCGCGCCTGTCGCCAGGACGCGCAGCTTCGGAATCCTCGCGCCGAGTTCTGCCAGAATCTCTGCCGTGCGGTCCGTCGACTGGTCGTCGACGACAATCACCTCGCCAACCTCCGGTTGCGCCACCACCGACTCGACGGCCCGGGCAATCGACGCTTCCTCGTTGCGTGCGGGAATGATGGCGGAAACCAAGGTCAACCGATCCTGCCGGGACGGCGCGCAAACTGCTCGCTTTCGATTCGCCGATGCACTTATTATAGAGTGCTTGAACGCCAGATTGAAACGGAACTTGAAGACGGGCGTCGCGCTCGTGTTTGTTGCAGGCCTTCTCGCGCTCTTCGCTCATCCCGACTATCGCCAGGGCGAGCCGAGCCTCCACGGGCGGCCCGAGAAGGATTTCGCGCTCACGCTCGATGGCAAGCCGGCGCGTCTGTCCGATCTCCGCGGCCGCGTCGTCGTGCTCAACTTTTGGGCCACGTGGTGCCCGCCGTGCGTCGACGAGGCTCCGTCGCTGAACCAGTTGCAGCACGCAATCGAGCCGCGCGGCGGCACGGTGCTCGGCGTGAGTGTGGACGAAGACGAAACCGCCTACCGGAACTTCCTCAAGAACTACAACGTTACCTTCCCCACCTACCGCGATCCGTCCAAGCAAATCGCGCTCTCCTACGGCACCACCATGTTCCCGGACACCTACATCATCGACCGCAACGGCCGCATCGACCGGAAACTGGTCGGCGAGCAGGATTGGACCAGCCCGGACATGACCGCATACTTCGATTCCTTGCTCAAGGGAGAGTAGCCCGCGCTTTTGCAGCTTGCCGCCTCGAAACCCGAACGAGTCTTGAACTTCGAACGCCCATCGGCCTCGATTTGACAATCGCTATACCCCCGCGCTATCTTTATATACCCATAGGGGGTATATGAAATGCCAGCCAGCAGCCGTCGAAAAGCCGCAGCCGCCTGCGGGTGCGAAACGCGGGACAGCAAACGCAAAGCGATGGGCGTGGACCCGCAAATCAGGACCGCCAATCTAAAGCGGTTGCGCCGAATCGAAGGCCAGGTTCGCGGCCTGCAGCACATGGTCGAGGACGACCGCTACTGCGCGGACATTTTGGTGCAGGTTTCCTCCGTGCAGCAGGCCCTCGGCGCCGTCGGCCGCGCCCTCATGCGCAACCATCTTCACCACTGCGCCGCCGAAGCCATTCGCAAAGGCACGCCGCGCCAGGCCGAGGCGATGTACGACGAGCTCCTGAAGCTGATGTACCGGCACGCGAACTGAGGAAGACCATGGAACGAGATCCAGTCTGCGGAATGACGGTTGATCCGGCCCGTGCCAAGGCCACCGCCGACCACGCCGGGAAGACTTATTATTTCTGTTGCGCCGGCTGCGCCACAAAATTCCGCGCGGACCCGGAGAGGTATCTGAACGCCGAGCCATCGCGCGCCGTGCACAGCCACGGACCCGTCGTCCAACTCGGCGGCATCGCGCCGGCCTCTGCCCCGCCGCCAAGAGCTCCCGATGCGCCGCGCGCTCCGGCTCATCTTGAATCGCACGCTTCTCCGGCCGCAGCCGCGAAGAAGACGGCGTACGTCTGCCCGATGGACGTCGAAGTCCGCGAGGACCATCCGGGCGCCTGTCCCAAGTGCGGCATGGCCCTCGAGCCCGACCTTCCCACGCTGACGGTCACGAAGGTCGCGTACACCTGCCCGATGCATCCGGAGATCGTCCGTTTCCCGCCGGGACCGTGCCCCGTCTGCGGCATGGCCCTCGAGCCACGAACGACTGTTGTCGACGAGGAGAATCCCGAGCTTGCCTCGATGTCGCGACGATTCTGGGTCAGCCTCGCGCTTACGATTCCGGTTCTCCTACTCGGCATGGCCGACCTGATTCCTGGCCGACCGTTGCAGCACTGGCTTTCCATGCGAACGATCGGCTGGCTCGAACTCCTGCTTGCGACTCCCGCCGTCGTGTGGGGAGGCTTGCCGTTTTTCGAGCGGGGCTGGGCGTCGATAAAGAACCGCAGCCCGAACATGTTCACGCTGATCGCCCTTGGCACCGGGACGGCATACCTCTACAGCCTCTTCGCGGTGCTCTTCCCCGGAATCTTCCCCGCGTCTTTTCGCGGGATGAACGGCGAAGTGCCGGTCTACTTTGAAGCGGCTGCGGCCATCACGACGCTCGTGCTGCTCGGCCAGGTGCTCGAATTGCGCGCGCGTAGCCGTACTTCGTCCGCAATTCGCTCGCTCCTAAAACTTTCGCCGCGAACCGCACGCCTCGTTCGCGCCGACGGGACTGAGCTCGACGTCCCGCTCGAGCACGTCGACGTGGGCGACATCCTTCGCGTCCGCCCGGGCGAAAAAGTTCCGGTCGACGGAGTGGTGGTCGACGGCTCGAGTTCGGTCGACGAATCCCTTGTCACCGGCGAGCCCATCCCCGTTGAAAAGACCGCGGGCGGGCGCGTCGTTGGCGGCACGCTCAACGGCACCGGAACCTTCGTGATGCGGGCCGACCGCGTCGGCAGCGAAACGCTTCTCGCGCAGATCGTGCGCATGGTCGGCGAAGCGCAGCGCAGCCGCGCGCCCGTCCAGAAGCTGGCGGACCGAGTTTCCGGCTACTTCGTCCCGGCGGTCGTCCTCGTGGCGGTTCTCACGTTCGTCGCCTGGGCTCTGCTGGGACCGCCGCCGCGGATGGCACATGCACTGCTGAATGCCGTCGCGGTCCTGATCATCGCGTGTCCGTGCGCCCTGGGACTCGCAACGCCGATGGCGATCATGGTCGGCACCGGACGCGGAGCTCTGGCAGGCGTGCTCGTGAAAAATGCAGAGGCGCTCGAAATCCTGGAGAAGGTCGATACGCTCGTCGTCGACAAAACCGGCACGCTCACGGAAGGGCGCCCGCGCGTCGTCTCGATTGTTCCGACGCCCGGCGCGGACGAAGCTAATATCCTGCGCGTCGCTGCGACGCTGGAACGCTCAAGCGAGCATCCGTTGGCATCCGCGATTCTCGCCGCTGCAAAGGAGCGAAATATCGCACCCGGCGACGTGAGCGATTTCCACTATCGCACCGGCAGAGGAATCACGGGCAGCGTCAGCGGACGCGCTGCCGCGCTGGGAAATCGCGCCCTGTTCGATGAGCTCCACATTCCCGTCGGCGAGTTCGATGCGCGCGCGAAGGCGCTCGAAGCCGGCGGCGAAACCGCCACGTTCGTCGCTGAGAACGGCAAGCCCCTCGGCTTGATCGGCGTTGCCGATCGAGTGAAGTCCACGACTCCCGATGCGATCCAGCGGCTCCATCGCCTCGGCATGCAAATCGTCATGCTGACGGGTGACAGCCGCTCGACGGCCGAAGCGGTCGCGCGCAAACTGGGGATCGAGCGGGTCGAGGCCGGAGTTCTGCCCGAGCAAAAAGCCGAAGTCGTCAAGCGGTTGCAGGCCGAAGGCCACGTCGTGGCCATGGCAGGCGACGGCGTGAATGACGCGCCCGGGCTCGCGCAGGCGGATGTCGGCATCGCAATGGCCACCGGAACGGACGTGGCCATAGAGAGCGCGGGCATCACTCTGCTGCGCGGCGATTTGCGCGGCATCGCGCGCGCTCGCGCCCTCAGTCGCGGGACGATGCGCAACATTCGCCAGAACCTGTTCTTTGCGTTCGTCTACAACTCGCTTGGCGTGCCGATCGCCGCGGGCGTGCTCTATCCGTTCGTCGGGCTTCTTCTCAGCCCGATTATCGCGAGTGCGGCCATGACGTTCAGCTCCGTCTCCGTCATCGGCAATGCGCTGCGACTGCGGCACCTTGATTTGGATCGCGCGTAGGGAACAGGGAAACCACTGCTGCTATAATTCCGCCATGACATTCATGACCGTAACCTACGAACTGCAGAGCGCGCTCAAGCCGGAGCACTTCCGCGCGCTCGGCCAATTCGCGAATACATACGGACTCCAGACGTTTCGCTTCGATCCCAAGACGAATCACCTGCACTTCGACTACGACGCCTCGCGGCTGCGAGAATCGGTCGTCGAGCACGTTTTGCGCGAAGCGCGCATCCCGGTTTTGCGCCGCGTGGCAGCCACTTAGAACAGCGAGTGAGGGTAGACACTCGGCGACCCGCTGAGTTTGCGAATCGCCGGATCAGAAACAGAGGAGAAAAAGGAGGGGGCTCTTGCTTGGGATCAAGAGCCCCCAAGGCCGCACTTCCTTGATCCGGCCTAGGCGTGACCGGACCATGGGGTCATCCATCCTAGCTTCCCTCTCAGAGGCAGGTGGGAACGACCTGAATCATCCGCGAAAGGGCCCCTTCCTCCCCCGTCACTGATGAAGCCGATCGTTTGGAAGCGCGACCCACAGGGTATCCCTCATGCAAGCGACGGCCCACACGCGTTCGCTGTGACAGACCTCACATCTCGCAGCAATTTCAATGGTTTGGCGTCTTCGGATTGAGTCCTTGAGAATGCTCGCCGGCCCGAATCGGGAATCGACGTCCCGGCTTGGCACGCGCTTCCCTGCTCTCCTCCACCTCTGCTGCGTGCGATCCACGCACTCGGCGCCACCGCGCGATTGTGCCGAAGCGCGCTCTGCCGCATAATGGAGTCCTAAGAACGCATGGCAAAGTACTTCATCGCGATTCTGCTGGTGGCCGCCGTAGGATTTACAGGCATCGTCATTGGGATCGCGACCGCTCATTCCCGCCACGTTGCCCTTCTCCAGAGTGCTGCTACAGCTCAGCCGGGCAACCTGGCGGCTTCGAACGTCAACGAAACGCCGGACGACGATCCGGACGAGCGCGTCGTTCGCTTTGCGAGCAACGCGATTCCGGCACCGCCCTTCCTCGTTGCCGACCTCAACGGCAACATCATTTCCACGGCCGATTTTCACGGCAAAGTCGTGCTGCTGAACTTCTGGGCCACGTGGTGCCCGCCTTGCCGCGAAGAAATCCCCGAGATGATTGACCTCGCTACCCGCTACAAGGACCGCCTGCAAGTCATTGGAGTTTCCATGGACGACGGTCCGGAGGATGAGGTGCGGGATTTCGCGAAACAAATTGGGATGAATTATCCGGTCGTGATGTGGAGCCGCGAAATGGTCCGCGAATACGGCGGGGTGCCCGCGCTGCCGACGTCGTTTGTAATCAGCCCGGAAGGCCGAGTGGTGCAAAAGCACGTCGGACTGTATTCCATCGACGTGTACGAGATGGAAATCCGCGCGCTGCTGGGCCTGCCGGTCAACGCGAAAGTCGAAACCTTCGAGGACACCGGGCAGATCTTCCTGAAGAACGCCTCCCTCGCCACGGAACTTCCGGGCGTCGATTTCAAGGGCCTGGATGCCGAACAGAGGAAAGCCGCGCTGAAGCGCCTGAATTCCGAGAGCTGCGACTGCGGGTGCCGTCTTACGCTGGCCCAGTGCCGCATCAATGATACTCTGTGTCCGATCAGCAAGAAGATGGCCGCGCAGGTGGTGAAGGAGATTCTCGCCGGCGCGCATCCTCCGGCCGCGGCCCCCTCCGCTCAATAGCTCACGACAGTTTGCCACTACCTCAAAGGAAAACTTTCTCCCAAAATAAAAGCGGCATCCCGCACTCAGGCGGGACGCCGCTTTGACGATCTGTCTCGAATTCGGCCCTGGTGCTACTTGTCGTACTGCAAGCAAACCTCGAGCTGATGGATCGCTCCGTCGATAGCCGCGATGGCCTCCACGCGATGGCCTCCGAAGTCGTGCGCGGCATGCTGGAGATGATCCTTGGCGCGGCGCAGAGACGCAATCGCGGCGCGAATTTCCGGGTGCGGCTCCGGAGTGGCATTCGCAGCCGCATGAGGCGCGGGCGCGGGCTGAGGTACTGTCGCAGCAGCGGTAGTATGCGCTGCCATGGCAACCGGAGCGCCCGCCGGGAACGTCAACGCAAGAACCAGAATCGCGATCGCGAACAAGCCGAAATACCAATGCTTCATCGAGGTTTCCTCCCTGGTCCGAGAGTCGGCTCGGACGCCGGATGTGGGCTGTAAGAACCCCAAGCCCAAGAAAAGAATTGGCGCACCCGGGTTGGGCTGAGGCACGCCAAGTTGCTCTAGATGGTAGCGCCGAGGCGAAGGTTCTAAAGCCTTTCGCTGCTCGCGTGTTTCCAAAGCATCAGCCCGCCTGGACCGCCGGTCACATGGACCTGTGACGGCGGTCACCGCCGCCCTCCACGGACAGGACCAACATTGGAACCTGGGAAACCGAAAATGGACGGCAAGCGTCGCAGGACTTTCATGACTTCCTGGGGCGCGGAGATTTGGGGCGTCCTCCTGATACTCGCGTCTCTCCTCGTTTCGCAGCTCTATGCAGTGCGTGAACTTCTCGCGGCGGAGTTGATATTCGCCGTGCTCTTTCTGGCGATGGCGGCGTTCGGCATCGGGATGTACTTGATCGGAGCGCTCGGCGAACGCGGAGTGGACGCCACGAGGGAAAGATTCCACGCCGCCGCGCGATTCCTGGGAGAGGCGTATCGCAACCTGGAAGCGGCAACGCAAAGAGTTTTCCATCGGCATCATGAGCCTCACGCCGCGAAGTAACAGCGGAAAGGAGTTGACTCCAGTGCGCAAGTCAACAAGCAACAAGAAGAGGACGAAAGCGATTCGGCACGCCGGCCGCAAGAAGGTCCGGCCAGACCTGCGATTGAAGAACTACTTGATCGAGCCTCACCCCGACCTCTGAATTCGACGTTGCGCAGTTCGCGCGCAGGCCCGGTGGGCGACAGCGGACGGAAGGAGGGAGCCATGAAAGCACTTTTCGTCGGAGCAATCGTGTATTGCGTCGTCTCCGTGGTCCTTCTCTTCGTGCTCAGCATCCGCCGGGAAGTGAGAGAGGACCGCGAATCGCAACTGGGTGAGGACGAGAACACCTCGCCAGCGCAAAACGAGAGCAGAGCGACGAACAAGACGGACGAACTGAGCCGCAAGGCAGCTCCTGCCAAACGCGCGGCTTGATGCGAGCGGTCCCCATAGTCGGTCATCTCATTCTCCCGAATGGACAGGTGTCCGACCTTACAGGTACGGTCGTTGACCCAAGGACAGTGCCCTTTTGGGCAAGCGAGGCTTTGCATTTCTCCCCGGACAGAAGGACTATAATCCCCTGAAGAATTGCTGCCCTGAGGGCCGCGGAATATCGCTGCCTTCCGCAGCACCCAGCCCCGAGGCCGACCGTCCGGCTCCTGCGAGCGCTCTTCGCCGGATGGCGCGATGGCCTTTTGCCCGTGAGTCTGCGGCAGCCCGCGAACGGTTCGCCGCACATGATTCCGAGCATCGCACAGGGGGAAACGATGGCAACCCAAACCCAAAGCTTTCTCCAAGGCGAAGTAGCCGACGGAAAATACGACCTTCGCCAATATCTCGGCGGCTCCGATCACGGCGCTGTCTTTCTGACCGAATGCGGCGGGATGCGCAGGCACGAGGCGGCGATCAAGCTCGTTCCCGCACGGCCCGGGAGCGCGGAACCTCAACTCTCGCGCTGGCGGCTGGCCGCAAACCTTTCTCATCCGCACCTGCTCAAGATCTTCGACATGGGCCGATGCGACATCGGCAACTCCGCAAGGCTTTACGCCGTAATGGAGCGCGCGGACGAGAACCTGGCGGAAATAATCCCGGAGCGGGCGCTGACGTCCGCCGAAGTGCGAGACATGCTCGCGCCGGTCCTCGATGCGCTGGCGTTCTTGCATAGCCGCGGATTTGTCCACAGCCGCGTGCGCCCATCGAACATCATGGCCGTGGGCGAAGAGCTGAAGCTTTCGAGCGACACGATTTGCCGGCTCGGCGAATCGGGCGAAGGCGTCGGTCCGGCGAGTCCCTACGATCCACCCGAGGGCACGCGCACCGGAGCGTCGCCCGCAGGTGACGTTTGGTCGCTCGGCATGACGCTGTGCGAGATTCTGACGCAGCACCTGCCGGCGTGGAATCCGGCAGAGCGCAAGGAGCCGGCGCTGCCCGAGAACCTCCCTGCCCCGTTCGTAGACATCGTCCGGCACTGCCTGCGTCGCGAGCCGAAGAGCCGTTGGACAATCGCCGATATTGCCGCGCACATTCCCGAGCGCATCGCCGAGACGCCAGCGCCTGCACCTGCGCCGCTCCAAGCTGCGCCAGTCCGAACCGCGCCCGCGAAGAAAGCACCTGCTTCCACGCGAAGGTACGCGATCGGCGTGGCTGCCGCCGCAATCGTGATTGTTGCGATCGTGGGCGGCGCGAAACTTTTCCAGGGCGGACCCGCGCAAGCTCCTCCAATTTCGGTGACCGCCAACGCCCGTGCTGAGCAGCCCTCCGAAGCTCGAGCGGCGAGGCCCGCGGCGCCAAAGGCGACCGAGCCCGAAAAGCCCGCTCCCGTAGCCGAGCGGGTCGAGCCGCCCAAGGCGAAACCAGTCGAAGAAGTCAGAGCACCGGCTCCGGAACGCGCGAGTGTTCCTCCGCCCTCCCCCGCTCGCGTGGCTGCGAACGCGCAGCCTGCGACGGCTGAGTCGGTGCGAGGCGAAGTGCTGCAGCAGGTGCTGCCAACGGTGCCGCAGAAATCGAGCGACACGATTTCCGGGACGGTGCGCGTCGGCGTGAAGGTGAGCGTCGATGCTTCGGGCAACGTGACCAACGCCCAGCTCGATTCGCCGGGACCGAGCCACTACTTCGCGAATCTTTCCTTGCAGGCCGCGCGCGGCTGGAAATTCACTCCCGCCACGGCGAACGGCGAGAACGTGGCGAGCGAATGGCTGCTGCGCTTCGGCTACACGAGCGCAGGGCCCAAAGTGCTTTCCACCCAAGCACTGCGGTAACGCTCGACCCCAATTCACACCCGCAGGGTCAGCGGCCGCGCAAATCCAGTTTTTGGAATCGCCCTCCGGCGTCCAAGGCGGAAATAGCGTTTTTGTTACGATTAGAAATTTGGAAGGGCTGTGTTTTCTGAGGCTTAGCAGGAATTCTAATAAATGACTGTTGCGATTAAAAAAACTGTAGGTTGGTTTCGGCTTCTCGCCCACGCTCCGGAGAGCGTGGGCCGAGGATCGTGTGGGGTCTTGCTCCCCGGTCACGTCCATGATATCTCAGCACTTATATAACACATAAGTTACTGAATGTCAAGGAGTTTCGGGTGCCTTGAACACTGTGGTCTGGCGGAACGGCCTTTACGTCGCGGATTGTATGGACCACCAGCTTAGTCTTGAACGCCGCTAGATGTCCCCAGCCGGGATGGTAGGACTTCCGAATTGGCTCCGGCAGTTTTGGGTCCGGCAAAGGGGGTCCGTAAAACTCGCCCTCGAGCACCACGTAGGCTCGCTTCGATTGACCGAGCATTTTGCGCAGCTTCTCTTTGTTTTGATTGGATTGAAGCTCAAGTTCAACCCAAGTGCCCTCGCCGGAGCAGGAGGGTTCCTCTAAAACCGTATGATCTAGGCCAGGCCCGTATATGCCCGAGACGCGCACGCTCTCATGATTCCCCTCGCTGACTTTCCGCTGTAGAGAGCAGAGAGATTCTGTCAGCGGGTCATTCGGCGCGGGCTTTCCTACGCACGTTCCCGCCATTGGGAGCAGAATAGCCATTCCAAAAATCTTCCGCACTCGTGCAGTCATTGGCTCCTTATATCGTATTCGGCTCTCGCAGCGCGAATTTTTGTCAGGTTGCTTAGCCGGAGAACGCAAACTTCCGATTAACGCGGTAACCGGAACCTTTCGGCGAATGTCCGGTAATCCGACTACACAGGAGTTAGCAGATCGCAACCTCCCAGAAGCGGACTTCTGGCCAGGAATTGCTTCCGAGTTGCCCGTCACTCGCCAAGTGGGAAATTCTTTACGACATGGCTCTACACTGCGCGCCCTTTAGTGCGTAGTTGCATTCTCGCGCTCGTTCCAGGTGCTTTTTCCAGGATGCATCCGGCGGGGGCGAATCCCTAAGCTGCGCTTGGGTTTGACCAACCTTTTTCGTTGTAGAATTGCGGCCCAATGGCACTGTCCTCCGGAGTTCGGTTGGGACCTTACGAAATCTTGGACGCGCTGGGTGCGGGCGGGATGGGCGAAGTCTACCGTGCACGCGATACGCGGCTGGACCGCACCGTGGCCATCAAGATCCTCCCGGCAAACCTTTCGTCCGATCCGGTGCGCAAGCAGCGTTTCGAGCGCGAGGCCAAAACCATCTCCAGCCTGAATCACCCGCACATTTGCGTGCTACATGATGTAGGGCAACAGGATGGGATCGATTACCTAGTGATGGAGTGCGTGGAGGGAGAGACGCTGGCGAAGCGGCTCGAAAAAGGGGCGCTGCCGCTGGAGCAAGTGATGAAGTACGGGATGCAGATTGCGGACGCGCTGGACAAAGCGCACCGCGGCGGCGTGGTACACCGGGATTTGAAGCCCGGCAACATCATGTTGACGCCTGCGGGAGCGAAGCTGCTGGATTTTGGGTTGGCCAAACCCACCGCGGCGCTCTCCAACGCCGCGACGCTGACGGCAGCGACGCGAAACTCGCCGGTGACGGAGCAAGGCACCTTCGTGGGAACATTCCAATACATGTCACCGGAGCAGGTCGAGGGGAAAGAACTCGACGGCCGGAGCGACATTTTTTCGTTGGGTGCAGTGCTGTACGAGATGCTGACGGGCCAGCGCGCGTTCGAGGGCAAAAGCCAGTTGAGTGTGGCCTCCGCGATCCTCGAAAAAGAGCCCGTTCCCATCAGCAGTATCAAGCCCATGACCCCGCCGGCGCTAGACCACGCCATTCGGCGTTGTCTTGCGAAGAGCGTGGAAGAGCGCTGGCAGACCGCGCGCGACGTTATGTTGGAACTGAAGTGGATTACGGAAGGAGGGTCGCAGGCAGGCTCAGCTGCTCCGGTGGTTTCCCGCGGCAAGTTTCGTGAACGCATGGCCTGGAGCTTGGCGGGGCTGCTGACAGTGGGCGTGGCTGTTCTTGCGTTCGTTTACTTCCCCCGGAGAATGCCGGCTCCTCTAGCGCAAGTTCGTTTTCAGATTTCGCCGCCCGAGAACGTGAATGTTGTCCCCGGTAGCCCGTTCACAATTTCGCCCGACGGCCGCCAGCTGGCTTTCTACGCAACAGGCTCGGATCGTGTTCAGCGCCTGTGGGTCCACTCCATGGATTCTCTCGGAGCTCGATCCCTCCCTGGTTCAGAATCGGCCAGCTACGCTCCGCTGTTCTGGTCTCCGGATAGCCGATTCATCGCTTTTTACGACGCAGGAGCACTCAAGAAGATTGATATCTCTGGTGGCCAGGCAGAAACTCTTTGCGACCTGACGGGAGTTGCCATAGGTGGCTCCTGGAACCGTGATGGAGAGATTATTTTCGGTAGCAACGGCGGTGGACTCATGCGGGTTCCCGCGAACGGCGGTCGTCCTTCGGCCGTCACCACGCTCGACGCGTCACGAAATGAACTCTATCACGCCTTTCCGTCCTTCCTTCCCGATGGGCGGCATTTCATCTACGAACGCTTTTCGAGCCTGCCCGCAAACAGCGGAATTTTTGTTGGGTCGCTTGATGCCAAGCCCGGAGAACAGGATTCCAAACGACTGCTTGCGATTGACTTTTGGGTTGCCTACGAAACGCCTTCTGATCCTGGCTTGGGGCGTTTAATCTACACCCGCGAAGGGTCACTCACGACGCAACCATTCGATGCCCGCAGGCTAGAGCTCGTCGGCGAGCCAACCGCCCTGGATGCGGATCACAACGTGTACCTATTCGCGATTTCGGATAACGGTGTCCTGGTCTACAGGACCGGAGGCGATAGAAGCACCCAACTCAACTGGATTGATCGGCAAGGAAAGGTTCTCGGAACCGCCGGGGAACCGAGCGACAACCGTTCTCTCGCTCTCTCGCCCGACGGAACGAAAGCCGCTGTCAGCCGCTTCGGGGAACGGGGTCCGGGCATGTGGGTAATCGATTTCGCACGGGGCACGAACGCGCGGTTCACGCTCGATTCGTCCAGTTCGGCATATGCTTCCTGGTCGCCGGATGGGAAGCGGATTATCTTCGCTTCCAATAGAGAGGGCGGCACGATGAACCTATATCAGAAGCTCGCCAACGGCGCGCAAGGCGAAGAGCTCGTGTTGAAGTCCAGCGAAGATAAGAATCCAACGAGCTGGTCCCGCGACGGGCGTTTCTTGCTGTATTCGGCCACGGATCCGAAAACAAAGGCCGACTTATGGGTGCTGCCGCTCAATGGAGACAAAAAGCCGACACCGTTTCTGCAGACGGAGTTCAACGAGCAAGATGGTCGCTTTTCTCCCGATGGCCGCTGGGTTGCCTACACCTCGGACGAATCCGGGCGGAATGAGATATATGTCCGGAGGTTCGCGCTTGGATCCGGCGGGGCTGCGCCCGATGCCGGTGGCAAGACGTTGATTTCCACCGGCGGGGGAGTTGGTCCCCGCTGGAGAGCGGATGGGAAGGAGTTGTTTTACGTCGCTGCGGACGGAAAGGTGATGGCCGTCGAAATCACGAACAACGCTGTGTTTCGGGCGGGAGTGCCCAGAGAACTTTTCCAAGGGCCGGCGCAGAGTCTGACCCCTACCGGCTTGCAGTGGGATGTCGCTCCAGACGGCAAGCGCTTTCTAATGGTAGCCTTGGCCGCGCAATCTGTTCCGGCACCGTTTACGGTCGTCTTGAACTGGCAGCCTGGCCTGAGGAAATGACGGCTGGAACTAACGAAGATTAGAGTCCCTGCAAAGCCGTCGCACTCCCCTGGGCGCAATCTCACCCGCACCTTCGTTAAACGCGGTAACGTCGACCGAACCGATCAACTCACGGATGGTCGGCAAACCGGAAGCTATCCTGAAACGGGTTGTGGGAAGTGAAGAGTGGTTCTGGGTGGGTAGTCGGCAACCCTGACGCAATTCGGTTGTTTTCGGATAGCCCGTGATTCGGACGGAAACAACCCGATGCCTACTTGCCGTGCTTGCGCGAAGCAATCTGCCACAGGTTGCCCCATGGGTCCTTGACCATCGCCCTTCTATCGCCATACGGCTGATCTGACGGAAGCTCAAGTGTTTCTGCTCCCGCTTCGACCGCTCGCTGGTAAGTCTCATCCACATTTTCAACGTAGACGTAAAGAAAGGCCGACACGGGCTCTCGAAGACCACCCCCATCGCTGATCATGATGAGCGAATCGCCAATTCGGATCTCCGCCGGGCGGTTGACGTGGAACTCACCCTGCCCACGGAAGACCTCCTTAACAAAATGAACCATCTCTTCTGGCTTCGGCGTGATAATCCGCGGAGTCACTGTGTGCCAGCCGTCTGGCTGAAAATGTTTCACAGGCGTCGCCTCTCGTCATTCGCTAACCTCTGTGAGTCTACATTGGTTTTCACAACCTTTCATCGAAGTCGATAAGCCGAAAGAGCCTCGGGTCCTAGACCCAAAGGCAAGAAGCGAAAGGCTCGGCCACCCGCCAGCGAGCACATAAGAGCCGGGGCCAAATGTGAAGTTTCAAGAGTTTGTTGTCCATTCGGTCGAGAACTGGGAACCTGAAGTTGCGAACAAGCAGCAAACCAGGAGACCGAATGGACTACCATCATCATGCGCGACTCACGATTCACAGTCGAGAGCAGCTGGCAAACAGAGTCTTGGTGGGAGAAGTGGCGCGGATGCGCCGCAGCTAACCAGCCGATTGCTGCTCATGTCGCCCCATATGGTGAGTCACGCGCCCGATAAGTGCTCCCAACGAGTACGAAACCGAAGCATAGAGCGGCATCGTAACCAACAGCTGATCTACACACTGGTCCTTGAGGCTACAGCCCGACCCAAGGTAGTGCGAGAACGGGCTGGCCGTGGCGAACACAGACGGCGCTGCATCCGGGGTGAGCGTCGGCACTGCAACGAGGGCATAGCATAGGATCAGCAACGGAAGAACCCAAACCCAAAGCATTGAGCGCCACCGGCAACGCCGCGCGAACCACCACCCCGACCAGAAACCGAGCAGTACTTGCATCGGAAAGTAAGGAAGTTCCGTCAATATCCAACTTGCGTTATGGAGGGTAAGCGCGCGCGGATTCAGCGGTCGCAATACAGAGAAAGAGCTAAACGTCAGGATGGCAGCTCCAATCTCTACACCAAAGGTAGCGATGAGTTGGTGCATCGCAAAAACGAGACCCACCTTCACCGGCGACTCGTGCCCGCGCTCTCCAGAAAGAGGTTTCATACGCAATAGTTATGCCCTTCTGCTTCGACGACCGGTTCCAGGTTCAGGGGTGGGTCATATTCTCGGGGCGGACGATTTCGTCGAATTCTTCTTCGGAGAGGTGGCCGAGCTGGAGCGCGGCATCGCGCAGGCTCAAATGTTCGTGGTGAGCCTTGTGGGCGATTTGGGCGGCTCTGTCATAGCCGATTTTGGGCGTGAGAGCGGTGACGAGCATCAGAGAGTTCTTCACGTTCTCCTCGATGCGCGCCAGGTTGACCGTCATTCCCGCGACGCAGTGCTCCGTGAACGAGCGGCAGGCATCGGCTAGCAAGCGGACGGAATTCAGGAAATTGAAAATAATCACCGGCTTGAAGACGTTCAGCTCGAGAGTTCCCTGCGAGCCCGCGAATCCGACGGCCGCGTCGTTGCCCATCACCTGGACGGCGACCATCGTCACCGCCTCAGACTGAGTGGGATTCACTTTGCCGGGCATGATGGACGAGCCCGGCTCGTTTTCCGGCAACATTAGCTCCCCGAACCCGGCGCGAGGGCCGGACGCAAGCAAGCGGATGTCGTTCGCGATTTTCATCAGCGACGCCGCGAGAGTCTTCAGCGCTCCGCTGGCGAAGACGATTTCATCGTGCGCGGAGAGCGCCGCGAACTTGTTCGGATGCGACGTGAATGGCAAGCCCGTAAGGTCGGAGATTTTTTGCGCGGCGCGCTCGCCGAATTCCGCCGGCGCATTGAGTCCCGTGCCGACCGCGGTGCCGCCGATGGCGAGGTCGTAGAGTCCCGGCAGGGTTTGTTTGATTCGATCGATGTCGCGGTCGAGCATGCTGGCCCAGCCGGACATCTCCTGGCCGACGGTGAGCGGCGTCGCGTCCATCAGGTGCGTGCGGCCGATTTTCACGACGCCGGCAAATTCGCGCGCCTTCGCATCGATGGCGCCGCGCAACCTTTCGACCGCGGGAATCAGCGCTTCGGCCACGCGGGAGGCGGCGGCAATGTGCATCGCCGCCGGAAACGTGTCGTTCGACGACTGCGACATGTTGACGTCGTCGTTCGGATGAATCGGATTCTTGCTTCCCATCACGCCGCCCGCGATTTCGATGGCGCGATTCGAAATCACTTCGTTGGCGTTCATGTTGGTTTGCGTGCCGCTGCCCGTCTGCCAGATGTGCAGCGGGAAATGCTCGTCGAGCTTGCCGCGAATCACTTCGTCGGCGGCCTGCACGATCAGCTTCGCCTTTTCCGGAGCGAGCTTGCCGAGGTCGCGGTTGACGAGCGCCGCCGCCTTTTTCAGGATGCCGAACGCGCGAATCAGCTCGGGCGGCATCGTGTCGTGGCCGATGTCGAAGTGAATCAGCGAGCGGGCGGTCTGCGCGCCGTAGTAGCGGTCGGCCGGAACTTTGATCTTGCCCATGCTGTCCGACTCGACGCGCGTGCCCACTTTCGCGGGCGCAGGTTTGGCGGCTGTCGCGAGCCTAGCGCGCGAGCTGGGGCCGGAGGCGCGGGCGGATTTCGAGGCGGCTGCCTTGGCTTTCGGGCGGGGCTTGGGGCGCTTCATGCGCGACTCCTGCGGTCGGAGGCAAAGGAGGCAGAGGACGCACAGGAGGCAGAGGAGAGGAATCGGAACCCGGCGCGCTCGCCTCGCCGAGGGCGAGGGGTGCGGGGCGAGGTGCGAAAACGCGAAGCCGAGCCCGGTGAGGTGTGCAACCGTGATTTCATAGCACTCTCCTTCTTACCCCAGAGGCGCGACAGAAGGCAAGGAAAGAGCGTCGAGCCGCGGGACATTTCGAGTTCGCGCGCGAGGATGAGGCTCAGGTGTGGTAGCATCCGCGCCACAAATCCAAACGAGGAGTCCTTTATGGGAATTCCCCGACCGATGCCCTTCCGGCACGTCTTCCGTCCTTTCTGCGCGATTCTGGCGGCTTTTTCGCTGGTGATGCAGGCGCCGATGCTTGCGTCGGCCGAGCAGAGCCAGCAGAGCGCGGTGGACTGGAGCAAGATTCCGTCGTACTACCAGCAAACGCCGCCGCAGCAGGCCGCGAACAGCGCGTTTGCTCCCGCTGCAGACGATCCCACCGCGCAACGATGCGACATGCTGGCGGACCCGCCGTACGATCCGGAGAAAGCCGGAAACGGCGTCGACGACGATGATATCGACACGAGTGGGGCGCTTCCGGTGTGCCAGGAAGCAGCAGCGGCGCAGCCTGTGCGTCCGCGGTATCAATATCTCTACGGCCGCGTGCTGATGGCGGCAAACCGCGAACAGGAAGGCGCGCAGCAAGTCATCGCGGCGGCGCAGGCGGGGTTTCCGGTAGCGATGGCGGATGTGGGAATCCTTTGCGCGACGGGTGAGGGCGTGGAGAAGAATCCGCAGACGGCGCTGGCGTGGTTACGGCAGGCGGCGAACACGGGGCTGCCGGTGGCGTATTTCGATCTTGGTGTCTACTACTCGAATGGCGACGCCGTAGAGGCGGACTACAGCGAAGCCGCGCAGTGGTTCAAGAAAGCGGGCGACGCAGGGTACGCCGACGGATACGCAGAGCTGGGCACTCTTTACATTACCGGCGACCCGCCGAATTACGCCACGGCCGCAGCGTGGTTCCAGAAGGGCGCACAGGAAGGGTCGGCGGACGGGGCTATGTGGCTTGGGTGGCTCTACTCGAGCGGACAAGGCGTGCAGCAAAACCTTGCGATGGCGCTGCAGCTCTACACGCAGGCGGCGAACGCGGGAAGCACGGACGCGGCTTATCGCGTGGGAATGATCTACCGCTACGGGCGCGGCGTGCAGCCGGATGCGACGGCGGCGGCGCAGTGGTTTTACAAAGCGGCAAAGCAGGGGCACACGAAGGCGGAGGCAGAGCTGGGATACATGTTTTACGAGGGCGCCGGGACGAAGCAGAGCGACACGGCGGCGCTGGCGTGGTTCACTCCTGCGGCGCAGGCGGGGCTGCCGATGGCGGAGGATGGATTGGCGCTGCTTTCGGAAGTGGGCAAAGGAATCGAGCACAACCCGACAACGGCGGTTCAGTGGTACGAAAAAGCGGCGGGACAGCAGGACGTGTTTGCGATGTACGAGCTGGGAATGCACCTGCGGCTTGGCTCGGGAATTCAGTGGGATGAAGGGGCGGCGATGCAGTGGTTCCGGAAGGCGGCGGACCAGCAATTCGGTGCAGCGGAGGGATGCCTGGGCTACGGATACATGAACGGACTGGGCGGCGGGACGCAGGACTACCAGCAGGCGGCGTACTGGTTCGGGCGGGCGGTGCAGCACGGCGACAGCTATTCGCTGCTCTGGCTCGGGCAGCTTTACGACAACGGCTGGGGCGTGCAGCAAGACCAGGTGAGAGCGAAGCAGCTCTACTCGCAGGCGGCGAACGATCCGAATCCGCAGGTTTCCGACCTGGGGAAAAAGATGGTGTCGATGATGCCGGATACGCCGGACGGCTACACCGCGCAGCAGGCGCCGCCGCGGGATTCGGGGCGGTCGAATGATTCGTGGGTAGGGCCGGCGATCGTGATCGGAGGAGGAATCCTGCTGCTGTCGGCGCTGTTCAGCAGCCACGGGAGCAGCGGAGCGGCGACGTCGGCGGAGCCGTCAGGCGGGATGGGCGGAAGCATGTCGATGTCGAGCGACACGAGTGGCGGATGGGGCGGCGGATCGTCGACGAGTTCGGCGCCGACGCCGGTGTGCCATCAGGTGCCAGTGGAGACGGCATTCCAGGTACAGAGTGGCACTTGCGCGGTGATGCCGACGAATTGCGGGTACAGCGGTGCCACAACGATGGTGTGCGATTAAACGATCGTGGGGAGGGATTTGCCGGATGCGAATTCAGTGGCGGACGCTGGCGTTCACCGTTCTAAACATCGCGCTGCTCAGCAGCTGCTTTTTGCCGAGGGCGCACAGCGTCGTAACGAACGTCACGCGCCAGGAGCACCCGGAAGTGATTAACGGCGAGATGGACTGGGGCTCCGAGGTGGGCTTCGATCTGCGGAACGACGGCGACCGCGGAATGGTCCATATCACGGTGACGCTCACGTGCTCCGAGGGAGAATGGAATCGCACGCAGGATATTCAGATGGAGGCCGGAGAATCGCGGCACTTCACCTACTTTTTCCAAGAGCCGACGATCAACGCGACGAATTACCAGGGGCGAGTGAACGTCGAGCCGTGAAGCGGATTCGAGAGAGCCGAAATGAGCGACACTCCCACGCAGTGGTACATACGGCTGGACGGCGTGGTCCACGGGCCGGCTTCGGCGGCGCAATTGAAAAGCCTCGTTGACGCGAAGCGCATCACCGCGCAGACCGAGGCGAGCCGCGACCAGAACGGGCCGTGGCGGCCGCTGGCTCAATACGCGGAGTTTGCGCCAGTGCATCCCATCAGCGAGCTGTTCGCGGGCGGCGGTGCGGGCGCGGCGGCAGCTCCGGCAGTGGCTCCGGCGGCGGCGCCGACGATAGTCCCGCAAGCGCCGGTCGCGATGCGCGCGCCAGCCATCGCGCCTGCGCCGGGTCCCGTTCCCGCCGCGACCGCGGGAGCCCTGACGCCGACGGCGCGGAAGGAATTCAGCGACGGGCTCGCGGCCGAGGTCCGGAGCAGCATCGAGAACAAGGCGTATCCCGCATCGTTCGTCGTCGGCGGAGTCGCATTCTTCGCGATCGCCGGATTCAGCATGATTGCGGCGTTCATCGTGGGACTCGTCGTCGCGAGCATCGCGTTCAACGTGGTCAAGTCGATTCTGGAGGGCAAGTACCTGCGGCCGATTTCGGAGTACAGCGACGAAATGCTGGTTACACGCTACAACGAAGCGAAGGCCGACCGCCGCGCGGCGCGGACGAGATCCGCGATCGGGTGGGCCGTGATTGTGATCATCGGCGTGCTGCTGCTCATCGCGTGGATGGCGGCGAAATTCCAGATGCGCACGCAGTGACGGCAAAGCGTGCCCCTACGCAGGGGGTCCCCTCGAGGGAGGAATCATGAATCGGAGAATGCTGTTTGTCGTTTTGCTGGCGTGCATCGCCGCCGGAAGCGCGTGGGCGCAGAGCACGCCGAAGGCGTCGCTGCTGGCGCTGTCGAAGGAGGAAAGCACGGTGGCGATTGTCGATCCGGCGACGTTGAAGGTGGTGGCGAAAGTGCCGTGCGGGCCGGACCCGCACGAGGTGATCGCGTCGGCGGACGGTAAGCTGGCGTTCGTTTCGAACTACGGCGGCGGCAAATACAACACGATATCGGTGATCGACCTGGTGGCGCAGAAGGCGCTGCCGGCGATTGACCTTGGCGTGCTGCACGGGGCGCACGGGCTGGCGTTCGCAGGCGGAAAGCTCTACTTCACGGCGGAAATGAACAAAGTGATCGGCACGTACGATCCCGTCACGCAAAAGGTGGACTGGATCCTGGGCACGGGGCAGAATCGGACGCACATGGTTGAGGTGTCGAAAGACCTGGGGACAATCTTCACGACGAATGTGAGCTCGGCGACCGTCAGCATCATCGAGAAAGTCTCGTTCCCGGGAGGACCGGGCGGCGGGACGAGAACGGACTGGACAGAGACCGTCGTGCCAGTGGGGCGCGGCTCGGAGGGATTCGACATTTCGCCGGACGGCAAGGAATTGTGGGTGGCGAACGCGCAGGACGGCACGATTTCGATTGTCGATATCGCGAGCAAGAAAGTGACCGAGACGCTCGACGCGAACGTGAAAGGCGCGAACCGGCTGAAGTTCACGCGCGACGGCAAGCGCGTGTTCGTCGCGTCGCTGGCCGACGGGAACGTGACGGTATTCGATGCAAGCACGCGCAAAGAAATGAAGCGAATCAAGATTGGGCGCGGCGCAGCGGGAATCCTGATGCAGCCTGACGGCGCGCGCGTCTTTGTGGCGGCGAGCCCCGACAATTACGTCGCGGTGATCGACCTGAAGACGCTCGAGGTGATAGGACGCATCGAGCCCGGCGCAAATCCTGATGGCCTGGCGTGGACCGTGCGACAGTAATTGCGAGCGCGTGGTGCTCCGCTAAACGCCCGCTCAGGCGCCGGCGGCCGATTGGCCTTCGGCGATAACGCGCTGCATGTTCTCGGGCGAAAAGAATCTGGGGATGGAGACGGTGCCCGCGAAGATTCCAAAGAGCTGCTGGATCTCGTGCGGGTTGCGCGAGACAGCCGCGATGAACATCTGAAATTCCGGCGTAGGAGGCGTGAGCGTCGCGAGCTGGTACGTCCACTCGTACATCGGCATGACGGCTTCGTTGCGCTTTTTTTCGTATGCGCCGAGGGCGGCGTCGAACGGCAGCCGGCCAGCGAACGTCGTGTCGAGGGCGTTGGCCAAAAGCTCCGCGTCGCGAAAAGCATCCGCAATTCCCTGCCCGGTGACCGGGTCCTTGTGATAGGCGGCGTCACCAACCAAAGCCCAGCCGGGACCGAACGGGCGGCGGAAAAAGCTCGGCAGGTCGCCTTCGCCGACGAAGCGCTCTTCGCGTTTGCCAGCGCGCACGCGTTCGGCAAGGCCGGGGACAAGCTCGAGGGCGCGCATGTGGAAGCCTTCGATGTCGGCGCGGTACTGCGCGAATTCCTGATTGCGGGCCATCACGAAGATGACGATGGCATCGTCGTGCGTGGGAATCATGCCAATCATTCGGCTGTGCTCTTCGCGCGGATACCATTCGAATTCGCCGCGCGAGACGCCGGTCCAGTAGCTGTAGTAGGCGCAGGCGGGAGCGGGGCGCACTTCGTACTCGGGCGCCTTCACGGAGCGAGCTACGAAGGAATGGACTCCGTCGGCGCCGATTACGACGCGCGCCTTCTCGGTGACCATACTGCCACCGGCGACGCGACCGATGATGCCCGCGACGCGGTCGCCGTCGAACACAATTTCGCGGACCGAGAAGTTCTCGCGGAGTTCGGCACCAGCCTGGACGGCTGCGTCGACGAGGATTTTGTCGAGGAAGGTGCGGCGCGGCGCGAAGCCGGCATCCACTCCGGCCGGGCAGACGGCGAAGCCACGAAATGAGAGCGGGCCGACATCGAAGAGAATCTGACGGATCGGCGGACAGCCGGAGGCGATAAGGGCGTCGAGCAATCCCCACCGCTTGAGCTGCAGGACGCCCGGCGGCTGAATGTAGTGCGTGGACATGATGTCGCTGGGGAAGGTACAGCGGTCGAGAAGCAGAACGCGATAGCCCTTGCGCGCCAGAAGCATGGCGGTAGGTGAACCGGCGCAGCGCGCGCCCACAACAATCGCGTCGTACAAGGCAGCCCTCCGGGAGAAACCGCGTTGAGCGGAATCTACCATCGGGGGCTGCGCGGGGCAAGCGGGCGCGCGACGGCGTCTCGAGCGAGGCAGCTTGGCCCGAGGAGGCTCGGGCCAAGCTGGTTGCGGAGACGGGTTACCGAGTCAAAACAAGGAGAGTGAAAGTGTCGGGCAGCATCGGCGGACGCGGCCGTGGATGGTCGGGCGTCGCCGCGGGCATGGGTCCGAATTCGGCTGTGACCGTGTAGATCGTGTGGCTGCCGAGATCGATCTCCATCGTGCGGGCGCCGCGCTGCGTGGTGATCGTGTCGACCGGCGAGAACTTTTCCGCCGAATCCTCGTGCGCGACCGTGATGGTGCCGTCGCCACAGGAGGCGAATGCGTAGCCGGTGCTAGGATCGAAACGGTTGGCATCGACGCCCTGCCCGATCGGCACGGTACCAAGAACCTTGCCGGAATTGCCGTCGACGAAGGCCATCAGCTTGTTGTGGCAGCCGACGAAGAGGCGCTCGTGCGCGGCGTCAATCGCCAGGCCCGACGGCGACTCGCACGGAGCGAGCGGCCAGGTCTCTTCGACCTTCAGCGTGCGCGAATTGATCTTATCGAGCTCGCTCTTGTCTTCGAGGTTCGCGAAGACGTGGCCTTTGCCGTCGGCCGCGGCGAATTCGGGTTTGCCGCCGAGCGGGAAGGTGCCGATGACTTTGCCGGTGCCGGCGTCGATGGCGGTCGACGTGCCCGCGTCACCATTCATCGTGAAGACGCGGTTCGTACCGGGATCGTAGATGATGCCGTCGCAATCCTTGTCCGTCGTGACGGTGTCGAGCACCTTGAGAGTTTTGTAGTCGAATACCGTGACCGAACCCGGGTCGCCATCGCTGACGAATCCTTTTCCGGATTTGGGCGCGAGCGCGATGCCGTGCACGCGGTGCATGCCCGGAATGTCGCCGACCACGGCGCCCGTCTGAGTGTCAACCACCATCACGTGCGTGCCGCGCGAAATGAAGAGGCGATGGTTCGGCGAATCGACGGTCAGATAATCCCACCCGCCTTCGCCGGCCAGTTTGTACTTGTTTGCGACGTGATATCCCGAGCCGCCCGCTTGCGGCGCGGCTATCACGTGATCGACGATTGCCACACTCGCGGCAAGAATCAGAAATGCGACGTATGTAACGACGGTTCTCCATTTGGTCTTTCGCACAAAGCACCTCCCGTGCTTGAGCTCAAATAAGGATTCCTCGAAAACCTACTCTTCGTGATCCAGTGCCTTTCCTTCGGGACCGACCTGCGCTTCGGACCGCTTGGTACCAGTGAGTATGTGGGCCTCGTAGGCGACAATTTTGCCTTGCTTGGTAATTGATTCGACTTTCGTGATTTTGCCCGCTCCCGCCTTCTTCTGGAGACCTTCGCGAACGGCAGTCGGGAGCGCGTCGAGAGCAACGCCTTCCTCGACCTCAAGGATGTTGCCGGCCGGGTCGATGCTGACGTCCTTGGAGTGGCCGTTGAAGGTCATCTCGACTTCGTATTCGAGCTTGCCCTCTTCGGTCTCCTGCGTGTAGCCGCGAACGGTTGCGCCCTTGCTTTGCTCGTCGGCGGTTCTCTGCACGGCAGCGGGCAGGTCCGATTTCTTAACGCGCTTCTCGTGCTCCTGAGCGTTTGCGGCGAAAATGAGAAAGAGAACAGATAACACAGCGACCGTGGTCCTAGTCGGCGTCATCATGCCCCTCCGTTTGCAGCCGGGCGGTACCGCGAGCTGGGAAGGCCAGCGCACGCGAGTCTTTTTACCAGAATCTACCTGAAGGTTATCTGAAAGCGGCGGGGCCGGAGGCCGTCCAGGCCGCGCGACACAGCAGGAGGCGAGTCGTCGTGTCTCCATCGCGTGAACAGCTGTACGCCTGTTGCACTGTTGGACAGGCAGTTCAACGGCAGACTTCGCGGTACGATGGCGAAGGCTAAAATGATGGGAAGGACGCGACGGGCACAATCGCAACCGCGCGGTGTGCGAAAGCTTCGGAAATCTGCTTGGGGAAAAGGAACCCTTTCATGACCTTGTTCCGCCCTTCACTTCCCGACGAGGAAGTGGAAGCGACGACTGCGCCGCAGGAGGAACCTGCAGCGAAAAGCGTGTCTGAGGCGCCAGCGGGCCTGCTGTCCGCAGCCGAATTGCCCCCGGCGGCCGACGCACTGGCAGAACTGTTTCGCGAGGACGCGCCAGCGGTATCCGAGCGCCCAAGCGAAAGCCCCGTGAAGGCGCCTGTCGTTGCCGACCCGCCGAAGGAAGCCAACAGTGCCGCGCCACCGGCAGCGAGCGAGGAGGCGTCGGGCGAGCCGGTGACGATCGGGACGATTACGCTCGAGCTTGGGCCTGCCTCGGACATCGATCTCGCCGCAATCGAATTGGCCGCGCATGCGATCAACGAGGCTGCAGAAGCCGATCCCCCGGCGATTCCCTCCGCCGAGCGAGGGGCCACCGCCGCTCCCGGTGCGCCATCGATTCCGCTCGCCGCCAGTGATTGGGCGCTGGAAGAACGGCTCGCGGGCCACAAAGAGTGGGTGGAGTCCCGCGGCGTCGGCGGAAACAAAGCCAATTTTGCGGGAGCCAGGCTCGAAGGCGCCGAGCTGATCGGCGTGAACCTGCGATACGCGGATTTGCAGGACGCGAACCTGAAGGGCGCGGACCTATTGCTCGCCGACATGCGCGATGCGTGCATGGTGCGGACGGACCTGCAGGAATCGTGCCTGGTAGGCGCGAACCTGGAAGGCGCGAACCTGGAGGGCGCGTCGCTCGACACGGCCATGGGGCTCGTTCCGAGGCAGCTCGCGGGCGCGAATTTGCGCGACGCTTCCCTGCCGGAACAGATCGCGCACTTCGAGGCGCGGCCCGAATTCGAGCGCGCGTCGCTGGCCGCGAAGCGATTTTTCGTGGCGACGATGGCGATCAGCGCGGCGTCCGGCCTGATGGTTTGGAAGACGCGCGACACGCAGTTGCTGACGGATTCGTCGATCATTCCGTTCCTGCATTCGCAGACCGCGAGCGCTGCGCTGCCGACCGCGCAAATCTACCTGATCGCGCCGGCGGTGCTCTTCATCGTCTATCTCGTGTTTCATTTTCACCTGCAGCGGCTGTGGGACGCGGCCCTCGAACTGCCGGGGATTTTCCCGGACGGCCGGGAACTCGGCCAGGGCGGCCCGCGCGTGGTGACGGGGCTGCTTCGCGCGCATTTCCGGTGGATGAACCGCGAGGCGGCGTCGACGCGCATCATCGAGCGCGCGTTGGCGCTGCTGCTCGCGTACTGGGTGGCACCGGCGGCGCTGCTGCTTTACTGGGCGCGTTATCTGACGCTGCAGGACCTTCACGGAACGATGCTGCACGAATTTCTCGCCGTGATCGCGGGGGGAGTGGCGCTTTATTCGACGACGAAGATCGGGCGGCCGCAGGAGCGATGGTCGCTCGAAACAAAGCACAAGTGGCAGTGGGTGTCGAAGCTGCGCGAAGTGAATCCGCTGTCGGCCGCGATCGGCTTCGGGATTGTCCTGACGTTCCTGGCCGCCGGCACGATCAAGGGGGCGCCGCACGACCTGTCGCGCGCGCCGCAGTTCGGCGCGGGAGACATCCGGCGATGGGCGCCGACCGTTTTCTGGTCGATCGGCTACGATCCGTATGCGGACCTGACCGAGGCGTCGCTTTCGACGCGGCCGGCAAACTGGAACGGCAGCGACGACCAGGTGTCGTCCGTCAGGAGCGCGCGGCTGAGCAACAGGAGCTTGCGCTACGCGCAGGCCTACGGCGTATTCCTCGCGAACGCGCACCTGTGGCAAGCGAACTTCCAGGGCGCGTTTTTGTCCAATGCGGATTTGCGCGGCGCCGACCTGGGCCAATCGACCTTGCGCTACGCAATTATGGACCGCGCGTCCCTGAAGGGCGCGAACCTGGACCGCAGCATCCTCGACGGAGTCAACCTGGACCGCGCCGACCTGCGCGAGTCGAACTTGTCGTACTGCTCGATGGCCAACGCGATTCTGGTGGACGCGCAATTGCAGGGCGCGACGCTCTACGGCGCGAAGCTGACGAACGCGTCGATAGAACGCGCGAACCTCGAGAAGACCGACTTGCGATCCGCGCACCTGAACGCAGCGAACTTACAGCACGCCGATCTGCAGCAAGCGTACCTGTGGTCGGCAAAGCTTCCAGGAGCGGACATGCGAAGCGCGCAGCTTGGGTCGACCATCCTTATCGATGCCGATCTGCGCGGCGCCGATCTGCGTGGCGCTCAGTTTTCGGAGACGGTGCTGACCGGCACGGATGTGAGCGGCGCAAACCTGGATGGCGTTGACTTGCGCGGTGCGCATGGCCTGACGGCAAGCCAGGTTTGCTCGGCGCAATCGCGCAGCGGCGCGATTCTGACGCAGGAACTCGCGGTGCAGGTGCAAGCCGCATGCGGCGGGCCGTTGCTCGTCGCGCCAGCGGCAACCCCTGCGCAACAAGGCCCGTCGCCGAACTCGCGGCCTTAAGTACGGCATCCTTGCCGCGGAATTCCGTTCTTACTGCTTTGGCTTCTCCGCAGGCCTTGCGAAACGGCTGTCGTCGAGCGCCGCATTCGCGTCGATTTGCTCCCACTTATAAATCGTAGGGCCTTCCGCATGCGCGACCGTGATGCTGAACGGAATTTTCACGCCGTTCACGTCGCGGTAGTCGGAATAGTCGGTGTCTTGCGGCAGAGCGCCGAGAGGACTTTCGATTCGCTCGGAAACGCGGAGCAGCAAGCCCGATTGCTGGTCGAAGTAGAACCGTACGGAACCGCTGCCGGCGCGAAACGCGATGACACGATAGGCGTCGTGATCGCCGATCTTTTCGACGCCCAGAACCTGCGCCCGGCTGAAATCCTTCTTGATGTCTAGGCCCGGAATGAACACCGCCCAGAACTTCGTGCGAACCAGTTCGTCGCCTTCGGATGTATCGACAGGCCGCCCCGGCCGTTGCTGCCATGCGACGGCGCCATCGTATCCCTGTGCGAATTCGCCCATCGGCAGATGGACGATTGTCAGCGCCTCGTCCGGCGCCTTGCGCAAAGCTTCGACGGATGCGTGCATGCCACGAGTGGGCATTTCCACCGTGCCCTTTTCGCTGAGCGTCGTGATCTTTGCGATCGCGGCGTCACCACCCAGCGCAGCGGTGTATTTCGCGAGAATCGCATCCACCGTCGGCATGGGCGTCGCCGGGGCCCCGGCCGCGGCGGCGCCGGCAGGCGGAGCATTCTCGGGTCCGCGGTTCGCCGGAGGCATCGCCCCTCCGGGCTCGTTGGGCGTTGCCACCGCGATCGACACGGGAATGTTCGCGGCGTGCGAGATGCCGTGGTGGCACGTGTAACACGTCACTTCGCGCCGGCCGTTGAAATTGTCTTTGTTAATCGCGAACATCATTTTCATCATGTTGCGCGCGGTGGTCTTCTCCGGCTTGTCGTCGCTCGAAAAATCCTTCGTGTCGTGGCAGAAGTTGCATTCCACGCCCAGCGCGCTCGTGATGTAGCGCATTGCCGGAAGCAGCTGGTCCGAGGGAATGTCCTTCAGCACTTGCACGTTCATGTACGCGTCGTTCGCGGTGACCACTTTTTTCTCAGTCTGCTGCCGATCCGGCGCGGGCCGTGCGGCCGGTTGCGCCGCGAGCGAGCGCGCCGATGAAGTCCGCGCGACGAGGCCCGCGGGCTGCGAGAAGACTCCGAGAGCGCAAATTGCGACGGCCGAAAGGCCCAGTGCGAGTTTCTGCCACGAAAACGCAATTTTCATGAGTCCGAATCCATCCTCTCCGATAATTTGTGTCCGCCGTGCGAGGCGCAAGACGATTTGCGGCGAAGAGAGCGTGGCAAAAAGCCACGCCCCGCTCTGAATCATACGCAATTTGGCGTTCATCTGATGCTAAAATTCACCTGCCGCGAGACAAAGTGTCCGTAACATCGGAAAGCGCGCGGAGACGCGGATGATCGAAGGAAAGCGCATTGCGGTGGTGATGCCGGCGTATAACGCCGCGAAAACGGTCGAGGCGACCGTGCGCGAACTTCCGTCGATCGTCGACATCAAGATTCTGGTCGACGACCACAGCCACGACGAAACCGTTCGCATCGCCCGCGAACTGGGCCTGCGCGTTCTGGTCCACGACCGGAATTACGGCTACGGCCGCAATCAGAAGACTTGCTACCGCGAAGCGCTCGCCAGCGGCGCCGATATCATCATCATGGTGCACCCGGATTATCAGTACAAACCGACGCTGGTGGCCGCGATGGCGGGCATGATTGCGTCGGGCGTGTACGACGTCGTGCTGGGCTCGCGGATCCTGGGCGGCGGAGCGCGGCGCGGCGGCATGCCGCGCTACAAGTACGTCGCGAATCGCTTCCTCACGGCGTTCGAGAACCTCCTGCTCGACGCCAAGCTCTCCGAGTATCACACGGGATTCCGGGGATTCAGCCGCAAGGTGCTCGAAACGCTGCCGCTGGTCGAGAATTCCGACGATTTCGTTTTCGACAACGAGATGATCGTGCAGGCGCTGCATTTCGGATTCCGCATCGGCGAAATTTCCTGCCCGACGCGGTATTTCCACGAGGCCTCGTCCATCCGTTTCGGCCGCAGCGTGAAGTACGGCTTCGGCGTACTCAGCGCCACGATGAAACCGCTCTTGCAGCGCATGCGGCTCGCGCGCTTCCGATTCCTCGATCCCGATGGGCGCAAGCTGAGCGACGCTCCTGCGGAACTGCGCGATTCCGTGCTCGTCGCCCATGCCTCCGGAGAGCGCAGCCACTGAACGCCGCGTCCACACGCACGGCCTCGCTTCACTCTTTCGAGGTATATACCGCGGGAGTCCTGTTTTGAATCCGAAGTGGCGGAACGTTCTCGGCTTATTGCTGCTCACTGCGGGCGCATTCGCCGTCGCCGGATATCATCCCGCGGTTGAGGACGCGGAGATTTACGTCCCCGGCATCCAGAAGATTCTGAATCCCGCGCTCTTTCCCTTCGGCAGTGAATTCTTCGAGTCGCACGCGCGCATGACGCTCTTCCCGAACCTGATCGCCGGCTGCGTGCGCCTTACGCATCTCTCGCTCGGGGCCGTGATGCTGGCGTGGCATCTGCTCTCGATCCTTCTCGTGCTCGCGGCTTGCTGGCAGATCGCGTGCGTCCTGTTCGACGATCGCGCGGCGCGCTGGGCGGGCGTCGCACTCGTGGCAGCGCTCCTGACAATTCCCGTCGCCGGAACGGCGCTCTACATCATGGATGAGTACCTGAATCCGCGGTCGATTGCGCTCTTCGCATCGCTGTTCGCAATCGCGGGAACGTTGAAGCGCAAGTACCTTGGCGCTGGGCTCTGGGTCGCCTTTGCGGCTGCCATTCATCCGCTGATGGCGGTCTTCGGGTTGTCTCTGATCGCCGTGATTGTGTGGCTCCGCGATTGTCGCGGGACACGGCTTGGCGAGGAGAAGGCTCACGTGGCGGCCGCTATTGTTTCCGCGGCGCTTTTCTTGCCGCTCGGAGTTTCGTTCCGCGAGCCGTCGCCGGCGTACCGCGAGATCATTCAGATGCGGCCGTACTTTTTCATTTTGCGCTGGCAGTGGTATGAATGGCTGGGAATCGTCGCGCCCGTGGTGCTCCTGTGGTGGTTTGCGCGGATTGCAAAGAGGCGGAAGATGGCTTCGCTCGAACTGCTTTGCCGAGCGCTGATCCTGTATCAGATCGTCTATGTCGCGCTGTCGCTCGTGATGACGATTCCGCCGCGCCTGCTCGCGCTGGTGCGCTACCAGCCGATGCGGAGCTTGCAACTGGTCTACGTCTCTCTGTTTCTGATTACGGGAGGCCTGCTCGGGCAATTCGTGCTGCGAAGCTCCGCCTGGCGCTGGCTCGTGCTGTTCGTTCCGCTGTGCGCGGGCATGTTCTACGCCCAGCGCGAGCTTTTCCCCGCGACGCCGCACATCGAATGGCCCGGGGCCGCTCCGGAGAACGATTGGCTGCGGGCGTTTGCCTGGATTCGCGCGAACACGCCGACGGACGCCATTTTCGCGCTCAATCCGAATCACATGGCGCTGCCCGGAGAAGATCAGCACGGCTTTCGCGCGCTCGCGGAGCGGAGCATGCTTGCCGACGCGGTGAAGGATTCGGGCGCGCTCACGATGTTTCCCGATCTCCCGCTCGCCGAACACTGGGAAGCGCAGATGAAGGCGCAGCAGGGCTGGGAAAAGTTCGAGCGCGCTGACTTCGAGCGGTTGCGGCACGATTGGGGCGTGACGTGGGTCGTTCTCGATCAGCCGAATGTCGCGGACCTCGCCTGTTCCTATTCGAATGCGACGCTCCGTGTGTGCCGCGTGGAATGACGCGTACAATGACGCACGCCGTGATTCATCCAATGAAATGACCGCCAGCCAAACAACCAGCGCGCCCGCGACTTCTCTTTCCCGCTCGCCCGCTCGCTTCTTTGCGAGCGCGCCCGCGTTTGCGCTCGTCGCGCTCGTCTGGCTGCTGATTTACATTCCCGCGCTCGCGCAGCCGGGCTTGCTCGACGACGCGGACTCGATTCACGCCGAAGCGGCGCGCGAAATGGTGCTGAACCACAATTGGGTGACGCTGTACATCAACGGCATCCGCTATCTCGAAAAATCGCCGCTGATGTATTGGAGCGTCGCGTCAAGCTACAAACTGTTCGGCGTGGACGAATGGCAGACGCGCCTGCCGCTCGCGCTCGGCGTGCTTGGCCTCGCATGGTGCGCCTTCATTTTCGGGCGGCGCTATTTCGGGACGCAGGGCGGATTCTACGCGGCGCTCATTCTCGTTACCGCGCCTGGGATTTACGTCTACACGCGCTTTCTGATTCCCGACGTGCTCGTCGCTATGTGGCTCACGCTCGGGCTCTACTTTTTTCTGATCGCGTATGAGCAGGAAAGGCCTTCGCATTGGCTCTGCTGGGGCGTCGCCGTCACGATCGCACTGAACGTCCTGACCAAAAGCCTGATCGGCATCGTTTTCCCCGGGATGATTATCGGCGCGTTTCTGCTCCTCACCGGGGGCCTGCGCAAAATCCTGAAGTTCCATCTGATTTCGAGCGCCGTCGTCTTTCTGATCGTGGCTGCGCCGTGGCACATCCTGGCGGCGCTTCGCAGTCCGGCACAGCCCAGCGGCCCTGAGAAGGGCTTCCTCTGGTTCTACTTCGTCAACGAACAGTTCCTGCGCTACCTGAACAAGCGCGTCCCGTACGACTACGACAAAGTGCCGCTGCTGCTGTTCTGGGCGCTGCTGCTGGCATGGCTGGTGCCATGGTTCGTCTACCTGTTTCCCGCGCTCGGAGAAATTCCGCGCCACTTTCGCGCCTGGCGCGACGGCCTCGACGCCCGAGCCCGCGCGAACCTCTTCTGCGGAATCTGGGCCGCCGTGATCATGCTGTTCTTCAGCTTCTCGACGCGCCAGGAGTATTACTCGCTTCCCGCGCTTCCGGCCCTGGCGCTTTTGACGGGCGGCTGGCTCGCGCGCGAAAGCGAATCGCCCGCTGCAAGCTCGGAGCGCCGCGCCGGCCGCATCGCGTCGGCTGCGCTGCTCGTGATCGGCGCGCTCGCATTCGCCGCCGCGATGACTGTGCTTGCGAAGACGCATCCGTTTCCTCAAGGCACGGACATCGGCGACGTCCTTACACCGCATCCCGGCGCGTACAAACTTTCGCTCGGCCATATGGGCGATTTGACGCTCGAGTCTTTCGGCCTGTTCCGGCGTCCGCTGTGGCTGGTCGGAATCGGGCTGCTCGTGGGCACGGGACTCAACTGGATTTGTCGCCGACGCGGCCGGGCGCTCGCGGGCAATCTGGCGCTCGCGGCGATGATGGTCGTCGTGCTCTTCTGCGTGCACGACGGACTGGTGATTTTTTCGCCCGAGCTTTCGTCGAAGCGCATCGCGCTCCAGATCGAGAAGGCGTACCGTCCCGGCGACACGATCGTCATCAACGGCAAATACGAGTGGGGCTCGACGCTGAACTACTATACCGGCATCCAGTTGCACGTGCTGAACGGCCGTGACGGCAATTTATGGTTTGGCTCGTTCTTTCCCGGCGCGCCGCAGATTTTTGAGGACGACGCCTCGTTCGCGCAGCTCTGGAACGGCCCGAACCGCGTCTTTCTGTTCAGCGAGGACTTCCTTGCCGATTCCGCGCTGGCGCACGTCGACCGCGCCAAGGTTTTCGTGTTCGCCCGGCAGGGCGGCAAAGTCGTCCTGACGAATCAGCCGGTCCCATGACGCGGTCCGGCCACTTTCGGGTGGATGTCCAGTACAATTCGGAGCAGGTGCGCAAGCCGACGATGAACATTCCCAGGTGTGAACGGACGCACGGCGCGAAGGCCCTCGCGTTCGCGCTCGGATTCCTGCTTGCAGTGTTTGTCTCGCCCGCCGCCCTTGCGCAACTGCCGTTGCCCGTGCAGTGGGAATCGCTGAGCTCCACGGACTTCCCGAAAGCCGTCCAGCAGGCGCAAGGCACGTGCATCCTTCCATTCGGCACGATTCAGAGGCAGAGCGACCAACTGCCGCTCGGAACCGACCTGACCAACATCCGCTACGTTTCGATCAACGCGGCCCGGTCGGAGTATGCCGTCGTCTTCCCGGCATTCTATTTCGGCGATAGCACAGAAGCCGCGCGCGCGCCGGGCGGAATCGCGTACGACCTGAAGGTCTCGCTCGAATTGCTGCAGGCTACGACCGACGAGATGGCGCGAAACGGCTGCAAGAAAGTGATCGTCGCAAGCGGGCTCGGCAGCATCCGACAAATGCTCTTCGCCTTCGCGCAAGCGCAGCTCAAGGCGCCGCACGATTACGTCGTTTACATTTTCGCGCCTTCCGCCGCAGGCGTCCCGAGCGGCTCCGCGCGGCAATCGTCTCCCGGGATGGCTGCGGGGCAATCGGAGACGCCGCCTGAATCGCCGCATCCGAATCTGCCGCCGTTTCTGTACACGGGGATTTCGCTCGGCAGCGGTTCTCCGAACGTCTCGAGCAACTCGGCTGGTGCGCTTCCAGCGGACCAAGGCACCGCGCCAATCGACACCGAGACGTGGACCGCCGACCTTGTCACCGCCATTCGCGCGGCGAAAGCGGATACGGAGAGTCTCAAATTGCAAACCGAAGAATTCGAGAAATCGAAGGCCGGCCCCGGCTAGCGTGGCGCCTAAGCCGCCAAGGCGGCGGCCGATTTCTCACTCGTGATTGGGGACTTCAGTTGCGGTGTGCTGCGTGGTGATAATGGGTCGAATGACCGTGGTGCCCATGCCCGTGCGCTGAGAAAGGCCGCGGCGTTCCTTGCATCTCGGAAATCTCGCTCACATCGTAAAAATGCTCCGCAAGGCACGCCCGGCAGCGCAGATTCAACAGCGTTGAAACATACCGGCCCAGTGGATCGGAATCGTTCTCGTCCACGACGATTTGCCGGTTCAGCACGCGGCCCATAACGGGAATCGGCTCGCCGCAACTCAGACACTCAACTCCGAGGTACCGCTCCTCTTTCGTTTGCTCGGTCATAACCTGTCTCCCCAGCCGACCGCGCACGGCGCGTGGTCCGGATTGTTTTCACGGCACTTTGAGGAACACTCTTTATACCGTGGAGCGGGCGTCTCGCACGGTGACCTTGACTGCCTGTAGATGTGATGCGGCTCACGTTTCGAGAACTGAATGCGCCGTGTCGCCTGTCAGACACACCGAGCGCGAAGAACGCCGGAAGTCCAGCGTTGTCAACCGGATGCGCTACTTCTGGGGCGTCGCGGACGATTGCACGTTGACGAACGGCTTCAGGAAGCTCGCGAATTCCATCGGAAAGATGAATTTCGCGGACGGGCTTGCGCCGAGCGTCTTCAGCGTCTCGAGATACTGCAAACTCATCGTGTTCCCGTCGAGGGTCTTGGCAATCTCGAAAATCTTGCCCAGCGCCAGCGCATAGCCTTCCGCGCGAAGGATTGCAGACTGCTTGTCGCCTTCCGCCTTGAGAATCGCCGATTGCTTTTCGCCGTCCGCGACCGTGATTTTCGCGGTGCGATCGCCTTCCGCGGCGGTCACCATGGCGCGGCGGCTGCGTTCGGCGCTCATCTGCTTGGTCATGGCGTCCTGCACGTCCTTGGGCGGATCGATTTCGCGGATTTCAACCGACGTGACCTTGCCGCCCCAGCGTTCCGTCACCTCGTCGAGCTTGCCGCGAAGGACGCTGTTGATCTCCTCGCGCTTGGCCAGCACGTCGTCGAGCGGAATATCGCCCACGACGGCGCGCAGCGTCGTCATCGCGATTCCCCGAGTCGCGCCGCCGAAATCCTGCACCTGCACGACGCTCTGCACGGGATCCGTCACCTTCCAGTAGACGAGGAAGTCGATCGAGATGGACGCGTTGTCCTTCGTGATGCACGTCTGGCGCGGCACCTCCAGGTACTGCTCGCGCAGGTCCACCCGGTTCGCGACGTCCACCACCGGAATCAGGAAGATGATTCCCGGCCCTTTCTGCCCGATGCAGCGCCCGAAGCGGAACACCACCAGCCGCTCGTATTCGCGCACCACGCGGATCATGTTCATCAGAAGAAACAAAAACATGATCGCGATGATTCCGAGCACAACGACGCCCACTGTCGCGAGATCCATTGGTGCTCCCTTCGTTCTTCCGAGTCCCGAAGCCTCAGCCCGCTTTGCGGACGTGCAAGGTCAGCCCTTCGACCGAAACCACCGTGACGCGGTCACCTTTTGCGATCGGCGAAGCGTCCGCGAGCGCGTTCCAATCTTCGCCGTTCACAAGCACCACTCCGCGCGGCGCAATCTCCGTCTTCGCGACGCCGGTGGTCCCAGCCACGCGCTGCGTTCCCGTCAGAACCGGCCTGTGGCGCGACGCCACCACTTTTCGCACCACCACGCCCAGCATCAGCGCCCACAGCAGAACCGTCACGCCAATCGCAAACGGCGAAATCCGGTAGCCCGGAATGCGCGGCAAGAGCAGCAGCGACCCGAACACGAACGCCACGAGCCCTAGCAGCGACAGCACGCCGTGCGACGTGATTTTGAGTTCCAGGCCGAGCAGAATCATCCCCAGCAGCAACACCGCCAGGCCCGAGACTTGCACGGGCAGGTCCATCAGCCCGACAAGCGCCAGGACCAGTGCCACGAAGCCAACCGTCCCAGTGACGAATCCGTGCGGCGCAAAAATCTCCACGAGTACCGCGAGAATGCCGAGCAAAAGCAGCAGGTACGCGACCGTCGGATCCGTCAGCACACCGAGGAATTTCTCGCGCGTGTCCATGTCGATGGACGTGATCTCGGGCCGCGCGAGCGCCAGCGTCTCGCCGCCCGCCGCGCGATGGATTGCGCGGCCATTCAGCGCTGCGAGCAGTTGCGGCACGTCCGCCGCAGTCAAATCGCTCACCTGCAGCGACAGCGCTTCCTGCGCCGATGCCGACACGCTTTCGCGCACGGCGCGCTCCGCCCACTCGACGTTTCGCCCGTGCGCACTCGCGAGCGAGCGCGCGTAAGCAGCCGCATCGTTCACGATCTTGTCGGAGACGACTCCGCCCGTCGCATACACGGGATGCGCGGCTCCGATATTCGTTCCCGGCGCCATCGCGATCACGTCGGCGCCAAGCGCGATCAGGCATCCGGCCGACGCCGCCCGCGCTCCCGCCGGGGCCACAAACACGACGACGGGCACGCTCGAATTCATCTCCGCCTGGATGATCTTGCGCATTGATGAATCGAGGCCGCCGGGCGTATCGAGTTCCAGGATTACCGCGGCCGCCTTGCGCGACTCCGCGTCCGTGATTCCGCGGGTGATGTATTCCGCGCTGGCGGGACTGATCGGCCCGGCGTACGGAAGCAGGACGACTTGTTGTTGGGCTTGCGACGCGGACGCGAAAAAACTTCCCGCAGCGAAAACCAGCGCGGCAAAGAGCGGACGTTCCATGCGAGGCACGCTCCGTTGGCGCGCATTATAGCAGACGAACCCGGTCGAAGCCCGTACCCTGGTCCTAGCCGTACTATCGAATCTTTGTAACTGTACGAGTTCTCATTTCCGTGCTACCGTGGGCCGTTTTCGCGCTCGGCAAAAATGCGCGCAACGGAGGAAGAGGGCGTGGAGAGCGAAGGGAAGGATCGAGGAATTGGCCGACGTGGGTCGCCGGATCGCGGGCTCACTGCGATAGGGGGACTCCTCGGGTGTGGGTCCGTGGTCGCCTCCCGACCCCCATCCCTCGCTTTAATCTACGGTACGGGGATTAGAAATCGAGCTAACTCATTGAAAATACAGGGCCGGCACCATGTCTAATATACGGTTGTGCGCCCCACCGGGCTCCGCTTCGCGTTCTCGCCCCTCGCCCCGCACCTATCGCACTCGGGTCGCCCTGATCGATACACAAGTGGAAACAGAATTCGTCCTAACTCATAGAAAACAAAGGGCGGCCGTCCATTCTAATCGATACAAATCCGGGCGAACGAAGGTCACTGCTTCTGGGAATCAGTGTTCATCCGCGTTCATCTGTGGTTTCGCGGTCTGTGCTTCCACTTTATCGCCGGAAACCGCGCGATTTTGGTATCTTGGAAGCCCGAGAGAGGACCACCCAATGGAAGTCCGCCACGATTGGACCCGCGACGATATCCGCGACATTTTCCAGCTTCCGCTGCCGGAGCTGATTTTCCGGGCCCAGGTCGCTCACCGGCAGTTTCACTCGCCGCGCGAAGTGCAGCTCTGCCGGCTGCTTTCGATCAAGACGGGCGGCTGCCCCGAAGACTGCACGTACTGTCCACAGAGCGCGCATTACCAAACCGGCGTCGCGAGGCAAGACCTGCTCGATCCCGCCGAGGTTTTTGCAGCGGCGCAGCAGGCGAAGGCCGACGGCGCGACGCGCTTCTGCATGGGCGCGGCGTGGCGGCAGGTTCCCGACGGCCCCGAATTCGACCGCGTCCTCGAAATGGTGCGCTCGGTCGCCGGACTCGACCTCGAAGTGTGCTGCACGCTCGGCATGCTCACCGAGCGGCAGGCGGTGCGCCTCAAGGAGGCGGGCCTCACCGCCTACAACCACAATCTCGATACGTCGCCCGAGTTCTACGGCAGCATCATCACGACGCGCGTCTACGAAGACCGTCTGCAAACGATCGCGCACGTCCGCAAGGCCGGCATCACCGTTTGCTGCGGCGGGATTCTCGGCATGGGCGAGTCCGAGGAGGATCGCATCGGGCTGCTGCACGAGCTTTCGAACCTCGATCCGCATCCAGAGAGCGTTCCCATCAACATGCTCGTGCGCGCGCCGGGCACACCGCTCGCAGAAGCCGTGGAGGTTGATTCGCTTGCGATGGTGCGCACGATTGCGACGGCGCGCATCCTGATGCCTGCGTCGATGGTGCGCCTCGCGGCGGGACGCCGCTCGATGTCGCAGGAGGCCGTCACGCTCTGCTTCGTGGCCGGCGCCAACTCGATTTTCACGGGCGAAAAGCTGCTTACGACTCCAAATCCCGCCGACGACGAGGACGCGGAGCTGCTGAAGACTCTCGGCATGAGGGCGATGCAAAGTGCCTGAACGCACGCACGCCAATCTCCGCGAGCGCATGGCGCGCGAACTCGAAGAATTGCGCGAGCGTTCGGAACTGCGCGCGCTCGAGAATCTACGCGGCGTCGATCTCTGCTCCAACGATTACCTCGGCCTCGCGGCCGACCCGCGCCTGAAGAAGGCTGTCGCCGACGCGGCCGCAAACGCAAGAACGGTAGGCTCGACCGGCTCGCGTCTTCTTTCCGGCAACGCCCCCGAATGGGAGGAGCTCGAAGCCACATTCGCGGAGTTCGCGCAAACGGACGCAGCTCTTTATTTCAGTTCGGGCTATTCCGCGAACGTCGGCCTTCTCAGCTCGATTCTGGAGCCGGGCGACGTTGTCTTCTCCGACGCGCTCAATCACGCGAGCCTGATCGACGGCATTCGCCTTTCGCGCGCTACGAAAGTGATCTATCCCCACGCGGACATGCAATTCCTCGAGCGCGCACTGCGCGAGCACGCGCACAGCTTCGGGGCGAAGGTGATCGTCACCGAGAGCGTTTTTAGCATGGAGGGCGACGTTGCGCCGCTCGCTTCCCTGCTCCGGGTCGCCCGCGATCATGGGGCCGAGCTCGTCATCGACGAAGCGCACGCCACTGGCGTGCTCGGGCGGCAAGGCCGCGGCGTCGCGGCGGAGCACGGCGCCACGCGCGAGATCCTCGCGACCGTGCACACGTGCGGCAAAGCGCTCGCGAGCGCGGGCGCGTTCGTCTGTTGCAATTCGGAGTTGAAGAGCTATCTCGTCAACCGCGCGCGCACCTTCATCTTCAGCACCGCGATGCCGCCTTACTTTGCCGCGCAGATCCGCGCCGCGCTGCATCTTGCGATCGAGGCAGATTCTTCGCGCGCGCATCTGCGTGCCATCGCCGACGAGCTGCGAGCGTATCTCGCGGCCGCCGGCCTGAATTGCGGAACGAGCGCGACGCAGATCGTCCCCGTTTTTTGCGGAAGCAACGATGCGGCGCTCGCCGTAGCCGCGCATCTGCAGGCGAACGGATTCGCCGTCAAGGCGATTCGGCCTCCCACGGTGCCCGCCGGCAACGCCCGCGTCCGCCTTTCGCTGACGGCACGAATCACGCGGGACGATATCGATCGCCTCGCCCGCACGACGCAAGCCGCGTTCGCAAATCTCCCCGGAGCGCAGTCCGCCGTGCATGCCTAGCCGTTTTTTCATCACTGGAACCGACACGGGAATCGGCAAGACGGTTGTGTCCGCACTGCTCTGTGCTGCGCTCGACGCGATCTACTGGAAGCCGATTCAAACCGGCTCGCGCGAAGGAACCGACCGCTCGACCGTGATGCGGCTCGTGGGGCTGCCTCGCGAGCGGACGATTCCGGAGGCGTATTACTTTGCGCCGCCCGTTTCACCGCATCTTGCGGCGCGCTGGGCCGGCGCGCGCATCGACCTGCGACGAATCCGGATGCCGAAGCTCGCGCGCAGCGAGAATTTGATCGTCGAGGGCGCAGGCGGAGTTTTCGTCCCTATCAACGCGACGCAACTCATGACGCACCTGATGAAGCATCTCCGGCTCCCAGTCGTCCTGGTCGCGCGAAGCTCGCTCGGCACGATCAATCATACGACGCTTTCGCTTGCCGCGTTGCGCGCGGCGTCGATCGAGGTGCGTGGCGTCGTCATGGTCGGCAAGCCGAATCCCGACAATCGGAAGGCGATCGAGCGCTACGGTAAAACCGAAGTGATTGGAACCGTTCCCGTGCTCGCACGAATCAATCGCCGCTCGCTCCTCGACACATTTGCGCGCCACTTTGATCGCCGGGCGTTCACGACATGAACGACGCGCTCTACATCTGGCATCCCTTCACGCAGGAGGCGCTTGATCCACGGCCGATTCGCATCGCGAAGGGCGAAGGAGCGTACCTCTACACCGCCGACGGCCGCCGGCTGATCGACGGCATTTCCTCCTGGTGGGTGAATATCCACGGGCACAATCATCCGACCATCATGTCCGCCATCGCCGAACAAACGCGAAAGCTCGATCACGTCTTGTTGGCGGGCTTTTCGCACGAGCCCATCGAGCAATTGGCCGCCGGACTCCGCAAAATCCTGGCGCCGTCGCTTCAGCACATTTTCTTTTCGGACAATGGTTCTACAGCCGTCGAAGTCGCGCTGAAGATGGCCGTGCAGTATTGGCAGAACGTCGGCCGCCCGGAGAAACGGTCGCTCGTCGCGCTCGAGCACGCCTATCACGGCGACACCGTCGGCGCGATGTCCGTGAGCGCGGATTCGACGTTCACCGATCCCTTTCGCGCGATGCGCTTCCCGGTACATCGCGTGCACTCCGCGTATTGCTATCGCTGCCCCGTCGGAAAGACGCGCGCGACGTGCGACATCGACTGCGTCGGCCAGCTCGAGCAGCTGCTCGAAGCCAAGAGCGGCGTAATCGCCGCCGTCATCGTCGAGCCACTCCTGCAGGGCGCCGGCGGGATGATCATCCATCCCGTCGAGTTCCTGCAGCGTGTGCGCGCACTCTGCGCGAAGCATGATGTGCTGCTGATCGCCGACGAGGTGCTCACCGGCTTCGGGCGGTGCGGCAAGATGTTTGCGTGCGACTTTGCCGGCGTCGCCCCGGACATCGTCTGCCTGTCGAAAGGGTTGACCGCCGGCGCGCTGCCGATGGGAGCCACTGCCTGCACGTCGGCGATTCACGACGCTTTCGTCAGTACCGACCGGACGCGCACCTTTTTTCACGGCCACTCGTACACCGGGAATCCGATCGCCGCAGCTGCGGGGGTGGCCAGTCTTCAGATCTTCGAGCGCGAGCCGGTGTTTAGCCACATCGCGATGATTTCCCGAATCCACGCAGAAAGGCTCGCGGCCATCCGGAATCACCCCGCCGTTGGCGACGCTCGAAGCATCGGGACGGTCGCCGCCATCGAGTTGCGCGCCGACGACGCGGGCTACCTGTCCGCTTTGAAGCCGAGGCTGTACGATTTCTTTCTCGAGGCGGGAATTCTTCTGCGGCCGCTGGGCAACATCCTATACGTCCTGCCACCTTACGTGATTTCGGCGGACGACCTGAACTACATCCACGACCGGATTGCGGAATCGCTCGAGTTCTGCACGGCTTGAACGAGTGTTTCGCGGCGAAGCCGCCGATCCGACGATTTCGGACTTCAGTTGACTACGACGCTGTGAGGCAGCGGAATACTTGCGCGGAGGCGCGTGCCCGCGCCGTCTGTCTCGATTTCGAGCCGCCCCCCGAGATCTTCCAGCCGGCTTCGCATGCTCGCGAGTCCCAGTCCCTCGGTCCGCGGGCAGCTCCGATCGAGGATGTCCTGCGGGAATCCCTTCCCGCGGTCGATTACTTCGAGCAGTGCTTCCTCCGCCGTTACGGCGAGCAGAATTTCCGCCGTCGCGCTTTGCGAGTGCCGCTGAACATTGGCGAGGGCTTCCTGCACGACGCGGAACAGGGTCAGCTCGGTTCGATTGCCCAGACGCAGCGAATCGGAAGGCAGGTCGAGCCCAACGCGAATCCCGCTGCGCTGCGAGAATCCGTTCGCATACCACGAAATCGCAGCGACCAGGCCGAGTTCGTCGAGCAGCGGCGGGTGCAGCACGTACGAAAGCAGGCGAAGTTCCCGGATGGACCGCGATATCGTTTCTCTCGCCTCTGCGATCAGCGCGGCGCGCGCCGCGTCGTGGCGTTCCGATTCGAGGCTTTGCAGGCTCATCTGCAGCGCCACGAGGTCCTGACCGATGCTTTCGTGAAGCTCTCGCGCGACGCTCCGGCGCTCCTCATCCTGCGTGCGCATCAACCGGGCTGAAAGTCCCGAAAGCTGGGTCTCCACGCGCTTGTGCTCCTCCACCTGGCGCGCCAATTTCTCCCGGGCTGCGGTCTCGGTCTCAAGCGCGCGCTCCCGTTGCTGCAGCCGGGAGATGGCGCGAAGCCGCTCCTCATCTGTCTGCAGCGCCGTGTAACTCTCTTCCGGGATTACGGCGGAATGCTCCGCGCAGACTCGCGCGAAAAACTGCGCATCCTCCTGCCGCGCAAAGCTTTCGATGGGATAGGCACAGCGAAGCGAAAACGAATGCGTTCGAGCCAACTGATTCCACAGAGCCTCGAGGCGAATTGCGGCTTCCCGCTTGCCCTGTTGCCAGAGGAGCACCACCATTTCCCCGAAAGCCACGACGTGCCGGTCGGCGCTCAGGGCCGCATCTCTGGCCCGCTCGACCGCGCCGGCAATCACATCGACGAACCGCTCCTCGTTCGGCAGATCCTCATCCATGATGCTCGCCAGCGTTGTCGCCGCGTCGAACGATACGTAACGCCTCTCTTCGAGCGCCCTGGCGAAATCAAGCGGCGCTTCCGCATTCAATCGCTGCGCGATTGCCTCCGCATGCGCCGGCGTAACAACCACCACGGCCGAGTCGCCCGCGTCGAGCGCCTCTGCCACCAGATGGGCGACGCCGTCCGTCACGAATGCATCATCGGTGTAGAACTGCACCACATGGCCCTGGCCTGCCTTTCGAAGGCGGCCGCGAAGCGACGGGCGCGATTCAGTGGGGCTAATGCTCATATTGTTCGTGCCTTTCTCCCTTCGGGAACGTGTCGTGGCACCCGCAGCCGTTGTCGGTACATCCCGCACTGGACGCGCCTTGTGGCAGCGAAGGCCAATGGCCGGATCCGAGCCTAAACCGATTATTTTCACAGGCCTAGGCTTGGACCAATACAGCAAATCCTGTATTTCTTTCAGGTGGGTTATGGACCCAGTTTGCGCGCTGTCTTCAGCGTTTGCTTGGTGTACCGAGCAAGAACAGGTTGTCAATGCCTCCTTCGAGGCGCTCTGACACTATTTGGCGCATAGAGCGCCGCATGGATCCGCATGACCGTGAAGTGTCATCCGACGTAATCGCCGCCTTGCTAGCACTGGACGAAGCGCACATCGACTTCCGCGGACCGTTCGACACTTCCAAAGGAACGCTCTTTCGGATTGGCGATCACATCCTGACCGCGCCGGAGGTTCTGGACCTTTTCTCGAAGGGACGATTGACGCCGGAAGGGATTCGCGACTTTTTTTCGGCGAACGCGAAGGCGAAACCAAAGACGTCAGGCGCTTAGTCCCGCAATCCATTCACGAAGAATCACCGCCTGCTCCGGCACGGTGTTGAAGAAGGCGATGCCCATCCCGATTCCCTGCTGCGCGTAGGCAATGCGGCCCCATGTCGCGAAGCTGCCGGTTTCGCGCTGGATGCAAATCTGTATAACGGTGCCCGCAGGCAGGGGATTCTGCACATCCACGTAGCAGCCCCCGACACTGACCTCGGCGGTGCGGCCGCTGAGATGGGTTCGTGTGATCGGTTCCACGATGTCGGCGTCGGCGACCATGGGAAAGCGAGGCGCCGAACGCCGCTCTGCAAAACGCGCCCCCGCGTCCGGCTGCTTTCGTGCGAAGTCTTGCGCCAAAGTCTCGTCTCCCTCGCTCGGTTCACGCCGTGGGGCCATCTCGCGCGATGCTAGCGCCCAAAGAACAAGGTAATCAGCAGGGCTACCAGCGCTCCGAGCGCGAGCGTCACGAATATCCACGCGACGGTCGGCACCTTGCTCTTAGTTAGCCTCGAATCCCACTGATCACCTTGCATGCTTGCGCCGAGAGTCTGCAAAGCAAAATGGTGTCCCTCCAACAGGAACAACCCCTTTGGCGAGTCCATCACAGCAAGGCTTCAACGGCCGGATTTTCCAGAACCTGCTTGGTATGATGAGCAGAACACGCCCCGGAGGTCTTCCGGTCTCCGCGGTGGGGCAGTCTGGTTTTGGCGCCGAAATCGGCGGGAGTTGGACGCGCGTGGCTGCTCTACGCGCTCAGAGGGCGCAGGCGCCGGTCGTTGGGGGTCCACACAGGCCGCCTCTGCGGTTTCAGCAAGGAGCCATAGTCGATGAGTTCGTCTGGCAACACGGAACGGAAGAGTCTGGACCGCCGCGAGCTGCAGCTTTTTGTTCTCGCGATTATCAGCATGCTTGTATCGGCCGCGGGATTTGCCGTGCTTGCTTATCCGGCAATCTTCTCGGGCACAGCCGTCCTTGTCGGCTCGACCGCAAAGGTCTGCTTTTTCGGCTTTTGCCTGCTCTACATTCTCCTGGTCGGCTACTTGTGGGAGCGCTACCGGATGTCCTGCCGGCTGCGGCAGCAAATCGAATCGCAGCAGAAGCGCTACGCGGAACTGCGGCAGCAGGCGGGCCGCGAATTCCTGAGCGCATTGCCGGCCTTCAACCAGTTCCAGGATCGCCTGGTGATGGAATACCGGCGCGCGACGCGCGTCTCCGATTCCTTCTCCGTTTTCGTGGTTTCTCTTGCGCCCGCAATGAACGTTGCGGATGAGGCCGAAACGACCGCGGCCTACGGCGACGCCGCCAAGGCCATCAGCCGCAAACTGCGCCGCGAGGATTCACTCTACAGATTCAGTCCTGACGTGTTCGGCGTCATGCTGCCGCGCACGGACTCGAAGGAAGCTCACGTCCTCTCAGCGCGGCTCGAAGAAGGACTTCACGACGCCGCGGGCGCCGCGAATCGGTTTTCGTCCGTTGTAAAGGTTTTCAATTATCCGCAGGAAGCCGCCACCGCTCGCGAGCTGGAGATGGCGGTGCGGTCGCTGCTTCCGCTCGACCTGATCTCAGAGCCCACGATCGACACGGCCCTCGAAGCGCCCGTTCCCATCCGCCAACGCTAGGCGGGAATATTCGCACACGCAAAGCGGTAGCATAGTTGCCCGTTGCGAAGAATACTGCGAGCATCGTAAACTGAACCAGTTCCGCTAGGGCGCCCGTAGCTCAGTTGGATAGAGCGTCTGCCTACGAAGCAGAAGGTCGGGAGTTCGAGCCTCTCCGGGCGCGCCATTCCTCGTCTCTCTTTAAGGTTACCCGCTAGGTTGTGGTTCGCGTGGTTGCTCGCGATTCCTAAGCGGACGCGCCGCGGCGGATGAGGCGTTCGCGGAGCGCGGCGTTCTGCGCGATGTCGATCGCGGTCCACGCCATGGCCATTGCACCGTCGAGCACGGCCTTGTCGGCGTCAGCCTTCACGCAGTGCGCCGTAAACTCCGGCTGGTGATTCGAAGCGGGCAAGGAATTGATTCCGATTCCGGGATGAATCGACGGAATCACGTGCGAAACGTTGCCCATGTCCGTCGATGCCGTGATGCGCTGGGCCATCTGGCCTAGGTCCGGGAACTTCCGCCCGAGCACTTCCGCATTGCGCTGGTAGAGCAGGCTGATTTCGTGGTCGTATTTCACGTCGGCGTACGGCTTGTCTCCGCCGCGGATTTCGAGCTTCGCTCCCGTGGCGATCGCTCCCGCTTCGAAGCAGCGATACACCTTCGCGCGAATGTCCTTCAACTCCTCCAGATTTTCCGCGCGGACCAGATAGCGCGCCGAGGTGTGCGCTGGAACGACGTTGGGCGCGTCACCGCCGTGCGTCGTGATTCCGTGGACGCGGTCCGTCTGGCGAATGTGCTGCCGAAGCAGGCCGATCGCGGTCTGCGCAACGGTGAGTGCGTCCGCCGCATTGATTCCCTGCTCCGGAAACGCGGAGGCGTGCGCCTCCTTTCCCGTGTAATGGACGTCGAACATCGACGCCGCGATCAGGTGCCCTTCGAGCATCTCGACCGGCGTCGGATGGACCATCATCGCCGCGTGCACGCCGTCAAACGCGTTCCCCTCGAGCATCACGATCTTGCCGCTCGCGTTGCCCACTTCCTCGGCCGGCGTTCCGAAGACGCTGACTGTCAAGCCGACTTCGTCCGCGACCTGCGCCGCCGCGATTCCGGCGCCAACCGCCATCGCCGCGATCATGTTGTGCCCGCAGGCGTGGCCGATCTCCGGCAGGCAGTCGTACTCGGCGCAAATTCCGATGTGCAGTGGCCCCGAGCCCGCCTTCGCCACGAACGCCGTTTCCAGGCCGCAGATTCCGCGCTGCACGCGAAAGCCCGCCTCATCGAGCGCGTCGGCCAGCCATCCGCACGCCTTGTCCTCCTCGAACCCGAGTTCGGGATGCGCGTGGATCCGATGGCTCAAAGCGAGCATGTCCTGCTGAATCGTCCGGAACTTCTCCTGCGCGCCGGCTCTTGCGTCCATGAGGGCACCTCCGCGAGACAAGTGTTCGCTCCGATTATAGACCCTGAGAGCTGCTGCGATGCGCGAGAGCGCCGTGGAGTCAGCGGCCGACTTGGCTCGCGAACGTTTCGAAGCGTTCTATTTCCACTCGAAGCTCTGCTTCAAGCCGCCGACGCTGACATCAAAAGTGCCGGGCTCGACAATTCGCTTGTTCTCGAGGCCGATGAACGACAGGTCATAGGGCGTGAGGTCGAACGACACCCGCTCCTCCTCGCCGGCCTTGAGGTCCACTTTCGCGAAGCGCTTCAGCCGCTTGAGCGGCGGCGTGATGCTCGCGAATCGCTTCGACAAATACAGCTCGACCACTTCCTTGCCCTCGCGGTCGCCGGTGTTCTTCACGCTTACGTCAACGTGGATCGTCTGCTTCCCCGATGCCGTCGCAGGAGAAACGCGCAAGTCGGAATACGCAAACGTCGTATAGCTCAGCCCCTCGCCAAATTCGAATTGCGGCGTCGAGAGCGCCTTTCCCGGCCCGAATTCCTGCCCCAGGAATTCTTTGTGATCGTACGTGAACAGCCGATTTGGCCAGCGCGGGTACGTGATCGGCAGTTTTCCGCTGGGGTTCACGTCACCGAAGAGAATGTCTGCAATCGCCTGCCCGCCTTCGTCTCCGGGATTGTAGGCCATCACAATCCCCGCAGCGCCATCGACGATGGTCCGAACGATGCGAGGCCGGCCCTCGGTCAACACCAGCACGACAGGCTTCTTCGTTTCTTCGATCCTGCGAACCAGATCGAGCTGCGCGTCCGGCAGAGTGAGGTCCGCAATATTGCCCACTCCCTCCCCATAGGACCGTTCGCCGATGCAGGCCACCACCACGTCGGCCTTCGAGGCGGCGTCGACCGCCTTCGCGATATCGATCTCCTTGTCGAAGTCCGTCCCAGGCTCGTACCTGACATTGTCCGCGCCCACCTTGTCCCGGATGGCCTGGAGAATCGTCGGCAGATCCTTCGGGTACAAGTTCTCTCGTCCGCCCTGCCACGTGTAACTCCACCCGTTGTCCAGCGGAACCAGCGAATCCGCATCCGGGCCGGTCACCAGGATGTGCGCGCTCTTCGACAGCGGCAGCGCGTGATTCTCGTTCTTCAGCAACGTGATGCTTTCGCGTGCCGCCTCCAGACTCACTTCGCGCGATGCAGGCGAGCCAACGAGGGCCGGCGCATCGGCTCCTCGCATGGGATCGTCGAACAGCCCGAGCTGATACTTCACTGTGAGGATTCCCCGCACCGCATCGTCAATACGGCTCATCGGCACCTTTCCCTCATGCACGAGCTCGAGCAGCAGATCGCTGAAGCTGTAGCTGGTCGGCACCATGCTCATGTCGATGCCCGCGAGGACCGCGATGCGGGTGGCGTCCTTCTCGGTCGCCGCGACGTGGTGGATGGTCACAAGGCCCTTGATGTCGGCCCAGTCGGAGACCACGAATCCCCGCAATCCGAGTTCATTTCGCAGAACGTCCGTCAGCAGGTACTTGTTCGCGTGACCCGGAATCCCGTTCACCTCGCTCGAATTCACCATCACCGTGTGCGCGCCCGCTTTCACCGCCGCCGCGAACGACGGAAGATAATATTCGCGCAGCGTTCGCTCCGGAATCAGCGCCGGGCTGCGGTCGCCGCCGGTCGTCGGGTCGCTGTAGCCGATGTAATGCTTGATCGAGGCCGCGACGCTCGTCGGGCTCGATAGATCAGTTCCCTCATACCCGCGGACCGTCGCCACGCCCATCACTGTGGCCAGGTAGGTGTCCTCTCCGAACGTCTCGTACAGACGGGGCCACAACGGTTGCCGGCCCATGTCGAGCACCGGCGAAAACGACCACGGCACCGCCGCCTTGCGCGTCTCCGCCGCCGAAATCTGGCTGTCGCGCAGCATCAACTCCGGATTCCAGGTCGCCGCCATCCCGAGCGGCTGGGGAAACAGCGTCGCGCCCAGCACGTAGTTCGCGCCATGAATGCTGTCGAGCCCGTACAACACGGGGATGTGAAGGCGCGTCTTCTTCGCTTGGTCCTGAATTCCGCGAATAAGATCCTGCCACTTCTCCGCGGGCAGTGCTTCGTCATCGACGTTCAGGATCGACCCGACTCCGTACTCGCCCACGGCCTTGTGCAGCTTTTCCGGGTCGATTTGCAGATTCTGGTCCTTTCCGTCCGTGACCATGCCGATTTCGAGCTGCGTCATCTGGCCGATCTTTTCTTTCAGCGTCATTTCCCGAAGAAGCTTCTCCACTTGCGCGCTGAACTTGCTCGCGGGAGGTCCTGCCGGCTTCATGTTTTGCCGCAGAAAAATCTCGCTGTTGACGATCCGAGGCGCCGAGTCGTCGGCGCCCACCGGCAGCACGAGCAGAATGCCCGCGAGCACACCTAAAACGATTTTGTAGGACCTGTTCTTTGATTCGAACACGCGACCCTCCCGGGCGCCGATACTACCTCTCTTCCAGCCGAAATCCAAACGTCAGATGGATTCGATTCGTCTGCCGAACGGCGAGCGCGTTGAAAATACCCGCAGGGGCGCGCCGCCCACCTCTTCACCGTCGGCGCGTCCACTCGTTTACCGCTGAAATGGATACTCGTTGATCCAGTGAAACCCGCGGTTCACAAGCGTGAACTGCTTCCGGTCGAACAGCTTCATCTGCGCGTGAATCTTGTGCCCGTCCATGGTCCCGTCGAGCACCAGCTCGTCCGCCGCCGGGCGCTCAAACCCGAAGCTCGCCTTCCATTTCGCGTCGTCGCTTTTCGTGAGCGTCAGCGTCTTCGCCTTTTCGTCGATCGCCGACCCGTAGCCTGTGTACGTCTCGTCCATTTTCTGAAACGTCGTACGCGTCGTTAACTCGAACACCACCCTTCGCCAGCGGTCTTTGTCATCGAGCAGCGCCGGGTGAACGGTCCCGTCGATCGACATCTGCTCCACATTCCAGATTCCGTACAGCGCCGACTTCGGCCGTCCGCCGCCGTACTCGTACCAATTCTGCCGTCCCTGGTACAGATTCATCCCGATGAGGTAAACGCCAAGCAGAATCTGCGCCGCCACTGCAATACGGTTCGCCCGCGCCGTCCGGAACAACTGCGGATGCGCGCTCGGAGGCGTTGCCCGGTCGCCGAAGAAGAAGGTCACAAGCCGCCGAAGATCCGGAGCCAGCAGGAACACCGCGAACAGAATCAAGTGAAACGAAAAGAGCTTCACGGGCACGTCGTATGTCATGTTCAGCATGAACACCTGGATCATGTCCGCCAGGCAGACCAGCGCGCCGAGCGTGGTCGTCCGTGGGGCCAGCAGCAGCACGCCTCCGAGCACCTCAGCACTTCCGGCAAAGATCTCATACGCGGATGACGCGCCGACCGAGTACCACAGCACCGCCATCGGCGAAAAGTTGCCGTACGGCTCGATCAGCTTCGTAAGGAACGGAAACGGCATCTGCAGCGGGATCATTTTGTCGAAGCCGTAGAGGAACATCTCGGACGCCAGCGCGAACCGCACGAACAGCCGGAACCACTTGTACATCGTCGAGTAATTCTCGCGGCGCCGATCCAGCATCGACCACACCGCCGTGACAATCAGCGCGATCACGACCAGACAAAATACTTGCACCCAGTCGAACGTCTTGTCGCCGCTTCCGCTGCCTGTGTAAACCAGGTCGTGCGTCACGCGAAAAATGTGCTTCGCCGCCCAGAACGTGATCTGGCGCATCGGCCAAATCGTCCCCGGGTCGGGAATCTCCACCTTCGGAATAAGGAAGAGGCCGCCAAAGATCTGGTTGCTCAGTGAAAACAGGATGAAGTACGTGAAGCAGAAGCGGAACGCGACGCGCATAGCCCCGCTCCAGCGCCGCGCTCCCGCTCCCGCATCGTGCTGGACCGCCCCTCCCGTCGCTTCGCTTTCAACTGGCGTCGCCATCGGTTCTTCCCCCCGGTGGATTGGCGCCAGATTCTAACGCACTCTCCGTTCAGTTCCACTCAAATGCCGTCGCGCGGACCCGTCGCACCCTCCTTGTTCCGTCGCCGCAACACTTCGCCTGCCTCCGCGAAACAAAACGCCCGGCGCTCGTGTTAGATTCGTCATGCTTCGCCGAGGCCGCACAGCCGACATGCTCCAGCGCATACGATCGACCGCAAAGTGGATCGACCTGCTCTGGATTCTCTTGCTTCTCGGCCTCGCCTTCCTTCCGCCGGTCGACGAGATTCACAAACAGCTCATCCTCCTTGCGATCGCCGTCCTGCAATTGCTCGAGGGCAGGCTGATTGCCTGGCTTCCCACGCGCGGCCCAATCTATAGCGTCCTTCTCAAAATCGCCCTGTCGACGCTGTTGCTCGACCATACGGGCGAAATGGCCATCAACAGCGCCTACTACCCGATCTACTACCTGCCCGTCATCACCGCCGCGATGGAGTTCGGCACCGTCGCGACCTTGTTTTGGACTACGCTTGCTTCCCTCGCCTACTGTGCCCTGCTCATCCCGGCCCTGATTCTGCCGGAGAATGAGCTGACGTCCGAGGGAGCCGCATACCTCGCGTTGCGCATCCTCTTTTTTTACATCGCTGCGATTCTGGTCAACCGTTTTGCCGTCGAGAATCGGCTTCAGGTGAAGAAGTCCCAGGAACTCCTCGCCGCCCTCGAGGAAACGAACCGCCAGCTTCAGCGCGCCGAGGCCGAAGCGCGCCGCGCCGAGCGCCTCGCCGCCCTCGGTCAGCTCTCGGCCGGACTCGCGCACGAAATTCGCAATCCGCTCGGCGTCATCAAGGGCTCTGCGGAAATGCTCGCCCAGAAGTTGCAGACGGCCCAGCCGCTCGCGGCCGAGTTAGCAGGCTACATTTCGTCCGAGGTGAACCGCCTCAACGGACTCGTCGCGCGCTTCCTCGATTTCGCGCGCCCGCAACACGTCGATCTCCATCCGGTTCAAATCCCGCAGGTGGTCGACCGCGCGCTCGAAGCCGTGCAGAATCAGCTTCCGAATGCCGGCGTCACGGTCGAGCGCAACTATGCCACCGCGCTGCCCGATGTCTCGGCCGACCAGCAACTCTGCGAGCAGATTTTTGTCAACTTGATCTTGAATGCGTTCCAGGCCATGAAAGACGCCGAAGGCCAGCCCGCGCACCGGAAGCCTGTGCTGCGCCTCAGCATCGCCCCGGACTCGGCGAGTGGCCAACCGGGCGTGAGCGTCGTCGTTGAGGACAACGGACCCGGCGTGCCGCCTGAAATCCGCGAGCAAATCTTCAATCCGTTCTTCACCTCAAAGACGGACGGCGTCGGTCTCGGCCTCGCCATCGTCGCGAAATTTGTCGACGATCACCGCGGCTCCATCCGCCTCGAACCCGCATCCGCCGGTGGCGCCCGCTTCCGCGTCTTCCTTCCCCTCAATCCTTCCGCGACCTGACTTGAACCCGATCATGAGGCGGTGTCCCGTGACTCCCGTGCCGCGACTCGCAGAGGGCTGGCGAGGTTGCGAGTGCCGATTCCCCGCCTTCTCCTTGACTCGACTCCCCTAGTACAATAGCGCGATGAGCCGCAGATCAAGACCGTCAGCGTCCAGCCTCCCCGGTCGCAAGCTCGGGAGTGAGAAGGGGCGGGTGCGCGTTGCTCAGGATTTCGACGGCCCGCTTCCGCCCGACATACTCGCGGGCTTTTTCGGCGAGCCACCCAAACAGAAGGCGAAGCCGAAGAAGCGGTAATCGTCATCCTCTGCGGCGCTTGATTCTCCGCGCGCTCGTTCCACCTTGTGCCCTCTCGCCGCGACCCCGTCAACGGTGTAGAATTGCGCTTGTTCTTGAGGCCATGATCCATGCCCTGGCCCAACGAGCCGAATCCAGAATTTCCGCACCGGAGGAAACCATGCCCGAGCAACCAGCTTTGACTCCTGAATTTGCCCTCGGCTATCGAGCGATCATGCTCGACGGCATCCAGCGTGAGATCGAAATCACCAAGAAAGTCCTCGCCGCCATTCCCGACGCCAAGTCCGATTATCGCCACGATCCAAATGGTCGCAGCGCGTGGGAACTCGGCTGGCACATTGCCAATACAGACGTCCAGCTCCTCGACGGGATTGCCGACCTGACTTTCAAGATGGCCACCCCGGAGAACAAGCCCAAGACCGTCGCTGAACTCGTCGCTTGGTACGACACGCAAACCAGGCGCGCCGCCGGCCGCGTGGCGGGACTAACCGCGGAGCAGTTGCTCACACCCGTCAACTTCGCTGGCGTCTTCAACTTCCCGGCGGTGATATATCTCGGGTTCGTCAACAACCACTGCATCCATCATCGCGGTCAGCTATCCACCTATTTGCGCCCGATGGGAGCGAAGTGTCCGTCCATCTACGGCGGCAGCTTCGACTTTCCGTTTCAGCCACCGGCCACCGCAGCCAAAGCCTAGGAGTGCCGAACGGCCGCATCCAACAGTGGGGCGTCCCGCGAGTCCCAGCGGGATGCCCTCTGCCCTGTTTTTGGTCAAATCGAGGCTTTCGTCCGCGGTCTTTTTGCAGAGCTAATTTGTGCGGCGCGTTCTTCGGCGGAGCCTTGTGGCGCGGCCCAGGTGAACGGAACGCCTGTCTTTAGGGGCTGGAGACGAAGGAGTCCGAATACAAGAAGCCCAGTTCCGGCAACCAGGCACTGCAAGAATAGATAGACGGGCCACGGGGGCCAGCATCGTTCGATGCAGACCCTTAGATACCGCGTAAACGTACGGATAGCTCCTTTCGAACTTAGCGGTCCGCTAAGAACCTCGAAGGGGGTCTTATGCCCAGCTTTGACCATCTTGAGCTCGACGTGGATGTACAGTACCGAGGAACTGCCAATCAAAATCCACCCGGCAATGACGGCCGGATCGTGCGTGGCCATGTACGATAGGGCTCGGATTTCGTTTTTGCATAATGCTGAGTAGGAGGCGCCTCATGCATCAGGCACGGTGATGCGCTCTCGAAAAACTCGATACGCCAGCAACTGTCCGACCAACAATCCGATTGCGAAGCAAAAATAGACACCGAATGTCCAGAAGCCCACAGAACTAATCTCGGGGTGCCGCAGGGACGCCCCGATGGCCATCGCACCCATGTAGCACATTGAAATGAACAGCGATTGCAGCGGATCGCCCCACCAATTGATAGGGTTACGACTCCAAGACGGTTTCCGAAGCGTGAAGGGCCGCGCGAGGATCTTGTTCTCCTGGTCCCAGCGGTATTTCGAGTAATACACGGTTCCCAGTGCGAACAGCGGGATGATGATCAGCAGAATGCCGCAAAGAATCGGGTCAGGGTTCGTACGCCGCAGCGTCTCCGAGGCCGTTGTCCTGTACCCATCCCACAACCCAATCGTGACGAGGCCGGTATTTACGATCCGCCAAACGTACCTCATGATCTAGCACTGTAGCATTTCCGGACTCACGACGGACCTGGACGAGCGGTCAGGTGTGAGAGCCTGATGACTGGCGACGCAGTAGAGCGAGAAAACGATTCGTTCGTTGGAAAGTCGGCATCGGGACGCGCTTTCCAATAGGGGCGTTTCCGGAGGGCACTCGGACGCAGTCGATAACCGGCGCTCGATGCTCTTCGTTAGGATCAGACCAGCGAGAGATCTCCCATGTGTGGGATCTCTGCCACGCCCTAACCCGGCGGAAGAGTTCTAGGATCGTCAAGCGGGCCCGCCAATCCTCCTTACAGGAGCCTCAGTTGTGGTAAGATGACCTTACCATGCGCACAACAGTTTCAACAAAGGGCCAGGTTGTCGTCCCCAGCAGGATCCGGCGCAAACTCGGACTGGAACCGGGAGATTCGCTGGAGGCCAGAGTCGAAGGACAACATATTGTCCTCACCCCGCGAAAAGTTCGTCCGCGAAACGCACGAATCATTCGAGATCCGGTCACTGGATTGCCGGTTCTAACCGCAGGTCCAAAAGCTCCCAAGCTGACGAGCGCAGAGGTGCGCGAAATCCTTGCCGATTTTCCATGAAATACCTATTGGACGTGAATACTCTGCTGGCGCTCGTCGTATGGGAGCATGAGTTTCATGCGCGCGTTGCAAGTTGGGTGGAACGCCTCGGCGCAAGCGGCGTTCCGGAACTGGCAACGTGTTCGATCACCGAGTTGGGCTTCGTGCGTGTGCTCGGACAGGCTCAACAGTATGGCTCTTCCGTCGCACAGGCGCGCGAGTTCTTGCTCAAGGTGAAAAAGAGTGATCGGATGCGCGGGATTTTCATTCCCGATGACCACGACATCGCCCACCTCCCCAGGTGGGTCCGAACTCCAAAGCAGACGACCGACGGGCACCTTGCGGAGCTCGCTAGGGCCCACGACGCCGTCTTGGCAACGCTCGACCGCCGAATTCCCCGTGCGTTTGTCATCCCGCCAATCCGCCACTCATAAGCAGAACGCTTCCAGCTCCGCGATCCAGGCGCAGATAGACGAGTCCTTGCAACTCGCCCAACCGGACTATGATTAGAATACTCGTGAACGGAGTTGCCATGCCCGAGGTTCTAAAACTCGGCTTGCTGCTTTTATTCCTCGTTGCCCCCGCAACGCAGGGCGGGGACTCCCCTGGTCGGATGCTCGGCCTGAGTGTCTCTCCTGATGGTAAGTTCATCGCAACCACTTACGTCAAAGGCAGCTCGTGGCGTATCTACAAAATCGATATGGGTACGGGCAACGCCACTAGGCTAACTAACGCAACTACCGGTGAGGAATCTAGCCCGGCTTTCTCACCAGATGGCAAACTAATCGCGTACTCCTACACAGCGTACGCGGACTACCAGCGGATAGTAGTAATGAATGTTGATGGTTCAAATCCGCGCACCTTGCCCGGATCAGGCACGGCTAATTTGGACCCGACTTTTGCGCCCAATGGCGAGAGAATCTACTTCCGCCAAGCGGAGCCGCGCCCTCATGAACACAGGTGGGACCTGTTCTCGATCGGGACCGACGGCAGCAACCTAACGCAGCTGACTCATGAAGGGTTTTATAGCGTTTACGATCCTTCGCTGTCGCCGGACGGCAAGAGCATGGTTGTAGTGCTACAGGGGTGGAATGCACCTCAGCAACAGATCGCGATCTATTCGCTCGACCACACCGAGAAACCAGAGCGAATACTTCAGGTTCACCTTCCAGGAAAGGTCCCGCTTAACCATGTCTTTGAGTCTCCCAACTACATGCCGAATGGAAAGAGCATTCTCTTTATTGCGGCTACTGGCGGAAAACGGGGAGATGACTACGACATTTATCTACTAGATGTGGAGGCCGGGGCAACTGAAAGGCTGACAGAAGGGAACGGGTATGCTGGCGCGCTTAAGCTGTTCCCGGCCGGAAAGACTGCTGCGTTTCTTAAGTGGCCTGAGGACCGGCACGGGAAGACGGTCGGCACGGATGTTTCCTTGCTCGATTTGCAGACCGGCAAGCTTAGGTCTCTTAGGGTGACGGGTCTGAATTGAGGGGACCCGTTGCACCAGTCCTAGCAAATCGATGCTCTTCGTTCGAATCAGAGCAGTGAGAGCTCTCCAATGTGCGAAATTCCTGCGACGATCTGACCCAGCGGAAGCGTTCTAAGATCGTCAACTAGGGCCCACCAGCCTTCGCCTTCTCCGTAGGCCACGCTCGTATGCTAACATCCAGCGGGGGACGAAGGGGTCGGCAATGATCATCTCGCCCGAAGACGCGCAGGTATACAGCCAGATGGGAGGCGGGGAAGCCCGCCTGTTTATGACCGGCGACAAGAGCGAAGGCGCTTGGTGGATGGGCCACTTCCGCGAAGATCCGGGGTTCACGACACAGTTGCACTACCACCCCAACACGGACGAACAGTTCTATGTCCTGGAGGGGGTCCTTTCCGTCTACTTTGATGACGGATGGCACGAACTTGGTCCAGGGACACTCGGAGTATTGCCGCATGGGAAGCCGCACGCGCAAGGCAATCGCAGCGATAAGCCTGTCCGTTTCGTCGGATCGGGTGCGCCCGCAGGTTTTGAGAAACTCTTTCCGGCAGTGGATGCGCTCCTGAAGCAGTTGAAGCCAGGAACTCCGGAATTTATAGCGGAATTCAAGAAGATCGCCACGCGTTGTGACATGGTACTCCTCGGGCCGGCGCCCAAGTGACCGTGTTCGTTACCCGCCATTGCAGTTTACCCCGGTGAATGTGCCCTAAGAACCCTGGAGTTTTGAGATCGTCAACCAGGGCCCTCTTGCATCGCGTGTTATAATGGCTCTTGGAGGCTTGAGTGGGAGGCTGAATGGCCAAAGGCGGCGGCCGCAAGGGCAACCGGCCCAGCACCCAGGCTCTCCGAAGCCGAATTTCTAATCGCCAAATTCGAATATTAGAACCCCTCGTAAGTCATAGAAAACAAAGAACGGCACCCCCTTCTAATCGCCAAAATTTGCGATTTCGCATTCGGACCTTTTCCCATCCCGATCCCGGCGCGTCCCTGTCCGCCCCGGAGCCTCCCTGCCTATGACGCCCGATAAGCCTGCCATTCTCCTGATTGACGACGAGGCCAAAATGCGCCGCCTGCTCGAGCTGCAGTTGCGCGACGAAGGCTTCGTCGCCCAGACCGCGCCCGACGCCGAAACCGGCCTCGAAATGCTCTCCAAACAGCCGTACGACCTCATCGTCACGGACTTCAGACTCCCGGGAATGACCGGCCTCGAATTTCTGCAGGCCGTCCGCCGGACCGACGCCAACATTCCCGTCATCATGATGACGGCCTACGGCACCGTGGAGACGGCCGTCGAGGCCATGAAGTCCGGCGCCAACAACTATGTCCTCAAGCCGTTTTCTCTCGCCGAACTCGTGGTCGTGATTCGCAAGGAGCTCGAGGCGCGCCAGTTGCGCGACGAAAATCGGTCGCTTCGCGAAGCCCTGGGCGTGAAGTACAAGTACGACAACATCGTCGCGAACACCGACAAGATGCAGGCGGTTCTCGCGCTCGTCGAGCGCGTGGCGCCTACGAACGCGACGGTGCTGATCGGCGGCGAGAGCGGTGTCGGCAAAGATCTCGTCGCACGCGCGATTCACCAGCATTCGCAGCGTGCTTCCGGCCCCTTCGTCAAAATCAACAGCACGGCTATTCCGGAGAATCTCCTCGAAAGCGAGCTTTTCGGTTACGAGAAGGGCGCGTTTTCAGGCGCCGCATCCAGCAAGCCGGGTAAATTCGAACTCGCGGACAAAGGCACGCTCTTTCTCGACGAAATCGGCGACGTGCCGGCCGCCACGCAGGTCAAGCTCCTGCGCGTGCTGCAAGAGCGCGAATTCGAGCGCCTGGGCGGCACGAAGACCTTGAAAGTTGACGTGCGTCTGATCGCCGCAACGAACCGCGACCTCCGCGCCGCCCTCGAGGAAGGCACGTTTCGCGAGGACCTCTACTACCGCCTGAACGTCGTCGCCATCGATATCCCGCCGCTGCGCGACCATAAGGAAGACATCCCCGCGCTTGTGGATTTCTTCCTCCAGAAATATGCCCGCGAGATGAACAAGCCGGTGCAGACCATCACTCCCGCAGCCAGGAAAGCCCTGATGGATTTTCACTGGCCCGGCAACGTGCGCGAGCTCGAGAACGTGATTCAGCGCGGTGTCACTCTCTCGTCCGGCGCGGCGCTAGACGTTGCCGACGTTCAGATCGACCATCCCCCGTCGCGGCCCGGCGCGGCCGGTTCGCCGCACACCCTGCCGCCCGGAATGACCCTCGACCAGTGGGAAGAGGAAGCGATTCGCGAAGCCTTGCACCACGCCAATGGGAACAAGTCCCAGGCCGCGCGCGCCCTCGGACTTTCCCGCAACGCCCTGCGCTACCGCCTCTCCAGAATGGGCGTCCCCGACCCGCCGGAGCAGGGGCTATGATCTTCGACGCCTCCTGCCGGCGCCGCGTGCCAGAGCGGATACGAACGTGTTTCCGGGCCACTCTCCGGCCCGCACACCTCGCCCTACTGGTGCTCTGTTGGAGTTGGGCAGCCGCCCCGCAGCAAACGCCGGGACCCGCAGCGACGCAACAGAATCCCGGCACGATCCGCACGGAGAGCAATTTGGTCCTCGTTCGCGTCATCGTCAGGGATGCCCACGGGACTCCCGTCACCGGTCTCAGTAAGAACGACTTCAAACTACTGGACAACCGGAAGCAGCAGGTGATCTCCTATTTCTCGACGCAACCGCCAGGCTCCGGAATCGAGGCTACGACGCGGCCAGGAACCGAAAAGCAGCCCTCGGAACCAACAACATCAACCGCGGTGCCGCGAGCGTTCGCTGCCATATTCTTCGACGACTACCACATCTCGTTCGGCAATCTGGTTCAAGTTCGCGAAGCCGCGCGGCGATACCTGCGCAAGAATCTAGACGCCGGAGCGCGAGTGGCCATTTTCAGCGCATCCGGGAGGCCCGACGTCGAGTTTACGAGCGACCCTGAAAGAATCGACAATGGGTTGTCGCAGCTTAACTTCAACCGTCGGTTCGAGCCCGCGGAGTGTCCGAGGCTTCCGCCCTACTTTGCTCAATTGGTTTTGGACGCCGTAGGAGGGGCCGAAGGCGTGCCGCGATCGTCCGGTTCTGCCGATCCCTCAGACTTGGACACGCCGTTGAAACTCGCGGAGGTGATCGCCGCACAGCAACACTGCCCCGTTTCCTCGGCTCTGCCAGACGAAGACATCCAGTCCCGCGCGAGAAACTTGGTTACCGAAAATGATCTCGGCGTTCAAGAAACTCTGCGAGTTCTCAACAACCTGGTGCAGAGGTTGGCGGAAACTCCGGGCGACTGGCGAACGATCGCCATGGTATCGGACGGCTTCTTCGACCGAAACCTGCAATACAAGATGGACAAGCTGATCAACCGCGCGCTGCGCGCAAACGTGATTGTCAGCACCCTCGATACACGGGGCCTGTACGCCGAAGCTCCTGGAGGGGAACTCTGGGAGGTTGCTCTTCCTCCGGAGATACAGACCAGGATTGACCAGGTGAAACACACAGGGGCGCAGATTGATTCCGACCCTCTAAACGAGGTTGCGCAGGCTACAGGAGGGGTCTTCATCCAGAACACGAACGACATGGAGATCGGACTGGCCCGGATTTCGGGACTGAACGCCGCCTCCTACCTGCTCGGGTTCTCTCCTGAAAACGTTAAGCTGGACGGTCGCTTCCACAGTCTGCAGGTCAAAGTTTCGGGCGGTTCTCACTTCACGGTTCAAGCCCGGCGCGGCTATGTTGCCGCTGAGAACACGGGGGACAGCGCCGCCACCCAAGAGGAGAGGATGTCGCAGGCAGTCTTCTCGCAGGAGAGTCTGAATGGATTTGCCTTGAAAGTCAGCACCGGAATGTCCAAGGCAGACGGGGGCGGGGAGAAGCTCAGCGTCGTCGTGGATGTGGACATGAAAGCGGCTCAATTTGTAAAGCAGGCGGGCCGCAATATCGATGACATGACGGTTCTGGTTGTGGTCTTCGATCAGGATGGGAATTACGTCACGGCCCGCCGCCAAACAATCAAGCTGCGTTTGCCGGACCAGGCGTTCCAGGAGCTCAGGCGCTCTGGTGGTGAGACCACGGTGGACTTGACCCTGAAACCCGGCACGTATGTGGTCCGCGCAGTTGTGGGCGACAGCAACTCAGATCAGTTGGGGGCCGTCAGCAAGGGTGTGACTGTTCCCTAGTCATTCCCGCACGCCCGCCAGCGGTGGTTGAAAACCACCAGGTCGCCTGAAAACCACCAGCCACGGACGATCTCCCGCACTGAAAGAAATCAGTCGAGCATCCCGTAAGTAACACAGCCCACAGCACTTATAGGTCCACCGCGTGTCGGCGTCGGTTTGGTACAGGCCGTGCCATATCAGGGGTGGAATTAGAGAATTCCTGGCGCTCAGGCCAGGAGGTGGATCATGAAAAAGTATCTGACGATCTTAGCGGTTCTGCTCATGGCGGCCACGGGGACCGTTCTCGCGCAGGACGAGCCTCAACAGCCGAACAACCAGTCCCAGGTCGTTGCGTCTGACTCGGACCAGGCCGATCAGAATCAGCCCGGAGTCGCGCGCGTCAGCTTCATCCACGGAAGCGTGTCGATGCAGCGCGGCGATAACGGCGAATGGACCGCCGTCACGCTGAACACTCCAATCATGCCTGGCGACCGAGTTTCCACCGGACCGGATGGCGCGAAGGGCGAACTCCAGCTCGACTGGGCGAACGTTCTGCGCCTCTCGAACAACGCCGCTGCGAAGGTTGTGACCCTCGACCGCAGCAACATTCAGCTTCAGGTCGGACAGGGCCTCGTCACGTACTCCGTGTTGCAGAACGGTGGAGCGACGGCCGAAATTGACACGCCGAACGCCGCGATTCATCCGAACGGCCAGGGCGAGTATCGCATCATGGTCAACTCGGACGGCGAGACTGTGGCCATCGTGCGCTCCGGGTCCGCGGAAGTCTCCACGCCGCAGGGCAGCACTCACGTCGACCAGGGCCAGATGATCACCATCCAGGGCACTGACAACCCGCAGTACAAGATCGATCCAGCGCCCGGCCGCGACGATTGGGATTCATGGAACAACGACCGCGACAACGTCATCAACGCAGCGGAGCAGTCCAAGCACACCGACCGCTACTATGTCGGCACGCAGGACCTCGATTCCTACGGCCACTGGACCGACGTCCCCGACTACGGGCAGGTCTGGGTTCCGTCCGAGGGCGGCGACTGGGCCCCTTACCGGGACGGTCGCTGGGTTTGGGAACCGTACTACGGCTGGACTTGGGTTTCTTATGAGCCCTGGGGCTGGGCGCCATACCACTATGGCCGCTGGTTCGTTTACGGCGGCAACTGGGCTTGGTGGCCGGGTCCCGTCTATGGTTATCCCGGCTACTATCCGATCTGGTCGCCTGCCTACGTCTCGTTCTTCGGTTGGGGCGGTGGCGGCTTCGGGTTCGGCTTTGGCTTCGGATTTGGATGGGGCCATGTTGGTTGGCTGCCGTGCGGACCCGGCGATTGGTATCACCCGTGGTGGGGCCGATGGGGCGGTCGAAACACCTTCGTTGGTTTCGACCGAATCAACACGTTCCATGACGGTTTCCGCCCGCTCGGACGATCCGGCTGGCACCAGTACTCGAACTTCAACGAAGCGTTTCGCAACGATCGCATTCGCGGCGGCATAAGCTCGATGGACGGCCATAACTTCGGTCGTGGAGCCGTGTCGGCGCATCAAGAGCGCATCAGCGAAGCGACGCTGCGCGGCGCGCACATGAGCACCGGCAGAATGCCCGTTCAGCCCGGCCGCGAGAGCTACAGCACCAGCAGCCGCAGGGCTGACCCGGCGTCGTACCGCAATGCACCGTCGAACTCGCAGCGCTTCTTCAGCTCGGCGCGCAGCAACGGCGCGTCGAACGGGTTCGCATCTCGCGGCGGAACGAGCTTCAACTCGTCGCACGCGATGAGTTCGGCTCGGCCCGCGCAGTCCTTTGGCGGAACTCGTGGCGGCTCGGCGATTACGTCTTCTCGGCCCGGCTGGAGAACCTTCACTCCGCCGAACTCCGCGAACTCGAACTCGCGCGGGTTCAACAACTCGACGGGCAACGCCAACCGTGGTTCGATGAACTCGAATCGCGGCTCGTTCAACTCGCCCTCGAACTCGAATCAGCCGGCGATGAGAGGCGGTGGATGGCAGCATTTCAGCCCGCCCTCCGGCAATTCGCGATCGGGGCAGAGCGCTGCCTATAACAACAGCCGGCCGGCGCTAAACATGCGGCAGCCCATCGTCACGCCGCGGAACAACCGCGGGTACGGTTCGTCGCCGTACGGATCGCGCGGCCAGACGTACAGTGCGCCACGCAGCTATAGCCCGCCGCGGTCCTACAGTGCGCCGCGGAGTTACAGCGCACCTCGAAGCTATAGCGCACCACGCAGCTACAGTGCACCGCGAAGCTATAGCGCGCCCCGCAGTTCGGGCGGCGGCTTCCACGGCGGTGGCGGTGGTGGCTCGCGCGGAGGCGGTGGCGGCGGTTCGCGTGGCGGTGGCAGCAGTCACTCAGGTGGCGGCGGTCACGGCCACGGGCACTGATATAAACGAAATGAATCCACGGCCCCGGAGATGTTCGGGGCCGTGGCGCGTCACGGCATAAAAGCAGCGTATGAAAACGTCCCACACAATGTGCGGCAACAGCATGACTGAGAAACAAAAGGCTCTGCTCGGTGTTTTATCAGTGGAGCGAAACGATGAGTGCGTTTATTCTCTTTTGGCAGACATGCTTTTTCGCCGCCGGTTGGGTCGAGCGTACTGTTATGCTATCCAGAAGGTGGTACGTGAAAGGAGTCCGCGCCATGAAAAAGCTCAACTCGCTCTCCCTATTCTTGTTACTCATTGCGGGGCTGGTTGCGATCTTCCCTGCGGCGGCCGCGGCCCAATCGGACGTTCAGGCTGACCCTCCGGGACGAGTCGCCCGCCTGAATTACAGTGAGGGTTCGATTTCCTACCAGGTCTCTGGAGATACCGACTGGGTCCAGGCGGATCCGAATCGCCCGTTGACCACGGGCGACAATCTCTGGGCCGACCAGAACTCTCGCGGCGAAGTTCACATTGGCAGCACGGCCATTCGCCTTTCGAGCCAGACCGGAATCTCGTTCCTCAACCTCGATGACCGCACCGCGCAGATTCAGCTCGCGCAGGGAGACATTGAGGTCCACCTCCGGGATCTCGAGGCTGGCGACGCGTGGGAAATCGACACTCCCAATCTTGCATTCACGCTGACACGAGCCGGCGAATATCGCATCTCGACTGATCCCAACTCGAACACGACCATCATCGTCGTCCGCGAAGGCGAGGGCTCGGTTACGGGCGGAGGTGACTCCTACAATCTCGAGGCCGGCCAGCAGTATACGTTCGCCGGCACCGATCAGCTTACCTATGATGCGCAGCCGGCGCCGGACTTCGACGACTTCTCGAACTGGTGCCAGTCGCGCGACCAAATGGAAAACAGTTCGCCTTCGGCGCAATACGTTTCGCGCGACGTCGACGGCTATTACGACCTGGATCGCAACGGCGTCTGGAGCGAAGTCCCGGATTACGGTCCCGTGTGGATTCCGCAAAACGTGGACCCCGGCTGGGTACCCTACCACGTGGGCCACTGGGTTTGGATCGCTCCGTGGGGATGGACCTGGGTTGATGCCGAGCCTTGGGGCTGGGCGCCGTTTCACTACGGCCGCTGGGTGCTCGTCGGCGAGCACTGGGGATGGGTGCCCGGGCCTCGCGTCGTGCGGCCGGTTTACGCTCCTGCCCTTGTCGGCTTCGTCGGAGGACCCGGATTCGGTCTTTCCGTTTCCTTCGGCGGAGGTTTTGCGGGCGTCGCCTGGTTCCCGCTTGGTCCGCGCGATGTCTTCGTTCCTGGGTATCATTGCAGCGAGCGGTACGTGCAGTACGTGAACGTGACGAATACGCGCGTCAACGTGACGGAAGTGACGCGGGTCTACCGGACCTCCATCGTCAACCGGACGGAAGTGAACCACTACACCTACGAAAACAACTCGCGGGCAGTCACAGCCGTGTCGCGCGAGACGTTCGTGGGCGCGCGGCCCGTTCAATCGTCGGCGGTCCGCGTCTCCGATGAACAGATGCGAAATGTGCGCGTGGTGGAGAACGCTCCTCTGGCTCCCACGCGGACCAGCTACGTTTCTTCCACCGCCCGCGTCGCGACGGCACGACCGTCGATTCCCCTCACGCAGCGGCCGGTGACCGCTCGGCTGACTCCTCCAGTGCCCGTGAACCGGCGCGTTCCCGAATACACGAACGATAGCCGCGTTTTCAACCAACGGCCGGAGAATCGCCCGACGGACAACAATCGGACTGCGGAGCCAAATCCTGGCTTCCGTCCGTTCACTCCGCCGAACGCGAACAAGCCAAACGAGCCTGCCAATAACCAGAACATGACCCACGTGCAGGAGAACCGGACCAACGAGAATTTCAATCGGGGCAACAACCCGCCGCCACAGCCGCCGACGAACGAAGCGCGCCCGGCCATCCGGTACACGCCTCCCGTCAAGGCCAAGGACGAGAACTATGACGTCCACCCGCCCCTCAATAATCAGAGGCGGCCGCCCAAGACAGAGACAAAATCTCCACCTAAGCCCAAGCCCGAGAAACCTCACGAAGGCAAGCCTCATTCCGGCGCATAGGACCGCTGTCTGCTCGCATTTCGATCACGGGCTGTGGTTTCGGCCACAGCCCGTGACATAAGTCACCAAGCATGCGCGGGGTAACTCGTTGAAAACCAAGGCAAGAGTCCCTCCTACCGAAAATCATAGGCAGGCGCTATTGTGGTTCGGACAAAATGGCTTTGTGTTGGACACACTCGCATCCGGGGCCCTTTGTTTTGTGCATCTTACAGGCGAAAATACACGTGACAAGAAGTGGCGATTAAAGTGCCTGAGTTTCAGTGGGTCGGCAGAGCTTCCAGGTGCGCCCGGGGTGTGTGCTCAAGGGCGTCGCCGAGCAGTCCAAAAAGTTGATGCGGGTCAATTCTCAACGAACTGAGGTGTGTATGCGAACGAACTCGATCCAGTCCGCAGATGGTCTTATTCTCCGTTCACTCTCGAGCCTTTTGGCGCGACTGCTTATTATCGTCCTTGCGGTCATGTTGATGACCGTCACACGCGCTGCCGCCCAAACAACCTCCGGTGTCACCGGCGTGGTAACCGACCCCACGGGCGCAATCATGACCGGCGTCGACGTGACGCTGGCGAATTCTCGCACGGGCTTTCAAGCCTCTACAAAGACCAATGATCAAGGCATCTATCAGTTTCTGCTGGTTCTGCCCGGTGATGGCTACCAACTTACATTCTCCACGCCGAATTTTCGCACGCTGACCTTGGCCAGCGTCGCCTTGGGCGTCGGCATCACCGAGACAAGGAACGTCCAGCTGCAAGTCGGCCAGACCGTACAGCAGGTCGAGGTGACAGCGCAGGGCGAAGGAACGATCAATACCGAAGACACCAGTATCGGCAACGTGATCCAGCCCAACCAGGTAGAACAACTGCCGGTGCAATTCCGGCTGAATGCCAGCGCTATCTTGACCCTCCAGCCCGGCGTCCAATCCGAGGGCGGGACGAACCAGAACGGGTCCGTCACTGGATCCCGCGCTGACCAACAAACGATCACCGTCGACGGCCTGGACGTAACCGATGAGGTCGGTGGCTTCGCCTTCAGTACGATTGGCGCTGCACCTGTCGATTCTATCCAGGAGGTCCGAACCATTGTCGGAAGTGCTGACAGCTCCTACGGTCGAACCGCCGGCGCCCAAGTGGACTTGTCGACCAAGCCCGGAACGAACGAATTCCATGGCTCGCTTCGTGAGTACAACCGGAACACGGACTTTGCCGCCAACAATTACTTCAACAACCTGTCCGGAGTCGATCGCCCTGTGCTCATCCGCAACCAGTTCGGTGGGAGCGTGGGCGGCCCTATACAGAAGAATAAATTCTTTTTCTTCTTCAGTTACGATGGCCTTCGGGCGACACAGCCGCAACAAGAACATCGCAGCGTTCCAGTTGATGCGGTTCGCAACGGAGGAATCAACTACATCAACAACAGCGGCACATGCTCGAGCTCGTCACGATTGAACACCACCCCCTCCTGCATCACTACTCTGACGGCGGCGCAAGTCCAGGCCATGGATCCTGCCGGAATCGGAGCTGATCCGGGCCTTGTAAGCCTTTTTGGCAGCCGCTATCCCGAGCCAAACGCCCCGGGTGGCGGAGACGGAGTGAACTCGGAAGGATTCATCTTCAACGCGCCGTTCAAAACGCGGGACAACACCTTCATTGGCCGCGTCGACTACAACCTCAGTGCCAAGCACCAGATTTTTGCTCGGGGCACGTGGGACCGCGACAACGGGGATGAATCCGCACAGCAGTTCCCGGGTGATCCGGAGGCGCTCACCAGCTTCGTCGGCCACAACAGGTCCTTCGTCGTCGGCTATACCTACGACATTTCCGGCACCATGGCGAACAAGATTTACGCCGGGCTGACGCGCAGCGTGGAATTTTTCCCGGCGGACTATGCCCCAACGGCCCCGAATAATTTCGGCTTCGGGTACTACACCGGCTTTAGCTCCCCCTACGGCGGCTTCGGCAGCCAGGGACGCAGCGTCGGCGTTCCCGAAATCCGCGACGAGTTCATCTGGCAGAAAGGCCATCACAGTTTCGATTTCGGAGGAGACATCCGCCTGGTCCGCTACTACTCGGAGCTCGGGAACAGCATCAATTTCCTGACAATTGGTCTCGGCCCGAATTTCCAACAGTTGAATTCTGGCCTCCGGCCCTTGGACATCAACGCCGACCACGGGGCTCAGAACGAATGGGACGGAACTTTCACCTCGATTCTCGGAAGTTATAGCGCTGCCAGCACCAATTTCTATTACGACACACAGGGCAACCCTTTGGCGCTCGGCTCGGCCGCGATTCGGAACTACGTTTCCAACGAGGCCGAGTTTTACGCTCAGGACACTTGGCACATTTCAGCGGGCCTTACCTTTTCTTACGGCTTGCGCTGGGTATACCACGGCGTTCCCTACGAGCAAAACGGCTTCGAGTCCACCGGCAATTTGAGCGAGCAGCAGCTCTTCGCTCCACGGGTTGCCAATGCTTTGGCAGGAGTCAACGGGAACGCTGCCGCGCCGATCATGTCCATTAACCTTGCAGGCCCGGCCAATCACACTCCCGGTTATTACAATCCTGACTACCGGGATTTCGCTCCGCGTGTCGGTTTGGCGTACTCGCCGTCGTTCACGAGCGGCCTTCTCGGGAAGCTCTTCGGCGACCGCAAGAGCAGCCTGCGGGTCGGCGCGGGCATCGGATACGACCGCGTGATGAACACGCTCGAATTCGAGCTCGACCAGTTCAATTACCTGTTCAGCTCGATTGGAGTTCCCCTGGAATTCGGCACCGGATCCTCGGCTCACGATGCCTTGGCGAATGACCCCCGATTCACGTCACTGTCGTCCGCCCCAGCCCCGGCCGCGACTCCCATCACCCACCCTTACACGCCCAACGTTGACTCGATGGGCAATCCGATTGGACTCGCCGAGCTGGGTGGCTTCCCGGGTTTCTTCAACTTCGATCCGAAACTAAGGTCACCCTATTCGATTACCGCGTCCCTGGGCTTCCAGCGTGAGTTGCCGAACAACTTCTTTTTCGAGGCGGACTACTTCGGCCGCTTCGGACGTCGGCTGGCAGGCATCGGCGACGCAGCGCAGCAACTGAACTTCAAGGACGCAACATCCGGACAGTTCTTGAACGACGCATTCGGCGCGGTCCAGACGCAGCTCCAGGCCGGAACTTCGCCGTACGCGGTGACCGCTCAGCCGTGGTTCGAGAACCAAATGAGCGCTGCAGCGCAGCAGAACCCGTATGGCCCTACCTGTCAGGATGTACTGGAGGCATACTATGGACCGGGACCGAACGTCAACTGCACGCAAGCCGCGGCGGTCTTCGATTATGGTCTTATTCCGTACGGCGATCTTTCAAGCACGGATCTGGTGCTTTCAGAGTTTGGCTTGCTCAATCCGAACACCGGCCTCCTCGCTCAGACGGGATCGGCTGGTTACATCGGAAACTTCTCTGCCTCAAGCTACAACAGCCTGATCCTGGTTCTTCGAAAGAGGCTCTCCAACAATCTCCAGTTCGACTTCGACTACGCCTTCGCGCACTCGATCGACAACGTGTCGGACGTCAACAACCTCTTTGTTGACTTCCAGTACTCTGCGAACGGCCTAGTTTGCGATCTTCGCAACTTGCGCCTCTGCCGTGCCAGTTCCGATTTCGACGCCCGGCACACGATCACCGCGAACTACATCTACACTCTGCCCGTAGGCAGGGGCCAACGGTTTCTCGGTAACGCTCCAAAATGGCTCGATGCAATTGTCGGCGGATGGGGAAACTCCGGAATCATTACGTGGCACTCGGGCTTCCCCGTGAACACGAGCACCGACACGTTCCCCATCGATTTCACGATGAGTGCACCGGCCGTTTACGTGGGTCCGGCGTCCAACATCAAGCAACACATCACGACCGACGTGGCGAGTCAAACGGTGCAGTTCTTCGCGAATCAGAGCAACGCAGTGGCCGCCTTCACATATCCGTTCGGCGGAGGCACGGGGAACCGCAACTTTCTACGCGGGCCGAACTATTCCGACGTGGATATGGGTATCTTCAAGTATTTCGCGATGCCCTGGTCGGAGTCGCAGAAGCTCCAGTTCCGGGCCGACGCTTTCAACGTGTTCAACAACGTCAGCTTTGCGCCTCCCGGCGGCGACATCAACGCCAACTTTGGAATTATCACATCGCAGGAGAACTCGCCCCGCGTGCTGCAGATGGCACTGCGGTACGAGTTCTAGGCGGTTTCGAAAGCCTACAAACGATGTCCAGCATTGCGGGCTCCGCAGTTTGGAGCCCGCTTTTCTTTTGCGGCGCACAAGGATCAATTGCTCCGAGCGCTACTGTAGGGGAGGCTTTGGGGAAATTGGCGGGGGAGCCGTGGGCACCGCGGGATTCGGCGCTGCCGGCGCCTTCTGCAGCGCGAGGTATGACCTTCCAAACGCCGCCTGCTGCGTTCCCGCGCCGATCACCACCGCCTGGACGGCATAGCGGCCCGTCGGCAGCTTCGCAAGTGGCAGGCTGATGCGGAACGATGCCGTGTGCGTGCTTGCATTGATCTCCGTGGGCGCGAGCAACGGCGTCGCGTTCACCTGCAGTCCCTTGCGAAAGAAAATCAGTCCGGCCCGCAAGACATTCGCGTCAAACGCCGCAGCCTTTTCCGGATAGTACGCCTGGAAGAAAATGTAGAGCGTTTGGTCCTGCGTAAAATACCGCGTGACGCTCGGAACGATCGTCTCGCCATTCACGTCGAGCGGCGACGATGCCAGTTTCGCCTTCGCGCCCTCCGTCTTCGTTTGCACTTCGTCAGACTTCACCACCGGCACGATCTGGCTCGAGAGCAACACCGAACTCAGCGTCAGCTTGTCGTCGGCGCGCTGCGGCACAACGATGTCCTGCTCGAAGGTGCCGATCTTTCCTGACTCGTTCTCGCGCGCGACGAATTTCAGGTGGTACGTACCCGGCGAGAGAACGACGCCGCCTTGATATTGCAGGTTCGCCTGGCTGATTTCCTGGAACCGCTCCGGGTCGAGGTGCACTGTAATCGTGTCGCGAAGCTGCGCCACCGGCATCGGGCTCGACCCCGCGCGGACCTCCGCCGCAAAATCAAATTCCGCCTCTCGCTTGTCGTGTTTCTGCGCCCAGTCGAGGGCCGTTGCCGACAGCTTGACGTCGATCGGCACGTACGCCTGCCCGTCGCCGAGCCGAAACGTCGCAGTTTGGACCGCGATGGGCAGCTCGACAACCGGGTCCTCGGAATGAATCGCGTCGGCGAGCTGCTGGTCTCGATCGGCCTTCTCCAGATGCTGAAAATCGCGCGGCGCGTAATACCCGTTGCGGAACCGCACGTGCGCCCCCGGCACGTTAACCTTCACGTGCACGCTGCGCCAGCTTCCGTCGTGCTTCACGCTCGAGCCAAGGTAGTAGCCGATCAGGTAGTAGCCCGTGTTGTCCTGCTGGATCTTCGGGAAGGCGTCGCTCAGATCGCCCAGATCGAAGAATGTCTTCCCCCCAGTGTCCGTCGAGAGCGTCGCAAGGGTATCGCGCGAATCCTGGCGCTGGTCGTTCTGGTGAAACACGGCCGCGCCGCTGAACAGCGACGTCCCCGTCGCGGAATCCGTCGTGGCGTCGCCGCCGGGGGGCGTGGTGAACAGCCCGCGCGCGTCGATCGAGTAGACTGAAACGTCCGCGCGATTCGCCGCATCCGTGGCGGCGCGCAATTCTGTCCGATTCTCTTCCCCGGTCTGTGTTACGCCGCCCGTGAATTCGACGATCGCCTTGCGGCCTGGAATCGTCGCAAGCACGTTGGCCAAACCCTCGACCGCCGCCAGTTTCTGATCCGTGTTGAAGACGTTGAACTCGGTCTCGTCCGGCGTGTACGCGGCCCCCGTGTAGCCTTGCACGTCGTATTCGCCTTCCTGCGCCGCCGCGTACATGCCTTCGGCGAGGTCGGCCGAGATCCCGGGAGTGAGCTGCGCGATCGCCTTCTGCAGCTTCGCATGGTCGTTCGTGAAGTCGCACCACACGGAAAGCCGCGACCCGTAGACGACGACCGCGACGAGATCGGCCGCGCTCATCTGCTTGTCGATGAATTTCTTTGCGCCGTCGCGCGCGCGCATCATGTCGTCGTTCCCCATCGACGTCAGGTCGAAGAACAGCACCATCATCCGCCGGTCGCGCACTTGGTTGCTGAGATCGTCCTCGGGGATGGGCGTCGGACTGTCGATCGGGACCACGATCGGCTTCGCGTTTGCGTTGTCCGCACCGGCTGTCTCTACGGCCTCGATGTCCTCGTAGGTGAAGAACGTCACCTTTTCCGTTTTACCGTTGTCCGTCACGACGAACTGCTCCGGCTTCAATCCCTTGATCGACTTTCCGGAGCGATCTATCACTTCGACGTCGATGCGCACGAGATCCGAAGTAGATCGCAAGGGGACCGATCTCCGCCGCCTCGAGGCGTTCGCCTGCCTGGGTGCCGTCGGCGCAGGAACCAGCGCAGGCGTGGTCTGCTGCGTCGATTGGCCGCTCTGCTGGCCCGCCGTCTGAGTCGCAGCCTGCTGCGGGGCGAACGAAGTCGGAGCCATCGCCAGCAGGGCGATCAGGCACGAACTCAGCGAACTGTGGAGCATGTGCTTCATCAGAAATTGAACCGCAGCATGAAATCCATGGACCGCATGGCGCCCGCGCTCGTCACTTGCCCGAAGAGCGGCGAGCCGAACGTTGTCGCAATCCCTGAAAAACTCGCCGTATTCGTCAGATTCTGCACTTCCCAGCGGGCGTCGATGTGATGCTGCCGCTCGCGCGGGCCGAACCGGAACGACTTCGCCAGCGAAAAGTTCCAACTGAAGCTGCACGGGCCTTCGATCGTGCCCCGGCGCTCGTCGCCGTACGTTCCTGCCGCCGGCACGGCGAACGCACCCGTGTTGAAAAAGTCGAGCGGTCCTCCGCCGCAGATTCCCACATTCGGATCGCCCACTTGCTCGGCGCGCTCGGAGAAATTCGCGCCCGTTCCCGAATTGTTGGATGCTCCGCCGCCGAGATACGCCGTAAACGGCGATCCGGTGTGCCAGGTGATCATGTTCATCAGCCGCCAGTCACCGAAAACGTGATTCTCCCATCCGTGCGACGCAAACCGGTGCCGTTCGCCAAACGGCAGCTCCCACATCGACATCAACCGCACTTGATGCCGCATGTCGAAGGTCGAGAGGCCGCGTTCGGCCGCGAAATCGTCGTCGTTTTGCACCACGATCGGCGAGCCGCCGCCGATCGAGCTGGCATTGTCCAGCGACTTCGCATACGTGTAGAACGCCTGCAGCATGATTCCGTGCGTGAACCGATGTACCAGCCGCACCTGCAGCGCGTTGTACAACGAGTTCGCGCCGGACTGGTCATAGTCGAACGCCGTCGCGTATGGGATCGCCAGATTCGCCTGCGTCTCCAGCGGATTCGTGCCAAGCGGTGCGCGGTTCGGCGCGCGAAAAAGATCGAGGTCGGTTCCCTTCGTGCCCGTGTACGTCAGCGTCAGGATCCAGTTCGGCCGCAGATCGGTTTCCGTCGATAGCATCCAGATCTGCGCATACCCGTCCCGATAAAACGGGTCCACGCCCGCCGTGTTCAGCACAGTCACGCCGCTCGTCGAAGTTGTCGCCGGAAATCCCTGTTCCAGCGTCAACACCTGCGCCGCGGACGTATACAAATTGTCCGACGCCGCGAAGGGCGGCTGGTACGCCAGATAGTTCTGCGCCAGCGTCGTGTACACCGAGTCGTTGTAGAAGATCGAATAGCCGCCGCGCACCACCGTCTTCGGCCGAATCGGCGGCTGCCACGCAAAACCGATCCGCGGAGCGAAGTTCTTGTAGTCACCATGAACCAGCGCCTGCGGATACGCGCCGTTGTATGTTCCCGTCTGGCCCGGCGTGACTATGTCTACCGCCGTCGCCGTCGCGTTCAAGTCCAGGTTCGCAATGTGATCGTACAGCTCGACCGGCGGCGTCACGGCGCTGTACCGCAGCCCAAACAGCAGTGTAAATGTCTTGTTCACGCGCCAATCGTCCTGCCCGTAGGTGATGAACTCCCAGTTGCGGAAGTACGTGTTCGGGTCGCCGGTGCGAAGCTGCGTGTTGTAGGGCAGGCCGAGCAGAAAATCGGCAAACTCGTAGTAGGGCTGCGTGGTCGGGTCCTCGAGCGGCTGCCCATTCGCGCCGACCTGGCTCGTCATCTGCCCGGTGAAGAGAAACCTCCCGCGAGGATTCGGATCGGAGTCCGAGTTCAGTTGAATCCGCCGAATCTCGCCTCCAAACTTCACCGTGTGCGGGCCGTGAATGTACGTCCAGCCTTCCATGAACCGCAGCGTCTGGTTGCGGACCAGCGACGGTACCGGGTCGCTCAAGCCGCCGAGGCTCGTGAATTGAATCCCCGGAATGCCGTAGTTCATCGGATCGGTCGAAACTCCCATGATCCCCAGTTGCCCCGCGATATTGTTCACGAACGAATTATCGCTGAGCGATTGCACGCGGCTCCGGCTCCAGTTCAAGCTCGTCGATTCCACCATGTTCGGCGACCAGTTGTGATTCAGCGCCAGATTCACATTCTGGCTCAGCGTCGACTGCGTTCCCGCGATGCTGAGAAAATTCCCCAGTGTGTCCGAGCGTGACGAACTCAGGTTGTATCCGCCGTTCAAGCTCAGCTTCGAATTGATCGTGTGCAGCACGTGCAGGTTGACTGTGTCGGTGTTCTGCGGGGTCGTCGCCTGCAACAGGTAGTTGTAGGTCTGTCCCTGCGCTCCGAGGGTCGGCGTGATGTTTGGCAGCGGAAGGTAGGACAGCAAGCCGTTTGCGGCGCTCTCGATGCTGGGAATCTGGCAGCCGTTGCCGAGGATCGTTTTCGGGCTCGAGGGATTGGAGAGATTCGACATTGGATCGTACAGCGTGAATCCGTTTCCAACGTTGCAGAAATTTCCGGTGCGCTCGTCCATCGTGGGCACCAGCGAAAACGTGTCGACGCCGTTCTTCACGAGTTGGTGCTGATAGTTCAGGAAAAAGTAGGTTTTGTCGCTGCCGTTATACACATGCGGAATCTTCAACGGCCCGCCGAGATTTGCCCCCAGGCGCTCGTTATAGTTCGCGACCTTCGGAAAATCCTGGCCGGTGATCGAGTACGGCTTCGCATTCAGCGCGGAATTCGAATACTGATCGTAGAAGCCCCAGCGCATTCGATTGATGGCTTGCCGCGCCAGCCGGCTTCGCCCGCCAAAGATGCCGCCATTGTCGGGGCCCGCCCCGCCGCGCGGAACCGGCCCTCCTCGCCCTGCGAATCCGCGCCCGCCTCCCGGCCCGCCTCCGCCGGGTCCACCGAAGTCCCCAGGGCCTCCCGCTCCTCCTCCGCCGAACCCGCCCGCTCCGCCGGGACCGCCCGGCGCACCCGGAGCCAACTCCCCTGGTCCGCCGAAGCCTCCCGGCCCGCCGAAGCCGCCGGGCCCCCCAAATCCTCCCGGCCCGTTCATCGCCATTCCCTGTCCCACCGTTCCCTGCAGCAGAAATGAGTTGGACGACGCGCTCGAGAGATTCTCGCTCGAAACCTCCGCTGTGGCGTTTCCCCCCTCGTTCGTCTGGCCAAGGCCCTCGTTCTCCTGTCCGCCAGTTCCCGCTCCCGTCAGGTCCGTTTGCTGAAACGCCCCCGCGATCCCCTGCTGAAGCGCGTTAGCAACGCCTGCGGGCAATTGTCCTCGACCTCCGTTTGCGCGCCGGCCGCCGGCGCCGCCTCGACCTGCCTGTCCCTGACCGGGCCGGGCGTTCGACTGCTGCTTTGCCTCTTGCGGATTTGAAGCTGCCGAAGCGTTCGCCGGTGGACCTTGCGCTCCGGGAGTCGTGGGGGCAGCGGGCTTGGAAGGCGCCGAGGTGTTCTCGGCAGGAGCCGCAGGCGCCTCCAATTGCGCGAGCGTCGCCACATTCAAGACGATCGGAATTGGCCCACTAGGAACCACGGGCAGCTTGACGTCCATAGAGAAACCCGTGAAGCCCAGCTGGCTCACTTCGACGTGGTAATAGCCCTCGGGAAGCTGCGGAAATACAAATTTCCCGGTTTCATCCGTCCAACTGAGCCAGACTTTGTGCGTGTCCGTGTTTGTGATTCGGACGGTCGCGCCCGGCACTCCGTCCCCGCCCGCCGTTTGCACCTGCCCCGTCGTGTACGCCACCACCGGAGCCGGTGCTTGCGACGCATCGCCCGCCTGCGAGTTCACGGGCTGCTCTGGCTGGTTCTTTTCCTGCGAACCCTGCCCGCTCTGCTGCTGCGAAGCTTGCTGCGGCGGCGGTTGCTGGGCGAAGCACGGCACCCACATGATCGGCATGCTCATGAGGAGCCATGTTAGCCGCCGCGACACTTCCAGACTCACGCATGCTCCAAAACTTCGGCCCGCCGCAACACGATACCTTGCACCAATCATGGCGGCGGGCCGATTCAACCAGAGTCCAACTTCTATTGGCTGTTTGTTGCGGCTTTGCCAGGGTCGAACACGAGCTTGTACGTAACCGGCTCATTGAACCGCTGGTTTTCGACCTTTGTGGTGACGATCAGCTGCTTCCCATCCGGTGAAAGCTCGAACGTCCTCGTCGTGGTGCCTCCGCCAAACCCCTGGCTCTTGGCCACAAGCTGGGTCCCTTGCCACGTCGCGACTGCGGGCGGAAAGCCCATTCCCATTCCGCCGCTGCCGTCGCCACCGTTCGAGTTCGACTGGGCCTCGGTGGTCGCGAGCAACCGCCCTGTCGTGCCGTTGACCTTCACGCCGACGTCCGTTTGTGCGATGGTCAACTGCTCCCATTCGGCCATCATGCCGCCCCCGCCGCCCTGTCCTCGTCCCGGACGTCCGCCGCCTCGCCCCATCCCAACACCTCCACCGTTTCCGCCTCCCCCGCCTCCACCGCCCATCGCCTCACGCATCTTGGCCCGCGGATCGTCGCTCTGGTCCTGATTCAGCTTCCACGTGCCTGCGAGGTTCGGCTTCGCCGCGGGCTGCGCAGCCGGTTGCGCAGCAGGCCGGCTCTGAGCCTGCACCGAACCTCCGCCGGAAGACTGTGCCCTGGCGATCTGTCCGGGCACCATCAAGAAGAGCGCCGCAGCGCATACAGCGCTAAGAAGACCGAAACAATTGCGACCTGCCCACCTTGCTTCTCGTGCCATGATTTTCTTCCTCCCTGGCTTCTGCACATCTTTAGTTGAGACGCTTCCGGGTCGGGTTTCGGTACATCCACTATTCCGTCGGCGTCCCTTCGAAGTTCCAGAAAGCATCGCGCCCGCCTGAGTGCCTTTGCCTCCCTTCGTTCTTCTCCTGTATCATTTCCACACTCAAATGCCTGAAAGCATCGCGCAAACGCGTCCTTTGAACCAGCTCCGGCTCGCCGTCATCGGCACCGGAAAAATGGGCGGAATCCTGATCGACGGATTCCTCAAGCACAATCTCCTTCCGCCCGAGAACATTCTGGCGACGGTCCAGCATACCAACGCCGACCGTAAAGGCGCCGCGCGCAGTCCCGTCGCACTCGGTACCGATAATCGCGCCGCCGCACGCGCCTCCGATTTGATCCTGCTGTGTGTCAAGCCGCAGGTTGTGGCGCAGGTGCTTGATGAGATTCGGCCCGAACTCACCGCGCAGAAGCTCGTCGTCTCGATCGTCGCATCTGTGCCCACCGAATACATCGAGAAGCGCCTTGCCGCCGACGTTCCCGTGATTCGCGCCATGCCCAACACTCCGGCCATGGTCGGCGCCGGAATCACGGCCATCGCGAAAGGCAAGCTCGCCACGCCCGGCCACCTGGAAACCACGCGCGCGCTCTTCGGCTCGGTTGGCACCACCGTCGTCGTCGACGAGAAAAACATGGACGCCGTCACCGGCCTCTCCGGCAGCGGCCCGGCATTCATTTACATTATTCTGGAATCGCTCGCCGAAGGCGGCGTGAAGATGGGATTGTCGCGCGAACTCGCCACGCTTCTCGCCGCGCAAACCGCGCTGGGCGCCGCGAAGGTAGTCCTCGAGACCGGCCACCACCCCGCCCTCCTCAAGGACACCGTAACCACTCCGGCGGGCTGCACCATCGACGGCATTCTCGAACTCGAGGAAGGCGGCCTGCGCGTCACGCTGATCAAGGCCATCGTAAAGGCCTCGCAGCGCGCCCGCGAACTCCTCTTCACCGACAAGTAGCTCCGAGCCTCGGCGGAAGCATCTCCCAGGACCGCCGGTGCAATTCTCGCAGTCATCACTGAATCTGTACGTGCCCCGTCGCGTGTATCTCCACGTTCACCGTATCGTTCACTCGCAGGACAAACGCGCTTGGATTCTTCAGGCCCCACTTGATGTACGGCACCGCAAAGTGAGTCGTCGCCTGCACGTCTCCGTTGCCGAGCCGCTCGACCGCAAACGTCAGCGTCATCGCGTGGTCCTGCCCGTGCAGCCGAAAAATTCCCTCGACGTCCACTTGCGACGTTCCCTGCGCCGGCATCGGCCCCTTCACGTACGTCGGCGAAAAGACTACGTCGGGATACTTCGGGCTCTCGAGGATTTCGTTGTGCATCTTCTTGTCGCGGCCGCTGTTTTCGGTGTCACCGCTTCCCGCATCGACGCGGATTTCGCCCCTCGCCTCGCCCGTGGAGGAATCGAAGTGAATCTCACCGCTTTTGAGGCGAAACGTCCCGTGAACCAGATGCAGCGTGCTGTCGACGGTGAATTGAATCGTGGTCCGCCCCGGATCGAACACCACGGTCGTCTCCTGCGCCCTCGCCGCGCTGCATAAGGCCAGTGACAACGCCACCAGCAGCATGATCCGGCACCGGCCGCGCGCACTCACGCCCACAGGATCCCCCAGCCCACGCCAATCATGTCTCGCGCCCTCAGTGACTCGCCTTCCGGCTCGCTCGTGTGAATGGAGATCATGCGCGAAAAGAGTCGCTGATTCTTCGCGAACAATCGCAGAGCTCTTCGCCGCAGCCACGCGCTTGAATTCATCAGCAGCAGTAGCCGCGTCATCCGAACGGCGTTTCTCGTAATGCGCCCGTGCGCCGATTCGTAGCACGCGAGATCCCCGCGCGATAGCGCCTCGCCCAGCGCCACCGCCTGCTGAAACGCTAGGCTCAGCCCCTGCCCCGCGATCCCGTCGACCGCGCACGACGCGTCGCCCACCAGCGCCACATTCCCTCGCGCCGCCGCTCGTGCCTGGCTCAACACGCTCACCGCTCCCGCCTCCTGCGTCAGCGCCTTCGCGCCGCGAAGCCGGGCCGCGACGCCTGGGAACTCCTGCAGCCCGCGCTCGATTCGCATCCGCGGGTCGCTCGATAGCAGCGCCACGCACACTTCCTCCGCGCCCGTTGGCGTGACGAACATCTGGCACCGCCTGCCCCAGTGGACGTCGACAAAATCGCTCCACGGCGCAGTCGCATAATGCCGCCGAAACCCGAAACGCGAATGCTTCCGGCGCCGCCCGTCGAGCCCGGCCCAGCGCCGCACGCTCGAATTCTGGCCGTCCGCCCCAATCAGCCACCGAAACGATATCCGTTCGCCAGCCGCATAGAGAGAATCCGCGCGTATCTCCGAAACGCGCGAGCCCCACATGAATCTCACGCCCAATTCCGCTGCTCGCTCGACCAGGAGCTGGTGCAGCGCGGCGCGGCGCAACCCGTACGCTTGCCCGAGCGGAAGCCGCGCTTGCGGAAGACTCCGCGTCACAGAATCGGATTCCGGCAAATGGAAAGGCCGCCGTGGAGGAAACGTCGATCCCCAATGCGCGCAGCGCGGCCACTCCCTCGGGAAGCAGGCCTTCGCCGCATGGTTTGTCAATCGGTGGATTGCGAAAATCTAGGACGGTAACTCGAAGACCTTTTAGTCGCGCGCTGCAATAGCGGTAGCGATTCCTGCCGGCCCTGCGCCCACAACGACTGCGTCCGGCTGCATGAACCTCGCTTTCCTCGCTTCACCATCGCAGCAGCACCAATTCTGAGCAGAAGCCGGGTCCCATCGCCGCGAGAATACTCAACGTGCCCGGCTCCGGGCGCCGGTGCATGTAAACGTCCTCCAGCACCAGCAGCACCGACGTCGAGGAAATGTTGCCCACCTTACGCAAGCAATTCCACGACGCTTCCAGGTCCTTCGCCGTAATCCCCAACGCGATGGCGGTCGCTTCCAGCACCTTCGGGCCGCCGGTGTGCATCACCCAACTCTTCACGTCGCGCCGCTTCAGGCCCTGCTCGCCAAGAAACTCGTCGACGTCGTGGCCCAGGTGCTTCACGACCGTGTCCGGAACTTCTGGCGAAAGTACGATGCGGAATCCCTTCTCGCAGATGTCCCAACCCATCACGCGTTCGGTATTCGGATAGAAAATCGACTTGGTCGCGACAATCTCCGGCCCCTTCGATTCCATCTCCGACCCGACCACGATGGTCGCCGCCGCGCCGTCGCCAAAGAGGAGCGCCGAAATCAGGTGCGCCATCGAGAGGTCGTCGCGCTGCAGTGTTAACGAACACAACTCGACCGAAAGCAGCGCCGCCGCCTGATCCTTATACCCGTGGACGTAATCCGCTGCCCGCGAGATCCCCGCCGCGCCCGCCACGCATCCCAGCCCAAAAATCGGCACGCGCTTGATGTTCTTCGAGAGCCCCATGCGATTCACCAGCCGCGCATCGATCGAGGGCGCCGCAATTCCCGTGACCGACGTCACGAAAATCGCGCTCAGATCCTCTGGCTCAAGCCCCGCCCGCGCCAGCGCCCGGCACAGCGCCTTTTCTCCCAGGTCCAGCGCGTGCTTGATCCAGCAATTGTTCGCCTGGCCCCACGTGTACATCTGCTCGTAGAACTCGATCTTCTCCACCGTGAATCGCCCGTCGACCTTCATGCTCTCGTCGAGCCGGTCGAGAATGTCCGGATTCGACAGACGGCTGCGCCAATCGTTCTTCAGCGCCTCCGTCAACAGCTCCTGCTTATAGTAGTTCTCGGGAAAAGCACTCGCGATGCTCGCGATTCTCATCAAGCCGCTCCTTAGGCAGACGCACGGAGATCATCCCGGGCAGGCCCCGCACTAGGGCCTGGCACACCCCCTGTTCCGGGAGGGAAGCCCCGGCCCATCCCAGACCGGGACGCGACAAGTTACCCTTTCTCGGCCCAAGGTTCAATCCCGATGTTGCGATTATCCCCCAGGTCAACCATCGCCCTGGGGTCCGCTCCGTGGCTCACGAACAGAACCCTTTTTGCGGAGTTGGCCCTTCGATGTGGGCCATCAGCAGTTCGGATTGGGGACACGCGGGCCAATTCGGAACGCTCGACGGCAACGGTTCGCCGAGCGCCCGTGGCAGCGGTAGCTAAGGTATTGATTCTAGAGGCCTGACTCCTTCGATCCCCGCTCCCTTTGGGCATTGGTGTGCGCTGACGCGAAAGCGGAGCGAAGCGCCGTCGTGTGTCTTAACGCCCAGAAAGCAGCCCATAAATATGCCGCTCTCGCGCTCTGCGTCCTCGCCTTTCCCGCCGTCGGCTCACTAGCGGCTCAGGAGCCAAAACAGGGACAGGTCGATCTCAGCGGGCTCAGCATTGAAGATCTCGCCAAGGTCCAGGTCGAATCCGTCTACGGCGCCTCCAAGTTCCTCCAGAAGGCTTCCGACTCTCCGGCCTCCGTTACAGTCGTAACCGGCGAGGAAATCGAGAAATACGGTTATCGCACTCTTGCCGACGTCCTAAAAAGCGTTCGCGGCTTCTATGTAATCTACGACCGCAATTACACCTACGTCGGCGTCCGCGGTTTCTCCCAACCAGGTGACTACAACGCGCGCATTCTCTTTCTGGTGGATGGTCATCGCGTGAACGACAACATTTTCGACGGAGCCTATGTCGGCACTGAGTTTCCGGTCGACGTCGACCTGATCGAGCGAATCGAGATCATTCGCGGCCCCAACTCTTCTCTGTACGGCACAGGCGCCTTCGCGGCTGTCATCAACGTCATCACCAAGCGCGGACGCGACGTGAGCGCCACCGAGGCTTCCGCCGAGGCTGGAAGCTGGAACTCCTACAAGGCCCGCCTCACCTTTGGCGAACGGTTTGACAGCGGCCTGGAAACGCTCGCTTCGGGCTCGTTTTACAACAGCCTCGGCCACGATCGTCTCTTCTTTCCCGAATTTGATAGTCCCGCCACGAATAACGGCATTGCCCAGGACGCCGACGCCGATCAGTCCTATAACCTCTTCGCGGAGGTTCTTTACCGCGATTTCGACATTCACGTCGTTCAAGCGTCTCGTACCAAGCACATTCCCACCGCGTCGTTCGGAACCGTCTTCGACGACCCGCGGACCCGCACCACCGACGCTCGCGGCTACGTCGACATCCAATACCACCACACGTTTGGGTTGTGGGAGACGCTCGGGCGCCTATCCTACGACTGGTACGATTACAACGGAATCTACATTTACGACTACACGCACACGGGCCCGCCATACACGCAGAACTACGACGCCGCGGACGGAACCTGGTGGGACTTTCAGGGCGACGCCTCTCGAACCTTCTTCGCGCGCCACAAGGTGACCCTCGGCACCGAATTTCGCCAGGACCTTCAGCAACAACAAACCAATTACGACATCCAGCCTTATCACCTCTACCTGGATGATCAGCGTTCCGCCTGGATCGCCGCGTTCTATTTTCAGGACGAATACTCGCTTCGCAAGAATCTCTCTTTCGTCGTCGGCCTTCGCACTGACTGGCACCAACGATTCCAGGCCACGCTCAGTCCCCGCGCGGGACTCCTTTTTGCCCTCAGTCCGAGCACGGACATCCGCGCAAACTATAGCTGGGCGTTTCGCGCTCCCAATAGCTATGAGAGCTTCTATGCCGGCAACAACAGCAATACCGCCAATCCGGCCCTCAAGCCTGAGGGGATTCGCAGTTGGGAGCTGGACGTTGACCACCGTTTCCACAAGACCTACCACGTCTCCGCGGCCGCTTTCCTCAACCGCATCAACTCCCTGGTCGCTCCCACGATTGACCCATCCACCGGCAACCCTATTTACTTGAATTCTCCAAACGCCATCCAAACCAAGGGGTTCGAATGGGAGGCAGGCGCGAACTGGACCGACGGCATCGAAGTCGCGTTCTCGCACACCCTGCAGAACTCCCAGGACGTTGTCACTGGCAACGTCTTGACCAACTCACCCACGCAATTGGCGAAGGCAAATTTCAGCGTTCCTCTGATACACAAGAAGCTATTCGCCAGCGCGAGTGCCCAGTATGTAAGTCCCAGACGAACGGTGGCCCAGACAAATATCGGCGGCTATTTCCTCACGAATGTCACTTTCTTCGCCCACAGACTCACCGACCGCCTCGACGTCTCCGCCGGTTTCTACAACATCTTCGATAAACGCTATGCGGAGTCCGGCAGCATCAACACCGTGGAAGCATCCATTCCTCAAGACGGTCGAAATTTCCGGATCGAATTGACCTATCGGCCGCTCTTGAGTGCGAAATAGAAAGCGGGGCGTGCTCAGATAAGTGATGGAACCACAAGAAAACTCGGACAACGGGCCCCGAGCACGCCGGGACGATACCTTCATCCCCCGGATGAAGGGTCATTTCCGCCGCGTGTCTCTGTGCGTGTCCGTCGCGATCCTCTATGCCCTGTTTCCCGGCGTTGTTCGCGCCCAGAATTCTGCCGATGAATATGAACTGAAAGCCGCAATGCTTTACAACATGATGCAATTCGTCGAATGGCCGCCGTCGGCCTATCCCGATCCACAGGCGCCCAGCCTTCTCTGCGTGCTTGGATGGGATCCCTTCGGCACCTCCCTCTCATCCCTCGTCTCGAAAAAGACCGTCAATGGCAGGCCCGTCCAGCTTCTTCATTTTCAGAATAGCGACGGAGTTCGCGCCTGCCATGTTCTTTACGTCAGCTCCTCCGAACGGAAGAACGTCGTTCAAATCCTTTCGAGTCTGAGAGGCTCCGCCGTCCTCACCGTCGGCGATATGGCTCAGTTCGCTGCGCGCGGCGGCATCGTTCAATTTGCGCTTGAGGAAAAGCAGGTTCGTCTCGACATAAACCTCAACGCAGCGTCCCGAGCCGACCTCAAGATCAGCTCCCGCCTACTTCTCCTGGCCCGAATAGTGAAGGACGACAGCAAACCTCGCAAGGAAGGCTCGGCAGTCTGGTCGCAGGCATTCGAAGTTGCGGCCTCGCAGCGCTCGGCACGCAGCAACGCCCCCCAGCGAGATTCGGAGGAGACTCTGGTCTCCATCGGCACCAACAGTGATTCTCCGCGGAGACGATGAGCATGCGACTCTTCCGCACGTCCTCGATTGGAAGGAAGCTGGCTGCGGTCATCCTGACCACCACGTGCCTGGTTCTCGCGCTCGCAACCGTGGCCTTTACGCTGTACGAGCGCTCCAGTTATCGCGCGGCCATGGTCACGGAGGTGGTGACACTCGCGGACACACTGGGCGCAAATACCGCTGCCGCGCTGATGTTCAATGATCGCAAATCCGCGCGTGACATCCTGGGCGCGCTGCGCGGCGAAAATCACATTGTCGCCGCCCGCCTATACGATCGTCGCGGCAATACTTTCGCGGAATACATTCGCCCGGGAGTCCCCGCCGCTCCGGCGATGCCGTCTTCGAAGGAACCCGGTGCTCGATTTGGCGAGGAAGACCTCACGCTGCTTCGTCCCGTTACGTTTGACGGTGCTGAAGTCGGCTCCATCGCCATCGTCTCTGACCTCGGCCTCCTTCGTGCGCAGCTCCGCGAGCACGCCAAGATTTCCGTCATCGTCCTGATTTTGTCCCTTCTCGTCGCCTTCCTCGTTTCCGCCCCTCTGCTCCGCGTGACCATCTCCCCGATTCTCCAGCTCTCCGCCATCGCCTCCAGGGTTTCCGCGCAGAAGGACTATTCCCTGCGCGCCCCTCCGGGAGGAAGCGATGAGGTTGGCCTTCTCGTCGGATCCTTCAACCAGATGCTCGAACGCATTCAGGAGCGCGACACCGCCCTCCAGGGCGCGCATGACGAATTGGAGGTTCGTGTCCAGGAGCGCACTGTAGAGCTGCTGAAGGAGATCGAGCAGCACGAGCTTGCCGAAGCCGAGCTGCGTCACGCTAAGGAAGTGGCGGAAGAGGCGAACCGTGCAAAGAGCGAGTTTCTCGCGAACATGAGCCACGAAATCCGCACTCCGCTCAACGGCGTCATGGGCATGACCGACTTGACCCTCGGCACCGACCTCACACCGGAACAGCGCGAATACCTCGAAACTGTCAAGCTCTCCGCGGATACTCTTCTCACCGTCATCAATGACATTCTCGACTTCTCCAAGATTGAAGCGGGACGAGCCGAACTCGACGTCCGTCCCTTCAACCTGCGCGACACAGTGGAAGGCGTCATGAGGACTCTCGCATTGCGCGCCGACGAAAAGGGACTCGAGCTCCTCTGTGAGCTCGCGCCCGACACGCCGGAAACGGTCCGCTCGGACCCGAATCGTCTCGGCCAGGTCATCTTGAATCTTGTCGGCAACGCCATCAAGTTTACGCATGAGGGTGAGGTGTCCTTGCGCGTCGAGGTCTCCGAAAGGACTGTCGGCGATGCCCTCCTGCATTTCACGGTCTCCGACACAGGGATCGGCATCCCGCAGGATAAGCACGCATTGATTTTCGATCCCTTCGCTCAGGCGGACACATCCACCACCCGCAAGTACGGAGGTACCGGGCTCGGGTTGACCATCTGCACCCGCCTCGTCACCTTGATGGGCGGCAAGATTTGGCTCGAGAGCGAGGTCGGCAAAGGCACTCGCTTCCACTTCACCGCCAGGCTCGGGCTCGTCGATCCCAAGCACATTGAAGTCGGCGCACCGGCTCCTTCGGAGATCCTCCGCGGCGTCCGTGTCCTCATCGTCGACGACAACCGCACAAACCGCAGAATTCTCGAAGGGATGCTTAACCGCTGGGAAATGAAGCCTGCTTCCGTCGACAGCGGACCCCGAGCCCTGCTGGAGCTTCCCGCTGCGATCGAGGCCGGAAAGCCCTACAGGCTCATTCTCCTCGACATGCACATGCCCGGAATGGATGGCTTTCAGTTTGTGGAACACCTTCGCCGGCGTCCGGAAATTTCAACCGCCACGATCATGATGCTGACTTCGGCGGGCCATCGCGGCGATTCGGAGCGTTGCAAGGCGCTGGGCATCTCCGCGTACCTGTTGAAGCCGATCCGGCAATCGGAGTTGCGCGAGGCCATCGCCCGCCTCCTCGGCGCGAAGGAGCAGCAGGGCGCGATTCCCCTCATCACCCGGTACTCCCTTTACGACGCTCGCGATCCGGAAAGCGTTCTGCGCATTCTTCTCGTCGAAGACAACGTGGTCAATCAGCGTCTCGCCACACGCATGCTCGAAAAACGGGGCCATCGCGTCGTGCTCGCCGGTAACGGCCGCGAGGCGCTCGCCGCCCTGGCCAAAGATAACTTCGACCTCGTTTTCATGGATGTTCAGATGCCCGAAATGGACGGCTTCGAAGCAACCGCCGCCATTCGCGCCCTCAAGGATGATGGCAAGGCTCGCGTCCCCGTCATTGCCCTCACGGCTCATGCCATGCAGGGCGACCGGGAGAAATGCTTGACCGCAGGGATGGACGGCTACCTCACCAAACCGATCATGCCCCGCGTACTGGATGACCTACTCGAATCCTACTTGGCTCGCCGCGTCGCAGACGGCACTGCCCCCGCCTCGCACCACAGTTGAACGCTCCGAGCAGTTTGCTTGAGCGCGGTTCGCTGCTACGGCAATTGCACATCCAGCGCGTAGATTTCCTGGCTGCTTACATCCCGCACAAAGAGCACGCCGCCGTCCGGAGTCACGCTGGTCCACGTGCCCCATCGTTCACCGTAACGCTGCTCGCCCGTCAGGTCGGCCACGATTTCCGGCCGCCCCGTTCCCAGGTGAACTCGCCACACCGATCCATGGCCGGTTAGATACGTCGTGTAGTAGACAGACCGGCCGTCGGTTGACCATGTCGGATATCCGACGCTGCCTTCCTTTGCTTCGAACCACTTCGACCAACCCTGGCTCCGGAAATCGAACAGCCAGATGCTCTTCGAGTCCGACGACAGCGCCGCCAGATAGCGCCCATCGGGCGACCACCGCGGACTGAACTTCCCCGTCGAGCCCGGGACAACCGACAACTCATGTGTCTTCAGGTCGAACAACTGAATTTGGAGCGGTTCGGCGTCGGACTGTTGCGAAACTCGCCCGAATGCAATTTGGTTCCCGTCAGGCGACCAGCTCACATCCACTTCGTTCCTGCTCTCCGGGACAACCTCCTGCGGCGTCCCGCCTTGCGCAGAAACAACGTAGATTTTCCAGGGTTTGCCCCACACAGCCGAAATGAAAGCGACCTTACTGCCGTCCGGAGACCACTGCGGCAACGTCGCGGCCATCGAGTACGTCAACTGAACCCGCTCGCTTCCGTCCGTCCGGCAACGCCAGAGAGCCTCCTCCGGATAGCTTACGTATGCGATCCACTTCCCGTCGCGGCTGAACGCAACCTCTCCGGCCGAAATGCCGGAGAGATACGGCGCCGCCTGATGGGAGGCCGCGTCGTAGCGGACAAGCTCTCCTCGCCGGAGTGTTCCGGCAGCAAAGATCTTCTTTCCATCAGCGCTCGGCGTCATGTTGTAGAACGCCACCGGTCCGCTCGTAAGCTGCACCGGAGTGGCCGTTCGTCGTTCAAACAATCCGTTTCTTTCTGGCCGAGTCCAGATGTCGCCCGTCTTTTCCTCCAGGAACATGTAGTAACGCCCGTCCGGTGTCCATCGGCCGCAGCACTCCGATGGCGGCTTGCTCCACCCGGTCAGCAACGGATGAGGATTCGTGCCGTCGGCATTCACCTCCCACAGCGACAGCGTGTTCTGAGTTTCGTAGAGCGTGTACCGGAGCCTCCGCCCGTCGGGAGAAAACCGGACGTCGCCAGGAATTCCCGCCACGCTCAAAAGATGGTGAGGCTCCGACCCGTCGCCTCGGGCGAGATAGATGTCCGAACCCCGGTCGATCGCAAGCTGCGTCCCGTCGGGCGACCACGACGCGTCGCGCCCTTCAATTTCTCCCAGGCGCCGAGGCGTTCCGGCCGGCAGAGGCAGTGCCCAGAGGCCTGACAGCGGATCGGTGAACAGGTGCTCGGAAATCAGCAGGCTCGACCCGTCCGCCGCTATGTCGCGCAGCACCGTGTTCGAAAACGGTGGGGTGAGATGAGACACTTCGCCGCCAGCGACGGAAACCTCCGCGATCGCAAAGCGCTCGTTCCAGCTTTCTGAGAAGTAAATCCGGCTCCCGTCGGTGACCAGCATGTCCTTGGGCAGGCCGTCGTGCGTGATCTTCGTAATCTCCGTCACTCGCGGTACCGGCGCGCGAAACGAGAATCCGATCCACAGCCCCGCCAGCATTGCCACCGCTGCAAGAGCCGTGAGTCCGTAGAGCCACCCGCGCCGCTTCGGCGCGGGGCGTTCGACTGCCGGGGCCACACTCGACGAGCTGCTTTCCCGCTTCAGCCGCTTCAGATCCGCGCACACCTCCGCGGAACTCTGATAGCGCGTCTCGCGGTCCTTCTCCAGGCACGTCTGTATGATCCGCTCCAGTTCCACGGGAACTCCGGGGTTGAATCGCACTGGAGGGGCAGGTATGTGGTGCAGAATCGAATCAAAAATCGCAGCGGAAGTGTCTCCCTGAAAGGGCAGCACTCCCGTGGTCATCTCGTACAGCACGATGCCGAACGAGAAAAGATCCGTGCGCGCATCCAACTCTTTCCCCAGCGCCTGTTCCGGCGACATGTACGCCACCGTGCCCAGCACGGTGCCCGGACTCGTGATCAGGTCGTCGCTCAGCGTCGATTCCGCGCGCCCTCTCCCCTCGGCGCCGTTCACCTTCGCCAGCCCGAAGTCCAAAATCTTCGCGTATCCGCTGCTCGTGATGAAAATGTTGCTCGGCTTGATATCGCGGTGCACGATTCCCTTGCTGTGCGCCGCCTCGAGTCCGTTCGTCACTTGCAGCGCAAGATCCACCAGTCGTTCCGTCTCCAAAGGGTGTCCGTGGATCAACTCGCGCAGGTTCTGGCCTTCCAGGTACTCCATCACGATAAACGGCCGCCCCTCGTGCTCCCCGATTTCATAAATCGTGCAAATGTTCGGATGGCTCAACGCGGACGCGGCGCGCGCTTCGCGCCGGCAACGTTCGAACCCAGTCGAATCCCGCACCAGATCCTCTGGAAGGAATTTCACCGCAACCATGCGGCCCAGTTGCGTATCTTCGGCCTTGTAAACCACGCTCATCCCGCCGCTGCCGAGACGTTCCATCACGCGATAGTGCGATATCGCCCGGTCAACCTCGAGCTCTAGTGCCGTGCCCATATACACTCTCCCTTCTAACAGCTAGGCACGATCGACCTCGGGGCCGCAGTGCGCCCGCGCACTCGCCCACGTGATTCCCCTCACGCCGCCAGTCTCTCTCCCCGTTCCTGCGGCCAGGGTACGGATTCCTAACACCCTCCCCCTGCAAACCTCGGCCTATCTCCCGCGGGCCGCTAGACTGGGAGACAAGAGAGATCTCCCGCTCGCTCGAAGTGCGAATTTAGGAGGCGTCATGCTCAGTCCCGCCCTCGAAACGTACCGCGGAAACAGGTTCGCACTGACGCAAGCCTCCCTGTGGTTCCTCGTTTCCGTCGGAGGGCTCGGCGCAGCCCAGGCTTACAAGCCGCTTGACTGGCAGTATCTCGAGATGATCGCGGTCGCCTTGATCGGCATCTCTGCCTTCTTTCTCTGCTGGCTCCTGACCGTCCGGATCGGCCTCCATCCGGACGGCATCTCCGTCCAGTCTTTTCTTGGCCGCAAAGAGGTTCGTTGGGACGAGGTCGACCGGTTCTACTACTCGGCCATCCAGCAGAGAGTGAACGGAATTCCCGCAGGCACTTACTACACGTTCCGCCTGATCGATCGTCAGGGAACGAAGATCTCATTAGGTCACACCGTCGAACGTCCCGAGCAATTCGGCACGAAATTGATCCAATTCACCCAAAAGCCCCTGTTAACCCGGGCAATCGGCCACTACAATTCGGGCGTCGAAGTTTCTTTTGGCCCGGTGAAGGTCAGCCGCACGGACGGAATCACAATACGAACGCTGACGCTGAAGAAGAAAATGGCTCTGAATCAGGTGGCCAGTTACCGCATTGAACGAGGGAAGTTCTATATCTTTAGCCGGGGCGAAAAGAGGAGCGGCGGCACCGAGATTCGCACCATCCCCAACGCCTTCGCCCTCCTCGGTCTACTCGACGCCATTCTGAAACCCGTCCCCGCGAGACCTCCTGCCCCTCCAACCCCGCGCCCCGCCCTTTCCAGAACCTAACCGGAAACAGGGCCTTTGCGGTTCTCTATCGACTGTCAACTTTCGGCCGTCTCTCCCGCGTACCCCTAGTACTGGGTCTTGAAATCACCCCTCAACTGTGATATAAAAATTCTATCCTTAACAATCAGAATAATCGATTTGTGCGCGGGTGTGTGTGCGCGAGGTCTTAGGGTTTGTACTTGCAAACCCTAACCTGAAGACGCATCAGGGTTTGTACTTGCAAACCCTGATCTAAAGACGACGAAAGGAGGACAGATGGGCGAGATAGAGGGACGCCGTCGGATCGGACTGTCTTGCCTCGGTGCGCTCTGTGGCTCTGTGGCAAATTCCCCGGCCTTCGGTTCAAACCCTAATCGCCAAATTCAAGTATTAGAACCCACCCTAAGTCATTCAAAACAAAGGATCGCACCCCTCTCTAATCGCCAAATTTCCCAGTTTCGCATATGTTCACATTCTTCCTCAGCTGCGCGCCCTTCCTTCGAGGCTCCAGCTTCTAGCCTCCAGGCTCGATTCTTGATCGATACACACGTGGAAACAGGATTCGCCCTAACTCATAGAAAACAAAGGACGGCGATGTAGGGCTCCCCGCTGAAACTGGACACTTCACGTAGGTAGAATCAGGGCCTCCAACTGGAGGCAACATGGGCAGGAAACCACGAGTAGATCGATCCCCCGAAGAAAAGTGGCAGATCGTGCAGGAAGGCATGAAGAGCGGGAACATCTCGGAGACGTGTCGGCGTTACCAGATCGCTCCCAACTTGTACTACCGCTGGAAGGATGAAGCGGAGCAGGGCGCCAAGGCCGCGCTTGGGGGGAGAAGCGCGGCCGCCGCGGAGAGCGAGAAAGACCGCCGCATCCGGCAACTGGAACGCACGCTGGGGCGGAAGTCGCTGGAAATCGAGATTCTAAAAAACGTCGTGGGGGAGTGAGCTGTGGTGCGGTTCACTCCCAGGCGCGGGAACTGCTGGCGCAGGGATACACCGCGACGTTGGTGGCGGCGACGCTGCTCATCAGCCGTTCGAGTTTGTACTACCGGAAGAAGCCCCGCGGCAGTCGCGCCGACCGGCGCTACGACGAACAGATCGTGTTGGCCTGCGGGGAGAAGGTGGCCTACGGTTATCGGCGCATCACCTGGTGGCTGCGGCGGAAAGAAGGACTGGTGGTGAATCGCAAACGCGTGCTGCGGGTGATGCGCGAACGGGGTCTACTGGTGCGCGCCCGTCGGCTGCGGGCGCGGCGCAGGAAGGAATGGGGTCGCGTGGAAGCTAGCCGTCCGAACGAAATCTGGCAGGCGGACATGACCAAAGTGTGGGCCGGTCCATCGCTGGGTTGGGCCTACTTGGTCAGTGTGATCGACTGCTGCACGCGCGAGATCGTGGGCTGGCATCTCGCGCAGCGTTGCCGGACCGAAGACGCGCTCGCCGCGGTGGAGCAGGCCGTGCTCGAACGACTGCCTGCGGGCAGTCGTTCGGCCACCTTGACGCTGACCACGGACAATGGCACGCAATTCACTTCGTCGCGTTTCTTGGAAACGCTCACGCAGCTCGGCATCACGCACCGCCGCACCGCGTATCATCACCCGGAGGGCAACAGCTACATCGAACGGTTCCATCGCAGCTTGAAAGAAGAGGAAGTCTGGACGGCGGAGTATCGCAGCTTGGAAGAAGCGCGGGGCAACATCGCCCGCTGGATCGAGGAGTACAATTACGACCGGCCGCATCGCGGAGTCCACAATCGCACTCCGCACGAGGCCTTCTTGGCTTTTGCAACTGACCTAAACTCGGAGACCCTGAACGTCTAAATTAGCGAGGAGCCCTACATTACTATATCTATGAGTGCGAGAGCACTGCGCGCCAGTGCCGTGTAGAACTGGATAGAGCGTCCGGAGGGCCGCATAATCCGAGGGGTGACTATGCCCTCTGCCAAGGCACTCATTCCAAAGACGCAGACGAGGCGTACCATAAGACCTGTATGGACGGCAATTACTACTGTCAACAAATGCAGGAGACTTGTGGGGCGGGCGCTGTTGATCCACCCTTTAACGAAACGAACATCGGCAATGGACCTCCAGATATAGGGCCGAAGCCCGAACCGCCGACCCCGACAACTTTTCCGCCAAACTATCCGAACAAGCCTTTGCCTCACGTTTATTGATCCATGGGCAGAAGTCGAGGGAGAAAGAAATGAAACGGTCAATTACTGTGATTGTCGTGGGCGTAATTGTTACCTTACTGCTCCTATCTCTCGGGATGGCGGTTGTACTCAGTCAAAGCCACGATTGGAGAGGCATAGTCACAAGTAGCAACGAGTCCTTCGATACTTGGCTGGAGCATTTTGACAAATTAATGCCCGCAGTGATCCTGCTGGTCTACCTCCCTACGGCGTTGGTAGTGGGTTTCTTGGTCGGATTATTCTCCAGTCGTCACAAAGTGGAATGTGCAATCGTTGCGTCATGTCCGGCCTGGACGCCCTTGTTATTTATCACGTGGCGGACTGCGTTCGTGGGTGTGGGCATCGCAGGTGTCGCAGTTCTTGGAGCTGGTCTTTCCAACTGGATATTGACACGAACTCACGCTGCGCGTCACGGGAATATCACGAGCTAAAACACCTGGGACACGCCAAAGTTTTCGATCCGGTTACCACCGTGGCTGTAGGAAAGTGCGAAAAGCGCGACGCCTTCCAAACCTTGCCTGCCCTACTCCGATTCCACCAGCGTTGAGTACACGTACGATCTTGTCGGGAAGGTTTTGCAGGTGAACGATCCGACCGGAACCTACACTTTCGCGTACGACAACATGGGACGGCTGATTGGAACGACGACCACGTATTCGTTCCTACCCAACACGCCGTTCTCGAATTCCTACAGCTACGACGCAAACTCGAACCGGACTGGCTTCACGGCACCGGACAGCAGCACGAACAGCTATACCTATGACACCCTCAACCGACTTACTGGGCTGACGAACTCCTGGGCGGGTTCGGTCGGATTCAGCTATGACGCTTTGAGCCGCCGGACGCAGATGACCAGGCCCAACAATGTCACGACGAATTACAGCTACGACAATTGTGATCCCTGATCGCTGGAACTTCGCGCAGCTCAATCCCCAGCTCCATCGCTGGGAACACATCTACAACACCGTCCGCCCTCACCAGGCGCTCCATTACCTCACTCCGCTCGAATTTCTCGAACTGCTGCAAATCTCACAAACAGAAAGCTGAGTGTCACTAATCATGTGGACGAGTACACTCCGGTGCCATCAGCAGATGAATCGGTTATGATGAAGGACCCGACCCGTCCACCTCCTAACACGAGGCCACGTAACGTACGTACGTTACGTGGAGAGGTACCTTTTGACCGCAGCTAGAGGATTATTGCGTTCCAGAGCGCATCGAGAGACACAGGTATCTGCGCACCGCATTTGCGACACGCGTTGTCGCGTGCTGGACCTTTGTATCCGCACTCGCATTCGACGTAGAACTCGTGGCGAATAATTTTGTGAGGGGATTTCGTGCGCTCTTTTGCGCGTTCCTTTGAACAAATGTCGCGAGACGTGCGAGGCGCGATATTTGGTCTGCCCGCTAGAGAGTCTGCGAGAAAATTGATCTGCGGGTCCGGCCTTTTCGGGAATTTCGGATCGTGAACTACCTTCAAGATATCTTCAGCAAGGCGAGGTACGAACTGCGCCGCATAGGTTCGCGCGTGTTTCTCGAACGCCTCGACTACTTCCTCGACGTGATTCGCTGCGATCAACGGCCCGCGTAGCCTTGGCCATACCTCCCCGAAAATGTATCTGTAGTTCCCAGCACGTCCGATCACTTCCGAGTGGCGGACATGGTACGGCCTTCCTCTCCCGCGTTTCTCACTAAATGCGTCAAGAGTTTCTTGGGCCTTCGGGATCGGTTTTGAGCGTTCGGGCATTTTCGCGGCAAATTCCCGACAAGTGCCCCTGAATTATACGGAACTTCTCGGGGAAATCCGTCGAAATATGCGGAAGGAATTTTGTGCCTTGCGACCAAGTCCATGCCTGCCAGACAAGTGACTCTTAATAAGGGGCTTATAATCGGTGCGTACGAACAAGGCAATTGCAAGGGAGATCGAGCCGATGATGCCAGAATTAAGCGGAAAACGAATGTTTCCGTGTCCTGTCTGCACTGATCCCCGAGAGGTGCGGATCACGAAGAAGAAAAAACCGTACATCACTTGCGATCCCTGCGGGATTCAGGTTTTCGTCCGGGGTCCTGCCGGAATTGCCGCGCTCGACCGATTGCTTGATCGCGGCGAAGTCGAGGACCTCTGGACGAGGCTCGCTGAAATGGAGCGTCGCTACTACCTGAAATGCACGGCGTGCGGGTGTCATTTTTGGATTGAACCGGGACAAGCGAAGACGAGCCTGTTCGATGGAAGCCTTCAGGGATTCCGTTGCCCGGCTAAGAACTGTCGGGAGGTCGTGCCGTGGAAGTCAAAGGGATGAGAATCACGGTCGTTGGAGCGTTGCTAATCATTGCCGTCGTGGTCCTGTTAGCTCTGCTGATTTATTTCCTGGCGGGCAAAGGCGGGTCAGACCCGAAGAATTCGAACCAAGGTAGTCCTTAGAGGGACGTGCCGGAGCAGCTCGTTGATCCAGAGGTCCATTTGCAGGAACTACTCACAACCGAAGAAGTCGCGACGCTGACCGGCCTTTCGACCGAGACCCTTTCCCAGTGGCGGTCCCAGAAGCGAGGTATTCCGTATTTGAAAATAGGCCGTACCGTGCGATACGATCCCGCCGACGTTCAATCATACCTAGAGGGTTGCAGGGTTTCTGTCTCCGATCCGAAAGGAAGGAGACGGAATTGAGCGTATTCAAGAGAGGCAAGAATTACTCGTACGAATTCTGGTTCCGTGGGCAACGTATTCGCGAATCCACGGGACTAACAAGCAAGACGGGGGCTCTTCAAGCGGAAGCAATTCGCAGAGCCGAACTCGCAGAGGGCCGGGCCGGAATCGTCAGACAGATTCCTCGTCCGATCTTTGAGGACTTCGTGAAAAACGAATTTCTCCCTTGGTCCGCAAGACAGCATCAAGCACACCCAGGCACTCACCGGTGCTACAAGGTGGCGTCTAAGCCTCTAGTGAGTTTCCTGGGGAAGACGCCAGTTGATGCAATTTCTACGGCACAAGTCGAGAGATACAAACTCATCAGGTCCGAGAAGATTTCTCCAGCGGGAACAAACCGGGAATTAGCGGCATTGCGATTCAGTTTGAATTTCTCAATGCGACAGGGGTATATCACCCGCAATCCGGTAACAGGCGTCCGATTTCTGCCGGAGGGTCCTGGGTCCATGCGCGTTGTTTCCCACGAAGAGCAGCAGAAATACTTGACTGCGGCAAATCCTCTACTTCGGGACGTGGCGACAATGATCGTCGAAACTGGAATGGGGCCGAATGAGGTGTACACAATCCTTAAAGAAAACGTACACCTGGAACGCCGGTACGTTTTCGTACCGAGCGGCAAGACTCGGTTCCGTCGGCGTAATGTCCCACTTACAGATGCCACGTTGGGGATTCTCAAGAGGAGATTAGCCAAAGCCAAGGGGACCTATCTGTTTCCCAGCAGAGAGGACCCAAATCAACCACTAACCACCGTTCGCAAGGCGCACGCGGATGCCTTACGAACTGCAAAGATCAAACCAGCGTTCCGGCTCTACGATCTGCGCCATACCTTTGGCTCGCGCTCGGCTATGGCTGGTGTGGACCTTCCAACCCTCAAAGAGTTGATGGGACACTCCGACATCTCAACGACGATGCGCTATGTGCATCCGACTCCCGAGCACAAGAAGGAAGCGGTGCGGAAACTAGAGCGGTTCAACGTCGAACAGGTCTTTGCGTTGTTCGAGAAACAGTCGGGGTCCCCACAAAAGTCCCCACAGTAGTTTTTCGCAAGTTACGGGCTGGCTTGTAACTTGTTGAAAACAATGGTGGGGCTGGGGAGAGTCGAACTCCCGACACGCAGTTTAGGAAACTGCTGCTCTATCCATCTGAGCTACAGCCCCGTCCGAGCCAACGCCCTGATTTTATATTGATTCGGACGCATTGCGGCAAAGTTCGTTGGTCCGGTCGATTCCCCCGCCGCAAGATCCCATCTCCTGCCAGCCGGGTACGGCTAGGGTCGGTGCTTCAGGAAGTGGTCGGCGACGATGCTGGGTTGCTCGACGATGTGTTTCTCCTCCGCGTCGATCACCAGGCGGATGAACTGAGCCATGCTCCAGGCGAGCGGTGTTGCGCTGCCCGTGCCTGCGCCAAACACGAAACGATTTGCCGTCGGCTCGGCGCGATCCCACACCTGCTCGGAAATCATCCCTCCGGCATTCGCGAAGTGCAGCATGGATTCGAGGTAAAGCGCGGGATCGTGGCCGAGGGCGACTTCATATTCGCCCCGCTCTCCCGTGAAGATTGGCCAAAGCCGTCCAACGCCTTCGCCGAGCCACGGGCCGCCGAAAAATGTCTCGCCGTATCCGTCGTGACTGTATCGGCGGAACGACGGTCCATTTGGCGTCTCGATGCGAATGGCCGCGTCGACGACTTTCACCGAGCGCTCGATGACCGGATCGTCAGCCGGGCGTATGCCGAGCCGCACCAATTCCAGGAATCCGGCGTCGGCCACGTCACGCTCGTCCCAGGTTCCACCGCCATTACGAACGTCGAGCCGGTATCCATCGTTTGGATCCGTGTTGTTGTCGATGCGGACGTAATATCCCCCGGGATCATCCGCGGCGCTCAGATGCCCCGTCGTCGTAACGAGCCACCTCTCGATGTGAGCGTTCCAATCGTCCGCGGTATGAAGATAACGGTCGGCATCTTTGACGGCGCCGTTCGCTCGCGCGATGTCTGCGGCGCACACCAAGCCGGCGATCTCCGCGGCGATTGTCGACGGAGAATAGCCCGGCACCTCTTCCCAGCGTTCCTCCTGCGTCATCGGACCATGCGCAATCACAAACTCAGCCGCGGGGCGGACGTGATGCGTCCACGTATCCGGGTCGTTCTTGCCGAGTTGCCAGGCGAGAATCATGGGGTACGAAACTTCGTCCATTTGCAGAGCGGTCCAGTAAGGCTTGCCGTCCAGCCAGCTATTCTGGGGAAAGCTGCCGTCCGGCTTCTGCTGCACATTGAACAGATAACTGAGCGCGCGTTCTGCGGCGGCGCGGTCGCCGGCAGCGAGCAGGGCCGTTGCAACTTCGTAGAGGTCGCGAGACCAAATCAGGTGGTAGCCGCCGACCGTCGGCGCGTCGGCCTTGACGGCGGTGCCCCATGGAATGCTCATCGAAGCGATCATCGCGCCACGGTAGGTCTTGTCTTCGTGCGCTTTCAAGACCATTGCGGCGAGGCGAAATTCATTTGCGTAGGGCCCCGTTTCTGGGCGGAGCGTCTGCGCGTAGTCGTGCCAGCCCTTCGCGTATTCCGCGCTGACGCTGGCAAACGTTTGCTGCAGGCTGGCCCGCGCGCTTTCGGTCGCGGCAGCCGGCGTGGAACCGAAACCAAGCGCAAGTGTGAAATGCGTGCTTCCGAGCTTAGCCGCTTGAATCACGTTCCCGTTGTCTGCGCGCGCGTAGGACCATTCGAGTTGGTGATGCAGGAGCAGATCCGTGTAGCCGTCGCTGATTCCCGCGAAGCCGTTCGACATGCGTTGGAAGCCGGCGCTGCTCAGGAGCGCGGAGGCGACGTCCTCTTTCTGCGCGATCAATGCGTCACCTTGAGTGTAGGCCGTGTCGTGATAGCCGGAGTTCTTGAGCGATGGGTCATACAAGACATAAAGGGAATCACCCGCCGGCCCGGAAAAGGTCACATCGATCAACACCGTATCATGCTGGGGATCCGTCACGTAGGCCTTGCTGATTGTGAACCGGCCTTCGATGTCGCGGCTGGTCTGACGGAACGAGAGCGCATTTTCGTCGGTCCGCTCGATCGAGTGCAGCATGTCCTTCGACTCGAGCCAAACCTTCTTGCCGTCGCTCACAGCAAACTCAAGCGTGCGCACGTCAGCCGTATCGAGGCGCGGGTAGTACACTTCCGTCATGATCCCGCCCTCGAGCGTAAACCAGACGCGCGAGTTTGTTGTCGTGGACGTGCCCACGGCCTCTTTGTCGGCCGTTGTCCACGTGGGCAGCGAACCCGGTGCGCCGGGCGCGGACTGAGCGCGAACGCTCGCCGGCATCAAGAGCACGACCGCAGTTATAAGCAGGACAGTTTTGGGGCTTCCCTTCATCATTTCACCAGATAGATTTCCAACTCCTGAGCCGGAACATTGACCTCGACGCGGTCGTGCTGCACTGGCTGCGGTTCGCCGTGAAAAAGCGGAACGAGCGATGACGCGCCGGCCAGCGGCGTATCGGAAAAGGAAAGCTCCACGGGCTGTGCCTCCGCGGCGCTGTTGGCGATCACCAAGATGCGTTCCTCCGTTGACACTCGTGCGAAAGCGTAGGCCGTTTGATTCCAGAAGATGTTCCACAATCGGCCTCGGCGGATCGCCGGCTGATCGCGGCGAAGTGCGAGAAGTCGCTGGACATGCGAGAAAAGCGCCTGCTGCTCGGCCGTGCGGCCGGATTCGAGGAAGGCATTGTGAGCGTCGCCTGGGAACCCACCGGGGAAATCGTGACGATTGTCCGGGTCGTCGCCTCCCGTCATTCCGATTTCATCGCCATAGTAGAGTTCAGGAATGCCGCGCATCGTAAGCAACATCGCAAACGCAAGGTTCAGTTTCGCCGGAGAGATGCCGGGAAGGCTCGCCAGACGCGGGACGTCGTGGTTTCCGAGAAACGGAACGAGGAGTTCGGGATGCGGAAAAAGCCGGTCACGCGAAAGGACGTCCACGATCGTCTGGATGGGTGCGCCGCCATCGATCACGTCACGAAGCGCATGGAACAAAGGAAAATCAAACACGGTCGTCACGCCCGAATCGATTCCGTCGAATTGGGGGCGGCCTCCGGCAAAGAAGGATGTGACGTCGGGATCGCGGTTGAACACTTCGCCGACGGTCGTCATTTGCGGGTACACCTCGTGGAGTGCCTGGTGCCACTCCGACCAGAAGCGGCGCGAAACGTAGGGAAACGTGTCCAGCCGGTATCCGTCGATCCCTGTTTCTTCGGCCCACCAAAGCGCGTTCTGCGTCAAGTACTGCGCGACGTCCGGATTTTCCTCATTCAAGTCGGGGAGGATGCCCGCAAACCAACCCTCGACGACGTCGCGCCAGTAACGCGGCGGTGCATGGGGATCGGCGAGATATTGGAAGTTCCCGTTCGCCGTTGTGTGGTGCTCCTTTGTGCCGTGAAACCAGTCTGGTTCGGGAGGTGCATCGACCCACGGATTGCGAGGGCCGACGTGATTCGGCACAAAGTCGAGAATGACTTTCAGATTTTCGGCATGAGCGCTTGCGACGAGATCCTGAAGATCCCTGAGCGTGCCGAAATGTTTCTCGACGGAATACTCGTCGACGGCGCCATAGCCGTGATAGTCCTGCGGAGAGCCAGGATCATTCTCGACGATCGGTGTAAGCCAGATCGTCGTGACGCCGAGGCTCCGCAGATAATCGAGGTGGTCGCGAACACCTCTCAAATCCCCGCCATGGTACGCGCGCGGCTTAGACCGGTCGTATGTGCCCGGCGAATTCGCCAGCTCGTCGTTGGCCGGATCGCCATCGGCGAAGCGGTCGGGCATGATCAGGTAAATCACGTCATCCTGAGAGAAGCCCTGAAACTTTCCTGTCGTTGAACCTCGTCGCTGAAGTGGAAGCGTTACGGATGTTCTCCCGGACCGCGCGTCCACGCGAAGTGGGACTTCACCCGGTCGAGCGTCCGGCGCAATATTGAGCCAAACGAACAAGTAGTGCCCCCCGCCCGTCACTTGGGATCGTGCGATGCTCACTCCCGGGTACGAAGCCGTGACGGTGGCTCCTTCCAGATTCTCGCCCGTCGCAAGAAGTTCCACGTTGGGCGTGAATCCTATCCACCAGTTCGGCGGATCAAGCTTTATCACCTGTGGCCCTGTAGTCTGGGCTTCGTGCGGTGGCTGTGAAGGTGCAGCCGACACCGGCGCAAGCGCAGTAATCGTGCAGATGAGCAGAAACGCCAAAGCAGGCGGACGCTGAGCGTGCCGAATCACGTATGTGGCCCCGGACTGTATCGCATGATCAGGTTGAGGAGCGGAGCTTCGTCCGCTCCTCAACAGAAGGTCGGGCACTTTATAGTCCGCGCCTTCGTGCCCAGTGCCATCGGCAAGCCAGCTAGAAGGTAAACCGCATGGCGAGTTCGACCTGGCGCCAGCTATTTGTCAGAACACTGTTAATGGCCCCGATGTGTCCATCGTTAAGGTTCGTATCGTACGGATTGGAGAAGTGCGGCGTATTGGTCAGGTTGTACGCTTGTACGCGGAACTGTCCTTTGACCCGCTCGGTGACTGCGAAATTCTTGAACAGAGCAAAGTCCATGTTCGAGAATCCGGGACCGCGAATCATATCGCGGCCGGAAGTGCCGGGCGCAAGATAGATGCCCGCAGCCTTGGCTGGCACGGCGAAGGCGCCCGGTTCGACATAGTCCGCGATATTGCCTGGATGTATGACGGGGTTGCCTACGAGATCTGCGCGCGTACTGCTGGGATTACCGCTGGCCGTGATGCTGAAAGGAGTCCCTCCCTGCAGCGCGTAGATGGCGTTGAGTTGCCAGCCTCCAATGGCGTAATCGACCCACCTGGAAACGTCTCCGCCCCAACGTTTTCCGCGGCCAAAGGGAAGTTCATAAATTACGCTTGGGCTGAAAACGTAATCCACGTCCTGGTTGGACAAACCGTGTTCAATCGCATAATCCGTATAAAGCTGCGGGGCACAGGCGTCCAGATTGCCGCAGGAGTCATCGGTCGTCTTGGACCACGTGAATGCGCCGGTGACCTGTAAGCCTGCGGTCAGACGGTGTTCATACTGGATTTGCATGGCGTTATAGTCCGATTTGCCCCTCGTGTCCTGGATGGTGATGCTGCCCAACTGCGGATCGAGGTTGGTGCCGGTGCCGTACAGAGTCTGGTTGGCGTTGTAATTGCGCATGAGGTGCGCCCCATGTGTGCCCACATAGGCGAGGCTGATCGATTGGTTCGGCGCGATTTCTCTCTGCACCTGAAGGTTCCATTCGGAGACCTCAGGTGTCACGTTCTGCGGAAGCAGGCCTACAACGCTGACGCCCGTCGGCGCGGACAACTTCAAATTGGTGAAACTTCCGCTCGGCAACGGCCCAGTGGCATTGGTAGAGATGAGCTGTGCCGGCGTGCAACCCGGCTCACAAGGTAGAGAGCCCGTTAGCGTGATCCGATAACCCTGCGCGTATGTGACCGAGTTTTCACCGCTGAATGGAGGATTTTGTGCAAGCTGGTTGCTGATTCCGCCGCGGTCGATGAAATAAAAGAGTCCGTATCCTCCGCGTACCACGGTCTTGCCGTCGTCTGTGAGTTGATAAGCAAAGCCGAGGCGTGGGCCAAAGTTGTGATAGTCGTTGGGAATCGAGGTGCGCAGCGTGCCGTTGCTTCCGGCAACGACTAGCGCTCCGGTCGTCAGGTCGTAGTTCGCCTGCCTGTCGCCAACCTCAACCGGCCAAGTGAGGATGTCATAGCGCAGTCCCAGGTTCAGTGTCAGTCGGCGCGTCACGCGGAAGTCATCGTGAGCAAAGAACCCGTTTTCCCAACTGCGCGTGCCAACCATGCCAAAAGGAGTGCCGTGCGAGTAGGCGTCCACGAAGCCTGCGAACAAATCGGCAATTTCGTAACCCGTGTCTGTGTGTCCCTGACCCGGGCCGCAGCAGGGGCTGTTGCCGTTCCCGGCGAGCTGAAAATAGCCCTTGCCAGCCAGCGGCCGGTACAAATTCAGTTCGCGGCGCAGAACGTTTCCACCTGCCTTGATTGTATGTCTGCCCTTAATCCAAGTAATTGTGTCGTTGTAGTTGAAGCCGGTCTGCGGGATCAAGTAGACACCAAAATCTCCGGTGTACTCAATCTGCGAAGCGTATGCCCCGATTAATGCAATGCCACCTTGCACGCCGGACGTGTAGCAGTTGGCGATGCCAAACTGCGTACACCAGTTCACATTATTCAATGGCGGGTCGTACCCGTACTGGTCCCGGACATATCCGCCGCGAAATTCGTTGATGAACGTTGGGCTGACCGTCGTAGTCAGGCCGATCGAAGCGCCGTTCGGAAAGTTGAAATTCGTCCCGGAGCCAAAGCCCGAAGGCAGAACGCCCAAGGAGGTAGTGTTCGTTTGGTTGACATGGCCATGGCTGAAACGCGCGAACAAAGAGTTCTTGCTGTCGATGATGTAATCGCCGCGGACGTCCCAATCGTCCCAATTCTCCGTGACTGTCCTCTCGATCTTGAAATTGTGGTAAAGGGGATTGCAATTCGCGTCTTGTATCGTGCGCCCTGGTCCGCAATTCGGCTCGGGGTAGGCCGCGAGGTAAGCCTGGGCTGCGGGGTTTTGCCGGTTCGTGGGGATGACGTTGGGCTGTGCGCCACTGCCCATGAATTGCTTAGCGCCATTGGGATTCGTTGCCGTGGCAGCCACCGAGCCGTCGGTCGTCGGGTCATAGATGGGGGCGGGTTGGTTCGGGCCGTTCTGCGTTAGCGGCGGGCCTGTCGGCAGGGTGAGACCGGTCGTCAACGCAGGATTCAGCAACTCTGAAAAGTCCCCTTGCCGCATCAGGTCTGTGGGAACCGTCGCGTAGGATGGCCCGCTCGGTACGTTTTGCCTCAGTCCTTGATAGTCGCCAAAGAAAAACAGTTTGTTCTTGATGATGGGCCCTCCCACAGAGCCGCCAAACTGGTTGCGCACGAAACTGGGAGTGGGCGGACTGGAAAAGAAATTTATGGCGTTCAGCTGTTTGTTGCGGTTGAACCAGAAAGCGCTGCCATGATAGTCATTGGTCCCGGACTTGATGGAGGTCACTACCAACGCTCCGCCGGCGCGGCCGAACTCGGCAGGAGCGATATTGGTCTGCACTCTGAATTCCTGGATCGCATCGGCCGGTGGGAAAATCACAATCGTGTTCACCAGCGCTTCGTTGTTATCAATTCCGTCTAAAATGAAGTTGTTGCCCTGGGCGCGGATTCCATTGACCACCAGTGACGCCCCGCCTTCTTGTCCGTAGCGGAAGGTTTCCGCATTATTAGCGTTGCCCGTTGCGTTGCCGCTTCCGCGAATAACCCCCGGTACGAGCAAAGCGAGTTGGGTGAAGTCGCGGCCGTTCAACGGCATCTCCTCGACTTGTTTAGCTTCCACGACCTCGCCGATCGAGGAGTCCGCTGCGTCAATCACCGGAGAGCCAGCCTCCACAGTTACGGTCTGGTTTATCGTACCGACCTGCAGTTTGAAGTCCACGACGCCAACTTGAGCAAGCTGCAACTCGAGATTCTGCGTGGCCTTTTGGAAACCGCTCTTTTCCACCACCACGTTGTAGTGACCCGCCGGCAGGGCGGCAGCCACATAAAACCCGTCGGTGTTTGTCTGCACAGGCACCACTCGGCCCGTGTCGACATTGGTCACCGTCACGGTTGCCCCCGCGACGGCAGCACCTTGAGGATCCGTGATCGTTCCCTGCAAGCGCGCCGTATCGGTTTGGGCGAAGCAGGCACCCGCCATCGTTACGAAAATCAGGAAAAGCACAATTCGGTGCAGGATGGAATTCTTCATTATCCGTCTCCCCTTTTCGTCACCGGTCGTAGCCGAAGCCCTATCTTGGGCCGGCTGCGCGTGAGACTCGGCTGCCTCCTCAAGACGAGGCGGAGCCACATCCGCCAAGGGCACGCCTATGCAGCCCTCGTCGAGTCGGAGTCCTAGCGGATTCAGCCAAGTTGTGCCACCACACTCACCCCGGATGCCGCATACTCTGCTGCGGAAGAGGCGTCTAACAGAAGTTTCACTGCGTTTGATACTGTTACACGTGCAAACCATGTGCTTGCAGTGGGTTTTGGGGTTTGTTACCTTCCTGTAGCATGGGTGTTACGGGTATGCACGTGTCCCAAAGAGACGAGTTTTTGGGGCAGATCGACCGGCTTGCCGGCAGCAGCGTCCTTCATAGCTCGGAGTCCTTGCTCAAACTGCTCCGATACCTCGCCAAGCAGGCGATCGATCACCCGGGGGAACCGGTCAAGGAATACCAGATTGCAACCGAGGTGTTTGGCCGGCCCTCCGATTTTGATCCTCAGTCGGACTCGACCATTCGCGTGCAGGCCGGCCGCCTGCGGACTAAGTTGGCCGAGTACTACACGGCTGAGGGTGCCGATGATTCGGTCTTAGTCGAACTTCCCAAGGGCAGTTACCATCTCGAGTTTCATCATCGCGCTACCAGAACCGCGCCCCTCAATGGATCTGAATCCCCGCTTGCCGACGCCGCATCCCTCCGCTCCTCGCGAATCTGGAAGACTGCCGCGATTATGCTTGCCGTTCTCCTCGCAGCGTCGCTCCTTGGAATCGTCTCGCTTCTGGCGACGAGAAAATCCGCCGCGATCTCTTCCGTAAGCGTGGATCAACCGGTCCCCGAGGCCTTGCGGATTTTCTGGAAACCATTCCTGTCTGCGCCGGACGAGCCTTGGGTCATTTTCAGCAATGCTGCGTTTGTGGGCCGTCCTGAGGTTGGGCTGCGATACTACAATCCCGCGCATGATTCGAAGGATGTGGTATTCGATCATTACACCGGAGTAGGCGAAGTCCTCGCGATTCACAACCTGGACCACGTCTTCGAGATCCTTCACAGGCAGATTCGCGTCAAGCGCGGCAGCCTCTTTTCCCTGGACGACGCCAAGAACAACGATCTCATTTTCGTTGGCTCGCCTTCGGAAAATCTCACGCTGACCGAAATTCCGGGAACCCAGGACTTTCTGTTTCAACGCCTTTCTTCGGGACCGCGGAAAGGCGACTTGGCAATTGTGAACGTTCACCCTCAACCCAACGAGCCCAAGGAAGTTCTCGCCAGCCCATCCAATTCGCCGCTCACGGAAGACTATGCCGTGATTGCGCTCTTGCCGGGATTGAACTCGGGCCGCTGGGTGATGATTCTGGCGGGGACGACGACCTTCGGCACGCAGGGCGCGGTCGAATATGCGTGCCGCCCGGGTTCTGTCGAGGAACTGCTGCTGCGTCTCTCCGTCTCCAAGGACGGCGAGGCGAAACCGTTCGAAGCTTTGCTCCGAGTGAAGGTCACTCGCGGCGTGCCGGTGAGCACCGAGCTGGTCGCCCTCCGCGAGCGGGCCCAATGAGCAACCTCGCCTGCCATCACAGTTCCCGGTCAGCTCTTTCGCGGTAGAACCCACGCTCCCTGATATCCTGGGATACGGCAAAGCAAACCCCAGTGAGGAATCGCATGCGACTCGTTTCCCTCAATACCGGCCTTCCGCGCGAAGTCACCTGGCACGGCAGCATTGTGACGACCGGGATCTACAAGCAGCCGGTGGAAGGCCGCGTGGCCTTGCGCAAACTCAACCTCGACGGAGACCGCCAGGCGGACCTCGCCGTCCACGGCGGCGCTCATAAAGCAGTCCATTGCTACCCGCTCGCCCACTACGACTACTGGCGGCGCGAGCTGCCCGGCCGCGAGTTGTCGGCAGCGATGTTCGGAGAGAACTTCACCGCCGACGGCTTGCTCGAAGACTCCGTCCATCTAGGCGATCGGTTCTCGGTCGCTTCTGCGGAGGTCGTCGTGACGCAGCCTCGCCTCCCTTGCTACAAACTCGGCATCCGATTCAGGTCCGACAGCATGGTGAAACGATTCCTCGCAAGCGGCCGGACGGGGTTCTACTTCGGCGTCACGCGTGAAGGAGAAGTCGGCGCCGGTGACGAGATCCAAGCGGTTGCCCGAGACCCGAACGCCGTCCCCGTTTCGGAAATCACTCGCCTGTACGTCGCGAAGAGGTGGGCCGATGACGACGTGGCCTCGGTCCGGCGCGCCTTGCGCGTCGCGGCATTGCCCGAGAGTTGGAAGGAGTACTTCCGGGAGCGGCTGCAGAAGACGGAGGCTTGATCTCGGGACGGCGTGCGCGAGCCGCGAAGGACGGCTTTGCGATGTCATTCGCGCGCGCAAATTGGTGATGGCGCCTCGGTTAGCAGGTCAGGAGATGGTCCGTTGACTCGCGACGGCTCCCGTCATATTCATACGCGCGGGCGACGTAATTACGCCCGACGCATTTCGAGGAGCCGCCAAAAATGAATCAGACTGTTCCGCCGCTCATCTCACCACCGGCCCTGGCGCGCAAGGCCCGCGCCGGCTGTATGGGGTGCCTTGTGCAGTGCACCGTCGTCCTGCTCCTGGGCTGCCTCATGGTCGTCGTGCTCGAGGCGGTGCTCACGCCGTACATCTTCACCATGGGCGGCAGCTTCCACTGGTATCCGTGGTGGAGCGGCTGGGGAAAGATGCACACGTCTTCGGGTGACTACGGCCTCTACGTGACGGTCTATCCGTGGCAACACGGAAGGCTCAGCTCGCCCTTGCACGGTTCGGGCACCGTGTGCACGCCGCGGGGCGAGATGTTCACGATGAAGCTCTCTGGCGGTTTGCCTCCGCGAGTTTGGCGCAACATCGACGGTCAGCCGATGAGCCTCGATTTGAGGCATCAGACGTGGTTCTACGGGTTCACGAACGACCATCGGCCGGAGCTCAGCGTTCGCGGCGTGTGGCACGGGCCGAATCTGGTGATGGACGATCACGGCACCCTGACGCGCGCGTTCCTGCCCGACGGGACCGCGTACACGGGACCGGCGGACAAACAGCCCCGGTCGCGCGAAGTAGTGCAGTTGACGCTCACGACCGGGACTTACTCGGATTTCAAAGCCGCCTGCGCGGCGATGAAGCATTGAGGTATCGCGTGCCGCGAAGCGGCGGTCATCGCTGATCGAGAAACACTTCGACGCCGTACGCGGGCAAATCGACCGTCGATTCGTCCGCGCCCGCGAGCAGCGCCTTCATCGAATGCGGCAGGGCCACGTGCTCCGTTTCCTGCTTGAAATTGATGAGGACGTAGATGCGCTTTCCAGCGCCCTCCCGCCGCGAAACTTCCACTCCATCGGGCACCGCACCGAAGACTGGCGTGACGCCGCTCTGCTGAATCATCCACTCCGCGGCAGCGGCCATCAGCTTGTCGTTGAGGATCGTGCCGATATAGGTGATGTGTCCCTTGCCGTACGCGCGCGTCAACACGGCGGCCTGGCCGTCGAGCCAACCGTTCGACTCGCCGTACTTCAGCAGCACTTGCGCGTCGGGAGCGGAAGCCTTCAACTGCTCGGCCCACACGGACGCTTCGCCCACGCCCCAATCGCCTTCGAGTGGCACATCCTTCTCGAGCGCGTAGTATTGCTCCACGCGCCCGCCGAGCGCGCCCGCTAAGAATCCTGGCTGTCGCTGCGTCAGAAGCGCGTTGTACTGGTCCTTCATTCCGGAGCGCGGGCCGAGAACCAGCTGGCCGCCGTTGTGCGCGAATTCGAGCAGATGGCGCGCGGTGTCTTCCGGCAGGACGTCCAAATCGGGCGCGACGACGAGTCGATAGCTGTCGAGCGGCGCGTTCGGATTCACCACGTCGACGGATTGCGAAAGCCTGCGCAGCGCGTGGTAGTAGCTCCGCAGCAAACCCATCTGATCGTACTTGTCGGTGTGGCTCTGGAAATCGATGGCCCAGCGGCTGTCGTAGGAATAGAGCAGGGCGACTTGCGAAGCGGGGCTCGTGCCGCGCAGCTCTTCGCCCGCTTTCGTAAAGTCGTCGCCGATCTCCTTCACTTCGTCGTAAAACGGCACCGGCGTGCCGTCCGCGCCGAGCAGCGCGCCGTGATACTGCTCCTGCCCGTTGAGCGCGCTGCGCCATTGCCAGTATTCGACGGCATCGGCGCCGTGCGCCACTGCCTGCCACGCCATCGCGCGCGCCTCGCCGCGATTTAGGAAATTATTAACTGCGGCCCAGTTCACATCGCCGGGCTGCGTCTCCATCACCCAGAAATTCTGGTGCTTGAAGCCGCGATTCAGGTCATGCGTTATCCCGTTCGCGTCCGGGTTGACGTGGCCTTCGCCCACGTAGTCGTCCCACGACGCCAGATCGAGTGCGCGGCTCACGACGTAGTGGTCGAAGCCGTCGAAGAAGCCCATGAAATTCGTGGTGATGAACTGGCGCTTGTCGGCGTACGGACGAATCGCGTCGATTTGGTTCTGCTGGTAGTCGGCCCACGTGTCGCTGACGAACCGCTTCCACTCGAGCCGCAGCGCTGGATTGTTGTAGCCCTCGCCGAGCGGAATTTCCGCCCAGTTGTCGTACGTCTGGCTCCAGTAGGCTGTCGTCCAGTGATCGTTCAGATTATCGAGCGTCCCGTACTTCGCCTTGAGCCATTCCTGAAAACGCTGCTTCGTGTAGTCGTCGTAGGAGGATTCGGCGTACTCGTTGTCAATCTGCCAGCCGATGACGTTCGGATTGCGGCCGAAACGCTTCGCCATTTCGCCGGCGATCCTCCGGCAGAACTCGCGGTAGCGCGGCGACGTGAACGAAAACTGCTGGCGATTGCCGTGCACGGCGCGCCGGCCGTTGAATTCGATGCGCAGCGCGTCCGGATATTTCTGCGTCAGCCACGCAGGCGGCGCGGCCGTCGGCGTTCCTACCACAATCGCGATGTGGTGCTTTGCCGCCAGGTCGATCGCGCGCTCGAGCCAGTCGAAATCGAAGTGGCCTTCTGACGGCTCCATCCGGCTCCAGGCAAATTCGCCCACGCGCGCGAACGTGATGTGAGCCGCTTCCATCAGGCGCAAATCCTCTTCCCATCGTGACTCGGGCCACTGTTCGGGATACCACGCGGCGCCTAGAAGGAGCGCGTTGTGTGATGCCACCGCGCCGCCGGAACCTTGATGCGAGCGCGCGAGCAGACGCGACGGAAGAACGCCGGTGAGAAGCGCGATTGTGACTGCTGCAAGTGCCGCGAAGACCGAAAGACTCGTCGAGCGGGCTCGTTCATTCATGGTTATGTCCTTGATTTTGAAACCGCGACGAGCCTACCACGGCGGCGCCGCTATGGATTCAGCGTTGCTTTGCCCGTGAGCTCGATCTTGGCGGACGAGCTGCCAACCAGAATGCCGAAGTCGCCCGGCGTCGCGGTCCAGCCCTTCTTCCCGGCGTCATAATATTCGAAGGCGCGCCGATTCAGCTTGACCGTGATCGTCTTCGTCTCGCCTGGCTTCAGATCCACTTTGCCGAAGCCTTTGAGCTCCTTCACCGGCCGCTCGATCTTCGAATGGCCGTCGCTCACGTAGACTTCGCCCACCTCGGCGCCTTCGTGCTGGCCTGTGTTCGTCACGTCGAAGGACACGGTCACGGACTCGTCGCCGCTGAACGTTGCGGGAGAAACGCGCAGGTTGCCGTACTTGAACGTGGTGTACGACAGGCCGAAGCCAAACGGGAAAAGCGGTTTCACGCTCGACTTGTCGAAGTGCCGGTAGCCGAGGAAAACGCCCTCGGTGTACTTCAGGTGCTTGCTGTCGTCCTTCGTGTAGTAGCTGTTGTAGGTGGCGTTGTCTTCCCACCGCCGTTCGAAGGATACCGGCAGCTTGCCGGACGGGCTGACGTCGCCAAACACGATCTTCGCAAGCGCCGTGCCTCCTTCTTCGCCCGGATAAAACGTGTGCAGGAGCGCGGGCGTTGAATCGATCCACTTCGTCATGTCGACGTTCCCGCCGGCGGTCAGCACCACCACCGTATTCTTGTTGGCACTCTCGACCGCGCGAATCAGCTCATCCTGTCCGCCCGGAAGCACGAAGCTGCGGTCGCGCCCTTCGCCTTCGGTCATCTCATCGAATCCGACACACAAGATCACGGCGTCAGCCCTTGCGGCGGTTTCCCGCGCCTCTCTCAGTTCGGGAGTCTCGCCGGAAGTCACGCCGAAACCGATGGCCGAAAAGCCGCGCTTCACGAAATACTCGAGCCGGACCTTGTACGGCCTTCCCGCCTCGAGATTCAGCGTGTCGAGCTCGAGGTCCGTGCTTTCCCACTCCCACTGATCCATTACGAGCTTGTCGTCGATGTACAGCCGGAATCCATCGTGCCCGCCCACGTAGAACGTGTGCTCGCCCGCGGCCGACGGCGTGTAGAAGCCGGTCCACCGCACGGAATAATCGCGCGCCGGTCCGCCCGCCTTGTAGCTCGAGCGGCCCCAACTGAAATGGATGTGCTCGTCCGTGCGCGTCACCGACGGCGCACCCTGCAAATCGGGATTATCGAAATATTCTCCTCTGAGCCCGGGAGTCTTGCCGTCGGCCGATGTCGAGAAGTCCGTCGAGCTGTAAATGTCGGCCGCCTGCGGCTCGCCCGGAGCGTAGAGCACCTTCACGCCCGAGTGCATCAGCTCGTTGCTGATCCCGTCGAGAAAGCTCACCGACAGAATCGGATCGACGTGCGAGCTGCCGCCGCCCGCTGGCACGCCGGGCCACGTGCGGGGCCCGATCACCGCCACCGACTTCAGCTTCGACCGGTCGAGCGGCAAAACGCCTTCGTTCTTCAGCAGCACCATCCCGCCCAGCGCAGCCGTAAGCGCGGCCCTGCGCCCGTCCTCGTTCATCAGCGACTCAGTCGGAGTTTCCTTCGTGCGCTCGATGAAGCCGAACCGCAGCGCCGTTCGCAGAATCCTCCGCACCTTGTCGTTGATCGTCTCGACCGAGAGCTTCCCGTCCTGAATCGCCGGGGCGAGAATCTGGGGCGTCATGAACTTCCCGTACGGCATCTCGAGGTCCAGCCCCGCATTCGCCGCCGCGACTCCGTCGTACGTCGCGTCCCAATCCGACATGATGATTCCCTGGAAGCCCCACTCCTTCTTGACGACGTCCGTCATCAAGTACGTGTTCTGCGTCATGTGCTCGCCGTTGACCAGGTTGTACGAATCCATCACCGCGCCCACGTGCGCTTCCTTCACTGCCGCTTCGAACGCCGGCATGTAAATCTCGCGCATCGTCCGCTCGTCGATGTCCGAGCTTACGTTGTGCCGGTCGTACTCCTGATTGTTCGCCATGAAGTGCTTCACCGTCGCGCTCACGCCTTCGCTCTGGATTCCTTCAATCACCGCGACGGCCATCCGCGACGCCAGAAAGGGATCTTCGCCGAAGTACTCGAAGTTCCGCCCGCACATCGGCGCGCGATAGATATTCACGCCCGGCCCCAGAATGAAGTCGACGCCGCGCGCGCGCGCGTCCTTCCCCATCTCGACTCCATCTCGATATTCGGCCGCCGTGTCCCACGTCGCCGCCATCGCGATTCCCGCCGGATACTCCATCGACGGCCCCCACGTGCGCACTCCGATCGGCCCGTCGGACATCTTGAATCCCGGCAAGCCCAGGCGGTCGATCGGCCGGATGTACATGTTCGCGCCCTTCGGCCCTTCGAGGCCGCTGACGTACTCGAGCTTTTCCTCGAGCGTCATTTGGCTGAGGATCTTCTCGACGCGCTGATCGATATCACCTTGCGGCGGCGGCGCCGGGTGTCCGATCGTCGGCGCAATGGCAATCAGGCTCAGGCAGAGAGCGATCGCGATGGAATAAACTCTGGCGCTTTTCTTCATGGTCGTGGCCAAACCTTTCGGGTGAATCTCGGGAAGGATTCTCGGCGGAGACGGAGTCGGCAGCCCTGGCGGATCGAGTCGAGGCGGACAGGGCCCCGCGCGAGTGGCATTTTACTCTCTACAAAAACGATTTTGCTGTGACTCCCGTGCCGGACTTTCGCACTGGCGGCGGGAGTTGTCAACTGCTTTCTGCCGGTCGCGTGATCGCCGGCACGCCAATCGGTGACGCCGCCGCCGAACCCTTCGCGGCGCGCTTATGGCACAATCGTTCTCGGCCGGCCCGTCTCCCCGGCCGCGCGCGAAAGGACACCTCATGAAATATCGGAGGCTTGGCCGCACCGGCATCGCCGCCAGCGACATCGGCTACGGACTCTGGGGCATGAGCGGCTGGTCCGGCTCCGACGACGCCCAGTCCCTCGCCTCGCTCCAGCTCGCCGTCGGCCTCGGCTGCAACTTCTTCGACACCGCCTGGGCCTATGGCGACGGCAAGAGCGACGGCTTCCTCGGCGACGTCCTCGCGCGCAACAAGGACAAACGCCTCTACGCCGCTTCGAAGATTCCGCCGATGAACTTGCAGTGGCCCGCCAGCCCGCAATCGAAGTATCGCGACGTCTTCCCGGCCGAGCACGTCTTCAAGTACGCGCGGCTGATTCGCGAAAAGCTGCGCGTCGATTCGATCGACGTCCTGCAATTCCACGTCTGGGACGACGGCTGGACGAACGAGCCGGAATTTCGCGACACGGTCGAGAAGCTGAAGAGCCAGGGCTGGATTCGCTGGTTCGGCCTGAGCCTCAATCGCTGGGAGCCCGAAAACGGCCTCGAAGCGATTCGCACCGGCCTCGTCGACGTCGTGCAGGTGATCTACAACATCTTCGACCAGGCGCCTGAGGACAAGCTCTTCCCGCTCTGCAAGGAGATGAACATCGGCGTCATCGCGCGCGTGCCGCTCGACGAAGGCAGCCTCGGCGGAAAATTCACGCCCGAAACGAAATTTCCCGCGAGCGACTGGCGCTCAAAATATTTCGGCCCCGACAATCTCGCGAAGACGCTCGCGCGCATCGACGAGCTGAAAAAAATCCTGCCGCCCGGCATGAGCCTCCCGGAGATGGCGTTGCGCTTCGTGCTGTCGAATCCCGTCGTCAGCACCACCATCATCGGCATGCGCCGGCCCGAGCACGTGAACCAGAACGCCGCCACCAGCGACGCCGGCCCGCTCGACGCGGCGCTGCTGCAAAAGCTCAAAGCGCATCGCTGGGACCGCAAGCCTCAGCGCTGGTCCGACTAACGTGAGCATCTTTGCACGCAAGGCATTCGGCTTCGCCTGGGTCGTGTTGCTCCTCGCCGTCATGGTGTCCGTCGCCTGGCAGCAGTGGCCGCTTCTTACGGAGCCGATCAGAACCGGCGGCAACCCGGATTTCGCATCGATGCTGCGCCTCGACCGCGCGCTCATGCTCCGTCCCGTGAACCTCGTGCCGTGGATTCTCCTAGTCGTTTCCGGCCTCGCCGCGGTGCTGCCCCGCAGGAAGAATTGGCCCGAAGAACGCGGCTCTTTTTTCCTGTTTCTCGCGCTCACTTTCTCGGTGGCCTGGTTTCTCCTCATCGTAATCTTCGTACGCTAAGCAATCTCTGCGTCTCGGTGCCTCTGTGGCCAATTCTTACGGCTTCGCCTTCATGCGCGCCAATTCCACTTCCGCGCCGACGAATCCCCACGCGTTCCACGCGTTGCCCGCCACCACCTGCTGGAAGAGCTGCGCGGGCCGCTCCGGATCGCGCGCGTACAGGTGCCAGTTCCCGACGCCGTACGTCACGGTGTCGAACGCCAGCTCCGCCTCGACGTCATTCGGTCCTTCGGCTTCGCCGGCAGCGTCTGAGCCTCCGGAATCGCGCCCTGATAGAAATGGAGCAGCCGCAGGTAGAACGCGTAGTGCGGCCCCGTGTTCTTCAGGTCCGGCGTGATTTTCTCGAGCACCTTCGCGGCGTCGTCCGGCTTGTTCGCGCGCCGCAGCGAAACGTACAGCCAGTTCGAGAAGTCGATGACGCTGTCGTTGTCCGGCGCGAGCGCGAGGCCCTTGCGAAACGCCGCCGCGGCCGCGTCGAACTGCCCCTGAAAATAGTGCGCCAGGCCGAGGTGATAGTAGACGTCGGTCTTCTTCGAATCGAGCGCCGCGGCGCGCTCCAAATCCTTCTGGGCGGCGGCAAACCGGCGCAAGCCCAGCTCGCGGTGCCCGCGCTCGACCAGCAGGTCCACACTGTTCGGCGCGGACGCAAGGCCCTTCGTGCACGTCGCCACCGCCTCGCGATATTGACGCCGCCCCGCCTGCGCCTGCGACAGCGCCACCACCAGCTTCGCGTTGATCGGATCCGCCGCGAGCTTCTTCCGCGCCGCCGCGATCGTGCCGTCATCCGTCTGCGCGTAGAGCTTCCGCCCCAGCAGCGACGTCACCTCGAAGGCTCCCTGCGCCGGCTTTGGCGTAGCCGTTGCCTGCTGGGCGTTCGCCCTCGGCGCAATCCAAAATCCTGCCACTAGAATTGCGACGCCTATGATTGAGCGACTCCACTTGGTCATCGTCATCGCCTCACCTCCAAATCGCGGTGATTGTACATCCGCTTCGCCCGCCCTGCGTTCATGTCGTAGCGCCAGCCGCTCGCCTTTTTCCGAAAACGCATTTGTACCGCCAGCTTGCCCTGAGCTAGGTCGAAGGGCGCCTCACTGGCCCCCGCTGCCTTATTCCGAAATGCAGTTTGTAGCGCTGGCTTGCCCTGAGCGTAGCCGAAGGGCGTCCCGCCGGCCATGTCGTCCCGCCTTTGTTGCCGCGTTTCGACTACAATCCCGCCGTGCCGACGATCCGCACTCGCGGCCGCCTCCCGCACTGGGAGGCGGACCGTGCCATCTACTTCGTTACCTTCCGCCCCGCGGATTCTCTGCCTCAATCGGTGGTCCATGCCTTCGAATTCGAACGGCGGGATATCGTCGCAACAGCGCGTGCCGTTGGACGCGCACTGTCGCCGTCTGAAGAGAGAAAACTCGCAAGGCTGTTCAGCGAGCAAATCGAAACAAAACTGGACGCGGGTGCTGGACGTTGCTATCTCGCCGATCCGGCCGCCGCGAGCGCCGTTGCCGAATCCTTTCAGCATTTCGACAAGGTGCGCTACCAGCTCTATGCCTGGTGCGTGATGCCGAACCACGTTCACTTGCTATTTCGGCTTTTCGGCGGCGAGAAGCTTGCCACCGTCCTGCACGCGTGGAAATCCTATTCCGCGAAGAAGGCCAACGATGCGCTGAATCGCTCCGGCATATTCTGGCAGCGCGAATACTACGACCACCTGGTCCGCAGCGACACCGAATTCCATCGAATCGTCGGCTACATCCTGCGAAATCCGGAGAAGGCAGGTCTGCGAAACTGGTATTGGAAAGGGGCCGTCCTGGAACCGCAAGAATAAAAAGAGCCGGCGAGACGCCGGCGCTACGAAATGCGCCGCGGCACTTCCGCGTCAATTAAGAGAACTGCTGCAAAACCCGCCGTCTTGGCGGCTCTCCCGCCTTATTCCGAAATGAAGTTGGTACCGCTGGCTTGCCCTGAGCGTAGCCGAAGGGCGTCTCGCTGGCCAGCCCACCCGCCTTATTCCGAAATGCAGTTTGTACCGCCACCATCTTGGCGACTCCCCCGCCCCCGTCATCCCGGTGGAGAGTCGAGGAACAATGGCTCATTGCGAAGAGCCAGAGCTCATCTTATGCTGCCATCTCAAATGCGCCTAGTTGCATCGGATTTGATCGTCCATCGGCGGCCTACGCCATGCGATTTGCGCGTCTGGCTTCGCCACCAAGGTTACTTGGAGCGGCAGGCCAGCGCCTACGAACAAGTGCTGCGCAGGCTCGGCGAACGACACGAGCTTGAGCACCTGGTTGCGTTCGGCGGAGGGTTGGACCTAAGCCAGCTCGATGAGGAACAGCGTTTGCGAGAGACTTTGGTCGCCATCGCCGACAGGGCCCCACTTGTTTACCAGCCCGCTTTCAGAACAAGGCACGCCCTGACGGGAACCAACGTCGAGATTCTTGGGATGCCGGACTTCCTCATTGGTGAGGACAACGGCTACATTATCCGCGAGGCCAAAATGGCCCGTCGCATTGACGAAGAGAACCATCCTGAGATTCTCCTTCAGTTGCAGCTCTACGGCTGGCTGTTCGAAAAGAGTTGCGGCATTCCCCCGAGGGCGTTGCAGGTTTTCAATGGCATGAGAGAAATCATTCCCGTTCCTTACGACGGCGGCGTCGCAGCCCTAACCGCGCTACAAAAGCTGGTGGCTATCGAGCAGCAGGAGAAGGAAGCCTATGAGCCTGTGATATGGTCGAAGTGCAACCCGTGCGGCTACAACGAGCGTTGCTGGAATCGAGCGGAGGCAAACGGCGACGTATCCCTGCTGCCTGATGTCGACCAAAGCTTGGCGAGAACGCTAAACGCCATGGGTATCCGAACTCGAACGGAACTCCTCGACAAGTTCGACATTTCGAGCCTAGGCGACCTGAAGCGGCCTATTGGCTCCAAGGAACAGCGGGTCGGCAAGAAAGCTGAGCGCATACTCCAATTTGCGGAGTCGATGGAAAAGCGAGAGGTGGTGGTCCTCGCTGCACCCGCGATCCCGCGCGCCCCGAACTACGTGATGTTCGATTTGGAAGGAATGCCCCCGCACCTCGACGAGCTAGATAAAATCTATATGTGGGGCGTTCAAGTATTTGGTGAAAAGCCGAGTGAATTCACGCCCGCCGTCTCAGGATTCGGACCAGAAGGAGACCGTGACGGCTGGCTTGCTTTCTTGCAAAACGGCCATCAAGTTCTCGAAACCTACGGCAACATCCCCTTCGTGCACTGGGCTTCCTACGAGAAGACGTACATCGCCAAATATGTCCATCGATATGGCGACGTTGGCGGCGTCGCGGCTCGTGTGACGGCGAATCTGCTGGACCTGTTCACGATCACCAAGGCTTCGCTCATCCTGCCGGTACCAAGCTTTAGTCTCAAGGTAATCGAGCAATATGTGGGCTACAAGCGCAAACAAGATGAGTACGACGGTCGGCGGGCAATGGCAACGTTTATCGAGGCGACAGAAACCTGCGATGACGCAAGACGGCGCGAACTAATGGACGAGATACTCGCTTACAACCGAGAAGACCTGGAAGCGATGTGGGTAGTCTTCCAGTGGCTAAGAGATGGCGCTGCAGATCGGAAGAAGCCACTTGCCTGATGAAGTGCGAACGCGTCCATCGCTTCGCAGTCCACCGACACTGATACCCCCGTTTTCGGACGCTAGATGGTTCTAGCCGTACTACTCAATTTTTGAACCTGTTCAAGATTTCGTTTCCGTGCTACCGTGGGTTGTTTTCGCACTGAGCGAAATCGGGTACAGGAAGGGGGGAGACGTTGAGAAGGAAGCTGAAGACCGAAGTCGCGGGCAAGTTGGTGATCGACAACCCGTCTTTTCGCCGGGGGTGTAAATGTAGCGCTGCCCCTCTGGCCCTGAGCTCGTCGAAGGGTCAGGGCAGCATCTTCGATCCGGTTCTAATATACAGTTCCGCGATTAGAAATCGCCGTAACTCGTTGAAAACACTAGGCCGGCACCATGTCTAATATACAGTTGCACGCGATGCCGAAGGCTGCGGGCGGCTCCTTGCCTCTTTGCCTCCTTGTCTCCCTGCCTCCGCTTCCTGATCCGCTTCTAATCTGTCCCTCGAAGATTAGAAACGGACTCAAACCTATGAAAACAAACGACAAAAGAATTTCTAATCTATCCGCCTCCCCGGCCAACGCGCTCCGCGCGCCTATCTCCTTCGCCTCCCCTGGTTCCGTTCGCTACTGCACTCCTAATCGCAACAGTTCATTATTAGAATTCCGCCCAAGTCATAGAAAACAAAGCCTTGTGCCAAAGTCTAATCGCAACAAAACACGCATTTCGCCGCGCGAGGCCGCTGATTACTGTGAAGGCATGAGGCGCGGCGGGCCGCTTGCAAAGAATTGCGGCGAGAGGCAATCTGTGCCGCAAAGCAGATCCTTCTCGAGGGCACGGAGGCGGAAATGACGAGACAAACGTATGTTACAGGCATTCTTGCGGTTGCGGCGTTGATCGGCGCGTC